>JAPFCU010000029.1 GCA_026169535.1 Blautia sp.
ACCGCCTGTGCCAGCAGCCTGTGCTTCTGCGCGATCAGCTCCGTATTCCCCGGATCCAGCTTCAACAGCTTCTCCACATCCCTCAGCTGACTCTGCGTATTTCTGATCTCAGTATTAACCCCTTTCAGGGCAGTCTGTAATTTCGTGGTATCGCCGCCAATCTCGACAGTGATCCCCTTGATTCTGTTCCCTGCCATACGGCTCACCCCCAAATCTCATAAAAAAGGCACAAAAATACCCGGATCACTCCGGGCACAAAAAAAGCACCTGCCATCCTGACAAATGCTTTCATTATCGTCTTCATTTTTTTATCAACAAAACTAGAAGTTATCCATTATCTTTTTTATTGTAATTTTTTTGTATATACCAACCGATAAGGCTTCCCATTGCCAAACCGATAAGACTTCCTAAAGTATCATCACTTAACCAATTTCCAATAACCCATCCATCAACAGCCCATATATACCACTTACACATGATATCTGATAACTTCAAATCATTTTTATCTTTCATTAAACTTTCCTCCGCAAATCCCGCTTTGAGGAAAAGCCCAAGGGACTTTAATGTCCCTTATGCTTTTCTCTTTTCTTTTGCTGTTTCAACTCAAACATTCGCTGTTCTTCCGCCTCTTTTTTCTTGCGGCTTTTCTCTTTATGCTCCTGTTTGTTCTGTTCCTGCTGTAATTTCAATGCCTGCTGCGATTTTGTACCAATGCCGGTTTCCAGCATTTGCTTTTTTGCTTCTCGCTGCATCCGTTTCGGATTTCTTTTAATATCCTTTACAATAGTTTCAACAGCCGGACTGAATTTCAAACTGAAATAGTATTTTTGAATATATTCCTGTACTTCGTAATCTTTTGGTTCTGCACCAAATATTGCCTTCGCCACAGATAGTTTACCATCTTCAATACGCTCAAATACGCCTACCCAAAATGATTCTTCAAAATATACCGTCAGTTTTCCATTTACTTTATCCATGAGAATCCCTCCTAAAATAAAATGAACAAAGAATGGACAACCCGGAGGGGCAGGTTACTTACCCTATTTACATAGGACGGCTGGGCTACCTACCAGCTCTAATACATTTTTAATGTACATTGCGTTTTTATCTTTGTATTTATAATCAAGCCATATGGCACGATTAACTTAATTCAGTAAATATTGATTTGATAAAACCATTATACCCTTTCTGAATCATGCTGTCACCATATTTCATCAGATCAGAACCTGTCGAAATCCTCCTGTGCGGCAACCTGTCTCCATCCCTTATACTCATCGTTCCTGCTCTCCACAAACATATCATTCACCATGCCAATGGTCAGCAGATCCAGATCCCGGATGGAAATCCCCAGCTGCACACACCGGAGAAGAAACAAAGGAGTTGTCATTTCGCGGTCTGTTGCATGAAGTTTTTTTTAGCCTCCACATCCGTCTTAATGTTCATCCCCCACAGCTCAATCAGCTTCGGCAGAACCTGATAAATACTGAATGTATTAAATTCATCCAGCCAGTCCTCCGGATTATCCGGAATAGACGGATCCGCATGCTTCGCCATCACATACGCAATGTTCTCAAACATCTCAAGGGAAAACAGGTCCAGGGAGGACTTTTCCGGATCCCCGTCCCCGATACTCTTTTCCAAAACAGATAAATCCTTGTAGATATCCCTCTGGAACTTAATCCTGTAAATACGCGGAATGGCGGCAGATGCCTTAAAAGCAACCGCCTTCCCGTCAATCTCAATCTTCTTCATCATGCTCATATCCGAATCCCCCTCAGCTCAGTGCTTTTCCATTTCCTGCAGCATCCACAACAGACTTTCCACTATCCGCCGCCTGCAAGGAAGCTGGATCTGCAACCGGCAGATACACCGACTTGTACCAGTCTGCATAAACAGTTGCATCCGTAGTATCTCCTGTCTTCGCCTTCACCTTTCCATCCGCCAATGGTGTAGCCTTGATAGTCAGTGTTTCTGTCTGCACTTCCTTTTTCTCCTCGTTGGTCTTGCCCTCGATCTTCGGACGGGAAGCTGAACAGTTATACATCACGTGGCGGATATGACGCACGTCCCCGTCGAACTCAAAAAGCAGGGCAAACAGTGCCAGTTCTGCATCCGAGTTTTCAATCAGAACACCCTTGGCATCCAGCTTTTCTCTCAGCACATCCGTCCTGAAACTCTCCGGAATCAGTGCAAGCTCCAGATCCCCGTCATAGCCCATATTGTTGTTGATCACATAGTACGCAATACCATCCGCATAAAAATTCTCCGGCTCCCCGTTGGCATCCAGGGACAGTGACACGGATCCCGGAAGCGGCACCGGCGCTGCATAGGACACCGCCCCGTCCTCGCCAATCGTCAGTAAAGCGTAATGCGCATTTTTCAGATTATACTTCACCTTATTATTCTTATCAGACATATTATCCCTCCATCATTAATCAAATCATTACAGTTCCATACTGTACAGCACCTCATAAAGCTTTTCGCTCTGGATCCAGACCTCCGACTTATTATAAAAAATCCCGGCATTATCCAGAACTGTTTCCACCAGAGCTTCTGCCCCGGGATCCTTCCGGTCCGTGTAAAGCTCTATCCTTACTTCACTGATCCGGAAATATACCCGCCCGTCTGCCGCAAAATTATCACTTCCTGGAAGCAGATAACAGATAAACGGCGGATCCGGGCTTTCCCCTTCCGCAAAATGGTCATAAGCAAAAGGAAAACCAGTCTCTTCCAGCATCCCTGCCAGTTCTTCCAGTGTCATATGCTTTCACCTCCCGCCATCACCTCAGTGCCTTCTCCACTTCCCGTTCCAGAGTCTGTGCAGCCCTTTCCTCGGCAGGCGCAATATGGGGAAAAGCCCTTGTCCTGCCGCCTCTTCTCAGCGCATGACCGAACTCCAGCAGATGTGCCAGCTGGTACCTGTTTCTGGAATACACCACGATCTCCATTGCATTGGCAGTTTCCTTCGTGGTCTTCGCCGCCCAGCTCTTTGCATAGGCACCGGTTTTCACAGGGGCATTCTCCTGGATGTCTTTCCTTGCCTGTGACCCAGCCTTCTTCACTGCCTTTTTCATATCATCCGCTGCAAGCTGTGCGTACTCTTCCAGTCCTTCCATGATCACATCTGCCATCTGGCTGACTGTACACCTGTCCCCTGCCATGCTCTCACCTCCGGACCTTCCTGCATGTGAATTTCAGACACTTCTTCTTATAATTCAGATGATCCACACTCACAATGTCATACACCTGATC
>JAPFCU010000073.1 GCA_026169535.1 Blautia sp.
AAAGCTGCTAGCTATCTCTCGTTTTACTGTTTTGGTTCATCGAACCGTTCTTAAAAATAAAATGTAAAGAATTTTCGAGAATCGTATGTGTCTCACTGTTTAGTTATCAAGGTTCTTTGTTTCTGTCTCTCAGACAGCTCGTTTAGTTTATCACATCTGTTTTTGTTTGTCAAGAACTTTTTTCAAGTTTTTTCAAACTTTTTTTGATGTTTGTTTTTTGTAAATCTCTGTCTCTCTGACAGCTTGTTTACTTTACCACACTCAGAAATGTTTGTCAACAACTTTTTCTGACTTTTTTCAAAGTTTTTTAAATTGTTTGTTCAAAAGAATCATTTCTTTGTGACAGCCAGATTAATTTACCACAGCTTCCAGCATATGTCAACTACTTTTTTCATTTTTTTATAAAATTCTCTCAGACAAAATGGAACGGTTTTTATATACCAGGAAAGCAGTACATTCTGCAGCAACTTTCCCGGTGCAAAAAAAGCCGCCGGACGACAGGTATCTCCTTATCGGCCAACGACTTATTTATCTACAGTTATTAATTCAACTGTTCCTTTGTTCTCCCTACTGCCAGCAAATGACTTTTGATCAGCACAGGGCGTACCGCATTATAAAGTACCGCAACCAGAATCACCGATACAACTGCGTTGAACAACGTTGTCATTGCACTTAACTTTGCAAGCACCTCTGCCATTTTCTGAGGCTGGCCAAGTACAAATTGTTTATAAAAATACCCCACTACCGGATCTGCCACTACATTAAAGGCCAGACCGGCAGAAGATGCAAGTATACTCCATTTCATCACATACTTTTTATCTGTACTCTCATTAATTTTAGCAATCCTGTGTGCTACAACTCCTGTAATAAGACCAATGCACAGCTTCAAAATGAAAGTTTTTGGAGCCACCGTAATATACACCGGATCCAGAATATCTGCAACGGTCATTCCTATCGCTCCTGCAAGTCCACCGTACCATCCTCCCAAAAGCAGTGCACCCAAAACACAGAATGCATTTCCTATATGAATAGATGTGGCATCTCCACCCGGCACAGGTATTTTAATCTGCAAAAATGTAAAGGACACATAACAAAGCGCTGCCAAAAGCGCTGTCTGTGCAAGTTTCATAATAGTATTATTTTGATTGTTCATGATAGTCCCCCTTCTTTCTAAATAAGCTAACTATATCATAGCAAAAACTGTACATTTTAAAATATACAATTTTCACTTTTTTAATAAGGACAGTTTTGTGAATTTTATTTTGTTCTCTATTCTCTTATAGAACACTTTTATAAAATACGTTATAATAATGTATATAAAAAAAGGAGGAAGTATAAATATGGATTTTATAAAAGAAGCACTGTCTTTTGGATTTGCCAATGCCGCTGTAGTAGATGTGAAGGAACTATCCTTTGTGCTGGAATACCGTCAGTTCTGCGAAGAAAATCTTTGCGGCTGCTATGATAAAATTCCGGCATGCCCTCCTGTCTGTGGTACGCCAGAGGAAATGCGTGATAAAGCACAGGCTTATGAAAAAGCACTTGTTCTCCAGACTGTCCTGGAACATCCTGAAAACAGCCCGGCTGTCTTTAAAAAAGCCAAATATGATCAGAATGTACTTACAGAAAAACTGGCAGAACATCTCTTTCCTTCCAGAGAAGACAATTATCTCATTATGAGCGCAGGGCCTTACAAAACACATTCCTGTATGTCTGCCTATGGTGTGGATGCCCAAAAAATGGCAGAGTCCGCCGGAATGGTATGCTGGGCCGGTGATTCGGATGTACGGTTCTTTTCTCTTATTTTATATCACGAATGATTTTCCTGACATAAAAACCCCCGAAAGGCTCCTTCTTCCCGGATTCCTTTCAGGGGTTTTGCAAAAAATCAGATTCCTTTTTTATAAAGAATATAAGAATATCCCATAGGAATTACTCCCACAGCTATCAGAAAAGCTATCAGAACCCACTCTGACTTAAAAAATGCATTTACTATAAAAATAATCCCTCCCAGCATAAACAGCCATGCTCCAAGTCTGTGGGTACGATTCCAGTTTTCTTCACTGTTTAATGTCCACGGGATCTTGATCCCCACCGTATAATTCTGTTTGATCTTGTGCATATAATTTCCCATAATGATAAATACAATCCCCAGGATTATATTCATTACCATTCCAATATCAATTGTGCGTCCAAGAGCTACCGCATAACAGCTCAGACAGGTTACCAGAGAAATAATAGGGATAATCCAGAGTATCGTCCTCATCAGCTTGTCGTTAATATTTTTCCGTTTAGGATCTGCGTTAGTCAAAAAAGCACAGACAAACTCCATAGCAAGCATAATTAACGGCATACCAAATACAGCCATTGGCTTGCTGCTCCATCCATTTATCTCATTATCCAACCCAAAATGTGTGGGTATCATATCCGGAAGTTTATTCCACAAAAATAAGCCCACAGCCATTGGCAGCAATATCATAAATCCTGCTGTCAGCAGTGTCCATTTATATTTTTTCAACATGATATTTTCCTCCTCTGGTTCAGGATAAGCTGAACCATAAATGATTTTCTATTTCTTTTCTCCTGTAAGCTCAGTAAGCCACAGAAGGATTTCTTCTACCACCGATGTATTTAACTCATAGTAGATGTAATTTTTCACCTTTGTTTCCCATACAAGATCCGCATTTTTAAGGATCTTCAAATGGTAGGATATAGTTGCTCCTGTCATATCAAAATGGCTGCCAATTTCTCCTGCAGACATTTTTCCATCCTTCAGAAGCTGCAGAATTTCTCTTCTTGCCGGATCTGACAATGCCTTAAATGTATCTGCAAAAGACATTGTATCACCCCTTTCATTGAAAAGTATTTAGAAATATTTCTAATTAGAATATACCTTTCCATCCACAAAAAGTCAACAGCTATTTAGATTTTTTTCTAAATAGCTGCTGACTTTTTCATTTCTCTCTGTATTCTCCCGGAGTCATTCCATATCTTGCCTTAAACTGCCGGTTAAAATTAGAAAGATTGCTGAACCCTGCATCCTCGGCAATGGTTACGATCTTATTGTCTGTACGGCGCAGATTTTCTGCCGCCGATGCCAGTTTCCGGTCATTTACATAAGACGTAAAGCTGCTGCCTGTCATGTTTTTAAACCACCGCATAAAATGGCTGCTGCTCCATCCGCAAAATTCTGCCATTTCCCCTACGGAAAGATTTTCTCCCGTTTTTTCTTCAATCTGCTGCAGAAGCATTTTCAGCTTTTCCATATCCGGAGAAACGCTGTGATGGATATGGGGATATTTTTTTACCAGCAGAAAAAGCAGCTGTAGCGCCGCGGCTTTCACTCCAAGCTCAAATCCGACTGTTTTTTCCCCGCAAAGCTCTTCCATCTGTTTCAGACAGACCTTCAGCTTCTCGTAATCATTTTCCCCGCAGCTTATACGGACCGGAGAAAGAAGCTGCCCGGAAACAAGAGGAACCAGATATTCTCCGGCGCATACATCGGCAGCCCCTCCTCCAAGAAAGTCTACCTCAAAAATAATATTTTCATATTCCATGGTAAATCCTTTTGCTCTGTGGATCGCATGAAGGTTCCCCGGAGGGATTACAAAAATATCTCCTTCCTTTCCTTCAAATTCTTGCATTCCCATCTGGATCCTCCCTCTTCCCTTTTTTACATAGATCAGTTCCATTTCCCTGTGCCAGTGTACCAGCACCGCCGGGAAATCCAGAGGAATCGTGCAGGGATAAATGTTAAAAGGGAACAGTCTGCTCCCGTGCTTTTTTGTTTCCTGATATTGTTTTTCTGCCATAAGCATTCCCTCCAATATGATAGGATTGTATCATTCTTTGCTGTTATTTTACTAGATTTCAATGGATTTGTGTAGTAAAAATATAGTAACGAAAACGGAAGAACACAATCCTGACAAATGAAAGGAGTAAATAACATGAGCATTTTTATCAAAGACGAACTTACACAGCTTTGCGGCAGAGACTTAAGTGCCGCATCCGGTACAGAAATTTATCACGCCCTTCTGGAGCTAATCCGCAGACAAAGTGAAAAACGGGCTGCTGCTGTTACCGGCAGGAAGCTTTACTACATTTCTGCTGAATTTCTTATCGGAAAGCTTCTGTCCAATAACCTGATCAATCTCGGACTTTATGATGAAGTACGTTCTGTTCTTTCAGAAGCCGGACATTCTCTGGGAGAAATTGAAGAGATCGAACCGGAACCAAGTCTTGGCAACGGCGGTCTCGGGCGTCTGGCTGCCTGCTTCCTTGACAGTCTTGCAACTCTGAATCTTCCCGGCGACGGCGTAGGCCTTCGTTATCACTGCGGACTTTTCCATCAGGATTTCAAAAACGGGCTGCAGAATGAGACGCCTGATTTCTGGCTGGAACCTCACAGCGCCGCACAGGCTACCGATACTGTATTTCCGGTATCTCTTGCAGGAACCACCTATTCTGCAAGGCTTTATACCCTTCCGGTAACCGGCTATGAGGGACGTACCAACACCCTGAACCTTTTTGACCTGGATACGGTGGATACCGCTGTCATCGAAGATGGGATCTCTTTTGACAAAACCGATATCGCCAGAAACCTGACTCTCTTCCTTTATCCGGATGATTCCGATGACAACGGACGTCTGCTCCGTATCTATCAGCAGTATTTTATGGTATCCGCAGGAGCCCAGCTGATTCTGAAAGAATGTGAAGAAAGAGGCAGCAATTACCATGATCTGGCCGACTATGCTGCAATTCAGATCAATGACACACATCCAAGCATGGTGATACCGGAACTGATCCGTCTTCTGGAAGAAAAGGGCATTGATTTTGAGGAAGCCGTTCAGATTGTTACCGATACCTGCGCTTACACCAATCATACTATCCTTGCAGAAGCGCTGGAAAAATGGCCGGTTGCTTTTCTGGAAAAAGTCGTTCCACAGCTTGTTCCTGTAATCCGCAAACTGGACGCTCTTGCCAGGACAAGAACAGAGGATCCATCCACAGCCATTATCGACGGACAGGATCTGGTGCATATGGCTCATATGGATATCCATTTTTCCCACTCCACCAACGGAGTGGCCGCTCTCCACACAGAAATCCTCAAGGAAAGCGAGCTGAAAAACTTTTATACCCTTTATCCTGAAAAATTCAATAATAAGACAAACGGCATTACTTTCCGCCGCTGGCTGATGAAGTGCAACCCGTCGCTTACAAAAGAAATAGAAAAACTGATCGGACCCAGATTCCGCAAGGATGCTGCCGAACTGGAAAAGCTTCTTGCCTTTACAGAAAATGAAGAAGTCCTGACACGCCTTGGAGAGATCAAGCGTCATAACAAAGAGGCTCTGGCACAGTGGCTGAAACAGAAACAGGGGATTTCCATTCAGACAAATGCCATGTTTTCCATTCAGTCCAAGCGTCTTCACGAATATAAGCGTCAGCAGCTGAACCTGCTTTTCCTGATCCATCAGTACCTGGAGATCAAAGCCGGACATAAGCCTTCTACTGCTCTGGTAAGCATTTTCGGGGCAAAAGCAGCTCCCGCCTATGTGATCGCCAAGGATATCATCCACAGCCTTTTGACCTTATCCGAAGTCATTTCTCGCGATCCTGACGTATCTCCATGGATGCAGCTTGTTTTTGTAGAAAACTATAATGTTACTGCCGCTGAAAAAATGATCCCTGCCTGTGATCTTTCCGAGCAGATCAGCCTTGCTTCCAAAGAGGCTTCCGGAACCGGAAATATGAAGTTTATGCTCAACGGCGCTCTCACACTGGGAACTATGGACGGAGCCAATGTAGAAATTTCTCAGGCAGTTGGAGCAGAAAATATCTACATCTTCGGCCAGAGCAGCGATCAGGTCATCCACCGCTATGCAAAAGGAGATTACTGTGCAAAAGACTGGTACGAAAGCGACCCGAACCTGAAACGGGCCATCGACTTCCTTACCGGAGAAGAAATGCTGAAATATGGACATAAAGAGCATCTGGAGAGACTGAAAAATGAGCTGATCCACAAAGACTGGTTCCAGACTCTCCCTGATTTTAACGCCTACGTTGTAAGAAAACAGCAGGCCATGGCAGACTATGCCTGCAATCCTTCCGACTGGACGAGAAGAGCTCTTATCAACATTGCCAAAGCCGGCTTCTTCTCTTCTGACCGTACCATTGAAGAATACAATCGCGACATCTGGCATCTGGGAGAGTAATCACTCTCCCGGATTAGATGCCCGGATTTGCTCTGTCAGGGTTTCCCCACCTTGTTGATACCACTGCTCCACAAAAGTATCAAAATAACTGACAGGAACTTCTCCCATAATGATCCTGATAAAAGAATCTTTTTCAAATTGCTTCAAAGACTGCGGAACAACACCGTCTGTATCATCCAGATAAGGATGGACAGCCGGCGTATAATTTCCGTCCACCAGAAGTCCTACTGCAGAAATCCTGGATTTATATGCCGCCCAGTCTTCTGCGGTATACGTTTCAGAATCCAGGTAATTTCTACATGCCTGATAATAAGAACTTTCTATAGCTGTCAGATTTTCCTCCGGGCAAGAGCTGGCAAGAGCTGCCTTAATTTTTTTTGTAACCTGATAAGTTGCCTCATTATAATCTACATTAATGACAAGAGGTCTTGCTGTTGGATCTACATTCAATGCGAAATATTCATTTACCTCGTCTGCATCCTCTGCCTCATATCTTGTATAATCAAAAAGCACACTGATAATCTTCATGACAATCTCCGGATGCTCAAATCCCTTACGCACAACCACATATTTATTATTTCTTAAAGAAGCGTACGCTTCCTGTCCGGAAGGTTCCTGAAGATAATAGGGTTCCCAATCTGCTGTTGTGTCTTTTTCCATGGCATCCATCAATGGATTATTCGGCGTCCACCAGAGACCAAAAAAAGCGCCGCATTTCCCTTCAACCACAAGATCTCTGATATTATTCGGTGCACGGAGAGCAAAATTCCGATCCAGAATTCCTCTTTCATATAAGTCATGCAAAAAAGAAAGGGCATTTCTGGTTTCTTCTGTAAGGGAACCGTAAACAATCTTTCCATCTTTTTTTATCCATCTCTGGGGGCTGGCATGAAAACTGTCAAAAACCACATCCATAGAATAGCTGGAGCTGGTAGTGCCTACAAGTCCTGTGTCGCAGGCAAGTCCTACCGGTTCCTCTCCTTCTTCTGTACCCATTCTGTGTTCTGCAAAAGCTTCTATCACATCAAAGGCTTCCTCCAGGGTCTCCGGCTCTTTCAGTCCAAGCTGATCTATCCAGTCTTTCCGAAGCCACAGAAGATTCGGACCATGATCTATGACGGTTTCCGGCACAGCCATAATCTTCCCGTCAAATTCTCCCGCTTCCAGGAGTTCTCCTCCATAACTCCCATACATTTCCTTGATTCTTGGGGATGTGCATTTTTCATAAACCTCTGTGAGATCCTCGATCAAATCATTCTCCACAAGTTCCTTTAATGTTTCCCTGTCTGAAACTACCAGAATATCCGGAAGCGTCTGATCTTTAACAATAATATTAACAAATTCACTGTACCTGTCTTCACTTTCCATATAGATATTATCGTTCTGTATGTTCAGCATTTTCCGAAGATATCTGGTATAGGCATTATCTTCATACGTATCTCCCTCCGGCAGATTGGAATTATTTGCTCCGCTCATTTGTCCCAAAGTGTATGTTACAAGCTCCGGATATGCCCCGTAAGGAGTTGTCTCTGCCTTTTCCCAGGCTTTCCTGCTCTCTTCTGATACTTCCTGTCCGGAATCCATCAGTTGTCCTTTCTGTGAACAGCTGCAAAAAAGGCAGGCCGACGCCAAAACTGCCGCCGTACTACAAAATAATCTGTTCATTTTATGCTCTGCCCTCCCTTTCTGCTGCTGTTTTCTTCGGAAGACGGATCTCCACTCTCGTTCCATCTCCGGGACGGCTGAAGATTTTAACCCCATATTCTTCTCCATAAAGAAGTTTAATCCGGTCATTGACATTTTTCAGCCCATATCCTTTTGCCTGATAAGTCACAAGATTCCGGGCTTTTTCCGGATTCATTCCCGGACCATTGTCCGTTACTGCCATCAGAAATTCCTCGCCCTTATCCAGAATCGAAATCTTCATGATTTTTTCCCCTTCTTCCTTCACATCCAGACCATGTTCCAGCGCATTTTCCACCACAGGCTGAAGAAGAAGCTTCGGCACCATTTCATTCTTTACAGAAGTATCTGTCTCCCATTGTACTTTAAAATCATTGTCATGCATTACCAGCTGTATTTCCAGATACGCTTCCACATTCCGAATACAGCTTTCTACAGTAACCATATCTTCCCCCTTGCTTAATGCAGTACGGTAAAAAGTGGACAAAGCCAAAGTAACCTTGCTGATTTCTTTCTGGTTGCTGCGGATTGCCATCCAGTTGATAACCGAAAGCGTATTATAAAGGAAATGCGGATTGATCTGCGCCTGAAGAGCCTTCAATTCGAATTCTTTCAGAGCGATCTTATTCACATAGACCTCATCGATCAGACGGTTGATCTCATCCATCATACGCCGGAAGCTTCGCACAAGAATTCCCACTTCATCCTCGCTGTCACTAAACACGGTTACTTCACGGCTTCCATGATTTACCTGATCCATATTTCTGGTAAGCTCTTCGATTTTTCTGGTAAAAAGTCTGGAAAAAACGGTTCCCAGCGCAAATACAATCAGAGTGCAAAGAAAGATCAGCGGGATTTCCTCCAGAAAAAGCTGTTTTACTTCTCCGGCAATTGCATCCTTCGACCGAAACAGATAAAAATTCCAGCCGTTTTCTACACTTGTGCTCTTTGCAGAAAAATACTCTTCCCTGATTTCTTTCAGAACACCGTCACTTTCCATTTCATGCAAAGAACCATCCGATAATCCCTTTCCCCGAAAATCTTTCATGTATGCAATATTTGCGTATACGACCCGGTCTTTACTGTCTGTAACTGCTGCTCCTGTCTCATCTTCCACCATACCGGAAAACGGCTGAAAAATCTTGTCATAGTCCAGCGTAAGACACAACACGGCCGCTAAGACCCTGTTATCGTAAATTTTTCTAACCGCTACCACTTCTTTTCTGTCCCGATCCACCATCCATTGGATTCTTACGTCATCCTTGAGCTCTGCATTCCACCATTTCTCTTCTGTTCTTTCTAAAGGTACAAGAGTATATTCATGCTCTACCTTAATACTGTCTGCAAAAAGCTGGATCTGACGAATTGCATCATGATAAGATTTCGGTACCGTCAGAAGAGGATCTGCCACTTTCATATATTTTTCATAAGCAGAATAATTGTCCATATTTTTTTCCCGGATGATTTCTTCGATATCCGGAGAATATGTAAGATAGTTCATGAGACTGGTATATACTGCAATCTGACTGTCAATATTTTCCCTGGTCTGCTCCAAAAGAGATCCCATATCTTCCATTTCTCTCTGACGCACAAAACTGCTCATACGCATATGACTGTAAAGAGCGATCAGAAGCACCGGCACAAGACTGGCTATCACCAGAAGTGCCCTGAGCTTATTACGATATTTCATATTTTTAATCTTCTGATACAGCATCCTCATTCTCTACGTTTCCTTTCCGATAGGATTCCGGACTTTTTCCATAAAATTCACGGAAGCTTCTGCAGAAATAAGAGACATTGGAAAAACCTACATTCTCACTGACCTGCGCCACCTTCATATTGGTGTTTTTCAGAAGCTCTCCTGCTTTTTCCATACGAAATACCCGAATATAACGGTTCAGATTCATTCCGGTTTCTTTTTTAAAAATAAAGCTGAGATAGCCGGAGGAAAGATATACTTTTTCCGCCAGCGTTTCCAGATTCAGATCCTCGTCATAATGCTGATAAATATAATTTTTCACCACAGCCACTTCATTTCTCGATTCACTCATGGATCTTTCCAGAAATTTTTCATACTCACAGATATTTTCCTCAGTGACCTGAAGGATTTCCATGATATTTCTGCAATTGTAAAGACGGTCGATTTCCTTTTCCAGCCGTCTTTCTCCGGAAAACCGATCCTCCTGAAAGAGTTCCTGTATCACATTGGAAAAAACAAATTTAATGTACATTGCAGAATATTTGATATTGTCGTAATATTTTACCTTCAGCATATCAAAATGTTTCCGAAGAAGCTCAATGTCTTTTCTGCTGATATCCTCAGAGATCATCTGCATCAGATGAGAATCCTGCACCCCTCCCACCGCCAGTTTCAGATTTTCTTCCTCATTGGAATAGATATGCTTTTCCGGATGATAGAATTTCTCCTCCATCTGCTGTTCCAGCTGCTCCATAATCTCCGGAAGCTCTTCATAACCTTCAAACTGTCTGCTCACTGCAAGATAAAACCGTTCCTGATAATTTCTCTTCAAAAATGTATAAATATGGTTCGCCACAAGCTGATAATCACAGTACACATCTTTAAACAGCAAAATAGACTGCCGGGAATTCAGATTCATATAAAAGAAAATTCTCCGCACCTCTTTTTGCAGCAGTTCCAGAAAGTCATCCTCCACCCTGTCAAAAAAAGAAGCGTCTGACTCAATCATGACAGCGCACCGCCATTCCTTCCAGGGTTTCATATCGATCATACTTTTTGCTTTTTCCAGAATATCCTTATTTCCGGAATAAAGATAATTTTCAAGGAAATACTGCTGGAGAAAATCCTGTTCCTGCTGTTCCTGTTTCTGTTTTTCTTTCCTGTCAGAAATCATACTTTCTGTTTTCTGAATGATCTTATGAAACTCTTCCGGATCCACCGGCTTCAGTACATATTCTGTAACTCCGTACCGCATGGCTTCCTGGGCAAAGGCAAAATCACTGTATCCGCTGAATATCACTACCGGGAGTTCCGGATACAGTTCTTTTGCTTTTGATGTAAGTTCCAGTCCGTCCATATGGGGCATTTTAATATCTGTAAGAAGAAGATCTATTTTTTCTTCTCTTAAAATCCGAAGTGCATCCTTGCCATTCGCAGTTTCATAAATTCTCCATTCTTTATTTTCCTGAGCGAGAAGATATTTTACTCCTTCTCTTTCCAGTCTCTCATCATCTACGATCAGTAATCGAATCATTTATTTCACCATTTCCTTCCCCATGCAAATATAGTTTTTAATCCTACTGTTTTTATTTTACCATTTCCCTCTTTTGCTCACAAGGACACACCATACAAACTTCCATCTAATTCATATACCGTTTGACCAACTACAAAATCCCCGAAAAGCATTCTGCTCTTCAGGGATTCTGATCTTTTTATTTCATCAGCCTTTTACGGCTCCGGCTACCACGCCCTCAATAATATGCTTCTGACATACCAGATAAACAATAATAATCGGAATAATATCGATCATGATACTTGCCATCATAGGCCCCATCTGCACATGCCCGAAACTTCCTCGGAAATACTGGACTGCCATGGGAATGGTACGATATTTCTTGATATCCAGTACAAGCGTTGGAAGGAGGTAATCGTTCCATACCCACATCAGTTCCAGGATCGCCGTAGAGATGATTGTCGGTTTCAGAATCGGAATCAAAATCTGGAAATATACCTGCAGAGGACTGCATCCGTCAATCAGAGCTGCCTCCTCGATCTCCAGAGGGATTCCTTTCACAAAACCTGTAAACATAAATACTGCAAGTCCGGCGCCAAAACCAAGATAGATAATGCAGATATTATAAGGATTATTCAGTTTCAATGTATCTGCTGTTTTTGCCAGAGTAAACATAACCATCTGAAAAGGTACTACCATACTGAATACACAGAGATAATAAAATGCTTTTGACAGCTTACCGTTTACGCGCACAATATACCATGCACACATGGAGCAGCACAGAAGGATCAGTACCACTGACATCACAGAAATTACAAGGCTGAACCAGAAGGATTTCAGGAAATCCATCTGTGTCACACTGGCTACAAAATTCTTTAACCCATTCCAGGTTTCTCCTGTAGGAAGACTGAACACCCCTGAAGTAGTAATTGCAGATTCCTTTTTCAGAGAGTTAAAAAGAATCAGTGCAATCGGATACATCCAAAGAATTGAAATAACTGACAGTATAATGGTCGCCAGCGGATTTTTTTTCTTGTTTTCCATTACTGCTGCACCTCCTTGGATGATGTTGCCTTAAGCTGGATCAGGGCGATCGCAACTACAAGGATAAAGAATACAACGGCCTTTGCCTGTCCGATGCCCTTCCACATCGGTCCGCTTCTGGCATAAAACGTATCATAAATGTTCAGAGCAAGAAGCTGTGACTGTTTGCCCGGAGCGCCGCCGGTAAGAGACAGGTTCTGGTCGAACATCTTAAATCCGTTTGTCAGGGTCAGGAACGTACAAATCGTTACAGACGGCATGATCATCGGTATCTTGATCTTAAACAGGATCTGTCTGGAGGTTGCTCCATCGATCTGCGCCGCCTCGATCAGATCCGGCGATACATTGTTCAGACCTGCCACATAGATAATCATCATATAACCGATCTGCTGCCACATCAGAAGGATCAGCATTCCGATAAAACCGTTTTTGGCAGAAAGCGCAAGGAGCGGCTGTCCCCATTTGGAAAGAAGTCCATTCAGAAGAGTCTGCCAGATATAACCAAGAACAATACCACCGATCAGGTTCGGCATAAAAAATACAGTACGGAACACATTGGTTCCACGGAAGCCTTTTGTCAGTGCCAGTGCGATGGTAAATGCCAGCACGTTGATCAGAATACTGGATACAAACGCAAATACCACGGTCAGCCAGAAAGAGTAGCTGAAGGATTTGTCCAGCATCAGCTTGGCGTAATTTGAAAATCCTACAAAAGTTACATCCTGTACAGTTGTAAATTTACAGAAGGACAGATAAATGCCCCAGATAAACGGCCAGAGAAAACCGATGATAAAAGCAGCCAGTGTCGGCAGTACAAATACCGGCCACCATTTTTTGATTGTTTTTCCTACCATGTTTTTACTCCTCTTTCCCCTGCTTCAAAAAGTATGGGGGCTGATGCAAATCATCCGGGGGATCGTCCACCGGGAGCTGATTGCACCGCCCCCTTTCCAGTCACTTTTTTACTTCAGGAACTTTGTTCTTACTCTGTAAGAGCTTTTTCCATTGCCCAGTTGTCTACGAATGCGCTTACAACGTCATCCCAGGAACCTGTCTCTGCTGCATAAGCGGTAAGAGCTGTTCCAACGCCGTTTTTCCACTCTTCAGACGGCATAGTTGTAAAGTTCCATGATACAGGAGTCAGACCTGCTTCTGTGTACTCTGCATCCTGTTTTACAAATACGTTGGTAGGAGCAACTGCTGTTTTGAAAGGAATGGTAAAGCCCATATCTTCAGCCATGGATTTTGTTCCTGCCTCAGAAGTTACACACCAGTTCATGAAATCCAGTGTTGCCTGAATGTCTTCTTCTGATGCGTTTTTGTTTACACACCAGTAGTTCTCTGTACCTGTTGCAAGACCCTGGTTTTCATCATCTACACCAAAGTAGATCGGGATCATTGCCAACTCGTCATCGCCGAATGTTTTGGCAAGCTCTGCATATTCCCAGGAACCGTTCTGATAAAATACTGCTTCGCTGTTTACAAATTCATTTCTGGAGTCGTCAGCAGTCTTAGCGGAAAGCTCTGCCGGATCACAGGTGGAATCTGTAATGTACAGATCAAACAGATTCTTATAGTTGTCAAGGTAAGTTCCCTTGATCTCTGCAGTATCATCGATTCCATCTTCTTTATACTCATAGTAGATCGGAAGGTTTGCAAGATGTGTTTTGAATCTCCAGTCGGAGGAAGCATCCATACCTGCGGAGGTAAATGCGCCCTTGATTCCCAGTTCATCCTTCTTGCTCTGGATATCATCTGCAACAGCCTTTAACTGATCGTAGCTCTTGATATCATCCAGTGTATAGCCTGCTTTTTCAAGAAGAGTCTTGTTTGTGATCAGACCGTAGGACTCAATTACATATGCGATTCCAGGAACAGCATCTCCATCCTTCAATGTATAAGTATCTGAGGTAAGCTGTGAAAAGATCTCAGAATCCTTCAGATCATAGCAGTAATCCTTCCAGTTTTTCAGACCTACCGAACCATTCACCTGGAAAAGTGTCGGAGCATCGCTCTTAGCCATTTCAGACTGAAGTGTTGTCTCATACTGACCGGAAGCTGCGGTAACAACGGTTACCTCTGTTCCTGTTTCTTCTGTATATGTTTTTGCAAGATTCTGCCATGCTTCATCTGCTTCTGGTTTGAAGTTCAGATAATAAACTTTCCCTTCTCCCTCTGCCATAACCGGAACTGCCGGGATCATAGATGCTGCCATTAATGCAGCCATGCTCATTGCTGTAAGCTTTTTCATTTTCATAGTAAAATCCTCTCCTTTTCTATAAATTACAGCTAAATAAATTGATGTTGCACGTTCTCTTTAACTTGTCTTTATTATAGAATCAGAGAGGAAGATCCGCCATGATAAAAAATCAAGAAATATGTTTGTTTTTCATGTTATTATATAAAAATGTAAATATCTGATATTTTTTTAGTAGAAGAGTTTAATATCCCAAAATGGCTCTGTCATCTTCACCCACCAGAATTTTATTATTCAGTTTTGATATCCTCCCCGGTATTCTCATTAACTTCTGATCTGGAACTCCACGGAGCATATTCCGGATCCTGCTGTTCAGGCACAGTATGATCCTGTACCTGAGAAAAATCAGCTTCCACTGCCTCTTCCAATGCGGTTTCTGCTTTTTTGACTCCCCGGCGCATAAGCACCAGGAAAACAAGGTCTGTCACACCGTTTGCAAGCATTACACAGCCCGCAAATATCATGGTATATTTCACCATATCAAAAGGATCCACGATCATGGCAATGCCCAGTCCGATAAAGACCAGACTGCCGACCAAAAGTATCTTCCATTCGCCTCTTCCGATTTTTTTCAGCTTCAGACTCCCTTTCAGAACCCATATGGAATCCACCAGCACAAAGGTTCCCAGAAGGACCGGAAGAAGTTTTACTACAATCTGCGGATTAAAAAACAGAAAGATCCCAATCACAAGGATCATGCCACCGGACAGCAGATCCAGAAGAGTCGCGTTCATCTTTTCCAGTACATAGATCAAAATATGATAAACGCCTGCAAGGATCAGCAATATGCCAAATATAAATTTACAGAGGATATTCACTGTATCCACAGGCATCAGGACAAAGCACAGACCAAGTACGGTATAAAGCACTGAAGTTACGATCTGGCCCTTTAATATTTTGTTTATTCTTTCCAGCATATACACTTTCTCCTTTCACCACAGAGGCTTCCTTAGTTCTGTTGTTCTTTTTTCCTCAGTCCCCGTGTGTTTTTTTCCACCATTTTCCGAGGCACCATGATCTGATGCCCGCATCCCATGCATTTTAACCGAAAATCGGCCCCTACACGAAGAATCTCCCATTCCCTGCTTCCGCATGGATGCCCCTTTTTTAGCGTAACAATATCTCCAACTTCATAGATGTAATCCATCTTTCTATTCTCCTTTAATCCTGATCTGCGAAAAAACCTGCCCGATGGGATCTTTGATCAGAAGATCCGCATTGCGGTCTCTCGGGGTAGGCGCCTTATTGATCACTATCAGACAGTCACCCTGAAAATAATCGATCAGACTGGCAGCCGGATAAACCGCAAGGGATGTCCCTCCAATGATCAGTACCTGTGCCTGTGAAATAGCACGGACAGAATCCGTCAGTGTCTGATTATTCAGACCTTCCTCATATAAAACCACATCCGGCTTCACTATACCGCTGCATTCACAGCGCGGTACGCCGATACTGTTTTTTATGTAAGAAAAATCATAGAATTTCCCACATTTCATACAATAATTACGATATACGCTTCCATGAAGCTCCAATACCCTTTGACTCCCTGCCATCTGATGAAGATTATCAATATTCTGGGTGATCACTGCTTTCAGTTTTCCGCATTTCTCCAATTCTGCCAGTTTCAGGTGTGCAGCGTTGGGTTTTGCTGTATCGCAAAGCATTTTATCCCTGTAAAATTTATAGAACTCTTCAGGACGTCTCATAAAAAATGTATGACTCAGGATAGTTTCCGGAGGATAGTCATATTTCTGATGATAAAGCCCATCCTGAGACCGAAAATCCGGTATCCCACTTTCTGTGGACACACCTGCACCGCCAAAAAACACGATATTATCATATTTATCAATAATCTCCTGCAATTTGATGATCTTATCCTCCATGTGCCTTCCTCCTTATCTCTTACGATTATTTTACCGGTACGGCATCTACCTGTTTTCCCTGTACCACAAATCTGGTTGCATCATTTCCTGTACAGGTGGAAAGAGTCACAATCTTATCCTTAATAGTCATTTCACCAGCCTCCGTCTGAATTTCAGAATAACCTTTGATATTGTTCAGATACTGTTGGAATTCATCTCCCGGTCCCTTAAACAGAGTATATGTATCACTGTTTACACCAGTTACGTATGCTGAAACAATCTCATACCGGTAATTCATGTCCGGTGTAAGGATCCAGAAATATTTGCTCTTCTTATATAATTCTTCATCCTGTGTAAACTTTTTCAGACTTGCAAACATAGATCCGTTTTTCATATTATGACCATATATCAGAGTGTTGCAGTCACTAAAATCGCTGCTGTTTTCATAATCCACAAAAATTGTTCCTGCAAAATTGTAATTCTTTTCATAAGTCATATGAAGATAAGTTTCATTATCTTCTGCCTGGACTACCGGATAATTGATATTATCCAATGCTTCCACATAAATCCAGCCGATTACATCTGTATTGATACTCCTTAATGTATCAAAATCTACATTAATCGGCGGAACCGGTCCTGAATCAGCCTGTTCCATGTCCACCAGCTCCGGTTCTCTCTCAGTTACTGCCATCTGTTCGATTTCATTGTACTCGTCTGTACCTTTTTTATACTCTGAGTAAATATGGAACAGATTATATGCTGCAAAGCAAAATACAGCAATGGCAACGATCAGAGCCAGTGTCAGGAGAAAATCTCCCTTTTTCTTTTTTTTCTTTGATCTGCCTGTGTTTTGTCTTCCCATAATCACACTCCCTTTTTCTTTTCTTTATTATAATGTTCTGAAAGAATTCCTGCAACCAGTTTTATCCTTCCATATGGCATTTATATCCGCCGGAGGCGGTAGTCCCACTGATATAAATTATAACACAGGTATCTTGAATTTTGTAAAACCAGATTATAACCAAAAACAAAAGTGCCTGAAATCAGGCACTCTTAAAAGTAGCGGGGACAGGATTTGAACCTGCGACCTTCGGGTTATGAGCCCGACGAGCTTCCGAACTGCTCCACCCCGCGGCATATCAATATACAATTATTATATCACTTATGTATAAATAATATGCCTGTATTTTTTATTTGTCAAGTCTTTTTCTTGTATTTTCTGAATTTTCCAACATTATAATCCAATGCTCCTGTTGGACAGACCTTTTTGCACTGACCGCAGCGGATACATTCCGGATGATTTGGAGATTTTACCGGATCCACCTGCATCTTACATGCTTTTGCACAGGCTCCGCAATGGGTACACAGCTCCTGATCCACTCTGTACCGAAATACAGAAATCGGCTGGAACAACGAATAAACAGCTCCAAGAGGACAGATGTACTTGCAGAAAGGTCGGTAAATGATCACTGAAAGAACCAGGATCACCACAAGAAGTACATTTTTCCATGCATAAAGCCAGCCGATTGCTCCCCGCATTCCCTTATTAAGAAGTACCAGAGGAAGTCCTCCCTCCAATGTACCTGCAGGGCATATCAGTTTACAAAAATAGGGTGCCCCCTGCCCCAGAAGATCAACAATAAACATGGGCATCAAGATGACAAAAACAAGAAAGATCACATATTTCAGTTTTCGCAAAAACCTGTCTCCCGGAAATATGCCTATTTTTTTTGGAAACGGAATTTTGTGCAAAAGATCCTGGATCAGACCAAAAGGACAAAGCCATCCACAGACAAATCGCCCTGTCAGAGCTCCTATAAACATCAGAAATCCCGCCACATAAAATGTCAGTTTAAAATTCCAGCTTCCCACTACTGCCTGCATGGCTCCTACCGGACAGGAACCCAGAGCCCCGGGGCAGGAATAGCAGTTCAGACCCGGAACACAAAGATTTTTCAGCTTTCCCTGATAGATCTTGCCTTTTGCAAAACCTGCCAGATAACTATTGGAAAGAAACGCCCAGAGAATCTGAACTCTGTGACGTCCCCATTCATTTGTACGTTTTTTCTTATCCAATTCCAATACACTCCATGCAAATATTTACTGCTTTTTCAAAAACAACTGCCATTTCCCCACGCCAGATTCCAAAAGCCATACATATCAGCCCCAGGATAGTGATACCGATTCCGATCTTCATAGCAGTCCTGTCAGGAAGCTCTGGAAAGACTCTGTCTTTTTTGTTTTTTTCCTTCATTCTTCCTCCTGTGCGATTTCCAGATTTTCTAATTCTGTATTAATGATTTCTTCCCATTCCTCCAGGCTGCGGGCCCCACTGTAGGTTTCGCCTGTAATATTTCCATTTTTGTCCACAAAGAAAGTCTCCGGGTAAGCCTGAATTGAAGAAAGCCGTCCATTCATATACCCGGAATCCGGCAGCAGGAATGGATATTCTGCTTTTGCCTTTTTTTGGAGAGTCTGAGACTTTTTGATTCCCTCATCATCCTTCTCATCTGCGTTTCCTGCGTCCATCACGATACCAACAATCTGAACATTTTTTTCTTCCATTTTTTTATCCAGCTCTGCAAGATATGGAATCTCATTTACACAGGGGCCGCACCAGGTGGCAAATACATTGACCATGGTAAGGTCTGCCTCCTGGAAAAGTTTTTCTGTGTATTCTTTTCCATTAATATCTTCTGTTGAAAAGCTTCCGATGGAATCACCGGCTTTCATTCCTTCGCTATTATAAGAAACCATAGGCTTGATTTCATAGGTAATCTCTTCAATAGCTTTTACCAGTTCTGCATCTGCATCCTTCTTTGTGCTCAGATAGTAGCTGTATGCTCCATCTTCGCTGGTACCGATCATTTCATGTTCAGTGCAGCCTGTTATCTTATCCAGATCTTTTTCCAGCTCCTTCTGATAAACTCCAAGACATCCCACTACGCCCAGGTTTTCCACCCATTCTGTATATTTACCGGTATCTGCACTGATCTCTGCCTCTTTTTGCTCCTCAGTCATAGTTCTCCAGCTTACAAATCCATATTTCAGGCTGTTCCCATCTGGAGCAACCTCCGCCCCCGGAAGCATGGCAATTTCTTTTTTATCCATTTTATCCAGAAGAAACTGCGGAAGCTCAAAGGAAAGCCCCATGTCTGCATAGGAATAACTTTCCTGGGCAGCCAGCACCAGATCAGAAGGACGTATCTTTTTTTCAGATTCCTTTTCTCCTGATTTCTCTTTTGCAGCCTTTACAGGTACAGCACTTCCTGTTACAGAAATTCCTCCCAGGGCAAGCACACCAGTCATAATCCATAAGGATATTTTTTTATTCATTTTAATCATATCGAATATCTCCTTTCATTACAAAATCTATACGATTATAGTACAAGAAAGAGCTTGTTCTGTAAAGCAATTCTTTTTTCAGTAATATAACCTCATTATTTCATTGAACTTTTGAACTTTTCGTGATATACTCTTTTTATAAATTGAACTTTCATATTAAAAATCCTATTTTCAGGAGGAATCTATGAACTCAAAAGAAATTTTTGCCGACAGGCTGCAATCTGCAATGAGACAACAGAATATGAAGCAGATCGACCTCGTACGGACAGCTGAGTCCAGGCATATAAAGCTTGGAAAAAGTCATGTAAGCCAGTATGTCAGCGGCAAGACGCTTCCCCGTTCAGATATTTTGAACTTTCTTGCTGAAACTCTCTGCATAAATCCTGAATGGCTTATAGGAAATACAGATATAACCAGATCTGAACCAGCAGTCAGACCTATAAAAAAATCAGATCCAGAAATCGAACTTATGGGAGGAACAAAAATGCGTGAATTTAAGAAATCATCCAAACTGGATAATGTTTTATACGATGTCAGAGGTCCTGTTGTAGAAGAAGCTTCCCGAATGGAAGAAGCAGGTACCCATGTATTGAAACTGAACATTGGAAATCCTGCGCCCTTTGGCTTCCGAACTCCCGATGAAGTGATCTATGATATGCGCCAGCAGCTTACAGAATGCGAAGGCTATTCTGATGCAAAGGGACTTTTTTCCGCAAGAAAAGCGATCATGCAGTATGCACAGCTGAAACATATCCCTAACGTTTCCATTGGAGATATCTACACCGGTAATGGAGTCAGCGAACTGATTAATCTTTCTCTGTCTGCACTTCTTGATAACGGAGATGAGATCCTGATTCCATCTCCTGACTACCCTCTTTGGACCGCCTGTGCCACTCTTGCCGGCGGCAAGGCTGTCCATTATATCTGTGATGAGCAGTCTGAGTGGTACCCGGATATGGATGATATCGAAAAAAAGATTACTGATAAAACAAAAGCTATTGTTATCATTAACCCTAATAATCCTACCGGAGCCCTTTATCCGCGAGAAGTCCTTCAAAAAATTGTAGATATTGCAAGACGGCATCAGCTTATTATATTCTCTGATGAGATTTACGACCGTCTGGTCATGGATGGAGAGGAACATATTTCCATTGCATCCCTTGCCCCAGATCTTTTCTGCGTTACCTTCAGCGGACTGTCCAAATCCCACATGATCGCAGGATACCGTATTGGCTGGATGATCTTAAGCGGAAATAAGCACCATGTAAAAGACTATATAGAAGGCATCAACATGCTCTCGAACATGCGCCTCTGCTCCAATGTTCCTGCACAGTCCATTGTCCAGACAGCTCTTGGCGGTCACCAGAGTGTAAATGATTATATTATTCCAGGAGGAAGGATTTATGAACAAAGAGAATTCATTTATAAGGCTCTTACAGACATACCAGGAATCACAGCAGTAAAACCAAAAGCTGCTTTTTATATCTTCCCTAAAATCGATACGAAAAAGTTCAATATTACAAACGATGAACAATTTGCTCTGGATCTTCTCCGTGAGAAAAAAATCCTTCTGATTCACGGCGGCGGGTTTAACTGGAAACAGCCCGATCATTTCCGTGTAGTATATCTTCCTCGTATTGAGGTTCTTTCCAAGGCATCAGAAGAAATCGCGGATTTCCTGAGTGTCTACCAGCAGCATTAAATATATTTTTTAAAAGGAACCGGCAAAATTTCTGCCGGTTCCTTGTTTCTCCTTAAAATCATTCAATCAGTCAAGAAGCTCTTTCACTGCTTCTTTTGTAAATCTTACTTCCTTTCTATGATCCACCTCAATCTGGTAAAGGGCATTGGCAGCCAGATGCTCTGCTGCCTGTTCCAGATCACGTATTCCAGAAGTATCTGAATATTTCCGTATCACCGCGTCCAGGGCATCTCCTCCTATAATACACTCATGATCTTCCAAGCCTATTCTTTTCAGCACCTTCGGAAGTGCAAATCTGGAAAAGATCACCTTTTTTTCTTCAAAAGTATAATCAGGAATCTCAATAACAGCAAAACGAGACATCAGAGGTGCACTGATCTGAGATTTATCATTAGCAGTAGCAATTGGATAAACTCCGGATGTGGGAACCATACATTCCATATAGTTATCGGTAAAGCCCAGATTATCCAGAAGTGTCAGAAGGACATCTGCCGGGTTTCCATTTCCCTTTCCCGAAGCAGCCTTATCCAGTTCATTAATGATAAATACAAGGTTTGACTCTCCTGCCATGGAAAAAGCTTCCAATATAATACCTGGTTTTGCATTTGCATAAACACGGGAGCTTCCGGTCAGCTGCTCCGGGTCATTAATAGAGCTCATATCCAGAGTTGTCCAGGGCAGTTTCAGTATTTTTGCCACCGCATAGGCAATCTGAGATTTTCCCGTCCCTGCCGGCCCCACCAGAAGAAGTCCATAAGCCGGAAGCGTATGAGTCCTGTTAATCTGAATAATGGTCTCAATAATCCTCTGCTTTACTTTTTCCATTCCATAAAGAGTTTCATCCAGGATCCTTCTTGCTTCATCCGGATCAATAGCTTCAAAATAGTTGCTTTTCCACCGGATATTCATCATAATAGAAAGAGCTCGCTGTGCATGGCGCCGTTCCTCCTGAGAAACCTCTGAAGAACGTGCAACAGCAAGATTTCTTCTTGCCCAGAGACGGATATTATCCGGAAGCGTACGGCCCGCACAAGTCATAAAATCTGTAATACTCTGAAGACTGGTAAGTTTCAGATCATCTCCATCCTCCATATCGTCTTCATCTTCCGGAAGTTCTGCCGGTGCACTGCTGGACAGAAGCCGTTCTATCATGTATTGAAGAAAGCCGTCCTCAGCAGACAATTTCTTTCCGCCGCCAAAAGCAATCTCCCGTATTCTGTAAACACAGTACCCTTCTGTTCTGTTTTCTCCTGAAAGCCGTACATTGATCCGGTTTTCTCCCAGCCAGCGGATCAGATTTACAAATCGTGAATCCACCTTACGGATATCTGCACTGGATACTGTCTTTTCCTCTTTAAATTCAAAGGAAGTTCGATGGACAGGATTGGTAAATACCCCGCAGGAATGATGTGCCCACTGGCATTTCTGATTATCAAGGATCAGAATCGGTTTTTCCGGTGAAGCTTTGTCTTCATTGGATTGAAAAGTAGTATATGTGCATTCCGGTGTCGTTCCTTTTTCCGGAGTTTGGTTAAAATCAAAAACTGGCATATAGTTCCTCCTATGTGGTTCTGTTTTTTGAAGTTCAGTCCAGCTTAATCCCTGCAAGAGCCTGGGCAAAAGCATTATTTACAGGCTCTTTTGCTTCTTTCTGCTGCTGTTTCAGATATTTTTGTACATCTCTTTTATTTACGCCTGCTCCTTCTTTTTTTCTTCTCGCCTGGAAAGAAGACAGCTTTTCTTTATATCCACAGGCACAGATAAAAGTTTCTTCCTTTCCTTTTACGATCATTTCCATACGCTTATGGCATTTCGGACAGCGTGCATTGGTTGTTCTGGAAATAGTTTCCCGATACCCGCATTCGCGATCCTGGCATACCAGCATCTTACTGTTTTTTCCATTAACTGCCAGAAGTCGTTTACCGCATTCAGGACATATTTTGTTTGTAATGTTATCATGGCGGAATGTTCCGCTTGCAGTTTTGATCTCGTCAACAATCTCACAGGTATAATCTCTGATTTCTTTCAGGAAAGTATCCTGACGCAGCTTCCCTTTTGCAATATCCGAAAGTTTCTTTTCCCAGTCCGCAGTAAGCTCCGGTTTTTTAAGATCTTCCGGAACCAGTTCAAGAAGCTGCTTTGCTTTAGAAGTAAGATGGATCTCATTTCCTTTTTTCTCCATCATAAAGCTGTTAAACAGTTTTTCGATAATGTCCGCTCTGGTAGCAACGGTTCCAAGTCCGCCTGTTTCCCCCAAAGTCTTTGCCGCCTGACGATCTCCTGTAGATAAATATTTTACAGGATTTTCCATAGCAGCAAGAAGGGTTGCTTCCGTAAATCTCGCCGGCGGCTTTGTTTTTCCCTCTTTCATACGGATATCCAGGATCTTCAACTTTTCTCCCTCTTTGTACACCGGAAGACTCTGATCTTTCATTTCCTGTTCGTTTTCGTCTTCCTCCTCCCGGTAATCACCCTCATAAACATCTTTCCATCCGAAATTTTTCACTGTTTTTCCGCTGGCTGCAAATACATATCCAAAAGCTTCCGCCTCCATGGCAGTCTGCTCATATTCAAAGGCCGGATACAGGACACTTAAAAAGCGGCGCACCACCATATCATAAATCTTTCTCTCTTCATTTGTCATATGGTCAAGCTGTACGAACTGCTCTGTAGGGATAATGGCATGATGGTCGCTGACCTTCTTATCATCTACAAAGCTTCCATTTACCTGGATCGGTTTATTCAGCAAAGCTCCTGCCAGCTTTCGATAGGGTCCTGTGCCGCAGGCTTTCAGCCTTTCCTTGATGGTCGGTACCACATCCTTTCCAATGTAACGGGAATCTGTTCTTGGGTAAGTAAGAACCTTATGGTTTTCATAAAGTCTCTGCATGATGTTCAGCGTTTCTTTGGCAGAAAATCCATATTTTTGATTTGCTTCTCTCTGTAATGTAGTCAGGTCATAAAGTCCTGGCGCCTGGGTTTTCTTTGGCTTTTTTGTCACCGAAATAATGGTCAGCGCTCCATCTTTTATCTTTTCTCTGATCTCCTCTGCCTTTTCCTTATGAAAAGTACGAAGGCTTCCGCTTTTCTGGTCTTTCCAGGTCCAGAGGATCTCACCTGCATTTACTGTGATCCCATAATACTCCTTCGGCTGAAAATGTCGGATTTCTTCCTCCCGCATAGCAATAATAGCCAGGGTAGGCGTCTGTACGCGGCCGCAGGAAAGCTGTGCATTATATTTGCAGGTCATTGCTCTTGTGCCATTCATTCCCACCAGCCAGTCTGCCTCCGCCCTTGCCGCTGCTGCCCGGTAAAGATCATTATATTCTCTTCCGTCCTTCAGGTTTTGAAAACCGTCTCTGATGGCTTTATCTGTTACAGATGAAATCCACAGACGACGGATGGGTTTCTTACATCCAGATTTATCAAGGATCCAGCGTGCAACCAGCTCTCCTTCTCTTCCTGCATCTGTAGCAATAATGATATCTCCTACATCTTTTCGGAAAAGCTGTGCCTTTACCGCATTATACTGTTTCGCAGTCTGTCGGATCACTACCAGCTTCATGTGCTCTGGCATCATAGGAAGTGTATTCATTTCCCATTTCATATATTTTTTATCATATTCCTCCGGATCAGCCAATGTCACAAGGTGTCCCAGCGCCCAGGTTACAACATATTCCTTTCCTTCCAGACAGCCATTTCCCTTCTGACTGCAGTGGAGGACTCTGGCGATATCTCTGGCAACCGAAGGTTTTTCTGCAATTACAAGTGATTTCATAAATGATTACCTCACATATATGTTATTCTGATATTTCTCACAGACTACTGCTGCTTTATCCGTGACAAATATTTTTTCGCATAAAAGGATTGTAACACGACATGCAGAAAAATACCATGGGAAACCCCATGGCATCTGTTTTTCTCTTATATTTCTTCCAATAAAGAAGATTATTTTCCCATCTTATACCCGATTCCCCGGACTGTTTCGATCAAATCTCCTGCTTCTCCCAATTTCTGGCGCAAAGTTCTGATATGTACGTCTACAGTTCTGCTCTCTCCGTCAAATTCATATCCCCATATCTGATTAAGAAGCTGTGTCCTGGACAGTACCATACCACTGTTTTTCAATAATAGACAAAGCATCTCATATTCCTTCAGTGTAAGACTGACCGATTCTTTATTTACTGTTACCATATGTTTAGAAGGACATACATACAGACTTCCGATCCTGTATTCTTCTGCACCTTTATCTTCTGCCCGGCGAAGTCTTGCCCGAACCCTTGAAATAAGTTCCATCATGCGGAAGGGCTTGGGAATGTAATCATCTGCACCGCTGTCCAGTCCCAGAACAGTATCATATTCACTGCCCTTTGCCGTAAGCATGATCACCGGAAGTTTTCTGGTATCCGGTCTTGCCCTTAATTTTTTCAGTATACTGATCCCGTCTTCTTCCGGCAGCATAATGTCCAGAAGGATCAGAGAAGGCAGTTCTTTTTCCAGTTCTTTCCAAAAAAGAGAGGGTCTTTCAAACCCCTTTGCATCCATATCCTGACTTTTTAATGTATATACAACAAGCTCTCTGATGCTTTCATCATCTTCTACCAGATAGATCATCTGCTTACCTCCGGTTTTCTCACATTTTTCTTTTTACAGTATAAATATCTTTCGTTAAATTTCCTGTAGTCTGCCGGTTAAATGATTGTAAAATCCTGTCTAAAATGGTATGATAGACTGAAATCTACAGGAGGGTGATATGTATTATTTTATTGTAAATCCTAATTCCCGCTCCGGAAAAGGAGCCGATATATGGAAATCCCTGAGCCACAGTCTGGATCATAGAAATATCCCATATAAGGCATATCTGACCGAATGTGCCGGCCATGCCACAGAACTGTCCGAAAAAATAAGTTCCTCTGCAGCTCAGGATCATCCGATCACTCTGATTGCAGTAGGCGGTGACGGAACTATTCAGGAAATTCTTACCGGTCTTAAGAATTTTTCTTTTCTCCGTTTCGGCTATATTCCCACCGGATCCGGCAATGATTTCTGCCGCAGTATGAAACTTCCAGGCAAACCAGAAGATGCCCTGGAAGCCATACTTTATTCAGAAAAGACCCTGCCTATGGATGTCTCAGAAATCACCTGCAATGGATTTTCCAGCCGTTTTGCTGTTAGCTGTGGTATTGGTTTTGATGCGGCAGTCTGCCATGAGATCAGTGTTTCTCCTCTCAAAAAGCTCCTGAACCATCTGGGACTTGGAAAGCTTGCCTATCTCTTTATTGGACTCAAGCAGCTGCTGTTTCTGCCTCCCATATCCATTTCCATAGACACTGATGCCGATATGAAGCACACTTATGACAAAGTTTTCCTCACTGCAGTTATGAACCAGAAATATGAAGGCGGCGGTTTTTGCTTCTGTCCCTGTGCCGATCCTTCAGACGGTCTTCTTGATGTTCTTGTGGTTGAAGGCATGGGCAGGCTTCGGCTGATTTTCTGCCTTTTCCTTTCTATTTTCGGCAGACATACCTGTTTCCGTGGAGTCCATCTGCTGCGTTGTCAGAGAATCACAGTCAAAAGTTCAAAATCCCTTGCCATACATAAAGACGGAGAGTCTGCCGGACTTGGAACAGGTTTTTCCGTTCAACTGACAGATAAAAAACTGCAGGTCATCATTCCCTGATGTTCCTGCAGTTTTTCTTCAAATATCAGTTAAATCCATAGAATTTCTGGCATAGCTTATAGGCTGCAATAAAAGTCTTACGTCCGCCCTTGCCAGGAAGATTGGATGCACACCCCATAATTCCCCAGCGCAGTCTGTGATAAATACGGCGGTCTTCTTCCCGAATGTATTCCATAAGCTCTTTCTTTTTGTCAAGAGCCTCCTGAGTTTCTGCACGAATCAGCATTACAGAAGAAATCGTTGTAATGATCTCCAGATAGCTGAGCATGTATTTCCGCAGGTGACGGCGATTGTTAAATTTAATTCTGTGGAATACATCTACCATGATCTTATTTACACGAAGCTGCTGGTCGATTCTTTTGATCATTACCTTTTCATTGACAGACTGATCATCACGCCCGATAAAATATCTGTAAAAGTTCACATCCAGATAATACATTTTTTTCACATAAGGGAGGGGCTCAAACGCAAAGATATTATCCACATAAAATGTATGCTTCGGAAGCTCGATACCACATTCATGGAGAAGCTTTGTACGATAGATCATAGAATGCATAAGAAGATATTTCCCTTTATACATATGTACCTTTTCCCATCCAAAGATCTCATTGACCGGAAGACAATGTCTGTACTGCATCACTCGCTTTCTCTTGGCACCCTGTTTCTCATATACAAAATTACTGATCAGAAGGTCTACTGTTTCCGGTCCACGGATCAGGTCACTGAGAGTCTTCAGAATCTGAGCGTAAGCCTCTGCATTTACCCAGTCGTCGCTGTCTACCACCTTAAAATAAAGTCCTGTGGCATTACGGATGCCTGCGTTTACCGCCTCGCCGTGACCACCATTTTCCTGATGGATTGCTTTTACGATCGTAGGATATTTTCTCTCGTAGGAATCGGCAATTTCTGCTGTTCTGTCCGATGATCCGTCATTTACAATAAGGATTTCTACATCCTCCCCTCCTACCAGCAGAGAATCAATGCACTTTTCCATATAAGCTTCTGAATTATAGCAGGGAATAGCAATACTTAACAGTTTCATTTAATTTCCTCCTTCATGTACTTTACATAAGCTCCGAATGCAGACGGAATCGCATACTGCCTGTCGGACTGCTTTTTATCTACAAAAATAAGTTTTTTATTTTTCTTTTGCTCCAGGGAAGATACCCTTATCAGATATCCTGTCATTCTCCATTCAATATGAGAAAAAATATGTTTTGCCGGTTCCAGTTCTTTAATATACAAAGGCTCCAGCTTCATTTTTTCCACAGCTTTTACTGCCTCCTCCGCCGACAGTGTCCCTTTCACATTAGGAAGCTCATAAAGGCCTGCAAGAAGTCCCTTGTCCGGTCTTTTCTGTATAGCTGTCCTTTCTCCATCCTGGATCACAAACACAGTTCTGCTTTCTGTCCTGCGAGCTTTTTTTGGTGCCTTTACAGGAATTTCCTCAGTTATATCATGCAGATGCGCCCTGCACAGCTTCTGAACCGGACAATCCTGACATTTGGGCTGACCGTTTGGCACACAGATCACTGCCCCAAGCTCCATCAACGCCTGGTTAAAATCTCCCGGACAGTCTGAGGGCATGATTTCTTTAAGAGTCTGCTCCATTTTTTTGCGGACTGACTGCTTCATAATATCTTCTCTGCTCTCAGTAATCCTTGACACAACTCTCAGAACATTTCCATCTACAGCTGGTACGGGAATGCCATATGCAATAGAAGCAATGGCTCCTGCCGTATAACTTCCTATTCCCTTTAACGATACAAGCTTTTCATAGGATTCAGGAAGTTTTCCTCCATATTCCTCCACCACTGTACAGGCTGCTTCCTGCATATTCCTCACACGATTATAATATCCCAGACCTTCCCACAGCTTCATGAGCTTCTTTTCCGGGCAGGAAGCCAGGGCTGCCGGATCTGGAAGTTCCGTAATAAATCTTATAAAATACGGCTTAACTGCCTCCACTCTGGTCTGCTGCAGCATAATCTCCGACACCCAGGTATAATAGGCATTATTCTGATCCCTCCACGGAAGGATCCTTTTATTTTCCCGGTACCATTTAATAAGAGGAAAAACTATTTGCCTTAATGCTTCCAGATTCTCCTGACATACAGGAAATTTATTCTCCATAAGGCACCTCCAGATCTATGGAAACCGGATCGCATATTTCCATAAAATTTTCTCCTACCAGACAGTCATAAGCCAGAAGCTTTACTCCTGCTTCAGCCGCTTCCCTCAGAACCATTCCAAATTCCGGATGAGTTTTCCAGTTTGGCTGAAAATATCTCACATCTTTCATTTGTATCACCAGAAGAAGGTACGCTTCATATCCGTCTTTCATGCATTGGATCAGCTCCCGCACATGCTTTACCCCTCTTTCTGTCGGCGCATCCGGAAAACGTACAATATTATCCTCTTCTAACGTTACCCCCTTAACTTCCATAAATGCCTTTCGAACAGGCGACTCGATATAAAGGTCAAATCTGGAGTTTCCGTATTTCCTTTCTCTGTACACAGAAATATCCTCCGGAAAAAAACCTCCCTTTAAAATCCATTCCTCTGCCGCCTTATTGGGCGCCTGGGAATCCATGTTGATCCACCGGCCCTCTTTACACACGCTTATCAGATCATATCTGGTTTTTCGCGCCGGGTTCTGCCCTTCCTCAAGAATCACCTCATATCCGGGAACCAGAAGTTCCCTGCATCTTCCTGTATTTTTTACATGCACAGTTTCTGTCTGCCCGCCCAGCTCCACATGAGCAACAAAACGATTGGGCCTGTCCAGAAATCTGGCTTTTACCGTATGGCTGTAATTCATCTCTGTAACCTCGTTGCTGTTATCAAGTGGCTCTATTGTATCACATGTTTTTCCCTTTTTCCATTAAA
>JAPFCU010000013.1 GCA_026169535.1 Blautia sp.
AGTATGACGCAGCTTTCCAGAAGGAGGGAGCCTTATAGTGTTTGATTTTAATAAACCAAAAATCGAAATTACCGAAATATCCGAAGATAAGAAATTTGGCAGATTCGTAGTGGAACCGCTGGAAAGAGGTTATGGTACTACCCTTGGCAATTCTCTCAGAAGAATTATGCTGTCTTCCCTCCCGGGAGCAGCTGTAAGCCAGGTGAAGATCGATGGCGTACTGCATGAATTCAGTTCTATCCCAGGTGTAAAAGAGGACGTTTCAGAGATCATCATGAATCTGAAAAGCCTTGCGATCAAAAATACAAGCTCTGACAATGAACCAAAGACCGCATACATTGAGTGTGAGGGAAAAGGTGTTGTGACAGCTGCTGATATCCAGACAGATCAGGATATTGAGATCATGAACCCGGATCAGGTTATCGCAACTCTGAATGGCGGTAAGGACTGCAGACTTGCTATGGAACTTACCATTACCAGAGGACGTGGATATGTAAGTGCTGATAAAGGGAAAACAGATGACATGCCTATCGGTGTTCTTGCTGTAGATGCCATCTATACACCGGTTGACAGAGTGAATATGGTTGTAGAAAACACCCGTGTAGGTCAGGTGACAGACTATGATAAGCTGACACTTGATGTATTCACAAACGGTACTCTGGACCCGGATGAGGCAGTCAGCCTTGCTGCAAAAGTATTAAGTGAGCATTTAAGCCTGTTCATTGATCTTTCTGAAAACGCTAAGACCGCTGAGGTCATGATCGAAAAAGAAGACAATGAGAAGGAAAAAGTTCTGGAAATGAGCATTGACGAGCTTGAGCTGTCTGTTCGTTCCTATAACTGCCTGAAGAGAGCAGGAATCAATACAGTAGAGGAGCTGTGCAACAGAACTTCTGAAGATATGATGAAGGTTCGTAACCTTGGACGTAAGTCTTTAGAAGAAGTTCTTGCAAAACTGAAAGAACTGGGTCTGCAGCTTCAGCCTACAGAGGAGTAAAATACTTCTAGTTTATAATATTACAGCGGGGTGCCAAAGCATCAGGGCAGTAAGACCGAACAAGCGTGTTCTGATGTCCCGCAGATGGAGGAAAATATCATGGCAAAATATAGAAAATTAAGCAGAACATCTGATCAGAGAAAAGCTCTGTTAAGAAACCAGGTAACAAACCTTCTGTATCACGGACAGATCCGTACTACTGAAGCAAAAGCAAAAGAGATCCGTAAGATCGCTGAAGGACTTATTGCTATGGCAGTTCGCGAGAAAGACAACTTTGAGACAGTTACTGTAACTGCTAAGGTTGCTCGTAAAGATGCTGAAGGCAAAAGAGTAAAAGAAGTCGTAGACGGAAAGAAGAAAACAGTATACGATGAAGTTCAGAAAGAGATTACAAAAGATGCTCCTTCCAGACTTCACGCTCGTCGTCAGATGGCAAAAGTTTTCTATCCTGTAAAAGAAGTACCGGCTAAAGCTGCTGGTAAGAAGAAAAACACAAAAGACATCGACATGGTTAAGAAAATGTTTGATGAGATCGCTCCGAAATATGTGGGACGTAACGGTGGATATACAAGAATCGTTAAGATCGGACCGCGTAAGGGCGATGCTGCTATGGAAGTACTGATCGAGTTAGTATAATCCATAATGAATATTGGGGATATCCGTAAAATGCGGATATCCCTTTTTGTGTTGTGCGAGGACACGGATCACTGGCAGGACAGACAGGGAAAAGAAGTTTCTGTTGATAAATAAAAGAAATTATCGTACAATCATTACGGTAGTATTTTTCATCAGACAGGAAATACTATCATTAATTGCAGAGAACTGGATAAAGAATTTAGATAAAGGACAAAATACATGAAAATAAGAAGAATTGCAGCGGTCTGGGCGGCAAAAACCGCAGGATTTATCTGTAAAAAAATGGGCAGGCAAGGTGTAACATGGGCAGGAAAGATCGCTCTTAAAATTTATCCTCCCATTTTGAAAGAACTGGCAGCAGAGGTGAGGAAGGATATCTTTGCAGTCTGTGGTACAAATGGAAAGACAACTACGAATAATATGCTGTGTGCAGCTCTGGAAGCAGAAGGACAGAAAGTGATATGTAACCATACAGGTTCCAATATGCTGAATGGTGTTGTTGCAGCTTTTGTGCTGGGAGCAAAGTTAAACGGACATATGGATGCAGACTATGCCTGTATTGAAGCTGACGAAGCATCTACCAAATACATTTTTCCGCAGATCCGTCCGGACTATATGGTCCTGACTAATCTGTTTCGTGATCAGCTGGACCGGTATGGGGAAATTGATATTACCATGAATATTCTGGAAACTATGATACGGTCTGTGCCGGAAATGAAAGTGATCGTAAACGGAGATGATGCACTTTCTGCATATCTTGCCATGGACAGTGGCAATTCTTGTATTTTTTACGGAATCAGCCAGCCAGTGATGAAAAATGATACAAATGAAATCCGTGAAGGCCGTTTCTGCAAACGATGTGGAGAAAAACTTCAGTACAGCTTTTATCATTACAGTCAGTTGGGAGATTATTGCTGTCCTCAGTGCGGATTTAAGCGTCCCGGTCTGGATTTTGATGCAGAAGATGTACTGGTGGGAGACAGACTTTCTTTTCGTGTAGAAAACAGACTTATCTCAGCGAATTATAAGGGATTCTATAATGTATATAATATCCTTGCTGCCTATGCGGGAGTGCGGACTGCAGGAATGACAGGAGAGCATTTTACAGATATGCTGAAGAAATTCAATCCGGAAAATGGACGTATGGAGCAGTTTCGTATTCAGGGAACAGGGATCACATTGAATTTAGCAAAGAATCCGGCAGGTTTTAATCAGAATATATCAGCAGTTATGCAGGATACTGCACCTAAGGATGTGATCATTGCCATTAATGATAATGCCCAGGATGGAATTGATATTTCATGGCTTTGGGATGTGGATTTTGACAGATTTGGTGAAGAAAGTATCCGAAGCATCACTGTAAGCGGTATTCGCTGTCAGGATATGCGTTTGCGGCTGAAGTATGTGGATATTCCGTCAGTACTTGAACCGGATGTGGAAAAAGCTGTCAGAGACAGAATCAAGGATGGAACAGGAAATCTGTATGTCCTTGTAAACTATACGGCGTTGTTTGGTACCAGAAATATCTTGAAAAAGTTGGAGGGTGAGCAGAAATGAAACTTACTATAGGACATTTATATCCGGATCTGCTGAACCTCTATGGTGACAGAGGCAATATTCAATGCCTGATGAAAAGATGCCAGTGGAGAGGAATTGAGGCAGAGACAATTTCATTCGAAGCAAATGACAGAATAGATTTTTCCGAACTTGATATTGTTCTTCTGGGCGGGGGCTCAGACAGAGAGCAGATGCTTGTCTGTGAAAAGCTGAAAGCAATTCAGGGAGATTTTAAGAGATATGTAGAGTCGGATGGCGTTGTGATTGCTATCTGTGGAGGATATCAGCTGCTGGGAAAATATTATAAGACAGATCAGGGGATGATTCCCGGACTGGATCTTGTGGATATGTATACGGAACAGGGAGAGGGACGTCTGATCAATAATATTGTGCTGAAAAGCGAGCTTTTTGATATGCCTGTTGTTGGATTTGAAAACCATGGAGGAAGAACCTGCATTAAGAATAATAAGCCTTTGGGCAAGGTGCTGTCAGGAGCGGGTAATGATGGTGTTTCCGGTTATGAGGGAGTGATTTACAAAAATGTAATAGGGACATATCTGCATGGACCATTGCTCCCGAAAAATCCACAGCTTGCAGACTGGCTGATTCTTCGTGCGCTGCAAAAGAAATACGGAGCAGATGTGGAGCTGACTGACCTGGATGATACCCAGGAAAAGGAAGCGAATGATTATATTTATAAAAGGTTTGTGAAATAATACTTGCAATAGAAAATAGCTGACGTTATAATGAAGCCATGGAGCGGTTGAGACCGCTTTCAATTGAAATTTGAAAGGAGTTGTTATTATGCAGAAATATGTATGTGAACCATGCGGATATGTATATGATCCTGAGATCGGGGATCCAGACGGCGGAATCGAGCCGGGTACAGCATTTGAAGATATTCCTGAAGATTGGGTATGCCCAATCTGTGGAGTAGGCAAGGATGAGTTTGTACCGGAGGATTAAGTGACCGGTCATGAAGGTGCCGAAAGCAAGATGCTTTTGACACCTTCTGTTTTTATGTATATGGAGAGAATGTATCATGAAAAGAAAAACAGCAGTTGTTTTACTGGGATCCTTGGCATTACTGACAGCTTTTTCGGGGTGCGGAAATAACGAAGCAACAGAAGCGGCCAGTGAAAGCGCGCAGACAGAGGATGAAGGTACAGGAGACGATGCAGAGATGCAGGAGGCTCTTGAGGAAGAAGAGGAGCAGAAGGAAAAAGAGGAAGAGAAAGACACACAGAAAGACACGGAAGAAGCAAAGAAAGCTGAAGAGGAAGCAGTGATTTCAGAAGAGGAGGAATCAGAGGAGGAAGATTCCAATCAGGTGGCAGTTTTGTTCCCTGATGAAAATAACTGGGCTGATGATGCATATGAACTTGAGCAAAATCTTGTAGAAGATGGATATGAACCTTTGATTTTTTATGCGGAAGGCGACGGATCCAGACAGGTATCTCAGATCCAGGAAATGCTTGCTGCAGAGGTTAAGGCATTTATCATAGCTCCGGTGGATCCCTATGGGCTTACTGATGTGCTGGATTCTGTGAAGGAGGCGAAAATCCCGGTATTTTCTTATGATCAGCTGATTATGGATACCAATGCTGTAAAATATTATACCACCTTTGGCGGACGTCAGGCCGGGAATATGATCGCTGAAGAAATTGTAGAAAAAGAAGAGCTTGAGAAGATTCGTGAAGAAAAAGGCACAAAGACTATAGAATTTCTTATGGGTTCCCTGGATAATACCCAGGCTCTGTTCCTGTATAATGGGGTAATGGAAATTCTTCAGCCTTATCTGGACGATGGAACTCTTGTGTGTACATCCGGAAAAGTAAGCTTTGATGATACAGGGATCCTCAGATGGAGCCGGGAGTCAGCAGAAACAAGATTTCGGGAGATACTGGATAATTCTTATGAAGAAGGAAAACAGCCGGATATTATCTGCACAGGCTTTGATCAGGCGGCACTGGCAGCAGTGGAGGTTCTGGAAGAAAGAGGTGTGATTCCCGGAAGTGAAATGTGGCCGATGATCACAGGTGTGGAATGCGAACCTGAAGCAGTAAAAGCGGTAGCTTCCGGAAAAATAGACTTTAGTCTTTTTATGGACTACAGACTTCTTGCAGATGCCTGTGAGCAGATGGTCCATGAATGCCTTAACGGAGAAGAGGATCCGGAGGTCAATGATTATGAACAGTATGATAATGGGGTAAAAATCATTGGAACCTATTTATGCGAACCTCAGATCATTGATGGAGATAATTATGAACTCCTTATTGATAATGGGTATTATGATGAAGAAGAGGTACGTCCGGAGGTAACTCCAGCGCCAACATTGGAACCTACGTCCACCCCTGTTCCGGATCCAACTGTAACACCGGAATCCACCGAAGAGTCTGAACCGGAAGAAGAGACGAAGCCTACCCCTACACAAAAACCCCGGATTACATTAAGAGGAAGCAAATAAATGACATTTGTGCAGAGATAAGAAAATATGATTTTTCTGTCGGGCAGGCTTAGATCCATATAAAAAGACAGATCACCGTGTTTTGTGAAAGTTCTGTAGATAAAGAAAATTTCACAAGGCACAGGATCTGTCTTTTTGTGTGCATCTTCTGTAAAAAAGTAGACAAAAGGCAATTTGCTGCAGATATTTTATCTGAAAGTCAGAGAATCATCTGTCATGGAATCAATGATGGCCAGTGATTCCAGACGTACGCCCATTTCGCGGATGGTCTGTCCTCCGGTCTGGAAGCCTTTTTCGATGACGATTCCGGCACCTTCCAAAACTGCACCGGATTCTTTTACGATTTCAATCAGTCCCATCAGAGCGCATCCGTTAGCCAGAAAGTCATCAATCAGCAGTACATGATCTTCAGGTCCAAGAAATTTCTTGGACAGTATCACATCATATACTTTTTTGTGGGTAAAAGATTCCACTTTGGAGCGGTACATTTCTCCGTCCAGATTCAGACTCTGTGCTTTTTTTGCAAAAATTACCGGTACATTAAAATACTGGGCTGCAATACAGGCAATACCGATACCGGAAGCCTCGATAGTAAGGATTTTGGTAATGGGACAGTCAGCAAAACGCTTTTTAAATTCTTTGCCGATCTCATTGATCAGAGTGATATCCATCTGATGATTTAAAAAACTGTCTACTTTTAAAATATTTCCCGGCTTTACAATTCCGTCTTTCAGAATACGATCTTTTAAAAGCTGCATAATGTTTCTCCTTTAATCTCTGTACATTAAATAATCTCTAAGAAATTATATCTAATATACGCTATTCTTCGGGGAAGTTCAATTCTTTTCGAGAAATATTTACAAAAATTTTGTGGCAGCCTGTATAAAATGTTGTGTTCGCTCCCGTTGCATTGACTGGAAAGGTCTGGTACAATGAAAAAAGTGAGGAGATTTTAGATATGAAAGAATATGAAGTGATATGGGAAATATTTAATAAATGTCCCCGCAATCAGATGCGGGACGTCTTTGTAGAGGAAATTGAGATTGAAGATCCGGAGGAATATGTGAAAAAGAAATTTCAGGGAAAAGATGTTTCCTATGAAAAGACAGTTCTGGAAGATGGAACCGTGATCTTTGATATTGAGACTTCCGGCATAAAACAGAGATGCTCCTTTACAGAAATTTAACAGCTGTGTTATAATGGCTGGTGGCGGCATAAATAAGATATCCGCCCACGCCCGTAAGGGACGGGAAAGGAGCACGCATGAGCGAGACAAATGAGACCCATGTGCATGTCATGGAAGACGGCAGTGTGGTAGAACATTCCCATGGAGAGCATGGTCATCATCACAGCCATGCCCAGACAAAGGCAGTGCTGAACCGTTTATCCAGAGCCATTGGTCATATGGAATCGATCAAGCGCATGGTGGAGGACGGACGGGACTGTTCCGAGGTTTTGATCCAGCTTTCAGCAGTGAAATCCGCTATCAATAATACCGGTAAGATCATTCTTCAGGATCATATCGAGCATTGTATCGTGGATGCAGTAGAGCATGGAGACCGGGAAGCAATCAAAGAACTGGAAAAAGCCATTGACCGTTTTATGAAATAGTATATGATCTGATTTTTAAATACAGACAAATATATAGAAGGAGAAATAAAATGGCAAAAGAATGTAACAGCAAAACCTGTGACAAAACAAGCTGCGAAGGCTGCAGCAACAAAGGCAAAAATATGGATCTTATGGCAGAAGCAAATGCCATGTCCAATGTAAAGCATGTGATTGGCATAGTCAGCGGTAAAGGCGGCGTGGGAAAATCCTTCGTGACAGCTTCACTGGCAAACCGTATGGCAGCAAAGGGATTTAAGGTAGGTATCCTTGACGCAGATATCACCGGACCTTCCATTCCAAAGATGTATGGGCTGAAGGGATCTGCAAAGGGTGATGAAAGCGGAATCTACCCAATGGAAACAGCTAATGGGATCGAGGTTATTTCTGTAAACCTTCTTCTTCCTACAGAAGAAACTCCGGTTATCTGGAGAGGACCGATCCTTGCAAATATGGTAAAACAGTTCTGGACAGATGTTATCTGGGGAGACCTGGACTATCTGTTTGTGGATATGCCTCCGGGAACCGGCGATGTACCTCTTACTGTATTTCAGTCTCTTCCGGTTGACGGCATCGTAATCGTAAGCTCTCCTCAGGATCTTGTAAAGATGATTGTCAAAAAGGCATATAACATGGCTGAGATGATGAATATTCCGGTACTTGGCATTGTGGAAAACTACAGCTATGTGAAATGTCCGGACTGCGGTAAAGAAATCAAAGTTTTTGGCGAAAGCCATATTGATGAAATTGCAGCAGAACTGAATGTCTCTGTTCTGGGAAAAATGCCTATTGAAGCAACATTTGCAGAGTATGCAGACAAAGGCGAATTTGATAAGGTAGTAAATACTTATCTTGAAGATGCAGACAGTCATATGCCTGCCTGAATCAGGATAAGGAAAATATAAGCTCAAAAAATACTATGGCCTGTTGGCCGGATTGAGAAAGGAGTCTCACATGAGCAACGTAAGACGTGTTTATGTAGAAAAGAAACCTGCCTTTGCAGTTCAGGCAAAGGAACTGAAGCATGAGATCAGCAGTTATCTGGGAATTAAATCTGTTACCAGCGTAAGGGTGCTGATTCGTTACGACGTGGAGAATATTTCTGACGAGGTATTTGAAAAAGCCTGCAGGACAGTATTTGCAGAGCCTCCGGTAGACGATCTCTATAAAGAAAGCTTTGAGTCAGGTAAAGATGCAAAGATTTTTTCCGTAGAATATCTTCCGGGACAGTTTGACCAGAGAGCGGATTCCGCAGTACAGTGTGTGCAGTTTCTTGATGAGAATGCACAGCCGATCATTCGTTCCGCTACAACCTATGTGATTGAGGGCGGTGTTACAGAAGAAGAGCTTGAGGCTATCAAGCATCACTGCATCAACCCGGTAGACTCCCGTGAAACAGGAGCAAACAAACCGGACACACTTGTAACTGTTTTTCCGGAACCGGAAGATGTAAAGATTTTTGAAGGCTTTAAAGATATGCCGGAAGAAGAACTGAAGGCTCTTTATGATTCATTGAATCTTGCAATGACATTTAAAGATTTCCAGCATATTCAGAATTACTTCAAGGGAGAAGAAAGCCGTGATCCGTCTATGACAGAGATCCGTGTACTGGATACCTACTGGTCTGATCACTGCCGTCATACTACTTTTTCCACTGAGCTGACAGATGTAAAGTTCGGTGAGGGTGATTACAGAGAACCGATTGAAAAAACATATGAGCAGTATCTGGGAGACCGTGCAGTTCTTTATAAAGACCGTGATGATAAATTTGTATGTCTGATGGATCTTGCACTGATGGCAATGAAAAAACTGAAATCTGAAGGCAAGCTTCAGGATCAGGAAGAATCTGATGAGATCAATGCCTGCAGTATCGTAGTTCCGGTAGATGTAAACGGTGAGGAAGAAGAATGGCTGATCAACTTCAAAAATGAGACCCATAACCATCCTACAGAGATTGAACCTTTTGGTGGCGCAGCTACCTGTCTTGGAGGAGCAATCCGTGACCCGCTTTCAGGAAGAACCTATGTATATCAGGCAATGCGTGTAACCGGTGCGGCAGATCCTACAGTTTCTGTCAAGGAAACTCTGAAAGGCAAGCTTCCTCAGAAGAAGCTGGTAAGAGGCGCTGCTCATGGATACAGTTCCTATGGAAATCAGATTGGTCTGGCTACCGGTTATGTAAAAGAAATTTATCATCCGGATTATGTTGCGAAACGTATGGAAATCGGCGCGGTTCTTGGCGCGGCTCCAAGACGTGCAGTAATCCGTGAGAATTCTGATCCGGGAGATATCATCATCCTTCTGGGAGGACGTACCGGACGTGATGGTATCGGCGGTGCAACAGGTTCCTCAAAAGTACATACAGAGGCTTCTATCGAAGTATGTGGTGCAGAGGTACAGAAAGGAAATGCACCTACCGAGCGTAAGATCCAGCGCATGTTCCGCAGAGAAGAAGTAAGCTGCATCATCAAAAAGTGTAACGATTTTGGTGCAGGCGGTGTATCTGTTGCAATTGGAGAACTGGCTCCGGGACTTCGTATCAATCTGGACAAGGTTCCGAAGAAATATGCTGGTCTTGATGGTACAGAAATTGCTATTTCTGAATCTCAGGAGCGTATGGCAGTTGTCGTAGATCCGAAAGATGTAGATAAATTCCTTGGATTTGCCAATGAAGAGAATCTGGAAGCAGTTCCGGTAGCTGTTGTTACAGAGGATCCGAGACTTGTACTTACCTGGAGAGACAAGGAGATCGTGAACATCTCCCGTGCCTTCCTTGATACCAACGGTGCTCATCAGGAGACAACCGTTGAGGTGGAAATTCCTAATAAAGAGGGCTGCATTCTTACAGAACGTCAGGATGTGACGGATGTAAAGGCAAAATGGCTGGAGACACTGGCAGATCTGAATGTCTGCTCACAGAAGGGACTTGTAGAAATGTTCGACGGTTCCATTGGAGCAGGAAGCGTTCTTATGCCTCATGGCGGTAAATATCAGATGACAGAAACACAGGCAATGGTTGCCAAGGTTCCTGTTCAGAATGGAAGCACTAATACAGTAACAATGATGAGCTATGGCTTTGATCCGTATCTTTCCTCCTGGAGTCCTTATCATGGAGCAGCTTATGCAGTTACCGAATCTGTTGCAAGAATCGTGGCAGCCGGCGGTGATTTCCATAAGATCCGCTTTACTTTCCAGGAATATTTCCGTCGTATGACAGAAGATCCGAAACGCTGGAGTCAGCCGTTTGCAGCACTTCTTGGTGCATATGCAGCACAGATGGGATTTGGTCTTCCGTCTATCGGAGGAAAAGACAGTATGTCCGGTACTTTTAATGAGATTGATGTACCGCCTACACTGGTTTCCTTTGCTGTTGATACAGGAAAGCTTCAGGATGTTGTTACACCGGAACTGAAAAAAGCCGGCAGCAAGCTTGTATGGCTTCGTGCACCGAAGGATGCTTATCAGCTTCCGGACTACGAAGGAATTATGGAGCAGTACGACAAGCTTCACAATGACATGAAAGAGGGACGCATCCTGTCTGCATATGCTCTTGATCGTCATGGTCTTGCAGCTGCAGTTTCCAAGATGGCGTTTGGAAACAGACTTGGACTGAAGATTGAGCATAATCTGGATCCGAGAGACTTCTTTGCTCCTGGATTTGGGGATCTGGTACTTGAGGTTCCTGCAGAAAAGGTTTCTCAGCTTTCCATCACCTACACAGTAATCGGTGAGGTTACCAATGATGGTAAGTTCTCCTACGGAAATACAGAGATCATGCTGGAAGAAGCAGAAAATGCATGGAAGGGAACTCTGGAAAAAGTATTTAAGACAGATTCCGGTGAAAATGACGGATCTACAGCAGTATTCGTTGCAGGCAAAAATGATTCTGCAGATGGAAATGTAGATGAAAACGGTCTTTTCCATACCAATCATGTTTATATCTGCAATCACAAGATTGCGAAACCTCGTGTATTTATTCCGGTATTCCCGGGAACCAACTGTGAGTATGACAGTACCCGTGCTTTTGAGCGTGCAGGAGCAGAGGTTGATGTAAAGGTATTTAAAAACCTGACAGCAGCAGATATCCATGATTCTGTAGAACTGTTTGAAAAGTCTATCGGTCAGGCTCAGATGATCATGTTCCCAGGCGGATTCTCTGCAGGAGATGAACCGGACGGATCAGCGAAGTTCTTTGCAACAGCATTCCAGAATGCTAAGATCAAAGAAGCGGTTATGAAACTTTTAAATGAAAGAGACGGTCTGGCACTTGGTATCTGTAATGGTTTCCAGGCGCTGATTAAGCTGGGACTTGTTCCGTATGGTGAAATCTGCGGTCAGAAGGAGGATTCTCCGACGTTGACTTATAATACTATCGGACGTCATATTTCCAAGATGGTTTATACAAGAGTAGTCAGCAACAAGTCTCCATGGCTGCAGAAAGCACAGCTTGGCGGTGTATACTGTAACCCGGCATCTCATGGTGAGGGACGTTTTGTTGCCAATGATGAATGGCTTGCGAAGCTTATGGCAAACGGACAGATCGCAACGCAGTATGTAACTGCAGACGGAGAGCTGGATAACAGCGAAGAGTGGAACGTAAATGGTTCTTACATGAATATTGAGGGTATCACCAGTCCGGATGGACGTGTACTTGGTAAGATGGCTCACAGCGAGCGTCGTGACAATGGTGTAGCTGTTAATATTTATGGAGAGCAGGATATCAAGATCTTTGAATCTGGTGTAGAATACTTTAAATAATATAAAAAGCGATCCGGTCATCAAAATGGTGACAGGATCGCTTTTTCTGTGGAAAACATTCTTTCTCATGGTTTCGGCTGTGGAAAAAAACGACGGGAGACAGTTTCTGCCATTTGTTCCGGTGATTCTTTCATGTCACTGTCCATCCAGGTGAGAATGATGCCGCACAGACCAAAGGAGATAAAGATTTGTCGATAGTATTCATTTCGGTCTGGTGTATTAAAATCATGGAATTTCAGAATCAACCTGTTCAAAAGCATGACAGAAAGGTTTGCCCGGATCAGAGTCTGTACAATATCATGGATAGAATAAAAAAACTGAAAAAAACTCAGGGATAATTCGTAGTCAGAAGCGGATTCTTTTGGTGGATGTTCCCGGACCCATTCGGATATCAGTTTATCCAGCTTAAATTCAATGACATTTTCTTTTGAGGTGAAATTACGGTAATAGGTGATACGGCTTACGTTTGCCAGAGCTGTAATTTCACTGACTGTGATCTCTTCAATAGATTTTGTCCGAAGCAGGATAAAAAGTGCGTCTGCCATACATTCTTTTAGAAAATCTCCAGAATTCTTTTTTCGCGTCATTGATACAAATTCTCCTGTTTTGTTTCATTTATCAGCAGCTTCATTGATTTTTCAGCGGAATATGTTATAGTATGTTCCACTGATACATCTGTAACATATATTTTAGAGAAACAGCCGGATCTTGTCAATCCGCTGCAGGAGGTAATTTTAGATGATGATCATTACAGATTCCGCTTCTGATATTACAGAAAAAGAAGCGGAGGAGATGGATATACGCCTGGTATGGCTGAAAACAAAATTTTCCGACGGGGATTTTCCAATGAAAACAGAGGAAGATTTTTGTCACTTTTTTGATAAACTGGCAGAGGAAAAAGATCTTCCAATGACCAGCCAGCCGTCTCCGGAAGAATATCTGGAATTTTTTGAGGAGGCAAAGTCAAAGGGCGAAGAGGTTCTTGTACTTACTTTATCAAGTGGACTCAGCGGGACGATCAATGCCGCAAACCTTGCAAAACAGATGAGTGAATATGATAAGATCTGGATCATTGATTCAGAGCAGGCTATTATCACTCAGCGTTTTCTTGTACAGAAGGCTGTGGAGCTGAGAAAAGAAGGAAAAACGACAGAGGATATTGTGGAAATACTGGAGGATCTGAAAAAACGCGTTACTGTCTGCGGAATGCTGGATACGCTTACTTATCTCAGAAAGGGAGGACGTATTCCGGCGGCGCTGGCCGTAGTAGGAAATATGCTTCACATTAAGCCGGTGATCGAGCTTAAAGACAAAACACTGACCATGCTGGGAAAGGCAAGAGGCAGGTCCGGAGGTATGAAATATCTGTGGAAAGAATTTGAGTCATATGATATAGACAGAGAAGAGCCGGTATATTTTGGATATACTTCGGATCGGGAGATCGGTGAGAAGTTTATGATGGACACAGTAGAAAAATATGGACTGAAAAATTATAAGCTTTATCCGGTAGGCGGAATTATAGGTACTCATGTAGGACCGGCCTGTGTTGCTATCAGTTTTGTAAAAAAATCACAGTAGTACGCATTGACAAACAAGAGTCCAAAAGCTATAATGAGGAACATAGTCAATATGTTTAACACGCTGACGAGAAGAGTAGGCTGCGGACTGCTTCAGAGAGGGGCACATATGGTGAGAGTGCTCTGGCAGAAACCAGTTGAAGACCACCTCCGAGTGACCTTAATCCGGTCCGGTGATACCGTTATCATCAAAAAAGCGGCTGAAGCTTCTGAGTTCACAGGTTTATTCTGAAGAGGACAGAGTTTTAGCAATCAGGGTGGAACCACGGGCAGAATATCTCGTCCCTTACAGTATTGTTACTGTAAGGGACTTTTTTATATTTATAGAAGTAAACAGCCTTTATAATGAGAGAAAAGCCCTGGACAGCGATAAAAAGAAAAGGAGAAAAATCATGATCATTACTTTAAAAGACGGATCAACAAAAGAATACGCAGAAGCAAAATCAGTTATCGATATTGCTTCTGATATCAGTGAAGGTCTTGCACGTGTGGCATGTGCAGGAGAAGTGGACGGAGAGGTGGTCGATCTCCGTACAGTGATTGACAGAGACTGTGAGCTTAGTATCCTTACCTTTGACAGTGAGGGTGGTAAAGGCGCGTTCCGTCATACTACTTCTCATATCATGGCTCAGGCGATCAAACGTCTTTTCCCAAATGTAAAGCTTGCTATCGGACCTTCCATCGAAGATGGATTCTATTATGATATTGACAGTGATGAGCCGCTGGTTGCAGAGGATCTTTCAAAGATCGAAGCAGAAATGAAAAAGATTGTAAAAGAAAATCTTGCCATCACCAGATTTACAAAACCAAGAGCAGAAGCTATTGACTTCTTTAAAGAAAAGAATGAGCCATATAAGGTAGAACTTATCGAAGATCTTCCGGAAGATTCCGAGATCAGCTTTTATCAGCAGGGTGAGTTTGTAGACCTTTGTGCAGGACCGCATCTTATGACAACCAAACCAGTAAAAGCATTTAAGCTTACAAGCCTTGCAGGCGCTTACTGGAGAGGCAGCGAAAAAAATAAGATGCTTACCAGAATCTACGGCACTTCCTATACAAAGAAAGCAGATCTGGAAGAGTATATTACTCGCATGGAAGAGGCAAAGAAACGCGATCACAGAAAGCTTGGAAAAGAACTTGGTCTCTTTATGATGAAAGAAGAAGGACCGGGCTTCCCGTTCTTCCTTCCAAAAGGAATGGTGCTGAAAAACACTCTTCTTGACTACTGGAGAGAAATCCACAATAAGGCAGGTTATGTGGAGATTTCCACACCGATCATGCTCAGCCGTCATCTCTGGGAAACATCCGGACACTGGGATCACTATAAAGAAAATATGTATACAACAGTGATCGATGATACAGATTTTGCTATTAAGCCAATGAACTGCCCGGGCGGCATCCTTGTTTATAAATCCGAGCCACGTTCCTACAGAGATCTTCCTCTTAGAATGGGAGAACTGGGACTTGTTCACCGTCATGAAAAATCCGGTCAGCTTCACGGTCTTATGCGTGTACGCTGCTTTACACAGGATGATGCCCATATCTTTATGACACCGGAGCAGATTCGCGATGAAATCAAGGGTGTTGCAAAACTGATCGACAGTGTATATCAGCTGTTTGGTTTCAAATACCATGTAGAGCTGTCCACCCGTCCGGAGGATTCCATGGGAAGTGATGAGGACTGGGAGGTTGCAACAGATGGCTTAAGAGGCGCTCTGGATGATCTTGGACTTGATTACGTAGTAAATGAAGGAGACGGTGCTTTCTACGGACCGAAGATTGATTTCCATCTGGAAGATTCTATCGGAAGAACATGGCAGTGCGGTACTATCCAGCTTGACTTCCAGCTTCCGCTGCGTTTTGAATGTGAATATATCGGAGCCGACGGAGAAAAACATCGTCCGATTATGATCCATCGTGTTGCTTTTGGTTCCATTGAGCGTTTTATCGGTATCCTTATCGAGCACTTTGCAGGTGCATTCCCAACATGGCTGGCTCCTGTACAGGTGAAAGTGCTTCCGATCTCCGAGAAATATATGGATTATGCAAACAAGGTTATGGATCAGCTGAAGGAAGCAGGAATTCGTACAGAGATCGATGACCGTGCAGAAAAGATCGGTTACAAGATTCGTGAGGCAAGACTCCAGAAGGTTCCGTACATGCTGGTAGTAGGAGCTAAGGAAGAGGAAGAGGGCAAAGTTTCTGTCCGCAGCCGATTCCTGGGAGACGAAGGAGCAAAAGCTCTTGATGAGTTTATCGTTTCTATTAAAGAAGAAATCAAAAACCGTGAAAATAGAAAAGTAGAAGTTACCGAATAAAGAGCACACTGCCTTTTTACGAAGGAGGAAATGTTATGACAAAGCCTGTTGAGGTAAATGGCGTAACAATAGGAAACGGACTGCCAAAAATCTGTGTTCCATTAACAGGAAAAAAACGGGAAGAGCTTCTTGAGGAAGCTTCCCGGATCAGGGCAGCAGCGCCGGATCTGGTAGAATGGCGGGCGGATTATTATGAACATCTGAACTGTGAAGAGGATTTCACCCGTACTCTGAAAGAAATAAAAGAAGAACTGGGAGATCTTCCGCTGATTTTTACGATCCGCAGTGCAGAAGAAGGTGGAAATGTAGATATTTCAGAAGAGGAATATGCTGCCCGTGCACTGGAAGCAGCAGAAAGCGGCTGTGCGGAACTGATCGATGTAGAAGTTTTTAGCAGGAAAGATATAGATCAGCTTATTGAAAAAATTCATACTACAGGAGCGAAGGTAATTGCTTCTTCACATGATTTTCATAAGACAGATGACAGTGAAATCCTGAAAAAAAGATTTCTCGATATGAATTCCACAGGAGCAGACATACTGAAAATGGCAGTGATGCCGACAGAATTTGATGATGTGGCATCCCTTATGCAGGTAACAAATGAAATGGTAGAAGAGCACACAGAAAAACCGGTGATTTCCATGGCTATGGGAAATCTGGGATCTATCAGCAGAATTGCCGGAGAAAATTTCGGCTCTGCGGTAACATTTGCTGTTATAGGTGCTGCTTCGGCTCCAGGGCAGTTTCCCATCGAAGAATTACGCATGATGATGAACGTTCTTCATAAAAAGAATATAGAAGAAAATTAAAAAGAATTTTTGCAGAGCATGTCGAATACCCACGAGAAATTCTGGGAAATGTATTCCAGGTTTTGACAAATTATGCACCCCCTGTAACCTATAATGAACTCACTTACCAAAGTGAGGGATTGACAGGTCATAGGGGGCTTTTTTTATGTATGGAAAAATATACATAGACGTTGTCTTTGTGACGAATCTTCTGATGGATTATATTATCCTGCGGCTTACAGGGATGCTTTTAAGATGCAGGGCGGGATGGAGAAGATATCTGGCAGGTGCAGTTACCGGAGCTTTTTTTTCCTGTGTGATGCTGTGTCTTCCGCAGGATCTCAGCACCTTTGCAGAGATATTCCTTCATGGAGCCTGTGCACTTCTTATGCTCAGAGTTACATTCCGTATAAAAAAGGGCAGTCTTCTTGCAAAGTCACTGATCATGCTGTACCTGACAGCTTTTCTCACCGGTGGTTTCTGGGAAGCAGTAACGGAGAGCGGGATTACAATCCCGGCCTTCTTTATTTTTGCCTTTGCCACCTATATGGGAATTGGTGCACTGGTCTGTGCTGCTGATTCTGCAAGAAGCATGAGGAAGAATATTTATCCCATAACCCTGTTTTATCAGGGTAAAAAACAGTCAGCTTACGGGTTTTATGATACAGGAAATCTGTTGGATGATCCTGTAAGCGGAGCTCCGGTTTCCATTGTAAAACCGGAACTTTTGGAGACAATGCTGTCTTCGGATCTGATAGACAGACTAAAACACCTGAATGAGAATCCGGGAGAATTGAAGAGTACAGAGATTATCGGACTGAAACCTCATTATCTTTCCTGCTGTACGATAGGACAGGCGGAAAAGATGATGCTGGCAGTTACTTTAGAGGATCTTTGTATTCATACTCCTGCAGAAGAGGTACGCATATCAAAGCCAGTGCTTGCACTTGCTTTTGAACCCTCCGCTTTGGGAAAGGAATACAAAGTACTGTTAAATTCCAGATTATTGCATTAGGAGGGGCATATTATCATGAACAGATCAGCAGTAAGTGTTAACCGTTATCCGTTTCAGATGATCCATAGGCTTGTTTTTTCAAGACCGAAAGAACTTTATTATATCGGTGGAAATGATATTCTTCCGGCGCCGCTGGAACCGCAGAGAGAGACATATGTCATAAGCAGACTGGGAACCGATCAGGAAAAGGAAGCAAAAGCACTTTTGATCGAACATAACCTGAGACTGGTAGTGTATATTGCCAAAAAGTTTGATAATACAGGTGTGGGAGTGGAGGATCTGATCTCCATTGGAACCATTGGTCTTATTAAAGCAATTAATACCTTCGATCCTGTAAAGAATATTAAGCTGGCCACATACGCATCCCGATGTATTGAAAATGAAATCTTAATGTATCTTAGGCGGAACAGTAAGACGAAAATGGAGGTTTCCATTGATGAGCCATTGAATGTAGACTGGGATGGAAATGAACTGCTGCTGTCTGATATTCTTGGGACGGATGAAGATATTATTTCTCGAAGGCTTGAAGATGAAGTGGAGATCACACTTCTTGGAAAAGCCATCAATAAGCTTACACCCAGAGAACAGACGATCATCCGCCTCAGATTTGGCCTAAACAGTGCTGAGGGAAAAGAGAAGACCCAGAAGGAAGTGGCTGACCTTCTGGGAATTTCTCAGTCTTATATCTCAAGACTGGAAAAACGAATCATGAAACGGTTGAAAAAGGAAATTATAAAATATGAATAAACAGAAGTTCAGAAGTGAACCGCGTATTTGCAGGAAATCAGATACATATACTAAAAGGAATAAGAGAAAAGGTGTGTCGGTATCTTGAAAAAATATGCGGTGGAGCTGATTATGGCCAGCTTGCTTCTGATCAGTTTTTTCTTTTTGGCAAGACAGGCGGCTGAAGTTTCCGGAGACATGAAGATTCAGGAAAGAGAGATTATTGCCATTGATCCGGGACATGGTGATATGAAAATGCGCAGATAAAGAAGGAGATAAGAAAGCGGAGAGTGGAATATGAAAACCATATTCCACTTTTTTGCATGGAAGGCACGGCAGTATAATCTGTGCTGCCGTGCCCAGTGAGAGCCAAGAGCACTGCATGCATCTGATTTCATTAAAAAGAAAACAGCGCATATGGATTCCAGCCCATGGCGGCGATGATCCGGGAATGATAGGCGTGGTAGGTCTGAAAGAGAAAGGGATCAATCTTGAAATTTCTCTTCGGCTGAAGGCGGTTCTGGAAAAAAATGGATTTACAGTAGTAATGACCCGGGAAAAAGACAAAGGGCTTAATGATGAGAATTCATCTAATAAAAAAGCACAGGATATGCAGAGAAGGATTGCCTTTTTGAATGATAAGAATCCTGTTCTTACGGTGAGCATCCATCAGAACAGCTATTCAGATCCGGCAGTAAATGGTCCTCAGGTATTTTATTATGAAAATTCTGAGGAGGGAAAAAAGTTTGCTGAGATCCTTCAGGAAAGCCTGAACCGAACACTTGCTCCAGGGCGTCCAAGAAAGGTGAAGGGAAATACCAGCTACTATCTTCTTAAGAGGAGCAAAGGAACACTTGTGATCGTGGAATGTGGATTTCTTACCAATCCTGCAGAGGCAGAGCTTCTTCAGGATGACGGATACCAGCAAAAAATTGCAGAAGCGATAGGTGCAGGAATCCAGGAATATGTGAAAGAAAAGTACAGAAGCCAGTAAAAAATATAATATTTTTTGGCACAGTCAGGGGAACTCTGTTATACTATAGAAGATTACAGGAAGAAAAATCCGTTCCGTTATACTGGAGCAAAAAGAAAATACAAAGGAGACTATATGCTTGGAATTCTATATATGATCCTGGGCAGCCTTGTAGGAAGAGAAATTTTAGAAGGGTTCCTTAATATTGAGAGCAAGAAAGGTCAGAATTACATCTGGCTGGCTTTTCCAGGTGCTTTTGGGATTGGAATGCTGTTTTTTGGATGGGCAACTTATCTGGTTTCCTGGGCCGCCAGTGCGTTAGGGTCAGAAATACCACTGCTTTATGGAAATATTGCAGTTATGGCAGCTGCATTTGTGTTTTTAGCAGTACTTTATGCAAGGAGATTTCGAAACAGAAAAGCGATTTTAACTGCAGAGGTACAAAGGCTGGTGGAGAACAGATGCCTTTTTTGGAAAGAAGCAGTGCTTTTTATTGTTCTTGCCCTGTTTCTTACCTGGATTATGTTTTATGTTTTTTTTATAAAAGACGGGATTTTATATTCTGGTTTTACTGTGTATGGTGATTACGCTCCTCATACTGCGATGATGAGGTCTTTTTCTCTGGAAAATAATTTCCCTACTCAGTATCCGCATTTCGGGGGAGAAGATGTAAAGTACCATTTTATGTTCCAGTTTCTGGTAGGAAATCTGGAATTTTTGGGACTGCGTCTTGATCTGGCTTATAATCTTGCCAGCGTTCTGGCACTGCTGGGATTTCTGATGCTTTTATACAGCATTGCTAAAAGAGTTACCGGAAGTGGAAAAGCAGGAGCTCTTACAGTTGTATTTTTTTTCTTCCGCAGTGCGCTTACTTTTTTCCGCTATGTATGGGAACATATTCAGACAGGAGATCTGATCCAGGCTTTTAGGGATAATACGGAGTTTATCGGTTATACAGTAAATGAAAACTGGGGGTTGTGGAACTTTAATGTGTATCTGAATCAGAGGCATTTGGCATTTGGACTTTTGATCGTCGCTCTGGTAATCTGGATATATCTGGACTGGGTAGAAGCCGGCTGCAGCCATAAGGAACAAGGGATACTCTGGATCAGAAACCGGTGGTTTACATGGGAGGCATGGAAGTGCAGAAGCATGGAAAAAGCCCTGGCAGCAGGTCTTCTGATCGGACTGACAGCTTTTTGGAACGGTGCTGCAGTAATCGGCGGTCTTTTGATACTTATGGGATTTGCTGTGTCTTCAGATGGAAAACTGGATTATCTGCTCACAGCAGTGGTTTCTGTGATGTTTTCTGTGCTGCAGTCCAGGCTTTTTATCCGGGGATCTGCAGTAGAGACAAGCTTTCAGTGGGGATTTATCGTAGAGGACAAAAGCCCTGGAGGAATCATCTGGTATCTTCTGCAAATGAGCGGTATCTTTTTTTTGGGAGCAGTGCTGCTGTTTTTTGTTCAGAAAAAAAGAAGCCGGAGAGCAGTTCTTATAAGCTGCCTTTTTCCACTGATATTTGCTTTTTGTGTCTCCCTGACACCGGATGTTACTGTGAATCATAAATACATCATGATCTCCTATGCATTTCTGGCAATGTTCTGGGCAGAAGCGGCAGTTTCTCTTTTCTGTAAAAAGATTCCGGCAAAGATCCTTGCAGTTGTCCTGTGCATTAGTCTGACAGCCACAGGAATTTATGATATGTGGATCATTTTCAGAAATAACGGACCGGGTCACCGGGTAGCAGTGAATATGGACAGCAGTCTTACAGACTGGCTTTCAGAGAATCTGGATCACAGAGATTTGATACTGACCCCGGAATACAGTATCAGTGAAGTGACTATGGCTGGAGTGATGATGTATTTGGGCTGGCCTTATTATGCATGGTCGGCGGGATATGATACTTATGGACGGGCGGAAAAGGCCCGAGAGATCTATACCTCTCAGGATAAAGGGAAGGTGAGGGCTCTGGTGGCTCAGGAAAAGATCACATATATCCTTTTTGAGGAGGGAATGACCTTTGAGGGAGAACAAGGCATAGAGGATACAATAAAAGCGATATACCCCAGGGTATATCAATCCGAAGATAGGAGGATCAGAATTTATGAGATCAGATAAAATAAAAAAAATGATCCTGAAAATACTTCCGGCAGGGGTACTGCTGGGAATGGCAGTCTGGCTTTTAAAGGGTGATGTGTGGACCTTTCTGACCTGGTGGCTGCTGGCAGGAGTTATGGGAATGGCCGCCATGCCTCTTACAGGACGTTTATTCAGGGAATTTGATGATAAGGGCTGGATGTTTTCAAAAATTGTGGCAATTGTTGTAACAGGATTTCTGACATGGTTCCTGACAGCCGTAAAGCTTTTGAAGTTTACCACTGCTGCCTGTGTGGGCGTGTCTCTGGCATGTGGGATATTGTTTTTATTTCTTGGAAAAGCGCAGCATAAAAAAGGAATCGAGTGTCTTCCCATGGATCATCTGGAACTGGTGTACTGGGAGGAAGTTCTGTTTTTAGCCTTTTTCCTTTTATGGACTTATCTGGCAGGGTTTCATCCGGCAGCCTACGGTACAGAAAAATTCATGGATTATGGATTTATGGAAGCTATGATGCGAAGTACAACGCTTCCGGCAGTAGATCTCTGGTATTCCGAAGGAACCATTAATTACTATTACGGTGGTCAGTACTTTGCGGTATTTCTTACAAAACTTACAGGAACAAAGGTAGAGCTTACCTATAACCTGATGCGTACCTTCGTGGCAGGTCTGGCTTTTGTGCTGCCATATTCTCTTGTATATCAGATGACAAAGGACAGGATGGGAAAAAAAGCGGCAGGGGCTGTAGGCTGGAAAAAAGCTGTTCCGCAGATATCGGGAATACTGGCAGGACTTTCTGTTTCCATTGCAGGTAATATGCATTATGTGTATTATGGACAGATTAGGCCATGGCTTCAGAAGCTGACAGGTCAGGAGCCGGATTCGTACTGGTTTCCGGATGCCACCCGTTATATTGGTTTTAATCCGGATGTAGAAGATAAGACCATTCATGAATTTCCATGCTATTCATTTGTACTGGGAGATCTTCATGCACATGTGGTAAATATTATGTTTGTACTTTTGCTTTTGGGACTTTTATATGCATGGGTGAAGATGGTACGCAAAAGAACTTATGATATTGGAGAGCCAGGTACAAAAGAATTTTGGGAAAAACACCTTTTGATGCCTCAGATCCTTTTTGCAGCAGTACTTCTGGGAATGTTCCGCTGGACAAATTATTGGGATTTTGTAATCTATTTTGTGGTAACAGGAGGAGTTGTCCTGTTTACCAATATTGTTCTGATGAAAGGGCAGGGAAAATGGGTCATCGGTGTAACTGCAGCGCAGGCGGCAGAGGTATTGGCCATAGGGACAATTGTAATCCTGCCGTTTACCCTGAATTTTGAGACGATGGTCCAGGGCGTTGCGGTGGCACAGAATCATTCGCTTCCGCACCAGCTGCTGATACTATGGGGACTTCCCGGAATCCTGACTGTTATTTTTGTCATATCTCTTCTTGCAGAAAAGCTTGTGGGAGTAAAGAACAAGACAATCTATAAGTTTATGAAATCACTGAAACTTCCGGATCTGTTTGCGATGGTCATGGGACTTTGTGCTATAGGGCTTGTACTGATCCCGGAACTTGTATATGTAAGGGATATTTATGAAAATGGAAATGCCAGGGCCAATACCATGTTTAAGCTGACCTATCAGGCATATATTATGTTTGGCATGACTATGGCATATGTGATCTTCCGTATGCTGGTCATTTCCTACAGGAAGTTTCTGAAAGTAACAGCCGGGATTGCTCTTGTTTGCCTTGTATGGACCTTTGGATATTTTGGGAACAGTGTAGACTCCTGGTTTGGAGAAGTGAAAGATCCTTCTAAGTATCAAGGGCTGAATGCAACGGCATTTTTGGAGACAGATTTTCCGGAGGATGCTGCGGGGATCCGCTGGCTGAAAAAAAATATCAAAGGTTCGCCGGTAGTTCTGGAGGCAAATGGCGACAGCTATACTCAGTATGAACGTGTGTCGGCCATGACAGGCCTTCCGACTGTTCTGGGCTGGTATGTCCATGAATGGCTGTGGAGGAATGATGTGGCGGATCTTAATACAAAAAGCGGGGATATAGAACTGATCTACACTTCAAAAGATGAGAAGCAGGTAAAAGACCTTCTGGAAAAATATAATATTTCCTATATTTTTACAGGATCCTGTGAAAGGGAAAAATATGGAGAGAACCTGAATAATGATCTTCTTTCCGGTTTGGGAGAAACGGTATTCAGGGATCTTAATTCCGGTACTTATATCATAAAGATAAAATAAGAACAGTGGACAATTTGGATACATAATAAAAAACTGCTGCACAGAAAATGTTTTCTGCGCAGCAGTTTTTTATATGATGTTATCGGTTATGTAAGTATAGATGAACTGAAGTTATGAAATGCCAAGAAGATGAGCTGCTTTAAGAAATCGTTCTTCTATATCATGAAAAGGATGCTCAATGAGATCCGGGGAAGACTGAAGAGCAGCGGATCTGTGATTCTTTTCGCCAGGAAAAAGGACTGGAAGTTCAGCAGAAAGAATATCGTTGTCAATCTGTTTCCACATGGCATTTTCTTCAGAAGACAGGTCATCCAGATTGAATTTTTTCCAGATGACATTCATAATCATTTCTTCGATCTCCAGATAATTGGCAAGATGTACTTTTACCGGACGGATAATATCAGAAATATAAGCCTCACTTGCATCGTGGAGAAGGCAGGCAAGGATCATCCGTTCAGACCATCCTCGTGCATGTGCTTCTCTGGCACAGTTCAGTGAGTGCTGGGCTACGGAATAGAAGAACAGTGTCTGACCGCCTCCCCGGCATAAAAAGCTCAGGGCATGTGCAATGTCTTTAAGGGAAACGTCCCGGACAGTCATCTTCAGGGGATCAAACTGCAGGCCGGTAAATGTGTTCATGATATTCATAAAAAGTCTCCTTTTCCCAGAAATTTTATGTTCAGCTTAGCATATTACCGGGAAAGGAGCAAGCTGTTGGTACTGGAGCTTGCGGATTTCGCATTTAATGAAATCCGCAGTTTCCTCAGGTGTGTAAAAATATGTTTCCTCAAGTGACTGCAGATAATCGAGAAAAACATACAAAAGCCCAGTCTCGTTAAAAAGAAGATAGGTTGTCTGGTTTTCTGCATTATCAAAGGAAAAATACCCCATAGTTTCATTTACACACAGGTGAAGATTGATCGGAAGCTGGTTTAAGGGTTGTTTCAGCATACGGTAAGTACCCTGGATGCAGCAGGGCAGCAGTTTCTGAAGCATCTGTAGCCGTTCAGTGATAAGGAACGGACGAAAAAAATCAGAAGGTAGTTCTTTTAAAAGTCCTGTTTTTGTAAATCGCTGTATTCCCCTTTTTGTAAAATAAACATGCATACTGGCAAGATTTTCTGTGTTTTTGTTAAAAAACGCACTAATAACAGGCAGAAGTCTGTCACGGTCAGGAAACATGGGAGAAAGTGCGTGTTCCAGAATTTTGTCAGAGATAAAAGGAGTAAAACATGCTTCCGGCTGCAGAAGATAACTCTCATAAGTATTTAAAGAAATATTCTGCAGCATATGTAAATTACTCGGAAGCATGTGAAAAATCTGAAAAAGCGGAGTACATTTATTTTGGAAAGAATAAAATATTTTCCAGAATTGAGATACTACATCCGGATCGCTGTAAAAAATACCATACTGATAATCAGAAGAACAGGAAACTACATACTGGGATGTCACAATAAAATATGGCAGGGCATTCAGATTGAAAAAATGTGAATGAATGCTGTCATAAAAATAGGAAGCCTGATAATTCAGGTTTCGGAGATATAAAGGAAAAATATTATTAAAATATTCCAGATTGTACAGTTCATGCTCTTTGCTTAAAATTTCGTTGTTGCTCAGGCAGAAAATATGGCGTATTTCCAATGTATAACTTAGATTCAGACTAGAAAGAAGACTGAACAGTCCCTTATGATCCGGCTGCATAAATAAAGCAACTTTTCCATTTTCTTTACAGGATTCCTTAATCAGGATATTTCTTAATGTATAGTCCAGTTCTACCTGTGTCTGAATGGATGCACAGGCAGGGGAGGAGATGTTATCTTTTCTGACAGAACCAGAATGATCTGTCCCAGGCTGAATGGAAAAATTATCTGGAAAATGCATCAGAAAATTTTCTGTACTTTTTCTTCTGTAATAATTGTCTGAGCCAATGAGGGTGATCTCATAGGCTTCTTTAAACTGATCATATTCTGTAGGGGTCAGATGCATAAATTCCGCCATTTTGTCTATAACATCCGGAGAAGGCGGTTTACGCTTACCATTAATGATTTTATATATTGTGGAACGGTCAAAGTCACAGTATTTACTAAGTGGATAGACCTTTATATTTTTTGTATGAATGAACTGACTGAGTATATTTGAAAATTCAGACATAATTTACGGATTCCTCACATTCTATCTTGTGTGTATATTTTTAGATGTTTCAAAAGTCACCTTATTATTTTATCATAGATTCAACCTGAAAAAAGCAGGTTTATTTATTTTTGTGTGGCATATATATGAAAAAACTGTCCACAAATGATGCCACAGTTAACGGGATAACTCAAAATATAAAAATACCAAAATAAAATTGCCCATTTAAAATGTCACTTATGTTTTAGAAGAGATCGTTCTGCTTGTTTAAGCAGTATGCCCGTGATAATATATAAAAAGAGCAGTGGATATTGTGAGCATCTGGTTGAACTTTCAGATAAAATAAATTATAATACAATTTTAAAAGAAGAATATGAATTGCTCGGAAGTGTAATGTCATAAGGAGTTGGGTAACATGAGAGCAGAAGTTGTATCCATGGATGCAGAGCATCTGGATAAAGAAGTGATAAAAAAAGCAGGACAGATTTTAAAGAATGGAGGCCTGGTGGCTTTTCCTACAGAAACCGTTTACGGACTTGGGGGAAATGCTCTGGATCCAAAAGCATCCATGAAGATTTATGCGGCCAAGGGACGTCCTTCAGATAATCCTTTGATCGTTCATATTGCTGAGATTGAAAAGCTGAAAGAAGTCACCACTGAAATTCCGGAGGGAGCCAGGATTTTGGCTGAAAAATATTGGCCGGGTCCTTTGACCATGATCCTTCCAAAAGCGGATATTGTGCCGAAGGAGACAACAGGAGGACTGGACAGTGTGGCTGTCCGTTTTCCAAGTGATGTGATCGCACAGGAGCTTATTAAGGCTGCCGGCGGCTTTGTGGCGGCGCCAAGCGCGAATACTTCAGGACGGCCAAGCCCTACTATGGCAGAACATGTAGAGGAAGATCTGGGAGATGCCATTGACATGATCCTGGACGGAGGTCAGGTTGGGATTGGCCTGGAGTCCACGATTGTGGATTTTACAGAAAAAATCCCTGTGGTCTTAAGGCCAGGATATATTTCTCTGGAAATGCTGCAGGAGACACTTGGAGAGGTAAGGATGGACAAAGGGCTTCTGATCACAGACAGCAGTGTGCGTCCGAAGGCTCCGGGAATGAAGTACCGCCACTATGCTCCGGAGGCGGATCTTTCCATTGTGGAAGGTGAGACAGAAAAGGTGATCACCTATATTAATTCCAGAGCATCAGAGGCTGAGAAACAGGGAAAAACAGTAGGGATCATTGCAACAGATGAAACTGCCGGTTTATATAAAGCTGGGGTTATCCGCAGCATAGGCAGCAGAGCGGAAGAGGAAACCATCGCGCATCATCTTTATGAAGTGCTTCGGGATTTTGACGGAGATGGTGTAAGCGCTATTTTTTCTGAAGCTTTTTATACTCCCAAAATGGGACAGGCTATTATGAACCGCCTGCTTAAGGCGGCAGGTCATAAAATTATTAAAGTACAGGAGGAACAAAAATGATAGCATTAGGATGTGACCACGGTGGATTTGAATTAAAGCAGGAGATCAAAAAACATCTGGATGAACAGAAGGTGAAGTATATTGATTATGGATGTGACGGACTGGAGGCAGTTGATTATCCTGTTTATGCAAAAAAAGTTGCCCGTGCCATCCAGAGCGGTGAATGTGATAAGGGAATTCTGATCTGTGGAACAGGTATCGGAATTTCTATTACAGCAAATAAATTCAAAGGAATCCGTGCAGCTCTTTGCTCAGACTGCTTCAGCGCAGAGGCTACAAGACTCCATAATGATGCCAATGTACTGGCTATGGGGGGAAGAGTAGTAGGCGCAGGACTTGCACTGAAAATCGTGGATACTTTCCTGAATACCCCGTTTTCCAATGATGAGAGACATATCCGCAGGATCAGCCAGATAGAAACAGAGTAATCAAAAACAGTATACCGGGAGGGGTTTATAATGGGTGATGAAAAAAGAAAGGATTATATTTCCTGGGATGAGTATTTTATGGGGGTGGCAATGCTCTCCGGAATGCGCTCAAAAGATCCGAATTCCCAGGTGGGAGCCTGCATTGTAAGTCAGGATAATAAAATTCTTTCTATGGGATATAACGGTTTCCCTATGGGCTGTTCAGATGATAAATTTCCCTGGGCACGAGAAGGAGACGAACTGGATACAAAGTATCTTTATGTAACGCACAGTGAACTGAATGCGATCCTTAATTACAGAGGCGGCAGTCTGGAGGGAGCCAAATTATATGTTTCCCTTTTCCCTTGTAATGAATGTGCCAAAGCTATTATCCAGTCCGGGATCAAGACCATCGTGTATGATTGTGACAAATATGAAAATACTCCTTCGGTGATAGCTTCCAAACGTATGCTGGATGCAGCCGGAGTCAGATATTATAAATATAACCGTACTGGACGGGAAATTAAAATTACAGTCTGAAAGGCTTGACAGTAGAGTTTTTTTCGCATACAATGAAATTCAGTTCAGGCATCTGCCTGATGGATAAAAAACGGCAGTGAAGAGAATAGTACATGCGGAACAATCTCAGAGAGGAATCCCAAAGCTTTTAGTTATGAACTGAGCGGTGGTGTGAGGATTCTGTGCGGGAAGTATGGAACCGGCCTCGGAGCCCCGTACAATTGAAGTGCGGCGTATTTCTGCGTTAAAGAAAAAGAGAGAGCAGTATATACTAGGTCTGTGGTATACAGAACGATTAGGGAGGTACTGCTAATCAGGGTGGTACCGCCGAAGTCCTTCGGTCCCTTTGCAGGGATTGGAAGGGCTTTTTTATTGTTTTATCCTGTCCTTCCAGATCCTGGAAACAAGAAATAAATGTATTGAGAAAAGGAGAACGATCATGGCAAAAGAGAAAAAATTAGTAGAAGCCATCACTTCCATGGAGGAAGATTTTGCACAGTGGTATACTGACGTGGTTAAAAAAGCAGAGCTTTGTGATTATACAAGCGTAAAAGGATGTATGGTCATTAAGCCGGCAGGATATGCTATCTGGGAGAATATCCAGAATGAGCTTGACAGAAGATTTAAGGAAACAGGGGTACAGAATGTGTATATGCCAATGTTTATCCCGGAATCTCTTCTCCAGAAAGAAAAGGATCATGTAGAAGGATTTGCTCCGGAGGTTGCATGGGTAACTCACGGAGGTCTGGACCCTTTGCAGGAACGTCTTTGCGTACGTCCGACATCTGAGACCCTGTTCTGTGATTTTTATCAGAAAGAGATCCAGTCTCACAGAGATCTTCCGAAGGTTTATAACCAGTGGTGCTCTGTAGTGCGCTGGGAAAAAACAACACGTCCATTCCTCCGCTCCAGAGAATTCCTGTGGCAGGAAGGTCACACAGCCCACGCTACAGCAGAAGAAGCAGAGGAAAGAACCATTCAGATGCTGAACGTGTATGCAGACTTCTGTGAGGAAGTTCTTGCTATTCCGGTAGTAAAAGGACAGAAAACAGACAAAGAAAAATTTGCTGGTGCAGAGGCTACTTATACGATTGAGTCTCTGATGCATGATGGAAAAGCACTGCAGTCCGGAACCAGCCATAACTTTGGAGATGGATTTGCAAAGGCTTTTGGCATCCAGTACACAGATAAAGAAAATAAGCTTCAGTATGTACATCAGACTTCCTGGGGTATGACTACCCGTATGATCGGTGCGATCATCATGGTACACGGTGATAACAGTGGTCTTGTGCTTCCGCCAAGAATTGCGCCGGTACAGGCAGTTGTGATTCCGATCCAGCAGCGTAAAGAGGGCGTACTGGAGAAAGCGGATCAGTTGTTTGCAGCTCTGAAAGCAGCAGGCATCCGTGTAAAGGTAGATGATACAGACAGAAGTCCTGGATATAAATTCTCCGAGCAGGAAATGCGTGGAATTCCGGTTCGTATTGAGTGCGGTCCAAAGGATATTGAAAATGGGCAGGCTGTGATCTGCCGCCGAGACACAAGAGAAAAATATGTGGTGACGTTTGAAGAGCTTGCGTCAAAGGTACAGGAAATCCTGGATACCATGCAGAAGGATATGCTGGAAAGAGCCCGTGCACATCGTGATGCTCATACCTATGTAGCTACAGATTATGAGACCTTTAAGGAGACAATCAATACAAAACCTGGCTTTGTAAAAGCAATGTGGTGCGGAGATCAGGCTTGTGAGGACAAGATCAAAGAGGATGTTCAGGCAACCTCCAGATGTATGCCTTTTGAGCAGGAACATTTAAGTGATGTCTGTGTATGCTGCGGCAAACCGGCTAAAAAAATGGTTTACTGGGGCAGAGCATATTAATATGAAGCTTGAGATACCTTCCAGTGCAGAAAAAATCCTGCGTGTTCTGGAAGAAAACGGACATGAGGCCTATGTGGTGGGAGGCTGTGTCAGAGATTCTATTTTGGGACGTTCACCGGACGACTGGGATATCACCACATCGGCTTCTCCGGAGCAGGTAAAGGAGCTGTTCCGAAAAACGGTAGACACCGGGCTTCAGCACGGAACTATTACAGTTCTTATTGATAAAGAAGGTTTTGAAGTAACCACGTACCGGGTGGACGGTGATTACGAGGATGGCCGTCATCCACGGGAAGTGATGTTTACTTCAAGCCTGGAAGAAGATCTGAAAAGACGGGATTTTACCATTAATGCCATGGCATATCATCCGGACAGAGGTCTGGTGGATTTGTTTCATGGAATGGAAGATATGGAGCAAAAAGTGATCCGCTGTGTAGGAAATCCAATGGAGCGTTTTCGCGAGGATGCCCTTCGAATTCTTCGGGCAGTACGATTTTCTGCTCAGCTGGGATTTCAGATTGAGGAAAATACACAGGCTGGAATCCGTTCTCTTGCACCTAATCTGAAAAATGTCAGTGCGGAGAGAATTCAGGTGGAACTGGTAAAGCTTCTGGTATCCCCTCATCCGGATTACCTCAGGACTGCCTATGAAACAGGGATTACAGGAGAATTCCTTCCGGAATTTGATGCATGTATGAAGACGGAGCAAAACACACCACATCATTGTTATACTGTTGGAGAACATACCTTGCAGAGTCTGCTGAATGTTCGTGCAGACAAAGTTCTGAGACTGACAATGCTTCTTCACGACATGGGAAAGCCTGTGGTAAAAAAGACGGATGAAAATGGAAGGGATCATTTTAAACTTCATGGTCCTCAGAGCGAACAGATGGCGAAATCGATTCTTCGGCGCCTGAAATTTGATAATGATACATTGTATAAGGTATGTCGTCTGGTGAAATGGCATGATGCCAGACCACTGCCGGAAATGGTTTCCGTACGCCGTGCTGTAAATAGGATCGGAGAGGATATTTTTCCACTTTATCTGGAGGTGCAGGAGGCAGATATGCTTGCCCAGAGTACCTACAGAAGAGAAGAAAAAAAAGCCCGGCTTCAGGGAGTACGCAAGTGTTATGAAGAAATTTTAGAGAGAAAGCAGTGCATATCTCTGAAATCCCTTGCAGTTACCGGACGTGATCTGATAGCAGCAGGATGTAAGCCCGGACCAGGTCTGGGAGATATTCTTGATGAAATGCTGGAACATGTACTGGAATATCCGGAAGACAATACAAAGGAAAAATTGATGGAATTTTTTAAAAAGAATTAAGAATATGTAATGCAGGTCCGGAGCAGAAAAATCCGGACCTGTTCATTTTGTTCAGATACAGATATTTCGTATGCAGATTCATATCTGCAGCGGAAATCATGTTTTGTCCTCATATTCTGCCCCCTCCTTTACATAAGATAGAAAGTACAAAAAATGAGGGGGAAACCGATTTGTATGATTATGGACTCAGTACCCTGACTCAGTATCAGCTGACAGTCAGAACTACAGCACGGATAAGAGGCGCGCTTCTTTGCCGAACAGACAGGGGAGATTACATCATTCGTGAATTTAAGGGATCTGAGAGAAAACTGAAAAAACAACAGGAACTTCTTTTAAAAATGAGAGATGCCGGATGCATGGTGGATGTATATGTACAAAATGAAGAGGGGGAGCTTATTTCTTATGACAGAGACGGGATACCATATACACTTCAGCTGTGGCTGGAAGGACGAGAGTGTGATCCGAGATCAAAGGAAGAAATTTTGATGGCAGTAAGAACGCTGGCCGTAATCCATAAAGAGATGCATCTGCCTTTAGAACCAGATTATGTAGAAACGGATCTTTCTGAGGAATACCGCCGTCATAATCAGGAACTTCGAAAGATACGTAAATTTATTCGTAAGAAAGGTCCGTCCAGTGTTTTTGAAAAAGAGTATCTGAACGTGGTGGAATGGTTTCTTGAAAGAGCAGAGCAGGCAGAGCAGATGCTGGAGAAATCTTTCTATCGTGAACTGTACCGGGAGGCTCTGAACAAGGGAAGTATCTGTCATGGAGAATACAACCAGCATAATGTACGGATACTGAAAAACGAAGCAGGAGTGACAGGATTTTCACATTGGTGTTTTGGAATACAGGCAGGAGACCTTTACCGGTTTATGCGTAAAATCCTGGAAAAATACAACTGGAATCAGGGTCTGTCAGAAGAAATGCTGAAAGCTTACTGTGGGATCAGTGCTCTTTCAAAAGAGGAAAAAGAATATTTGAAGATTCGTTTTTCATATCCTGACAAATTCTGGAAAATTTCTAATTATTATTACACACATAATAAAGCCTGGATTTCGGAAAAAAACACGGAAAAGCTTAAGATGCTTATCTGTCAAAGGGAAAAATGGGATAGATTCTGCAAAGAATGCTTCAGATAAAAGGCGGTTCGTACTTCACTTTTTCGGAAAACAGGTGTATAATCAAAGCTATAAACTGTTCGTACTACGGACGCAAAAAAACAAGACACATAGGGAGGTATAGCGGTATGGATTCCAGAGAAGTATATGAGCAGTGGCTTGCAAACCCATACTTTGATGAAGCAACCAAGGAAGAACTGAAAAACATCGCGGAAGAAGAAAATGAAATAAAAGAACGTTTTTACATGGATCTTGAATTCGGTACAGCTGGTCTGCGCGGAATCATCGGCGCAGGAACAAACCGCATGAATATTTATGTGGTAAGAAGAGCAACACAGGGACTTGCCAATTATATTGCAAAGGTTGACAAAAAATCTCAGGGAGTGGCAATTGCATACGACTCTCGTAATATGTCTCCTGAATTTGCACAGGAAGCAGCTCTTTGTCTGGCTGCAAATGGAATCAAGGCATATATCTTTGAATCCTTAAGACCTACACCGGAGCTGTCCTTTGCAGTCCGCCATCTGGGATGCATCGCAGGCATCAATGTAACAGCCAGTCACAATCCGCCGGAATATAACGGCTACAAAGTTTACTGGGAGGATGGCGCTCAGATCACTCCGCCTCATGACAGCGGTATCATGGGAGAGGTTAAGGCAATCTCTGACTGGAATACAGTTAAGACAATGGACAAGGCTGAGGCAGAAAAAGCAGGTCTTTATGAAGTGATCGGACAGAACATTGACGATGCCTACATGGAAGAACTGAAAAAACAGGTGATCCATCATGATGCAATTAAGGCAGAAGGCAAAAATCTGAAGATCGTTTACACACCTCTTCACGGAACAGGAAATATCCCTGCAAGAAGAATCCTGAAAGAACTTGGATTTGAAAATGTATATGTTGTAAAAGAGCAGGAACTTCCAGACGGCAATTTCCCAACAGTCAGCTATCCGAACCCGGAAGCGGCAGAAGCATTTGAGCTTGGTCTGAAACTGGCAAAAGAAATCGATGCGGATCTTGTACTTGCTACAGACCCGGATGCAGACCGTCTGGGTGTTCGTGTAAAAGATAAAAACGGAGAATATCACGATCTTACCGGAAATATGTCAGGATGTCTTCTTGCAAATTATGAAATCGGTCAGCGTAAGGCAGTAAACGGAAGTCTTCCGGAGGACGGCGCCCTCATTAAGACAATTGTTACCAGCAATCTGGCTGATGCCATCGCAAAGGGATATGGTGTGAACCTGATTGAAGTTCTTACTGGTTTCAAATTTATCGGACAGCAGATCCTTGGATTTGAAAACAGCGGAAAAGGAACCTATCTTTTCGGATTTGAGGAAAGCTATGGCTGCCTGATCGGTACATATGCAAGAGATAAAGATGCTATTGTGGCAACTATGGCACTTTGCGAGGCTGCAGCATACTATAAGACTCAGGGCAAGACTCTGTGGGATGCAATGATTGAAATGTATGAACAGTATGGATATTATAAAGATGATATCAAATCTGTTACCCTGAAGGGTATTGAAGGACTCCAGAAGATCCAGGAGATCATGGATACACTCCGTCAGAATCCGCCGGCAGAATTTGCCGGATACAAGGTAGTATCAGTAAGAGACTACAAAAAAGATACAATTACAGAGCTGGCAACAGGAGAGGTAAGACCGACTGGTCTTCCGAACTCCAATGTTCTTTATTATGATCTGACTGATGATGCATGGGTATGTGTACGTCCTTCCGGCACAGAACCAAAAGTAAAATTCTACTATGGTGTAAAGGGAACTTCTCTTGAAGATGCAGACCAGAGATCTGCAGTTATGGGTGAGGCAGTCCTTGCCATGGTAAATGCAATGATGTAACAGTGGTGAGATATGGAAGTATTTGATGAATTTATGGAAGTAGTCAGGGCAGTCAGAAAAAACTGTCCCTGGGATAAAGTTCAGACGCATGAAAGCCTGAAACCTTATCTGGTCAATGAAACAAATGAGCTTCTGGAAGGAATCGACCGTCTGAAAAATGAAAATGACAGCGAAAACCTTTGTGAGGAGCTTGGTGATGTGCTGTTTCAGGTAGCGCTTCACAGTGTCATTGCCCAGGAAGAGGGACTTTTTACTATTGAAGATGTGGTTTCGGGAATATCCTCAAAAATGCAGTTTCGCCATCCGAAGATTTTTTCTCCGGAGGATAAAGAAGCGGTAAAGCTTACCTGGGATGAACTGAAAAAAAAGGAAAAAGAACAAAGATCGAAAACACGCTGAACATGGCGCTGATACAAGGTTTTTAGCGCAAAAAACCTTGACAATCCATAGGAAAAGGTATATAAATAGAAGATAGCGTGTGATTGACAGGAAGCATAACGCGATAATAAAGAAAGAGAGCATTTTATAGGAGGAAACACCATGAATAAAACAGAATTAGTAGCAGCAATGGCGAAAGAGACAAATCTTTCCAGGAAAGATGTAGAAGCAGTTCTGAAATCTTTCACCGATGTTGTAGCATCTGAGCTCAAGAAGGGTGGTAAGATCCAGCTGGTTGGATTTGGTACCTTTGAAGTAAGCGAGAGAGCTGCAAGAGAGGGAAGAAATCCTCATACTGGTGAAACCATGAAAATCGAAGCTTCCAAAGCACCGAAATTCAAAGCAGGCAAAGCTTTAAAAGATCTTGTAAACGATAAATAATAAGAGTGCAAAAGGGGGGACAGTTTTGTTCCCTCTTATTTTATGTAATCGGAGGTAGTTATGCGTTTAGATAAATATTTAAAGGTATCCCGCCTGATCAAAAGAAGAACTGTGGCAAATGAGGCCTGTGATGCAGGGCGGGTTCTTTTGAATGAAAAACCTGCCCGGGCGTCAGCTGCTGTAAAAGCAGGGGATATTATTGAAATCCAGTTTGGAGGAAAGAGTGTTAAGGTTGAAGTCCTGGATGTAAAAGAGACTGTCCGTAAAGAAGAAGCAGAAAATATGTTTCGTTATCTTTAAAACAGAAGTCTATTTGACATAATCGTTTCATAGATTGGTTAGGGAAAGATATGGTGGGAGGCGGGCTTTCTGGAAGAGAAAAAAATGCCACAAACTCATAAGCTGACTCTTGGAAATCGTAAGGAAGGTACGGTTACGGGGGTCAGTGATATCCAGTCTTTTAATGAAAGTGAAATACTGTTTGCGACAGAAGCCGGAAAAATGTCAATAAAAGGAGAAAGGCTTCATGTAAAGCGACTGAATCTTGAAAAAGGGGAAGCTGATATTGAGGGAGAAGTAAACAGTATTACGTATTTATCAAAAAGTACAGAAAAGAAAGAAGAATCTCTGCTGAAGCGGATGTTTCGATAATTTATGAGCGGCTATATGGAATATGAGCTGCTCCTGTTTCTTTTATCGGCAGGAATGGGAGCAGTCCTTTGCCTGTGCTATGAGTTTTTGGCTGCTTTGAGAAATATCATTCCTCATTCCCGAACCGCAGCTGCGGTGGAGGATCTGATTTACTGGATGGCAGCAGGGATTTTTATTTTTATGGTTATTTACAGAACCAACCAGGGGATATTAAGGTTTTTTTTGTTTTTAGGTAACGTTTTCGGAGCATGGTTATGCAGTTTTACAGCAGGTCCTTTATTTCGTAAAATGATTCAGTTTACCTGTGGAATACCTGTGAATTTTGTAAAAAGTTCTATAAAGAGGTTGCTATTTCTTATTAGAAGATGTAATATTCTAGTGTATAAGCACCAGACTGTGCATAAAAAGCATTTTTTGGAAAAGAAGAGGATCAGTCAGTTTGAAAAAATCAAAAAAAAGAAAAAATAAAAAAAGAATAGCAAATAATTATCTCGGTATGGCTGTGATCTCAATGGTTGTTCTTCTGCTTCTTGCAGGCCTGGCTATGCAGAGCCAAAATCTCCGGAACAGGATTGCCTACTATGATGCACAGGCTGCTGAACTGGAGCAGCAGATCCAGGATGAGAAAGAACGGACAGAGGAAATAGATAACCGCAAGGAATACATGCAGACAGACGAGTATGCCGCAGAAGTTGCCAGAGACAGATTGGGACTTGTAAAGGATAATGAGACTGTATTTGAAGAAGAAAAATAGCTCGGATTTTGGGAGAAAGTTTTTTAATACAATCGCCGTGGTTTGACAGATATTTTAAAGCCTGCCCTTTATAATAAGCACTTGATGAAGTGTGCAGGGGGGAGGCGAAATATGCAGGAATGGATGATTGCCATGCTCGTGATCAGTATGCTGCTGATTTTGCGGGACATGGCAAAAACTATTTTGGCAGGTCATATACACAAAAAGAAGAATCTGTATGAGTTCTGCGAAAATCATCCTCAAAAAGATAAGGTGGTACGATATGCCGATTCGTTTCAGAAACTGGCGGATATTTTTTATGGGATGCCCTATCGCAAGGAGTATCTGAGCAGCGGACAGGTTGAAAAAATTCTGCAGGATACAACGGAAGATATGTGCCGCAGATGCTATCATAAAGAAATCTGCTGGGGAGAAAATACAGAAATTATGAAAAAGGGTGGAGAAGCTCTTATCCGTGCTATCGAAGAGGGGGATGAGGAAGAGGAAGAATCTGTCCGCTGCCGTCTGGCAGAGCTGTGCTGTCATTCGGTGCAGTATCTGGAGATTGTCAGAGAAAATTTTTTGAAAGAAAAGCAGAATCTCATATGGAGTAATCGAATGATTGAGAACCGCCTGGCAGTAGCACAGCAGCTGACGGAAACTGCCAGGATTATGGGAACAGTGGCAGAGGATCTTTATGATATCTCCCCTGCAGATCCTGATGTTCAGGATAATTTAAAAAAAATACTAAAAAAGCGACATATTCTTTTGAAAAACACCTGGGTGATGGATAAAGTAGAAGGAAGAAGACAGATGTTCCTTACCATGAAAACGAAAAATGGCAAGTGTGTTTCTGTTACAGAGATTGCCAGGATGCTGTCCGGGTTTTGTGAATGTGCAATGACATCTGCACAGGACAGCCGGTGTATTGTTAATAATGAATATCATACCGTCCATTTTGTAGAAGATGTCAGTTATCAGGTGATATATGGTGCTTCCAAGCTGACCAGGGAAGAAGAAAAAATTTCAGGAGACAACTATATCTGCAGCCAGAACGAAGGCGGAAGATTTGTTATGTGCCTGTCGGATGGAATGGGGTCAGGAGTAGATGCATGCAGAGAAAGTGAGACGGTAGTAGAGCTTTTGGAACAATTCCTTGAATCCGGTTTTTCTCAGGAGACGGCAGCACGTATGGTGAATTCTGCACTTGTACTTAAGGGACGGGAGGGGATGTTTTCTACAGTAGATATCTGTGCTTTGGATCTTTATACAGGAGTCTGCAGTTTTCTGAAAGCAGGTGCAGCATCAACTTTTATAAAAAGAGATCATTGGGTGGAAGCTGTTTCATCAGAAAGCCTGGCGGCAGGTCTGATGCAGCAGATTGATTTTGATACGGCTTCCCGTAAGCTTTATCATGGAGATTATCTGATCATGATGACGGATGGGGTTTTGGACGCACTTCCCACAGAAAGGGAGGAAGCAACCATGAAAGAAATCATTATGGATATTCAGGAAGAAAATCCAAGGGAAATAAGCCGGGGAATCCTGGAACGTGTATTGGGATACAGCGATTACAGGGCAAAGGATGATATGACAGTTCTTGTTGCCGGTATATTGCGTAAATAAAATGAAGCAGGGAGTACTATGCAGGAACAGATTTATGCAAAAGTATGTACTTTTGCAGAAAAAAACAGAATTTTTGACAGATGCAGTCTGGTGGTGGCCGGAGTATCCGGAGGCGGAGATTCTATGGCAATGCTGGATTTCTTAAGGCGTATGCAAAAGAAATATGGATATGAGCTTCAGGTAGTTCATGTAAATCATGGGATTCGGGGAAAGGAAGCAGAGAGAGATCAGATGCTTGTAGAAAAAACGTGCAAAGATCAGGGAATTCCGTGTCAGACCTATTGCTATGATGTTCCGGGGCTTTCTGTCCTTTGGAAAAATGGTCTTGAAGAAACCGGACGAAAGGTGAGAAAAGAGGCCTTTTGTAAAGCAATTGCAAAAACAGAGAGATCAGGGCAGGGACGAAGTGTGATCGCGCTGGCACATAATAAAAACGATCTTGCAGAGACCATACTCCATCATCTTTGCCGTGGAACCGGTCTGAGAGGGCTTTCTCCTATGAAACCGGAAAAAGATGGAATCATACGTCCGGTTTTGTGTTTAGAGAGAAAGGAAATTGACGAATATTTAAAAGAAAGGCAGATTTCCTGTGTTCTGGACAGCAGTAATCTTGAAGATGAATATACCAGAAACAGGATTCGTCATCATGTGATCCCTGTTCTGGAAACGGAGATCAATGAACGTGCGGTAAATCACATGACAGAGACGTCAGAGCTGATCGGCCAGGCGGAAGAGTATTTGTCAGACAAGGGAAGACAGCTGGCAGAAGCTGCACGTACAGAAGAAAAAAACTTTCTTTTTGTGAATGATTTTTTTGAAAAGGAAGAGATTCTCCAGAAGTATGCCATACGGGAAGCTGTGGAACTGCTTACGGGGAATGTCCGTGATCTTTCCATGGTTCATGTGAAAAAAGTAATGGAGCTGTATAGATCCTGCACAGGCGCAAAAATCAGTCTTCCGTTTGGACTGCTGGCAGAAAGAATCTATGAAGGAATCCGGATTACAGCTGTAAAGTTTCAGGAGACTCCGGAAAAGAAAGAATATTTACTTTCTGTGCCGGGTGTTTTGAACTGTCCATATGGTTGTTTCGAAACAAAAATATTTCACTGGTCTGATCAGAAGATTTGTGAAAAGAAGTATACGAAATGGCTGGATTATGATAAAATAAAATACGATATCTCTGTCAGGACCAGAAAGACAGGGGATTATCTCATTGTAAACAGCTCTGGTCAGCGAAAAAAAATAACCAGATGTATGATCGATGAGAAAATTCCCCGTGAATTCAGAGAGAGCCTTCCTCTGGCAGCAGCAGGAAATGAGGTTCTATGGATGGTGGGCGGAAGAATAAATGAAAGGTATAAGATCACATCTGAAACTAAGAATGTGTTAGAAATCAAATACCAAGGAGGAAAATGTAATGAGTGAAAAAATTAAAGTACTTCTCAGTGAAGAAGAAGTGGATGCCAGGATCAAACAGATCGCAGCAAAGATCAGTAAGGATTATGCAGGAAAGGAGATTCATCTGATCTGTGTCCTTAAGGGAGGAGTGTTCTTTACCTGTGAACTGGCAAAGAGGATCACAGTACCGGTATCTCTTGATTTTATGTCTGTTTCCAGCTATGGAGATGATACAAAATCAAGCGGAGTAGTAAGGATTGTAAAAGATCTTGATCAGCCGCTTATCGGAAAGGATGTTTTGATCGTGGAAGATATTATTGATTCAGGAAGAACGCTCAGTTATCTGATCGAAATCCTGAAAGGCCGTAATCCTAACAGTGTACGTCTCTGCACCCTTCTGGATAAACCGGAGCGCAGGGTAAAAGATGTCAAAGTGGATTATTGCTGCTTTAATATTCCGGATGAATTCGTTGTGGGATATGGGCTCGATTATGCCCAGAAATATCGTAATCTCCCGTTTATCGGCGTGGTAGAGTTGGACAATGAGTGAAAGGAGATTCAGTAAGTGAGTAAACAGCCAAGCAGAATTGGCCTGTACCTGATTCTGATCGTTCTTTTGGTTTCAGGATATTTTTACCTGAACAACCAGGTCACGAATCAGAGTGATTATACCATAGAGGCACTGGAGCAGGCGGCAGAAAAGGGAAGAGTGCATGAAGCAGTTATTTATCAGAACCGGGAAGTACCAACCGGTTCTGTAACAGCAGATATAGAAGGGGAAGGACAGAAACGAGTTTATGTAACAGATGTAAAAGAGGCACAGCAGATGCTGGCAGAAAATAATATTTCTGCTCAGGTTAAGAATGTTCCTCAGCAGAATATGTTCCTTACAACCCTTCTTCCTCTTCTGCTGACAGGTGGTTTGGTGATATTCCTGTTCATGATGATGAACAGACAGATGTCAGGCGGCGGAAGTAATTCCAAAATGATGAATTTCGGCAAAAGCCGGGCAAGGATGATGCTTCCAGATGACAAAAAAGTAACTTTTCAGAATGTAGCAGGTCTTCAGGAAGAAAAAGAAGACCTGGTAGAAGTTGTAGACTTTTTGAAAGCACCTCAGAAGTATACCAGTGTAGGTGCCAGAATTCCGAAAGGTGTGCTTTTGGTGGGCCCTCCGGGAACTGGTAAAACACTTCTGGCAAAGGCAGTGGCAGGAGAAGCAGGAGTTCCGTTCTTTTCTATTTCCGGTTCTGACTTTGTAGAAATGTTTGTAGGCGTGGGAGCATCCCGTGTCCGTGATCTTTTCGAGGAAGGAAAAAGACATGCGCCGTGTATTATTTTTATTGATGAGATAGACGCTGTTGCCAGACAGAGGGGCACTGGTATGGGCGGCGGTCATGATGAACGCGAACAGACACTGAACCAGCTTCTTGTAGAGATGGATGGTTTTGGCGTCAATGAGGGTATTATTGTTATGGCAGCAACCAACCGTGTGGACATCCTGGATCCTGCTATCCTCCGTCCGGGACGTTTTGACCGGAAGGTGGCAGTTGGACGTCCGGATATTAAAGGACGTGAGGAAATCCTTCGTGTCCACGCAAAGGACAAACCTCTGGGAGAAGATGTGGATCTGGGACAGATCGCTCAGACCACAGCAGGATTTACCGGAGCAGATCTGGAAAACCTTCTGAATGAGGCTGCTATCATGGCAGCAAGAGAAAATCGCAGCTATATCATGCAGCAGGATATCAAACACGCCTTTATTAAGGTAGGTATCGGAGCTGAAAAACGCAGCAAAGTGATTTCTGAGAAAGAGAAAAAGATCACAGCTTATCACGAGGCCGGACATGCGATCCTGTTTCACGTTCTTCCGGATATGGATCCGGTTTATACTATTTCCATTATCCCTACAGGAATAGGAGCGGCAGGATATACCATGCCTCTTCCGGAAAATGATGAAATGTTTAACACAAAAGGAAAAATGCTTCAGGATATTACCACTCTTCTGGGAGGACGTGTGGCAGAGGAGATCATTTTCGGAGATATCACCACCGGCGCTTCCAATGACATCAAACGTGCCACCAGCACAGCGCGAGCCATGGTAATGCAGTACGGTATGTCTGATAAGATGGGACTGATCGCCTATGGAGACGAGGGCGACGAGGTATTTATCGGAAGAGATCTTGCACATACAAGAAGCTACAGCGAAGAGGTTGCCAAGGAAATTGACCAGGAGATCCATGATATCATTGATGGATGCCATCAGCGCGCAAAGGAGATCATTCTCCAGCATCAGGATGTCCTGCATAAGTGTGCAGCTCTTCTTTTAGAGAAGGAAAAGGTACAGCGAGACGAGTTTGAGGCACTTTTTACAGAGTGAGTTTTGTAAGTTTGAAATAGACATGTACAATATAACCAAAAACAAACATGCATTTTTGTGAACTTTGTGCACACTTATTTGTTGACTCATGATATTATATATATCGTAAAAACCCCCCAATACATTATATAGTTTTTGCTACACCCCATAAGAAGAAATACCTTCTCCAAAAAAGCCAGCCTATCCCGCTGGCTTTTTTACTGTCTAAAAACAGGGCTTTTTATTGTAACTTTGTTAAAATTAAGATAGAATAAACATATGCTTAAACTAAAGGGGAACGAGTTATGAGGCTTGAAAAAGAGGATGTAATGAAAAAAATGCAGTATATTCTTAATATGCGTGCAGTGTTGAATAAAGATGCTTTTTTCAGTGACGGAACAAAATATTACAGGAATCCGTCAGAGCCGGAGGCAGGAGAAAATGTAATGATCAGCTTTCGGACACAGAAGAATAATGTAGATTCTGTATATCTTGTATCAGAAGGTGTGAAATACAAGATGAAAGTATACAAAACACTGAAGGGTTTTGATTATCATGGTGTAAAGATTACCATGCCGGATAAAATCTTCCGATATTATTTTGAGATTCATTATGGATGGATCACCTGTTACTATAACAGTATGGGAGTCAGTACGGAAATCCAGGAAAGAGACAATTTTGAGATTTACCCGGGATACCATACGCCGGATTGGGCAAAAGGAGCTGTTATGTATCAGATTTACGTAGACAGATTTTGCAATGGAGATCCGGATAATGATGTGCAGACCGGAGAATATTCTTATCTGGGAGAGCATTGCCAGCGTGTAGAAGCCTGGGGAAAGATACCGGCAGTGATGGGCGTCAGAGAGTTTTATGGAGGTGATCTGCAGGGCATCATCGACAAGCTGGATTATTTGGAAGAGCTGGGGGTTGAAGTAGTGTATCTGAATCCTATTTTTGTGTCCCCAAGCAACCATAAATATGATTGTCAGGATTATGATTATGTAGATCCTCATCTGGGAAAAATCGTAAATGACGGTGATGAGCTTTTGAATCCGGGGGACAGAGATAATTCGCATGCAGGAAAATATATCCGACGTGTAACAGAAAAAGAAAATCTGGAAGCCAGCAACAGATTGTTCATGAAACTGGTAGAGGAACTGCACAAAAGAGGTATGAAGGTGATCCTGGATGGTGTGTTTAATCACTGCGGATCTTTTAATAAATGGATGGACAGAGAGCGGATCTATGAAGGCCAGGAAGGATATGAACCAGGAGCATATATTTCTGCTGAAAGTCCCTATCGGTCTTTTTTTTATTTTCATGATGAAAATGCGTGGCCTTATAATAATTCCTATGACGGCTGGTGGACTCATGAAACTTTGCCAAAATTGAATTATGAAGGTTCCAGAAAGCTTTATGATCATATTTTAAAAGTGGCTGAGAAATGGGTATCACCGCCTTTTAATGCTGATGGGTGGAGACTGGATGTGGCTGCAGATCTGGGGTTCAGCAACGAATTTAACCATCGTTTCTGGAAGGATTTTCGAAAAGTGGTCAAGGCGGCTAATCCGGATGCCCTGATTCTTGCAGAGCACTATGGAAATCCGGAAGGATGGCTCCAGGGAGACGAGTGGGATTCTGTGATGAACTATGATGCTTTTATGGAGCCGGTGACCTGGTTTCTCACAGGTATGGAAAAACACAGTGATGAATACAGGGAAGATCTTTATGGAGACAGCAATGCTTTTATCGGTGCTATGATGCATCATATGCGTTCTCTTCATATGTCTGCACTTCATACGGCTATGAACGAACTTTCTAATCATGATCATTCCCGTTTCCTTACACGTACAAACCGGAGAGTAGGAAGAATTTCCTATGCAGGTCCGGAGGCAGCATCTCAGAATATTAACAAAGCAGTTATGAGAGAGGCCGTGGCAATCCAGATGACCTGGCCCGGAGCGCCTACCATTTATTATGGAGACGAAGCGGGAGTATGTGGATTTACAGATCCGGATAACCGAAGAACGTATCCCTGGGGAAACGAAGACCAGGATCTGATTCTTTTTCATAAAAAAATGATTGCCCTGCATAAAAAATACCGGATTTTAAGAACAGGATCTTTAAAATTTCTCTGGAATGATTATCAGGGACTTTGTTATGGAAGATTTTCTCATACAGAGCAGATTATTGTGGTCATCAACAATCGCGACGAAGGAAGAGAAGTGATGCTGGATATCTGGCAGACAGGGATTACCAGATTGGAAGAATCTGTGATCACCAGGCTGATGCTGTCCAGCCAGGATGGTTTCATAGACAAAGAAGAACAGATCATTGCACGGGCCGGATCCCTCAATTTGTATCTGCCGGCAAGAAGTGCGACGATTCTTCATCATAAAGATGTTCTGTAGGAATGCTCTGCGGCTGTAAGGGTAGCATTTTATTTATAAGTAAATTTTCTGAAATTTCGTCTTGACAGTCTTTTCATGGTATGTTACGATATCAATACTTTCACATGGTAGAGTGATTACGTGATAACATGAAAGAGCAAATAAGGGCAAGGGAGATTTACATTATGAAGAAAAAAACAGTTGCAGTAATGATGACAGCACTTATGGCGATGGGGATGATGACAGCAGTCAGTGTACAGGCAGGAGTAAAAGATAAGACTCTGATCGTAGGTTTTGATGCAGAGTATCCGCCATACGGATATATGGATGAGAACGGAGAATATACAGGCTTTGATCTGGAACTTGCTCAGGCAGTCTGTGATATAGAAGGATGGGAACTGGAGAAGAAGCCTATCAACTGGGATTCTAAGGATATGGAATTGAATTCTGGTTCTATAGACTGTATATGGAATGGATTTACTATGAATGGAAGGGAAGAAGAATATACTTTTTCTGTTCCTTATGTAGATAACAGTCAGGTGATCGTTGTAGCAGAAGATTCAGGCATTGAAAAACTTACAGATCTGGCAGGCAGGACTGTAGGTGTGCAGGCGGCTTCTGCAGCGCTGGATGTGCTTCAGAGTGAAGAGGAGGGTGGTCAGAAGAAACTGGCAGATACCTTTGCAGCATTAAATGAATTTGCTGATTACAATACAGCATTTACAGAGCTTCAGGCAGGAGCCCTGGATGCCTTGGCAATTGACGTAGGTGTTGCCAAATATCAGATCAAATCCAGAGGAGAAGGATTTGTAATGCTGGATGAAAGTCTGAATACAGAACAGTATGCTATTGGATTTAAGAAAGGCAACGATGAGCTTTGTGATATCGTTAATGCAGACCTTCAGAAGCTTGCTGATGACGGAACTGTTCAGGAACTGGCTGAAAAGTATGAGATTGCTGATATGGTAAGTCTTGGAGCAGCTGAAGAAACTGATACAGAAGAGACTGCAGAATAAGTATATTTCGGGCAGAGAAGCTTCAGCTGTCTGAGATATAACTGAATAGAGAATGGAGACAAAATAGGTTGCTGTGCAGGTTGATGGTCAACTGGTGCAGCAACCTTATTTGTGACAAAGATATCTTATAAAATTTATTATGATCACGGAGGAAAGAATATGAGTTTTCAGGTGATGCTGGAACAGCTTACCATAGGTTTTGGATCAACGTTGATGATCTTCTGCCTGACACTTTTGTTTTCCCTTCCTTTGGGACTTGTAGTGTACTTTGGAAGAGTGTGCAGATTTAAACCGTTAAGTCTTTTGGTAAAATGCTATATTTCCATTATGAGAGGTACGCCTCTGATGCTGCAGCTTCTGTTGTGGTATTTTGGTCCCTTTTATTTGTGGGGGATGAATATTGGCGGATATAAATTTACCGCCATCATTCTGGGATGTTCTTTAAATTATGCGGCTTATTTTGCAGAAATCTACCGTTCCGGCATTGAGTCTATTCCAGCCGGACAGTATGAAGCAGCACAGCTTCTTGGATATAACAGACAGCAGACATTTTTTAAGATTGTTCTTCCGCAGATGGTGAAGATTGTTCTTCCGTCTGTAACAAATGAGGTGATCACCCTGGTAAAGGATACGTCCCTTGTTTACTCTGTATCTTATATTGAGATGTTTGCAAGAGCAAAACAGATCGCGGCTGCAGAGACAACAGTTATGCCTTTTATGATCGCAGGTGTATTTTATTATATCTTTAATTTTGTGGTTGCCTGGATCATGGAATGGTTTGAGAAAAAAATGAATTATTATCATTAGGAGGAGCGAAATGAATCTTCTGGAAATGAAAAATATAAAAAAAGAATTTAACGGACTGAAAGTCCTGAAAGATATTTCCCTTCATGTAAAGGAAGGAGAGATCGTTTCTATTATCGGACCTTCTGGTTCCGGAAAATCCACTCTATTAAGATGTGCCACTATGCTGACGGATATTGACAGCGGTGAGATCACTTATATGGGAAAAAAGACTGTCTGGATGGAAAATGGAAAACCAGTTACTCCGCCAAAAAAGGAACTGAAAGAAATCCGTTCCTGCTTTGGACTTGTTTTTCAGAATTTCAACCTGTTTCCGCATTATTCCGTCATGAAAAATATTACAGATGCGCCAATCCATGTGCAGAAACGAGAAAAAACGGAAGTTTATCAGGAAGCCAGGGAACTTCTGGCTAAAATGGGTCTTTCCGATAAGGAAGATGCCTATCCCTGTCAGCTTTCCGGCGGTCAGTGTCAGAGAGTTGCCATTGCCAGGGCTCTGGCTCTGAATCCAAAGATCCTTTTCTTTGATGAACCTACATCAGCACTGGACCCGGAACTGACCGGAGAGGTGCTACGGGTCATCCGCTCCCTTGCAGATCTGCATATTACTATGGTGATCGTTACCCATGAGATGAATTTTGCCAGAGAGATTTCTGATCGGATCATCTTTATGGATCAGGGAGTGATCGCGGTGGAAGGAACTCCGGAACAGGTATTTTCTTCTGATAACAGCCGTATGAAGGAATTCCTGGGTAAATTCCATCAGGGAGCATAAGAAAAGAGGTTGCTTTTAAATCAGGGATGTTATATAATTTTCTTCGTATGATATGACTGTATGAATAAAGAAGAAACAGTGTTTTTTCTGAAATGGACAGTCACGGCAGGAATCTTTCAAATGATAGGAGATACGGAATGAGTACAGACAGATATGTAAGTCCGCTCTCAGAGCGCTATGCAAGTAAGGAAATGCAGTATATTTTCTCACCGGATATGAAATTCCGCACATGGAGAAGATTATGGATCGCCCTTGCAGAGACAGAAAAGGAACTTGGACTGAATATTACGCAGGAGCAGATCGATGAGCTGAAAAGCCACGCAGACGATATTAACTATGATGTAGCAAAGGAAAGAGAACGTCAGGTACGCCATGACGTTATGTCTCATGTGTACGCGTACGGTGTGCAGTGTCCGAAAGCAAAGGGAATCATCCATCTGGGGGCAACCTCATGCTATGTAGGCGATAATACAGATATCATTGTGATGGCAGAGGCTTTGAAGTTAGTTCGTAAGAAACTGGTCAATGTGATCGCGGAACTGTCAAAATTTGCTGATAAATATAAAGACCAGCCAACACTGGCATTTACTCATTTCCAGCCGGCGCAGCCAACGACGGTAGGAAAAAGAGCAACACTCTGGACACAGGAGTTTCTGATGGATCTGGAGGATCTGGAATATGTATTAGGCACACTGAAGCTTCTGGGCTCCAAAGGTACAACAGGAACACAGGCAAGCTTTCTTGAACTGTTTGACGGAGATCAGGAAACTATTGACAAGATCGATCCGATGATCGCTGAAAAAATGGGCTTTGAGAATTGTTATCCGGTATCCGGACAGACCTATTCCCGTAAGGTGGATACAAGGGTTCTGAATATTCTTGCAGGAATTGCGGCAAGCGCCCATAAGATGTCTAACGATATCCGTCTTCTTCAGCATCTGAAGGAAGTAGAGGAGCCTTTTGAAAAATCTCAGATCGGTTCTTCTGCAATGGCTTATAAGAGAAACCCTATGAGAAGTGAACGTATTGCTTCTCTGTCAAGATATGTGATGATCGATGCTCTGAATCCGGCTATCACATCTGCGACCCAGTGGTTTGAGAGAACTCTGGATGACTCTGCAAATAAGAGACTCAGTGTTCCGGAAGGCTTCCTTGCCATTGACGGAATCCTGGATCTTTGCCTGAATGTAGTGGACGGACTGGTTGTTTATCCTAAGGTAATCGAAAAACGTCTTCGTTCTGAACTTCCGTTTATGGCAACAGAGAATATCATGATGGATGCGGTTAAGGCAGGCGGAGACCGTCAGGAACTTCACGAGCGTATCCGTGAACTTTCCATGGAAGCAGGACGTACAGTAAAGGTAGAAGGAAAGGATAATAATCTTCTGGAACTGATTGCAGCAGATCCGGCCTTTAACCTGACTCTGGAGGAACTGGAAAAGACAATGGAGCCGTCCAGATATGTGGGAAGAGCCAAAGTGCAGACAGAGGTATTTCTGGCAAAAACTGTACAGCCGGTTCTTGACGCTCATAAGGAGCTTCTTGGAGTAACAGCAGAAATCAATGTATAAATTATAGTAACTATTCAGGTACTGAACAGTTAAGATCAATAAACGACACGAGGAGGAAATAGTGTTATGATCAAAGCAGTAGTTGGAGCAAACTGGGGAGATGAGGGCAAAGGCAAGATTACTGATATGCTTGCTGAAGAAGCTGATATTATCGTAAGATTTCAGGGAGGTGCCAATGCAGGGCATACTATCGTGAATGATTATGGTAAATTTGCACTTCATACACTTCCGTCAGGTGTGTTTTATGACCATACAACAAGCATTATCGGTAATGGTGTGGCACTGAATATCCCGGTATTTTTTAAAGAGTATCAGGAGGTTGTGGACAGAGGAGTTCCGGCTCCGAAGATTATGATCTCTGATCGTGCCCAGATCGTGATGCCGTATCACATCCTGTTCGATCAGTATGAAGAGGAACGTCTGGGAGGCAAGTCATTTGGCTCTACTAAATCCGGTATTGCACCTTTTTATTCTGATAAGTATGCAAAGATCGGTTTCCAGGTGGCAGAGCTTTTTGATGAAGATGCCCTGAGAGAAAAAGTGGAGCGTGTGTGTGAAACAAAGAATGTTCTTCTTGAGCATCTGTACCACAAGCCGCTTCTGAATCCGGATGATATTATGGCAGAGCTGATGAAATATAAAGAAATGGTTGCTCCTTATGTAGGAGATGTTTCTCTGTTCCTGTGGAATGCTCTGAAAGAGGGAAAAGAGATTCTTCTTGAGGGACAGCTTGGTTCCCTGAAAGATCCGGATCACGGAATTTACCCGATGGTAACTTCTTCTTCTACACTGGCAGCTTACGGCGCTATCGGCGCAGGTGTGCCGCCATATGAGATTAAAAAAATCATTACTGTGTGCAAGGCTTATTCCAGTGCAGTAGGAGCAGGCGCTTTTGTTTCCGAAATCTTTGGAGAAGAGGCAGACGAACTTCGCAGAAGAGGCGGAGATGGTGGAGAATATGGCGCTACTACAGGACGTCCGAGACGTATGGGATGGTTTGACTGTGTGGCATCCAAGTATGGCTGTCGTATGCAGGGAACTACAGACGTAGCCTTTACTGTTCTGGATGTTCTTGGATATCTGGATGAGATCCCGGTATGTACCGGATATGAGATCGACGGAAAGGTAACTACGGAATTCCCTACTACAGGACTTCTGGAAAAGGCAAAACCGGTACTGGAAGTGCTTCCGGGCTGGAAATGCGATATCCGTGGAATCAGAAAATACGAAGATCTTCCGGAAAACTGCCGCAAGTATGTAGAGTTTGTTGAGAAACAGATTGGATTCCCGATCACAATGGTTTCCAACGGACCAGGAAGAAACGATATCATCTACAGAAAATAAAAATAAGAAGCGCCGGAGAATCTTTCTCCGGCGTGTTTCTATATGCATCGGGAAAGCATATATTCTGCAATTATTTTTCTGTTGCTAAAAATGGCTCTTCATGGTTTTGTACAGAGTCTGGAGTGTTTTGGAAAAAATGAAAGGATGTGCATAATTGATATGAAAAAATGGAAACGGGGGCTGGCACTGGCAGGTGCAGTGTTTCTTCTGGTGATATTCTGTTTGCCTATGTATTTTGCACTGACAGGAAACTTCTCCATGGGAACTTTTATGGCTTCTCTTATGGGGGCTTTTTTTGCAGCCTTTATGGCATACGCCATGTGGCTTGTATACCGGGCTCTTGATAAAAGAAGATCTGAGAAGAATGCGGGAAAGATAAAACATGTGATTTTTGATGTAGGACGTGTTCTGGTTGATTTTAACTGGGAAGAATATCTGAAAGGCTTTGGCTTTCCGAAAGAAGAGGAGGAGACCATTGCCCGGGAAGTATTCAAAAGTGATATCTGGAATGAGAGAGACAGAGGGCTTTACAGTGAGGAAGAGTATGTTCGTCAGTTTGTAGAGAAAGCACCGCAGTACAAAAAAGATATCCGCCGTGTTGTAAGAGAGTCAGGAAAGACTATTGTGACCAGAGACTACGCGGATACCTGGGTGAAATACCTGAAAAAACGAGGTTATCATACATATGTCCTGTCTAATTACAGTCAATACATGCTGGAACAGACCAGAAATAAGCTGACATTCCTGAAGTATATGGATGGAATTGTTTTTTCCTGTGAAGTAAAAGAACTGAAGCCGGAACCGGAAATTTATAAGGTTCTTCTGGATACGTACGGACTGGATCCGGAGGAATGTGTGTTTATTGATGATCGGAAAGAAAACTGTACAGGAGCACAGAAACTGGGACTTCATACGGTACATTTTCGTGATTTTAAGCAGGCGGCAGAGGCTTTGGAACGCCTTGGTGTAAAATAACCGGTACAAAAGCAAAAGTCCCAGGACCGCGGCAAAGCGTCAGCCCTGAGACCTTTTTAGGGGAGGATATAAGTATTTTGAAGTTTTCTTTTGCAGTCTGGTTCATTGAAGGGGGATTCAATGAACATTTATAGTATGACCGTAAAACGGAAAATTAATACATAGGTCAGGGTATTTTTCTCTAAAATAGGGTTTTACTTTTGAGAAAAAGATGATATAATAGGAACGCTTAATTAATATGACAGACAGATCGTAACAGCAACTCGCATTAAGCAGCAATTTTTTGAAAAGAGGATGAAATAACATGAGTGATAAAACAATCTTAGAACAGTGGCGTACAATAGCCTATGACCAGCAGGCAGACCGCAATAAGCTCCAGCAGTTCTGGGCAAACTACTTCAACATTGAAAAAGGAATTTATGAACAGCTTCTTTCAAATCCGGACGAAGTTGTAAGCGGAACTGTCAAGGAACTGGCTGAGAAGTACGGACAGAGTGTGCTTACCATGGTAGGTTTCCTGGATGGTATCAATGATAGTCTGAAGATTCCGAATCCTATTGAAACAATGGATGAGGATACTCAGGTAACTCTTGCATTTGATAAGGAACTTCTTTACAAAAACATGGTTGATGCAAAAGCAGACTGGCTTTATGAGCTTCCTCAGTGGAATGCAATCTTCACAGAGGAAAAGAGAAAAGAGCTTTACAAGGAGCAGAAAAAATCCGGTACAATTGTAAAACCTCATAAGATCGGACGTAACGATCCCTGTCCATGTGGTAGCGGAAAGAAATATAAATTCTGCTGCGGAAGATAATGAAAATTCAAGAGAATCTTGACTATATCATCGTGCTCGGAGCGCATGTAAACGGAACACGATTAAGCAAAGCCCTTCTGGAACGAGCCAGAAGGGCTTTGGAGTATCTGGAAAAGAATCCTGGAACAAAAGCGGTTCTCTCCGGTGGACAGGGAGAGGGAGAATCGATCAGCGAAGCGCAGGCGATGAGCATGTATCTTCAGGAGCATGGTATCAGCAGTGACAGACTGATTATGGAGGACAGATCCACAAATACAAAGGAAAATCTGGATTTCAGCCTGGAAAAGATTGGTACTTTGGAGGCTTCGGTTGGTGTGGTGACAAATCATTTCCATGTATTTCGGGGAGTTGCTATAGGAAAAAAATGCGGCTGTAAAAATATTTATCCGATTCCATCCAGATACCGATCCTGGAGACTGCTGATCTATATTCCAAGGGAAATCCTGGCGATTATTAAAGATAAGCTTGTTGGGAATCTCTGATTTGTAAAATTGGAGATTTTTTGTTGGGGATTTCTTGACATTTTTGGAAAAGGGTGATACGATAACGTCAGTATAATTCCATATGAAACATATGAAGTGCTGAGTATTTTCCGCGAAATATTCAGAAAAGGGAATCAGGTGAGAATCCTGAACGATCCGGTCACTGTAACAGAGGAGCGACTTTTCAATAATCCATTGTACTTTTGTATGAGAAGGAGAAAAGAAGTGATGATCCTGAAGTCAGGAAACCTGCTTTGTATGGCGAGGTTAAACTTCCGTGTAAAGTGTAACAACCAACTTGGGGATATCCGCAGTTCCCAAGCGTTGTCTGCTTTTTGGAAGCAGGCATTTTTTTATGGAATCCGCCTGTTCGTATGAATTATACTTACCCTTAAAGGGGTGATGATTAAATGGCAGGCGAGACTGCTCCGGTTGCATCCGTTCCCTCCGCATATTGAACGAAGCAAAAGTCTACCCCGGAGTAGTTCGCGGGCCCCTCAAAAGAACAGCAGATTTTCGGCGTCAGGTACGCCGATTTTTGTTTATAAAGGAGAAGAATATGAGCAAAGAATATTGGGAAGACAAGCACTATTCGTTTTTCAGCAACAGAGAATGCGAATATTTTCCATGCCATAAAGGGGCAGATCCGGAAAATTTCAACTGTTTGTTCTGTTACTGTCCGCTGTATGCTCTTGGAGATAAGTGCGGCGGGAATTTTCACTATACGGAGAATGGAATAAAGGACTGCACCAACTGCCAGCTGCCTCATAAAAGAAAAAATTATGGCTATGTTACGGGAAAGTATCAGGAGCTGGCGGAGATGATGAGAAAGATAAAGGATTCTGAGTAGTTCAGAATCCTCTTTTTTTAGCTGTGTGTCTGCAGAAAGACCTTCAGTTTCGGAAGCTGATTGTTCAGGATCAGGCTTTCCGGAAACATTTCTTTATGTACAAACTCAGAAGCACAGGTGAAATCTCCGATATGTTCTGCTCCATGGCTGTCGCTGGAAAGCAATACAGGAATCTGGTATTTTCGGCAGCAGCGGAGGATTTCCCGGTTGTTTGCACGAGTGTCTCCCCGGTAACCGTAAGGAGCTAATGAGGCTTCGTTGATCTCAAATGCAATCTGGTATTCTTTTGCCGCTTTTGCGATCTGGTCATAATCCACAGGGAACTGTGGATTGTCACAGTGTCCAAGAACCTTTACATGTGGATTTTTCATGGCATTGATATATGCCTCTGTGTTCTGTTCTATAGTTCCGCTTTTATAATTCTGTGCGTGCATACTGGCAATGGCATAGTCCAGTCTGGAAAGAAGTTCTTCGTCCAGGTCTGTATGCCCTTCTTTATCCAGGATGTTCAGTTCGATTCCATATAGTAATTCCAGCCCAAAGCGTTTTTTTGGAGAAAAAGTAAGGCTGCGGAAATAGGAAGGTGTCCCTGCTGCCAGTGTGGCGGGACCATGATCTGTAATGCCCAGAAGTTTCAGCCCTTTTCTGGAGGCGCTTTTTGCCATATCAGAGATTGTGCAGTCGGTTCCGTGACCGCTTGCAATGGAATGGGTGTGCATATCAGAAAGATACATAAACTGCTCCTTTCTGCCCGGTATCTGCCGGGACAGATAAATTTCAGAAAATCTAGTTTCAGTATGGCAGGTATAGATGAAGAAGTCAATGGGTGTTTTGTCGAATGAAAAAGATAGAAGTTTAGGTAATGGCGTGATATAATAGCTCTATAGGATTCCTCTGCAGAACTGGAGGATGGAAGCTGTACGATCTTTTTGAATACAAAGGGAAAGAATGATGCAGAGGTGCCGTCGGAACTGGTCAGGTTCTTAAAATTTGTAACGGCCGGTCTTGAGGAAAGTGAGAGGGATTTTCAGGATGAACTGGTAAGGAGATTTCAGAAAACCATCCGCGAGATCAAGACAGACCGGGAAATGGGAGAGCGCTATATGATCTTTGAAGAAATGCTGCGTGAGGAAAAACAGGAAGGCAGGCAGGAGGGACGTCTGGAAGCGACAAGGGAAAATGTTTTGGAACTCCTGGAAGATCTGGGGGAGATTCCGGAAGACCTTCAGACAAAGCTTGAGAATCTTGAAGATCTGATCAAGCTGAAATCTTTGCTAAAAATAGCAGCTAAGGCAGAGTCTCTGCGTGCATTTGAAGAAAAAGCGGAAATTTATTTTAATCCAAAAGATAAAAAGTAAGAAATCGGCGATCTGTTTATATCGCCGAAATATTATATAAAAATCCACGAATTGATAAAAACGGCTTGCTATTTCCGGAGAAAGCTGTTAAAGTAAAGTAAACAAAACAGATACAAAAGAGTACAGGATAGAGGCGCGGGTTTTATCAGTACCCGGAAACGGACGCAGTATGCGTCGAGCCATGGCAGGCTGTTTCCGGTGAAAGGAAAAACCGCCGAAGGGTTTTCACCGCCAGGAGGCGAGACCCTGGGACGCAGGAGAATATTTTGCGTACTGTCACAGATGTGGAGCGCTATCAGGACTGACAGATCAGATACATATTTTATATCGGACAAAGATCAGACGCCATGGAGGGCTCCCGTATGGGATGAATTCCATGGCTCTTTTTATATCAGAGGGAGGAAAGAAATGAGAAACAAAAAAAGAGTGTTCATGGCAATTCTGACCATGGCAGTTCTGGGAATTCTGGCAAATCCCCTGGCTGTATTTGCAGCAGAGGAGGAAGCCGCGCAGCCGGCTTTTTATGCAACTTTTTGGGCGCTTGTACCGCCTGTAGTTGCCATTTGTCTGGCTCTTATTACAAAAGAGGTATACAGTTCACTGTTCCTGGGAATTCTTATGGGAGGGCTTCTGTATTCCGGGTTTGCTTTTGAAGGAACAGTCACTCATATTTTTCAGGATGGGATCATCAGCGTCCTTTCTGACAGCTACAATGTAGGAATTCTTATTTTCCTTGTGATTCTGGGTGCGATGGTCTGCATGATGAACAAGGCAGGCGGTTCCGCAGCATTCGGACGCTGGGCCAGCAAAAGGATAAAAACAAGGGTTGGTGCGGAGCTTGCTACGGTTGTTCTAGGCATCCTGATCTTTATTGACGATTATTTTAACTGTCTGACAGTAGGAAGTGTTATGCGTCCGGTCACAGACAAGCATCATGTGTCAAGAGCAAAGCTTGCATATCTGATCGATTCTACAGCCGCTCCGGTATGCATCATTGCCCCGATTTCTTCCTGGGCCGCTGCTGTCAGTGGTTTTGTAGAGGGAGAGGATGGTCTTTCTATTTTTGTCCGCGCTATTCCGTATAATTTTTATGCGCTGCTTACTATTGTCATGATGGTTGGTATGGTTCTGATGAAAACAGAGTTCGGAAGCATGAGAGTTCATGAGGTAAACGGTCTGAAAGGAGATCTTTATACAACAGCGGGAAGACCTTATGCAGATGCGGAAAAAGAAGACAAGGTAAATCCAAGGGGTCGCGTGATCGATCTGGTATTTCCGATCATCTGTCTTGTTATATTCTGTGTGATCGGAATGATCTACACCGGCGGATTTTTCAGCGGTGCAGATTTTGTAACAGCTTTTTCACAGAGTGACGCTTCTGTAGGCCTGACGCTGGGAAGCACTTTTGCCTTTGTATTAACGGTTGCTTTTTATATGCTGAGAAAAGTTCTTTCTTTCAGAGAATGTATGAATTCTCTTCCGGAAGGATTTAAAGCAATGGTTCCGGCTATTCTGATTCTTGTATTTGCATGGTCTTTAAAGGCTATGACAGACAGCCTTGGAGCGGCAGTGTTTGTAGAAAATGCGATGCGTTCTGCAGCAGGCGGTCTGATGAATATTCTTCCGGCTATTATTTTTCTGGTTGGATGCGGACTTGCTTTTGCCACAGGAACCTCCTGGGGAACCTTTGGTATCCTGATCCCGATCGTTGTTGCAGTATTTGAAAATTCTGATCCTGAGCTTATGATTATTTCTATTTCTGCATGTATGGCAGGCGCTGTATGCGGAGACCACTGCTCACCGATTTCGGATACTACAATCATGGCATCTGCAGGTGCTCAGTGCGATCATGTAAACCATGTTTCCACCCAGCTTCCCTATGCAATTCTTGCAGCCGCAGTTTCTTTCGTGACATATCTGGTTGCCGGATTTGTAAAAACAGCATGGATCGCGCTTCCGGTGGGAATTGTATTGATGCTTATTACGCTGTTTGTGATTCGTCATTTGAATCCAACACTTGAGGAGCATCTGGAGAATGAAAAAAATAAATAATTTGTATCTATAAGAAATGAAAATGCAGGATCGGAAGATGATGAGCTGATTCTGCATTTTTTTCGCTGAGAAAAAGTTTGTTTGTGTACAAGGAGGTTGTTATGAAAGAAGATTCCTGGGACAGACTTTTGAGGATTCGTACGTCCGGCAGAGATGACACCGGCTCTGATCAGTATAAATATCCTTATGAGCCTACTCCATATTCAGTTTTGGAACGTCTGGGAAACAGCGGAGAAATTGGAAAAAACAATACTGTTTTAGATTATGGCTGTGGAAAAGGACGTGTGGATTTCTTTTTGTCCTATCAGACCGGATGCAGGTCGGTGGGAATAGAATACAATGAAAGAATTTATCATATTGCTCTTAAAAACAAGGAGAAAGCTGCTTCCGGACGGAAAACGACTTTTGAACTGGCCGATGCGGCAGTGTATCAGGTTCCGTCGGAAATCGACCGCTGCTTTTTCTTTAATCCGTTCTGTCTTGATATACTCAAAAAAGCAATGGCACGGATTCTGGAATCCTATTATGGAAATCCACGGGAAATACGTTTGTATTTTTATTATCCTTCAGAAGAGTATATGCGTTATCTCGCAGAGATGGATGTCCTTGATATAAGAGGGTGCATCAGCTGCAGGGATTTGTTTCCGGGAGAAAACAACAGAGAAAAAATACTGATTTTTTCGATTGGACAAAGTAAGTGAAAAAATATTGACATTTTGGGAAATATCAGATACAATACAACTGTTAGCAAAGACTAACAGATAAAACAGATATATAAAGCGCCAGTAAGGCGCTTTCTTTTCACAAGATGAGTTAGTTAAAACTAATTTAGGAGGAGCGGTATTTATGAGTGTAGTGATCATTGGAGGAAATGAATGTATGGTGAGGCGTTATAAGGATTTATGCCGGGAGTATCGGTGCAGTGCAAAAGTATTTCCGAAGCAGAACAGCAGTCTTAAGGGGATTGGTAATCCGGATCTGATGGTGCTTTTTACGGGGACAGTATCGCATAAAATGGTGCGTAATGCCTTAAATGAAACAAAAGGGCAGAATGTACGAGTGGTCCGTTCTAATACCAGCTCTATGTCGGCACTGAAAAATATTCTGGAAGAAAATGTGGAGGTGGCTTATGTCTGATGAAATGGTGATCCGACACGGTTCTCCCACACTTGCAGGTTTGAAAACGGGAAATCTTTTCAGCTGTACCTATCCAGGAAAAACACAGCTGCAAAAAGCTTTGCGGTCGTTAAATCACAGACTGGCTTCAAAAGGGGTTCGTATCATTCCTTTGCGCGTGACGGAAAAAACAGTCCTTCTTTATTTATACAGACCAGGAAAACTGAAAGAGGATTTTGCTGTCAGAGAGGCGGCTGAAATACTGGAAATGTATGGATATTCTGCCGATGCTCCGGATAAGTGTATTGTTCGTCTGAGCCGGCGTTTAAAAGAATCGGACAGATTTCCTCATGAAATCGGATTGTTTTTGGGATATCCTCCGGAAGACGTAAAAGGATTTATTGAAAACAGGGCAGAAGGATATAAATGCAGTGGGTGTTGGAAGGTTTACGGAAATGAACAGGAGGCAAAATGTCGATTTGAAAGATTCCGGAAGTGTACCAGTATTTACTGCAGTCAGTGGAGCAGAGGTAAAAGCATCGAATGTCTTACAGTAGCAGCTGGAAGCTGACGGAATTTATAAAGTGTATAAAAAATATCAGAAAGACCATCAGATAAAATGCTGAATGGTCTTTTTTATGGAAAGATGTCTCTATAAAAGTACAATAAATAAAAAACAACAAAAAACACATCGAAAGTAAAGGAAAAACCTCATCTATACGTGTTAGATTCTGTTGACTTCGTTGACACATATCAGGAAATAAGATATAATATTATTCATAACCATGGCGTCTGAGGATGCCGGGAGAAAGGAGAAGCGTGGAGATGTTTAATACCACAGATATTCCAAAGTCATCCAGAATCACAAGACTGGTTGACCATCTGTATGAGAAAATGCCGGTGATCGAATCTGCCAGAGCGAAGCTGCTTACAGAGTCCTATAAAGAAACGGAAGGACAGCCGATGATCACCAGGCGTGCGGAGGCATTTGCTCATATCCTGCGTCACATTCCTATCATTATCCGTGATGAGGAACTGATCGTGGGAAGCAGTACCATAGCACCCAGAGGGTGCCAGACCTATCCGGAGTTTTCTTATCAGTGGCTGGAGGACGAGCTGGATACGGTTGAAACGAGGAGCGCGGACCCGTTTTATATCGCCGAAGAGACAAAGCAGGAGCTGAGGGAGGTACATAAATACTGGAAGGGAAGAACAACCAGTGAACTTGCGACTTCCTACATGGCACCGGAGGCTATTCGGGCGATCGAACATAATATTTTTACACCGGGAAATTATTTTTATAATGGTGTAGGACACGTAACAGTAAAATACGAAGAGGTTCTTGCAATCGGTTATGAGGGGATTATGGCAAAGGCCCAGGCGGAGCTGGACAAATGTCAGGTAGGCGATGAAGATTATGCAAGACGCTCTCATTTTTTAAATGCAGTGATCTTAAGCTGTCAGGCAGTAATTGAGTATGCGCAGCGCTATGCGGCGCTGGCTGAGAAGCTGGCTGCAGAATGTGACGATCCGGTCAGAAAAGAAGAACTGCACATTATAGCAATGAACTGCAGCAGAGTTCCGGCGAAAGGGGCAAATGGATTTTATGAGGCGTGTCAGTCGTTCTGGTTTGTCCAGCAGCTGATTCAGCTGGAATCCAGCGGCCATTCTATTTCACCGGGGCGTTTTGACCAGTATATGTATCCGTATTATAAAAAAGACCTGGATAATGGGAATATCACCAGAGAATTTGCGCAGGAACTGATGGACTGCATTTGGGTAAAGCTCAATGACCTGAATAAATGCCGTGATGCTGCTTCTGCTGAAGGTTTTGCGGGATACAGCCTGTTTCAGAACCTGATCGCAGGAGGACAGAACAAGGATGGGGAAGATGTGACAAATGATCTTTCTATCATGTCGATTCAGGCATCCGTGCATGTGCATCTGCCTCAGCCCTCTCTTTCCGTAAGAGTCTGGAACGGCTCCCCGCATGAGTTTTTGATCAAAGCGGCAGAGCTTACCAGAACGGGAATCGGTCTTCCGGCTTATTATAATGACGAGGTGATCATTCCGTCTCTGCAGAACCGCGGACTTTCTCTGGAGGATGCCAGAGAATATAATATCATCGGCTGTGTGGAACCACAGAAGGCAGGAAAAACAGACGGATGGCATGATGCGGCATTCTTTAATATGTGCCGGCCGCTGGAACTTGTATTTTCCAATGGTATGGACAAAGGGGAACTGGTGGGCATCCAAACAGGCGATGTTGCCGGTATGACTACATTTGAAGAATTTTATGATGCTTATAAAAAACAGATGGAATACTGCATTTCTCTTCTTGTAAACGCAGACAATGCCATTGATGTGGCTCATGCGGAAAGATGTCCGCTGCCGTTTCTGTCCTGTATGGTGGATGACTGTATGAAGAGAGGAATGTCTGTACAGGAGGGCGGAGCAGTATACAACTTTACCGGACCGCAGGGATTCGGTATTGCTAATATGGCGGATTCTCTTTATGCGGTGCGTCAGCTGGTGTATAAAGACAAAATGATATCTATGGAGGAACTGAAGGAAGCTCTTGCATGGAATTATGGAAAAGGCATGGATGCTCAGACGGCAGCAGACATGACGGCGTCTGTTCTGAAAGAAATGGAACGTCAGGGACAGGTTATCGATGAAAAAACTGCGGCATCTGTTCTTCAGACAGTTTTGAATATGAAACCCACAGAGCAGCAGAAAGCAAGATATGAGGAAATCCATCATTTGATCGATCAGGTTCCGAAGTTCGGAAACGATATTCCAGAGGTGGATTATTTTGCCAGAGACGTGGCTTATACATATACCAGACCTCTTCAGAACTACAGAAATCCGCGAGGAGGCCAGTACCAGGCCGGTCTGTATCCTGTTTCTGCCAATGTTCCTCTGGGAGGACAGACGGGAGCAACACCTGACGGACGCTATGCCCATACGCCTGTAGCTGACGGTGTGTCACCATCTGCAGGAAAGGATGTAAAAGGTCCGACTGCTGCGGCAACTTCAGTTTCCAGATTGGATCATTTTATTGTGTCAAACGGAACTCTGTTTAATCAGAAGTTTCATCCTTCAGCACTTGCCGGAAGAGAAGGCCTGGAAAAATTTGTAGCGCTGATCCGTTCCTATTTTGATCAGAAAGGAATGCATGTTCAGTTTAATGTAGTTGACAGAGATACGCTTCTGGATGCTCAGAAGAATCCGGAGAAATATAAGCATCTGGTTGTTCGTGTGGCCGGCTACAGTGCTTTGTTTACTACCCTTTCCAGATCACTTCAGGATGATATCATCAGAAGAACAGAGCAGGGCTTCTGACAGGTCCGGCGGAAGAAAAGGACCGGGTATTGATACAGGAAAGGCATAATATGGATTATTTAAATACTAAGGGGAGGATTTTTGATATCCAGAGATATTCCGTTCACGACGGGCCGGGGATCCGTACCATTGTTTTTTTGAAAGGGTGTGTACTGCGATGCCGCTGGTGCTGTAATCCGGAATCCCAGGAATACCGTATTCAGACTATGAAGGTTATGGGTGAGGAGAAAGTGATCGGAAGAGATACCACAGTGGCAGAGATGATCGCAGAAGTGGAAAAGGACAGACCCTATTACTACCGCTCGGGAGGGGGGATGACCCTTTCCGGAGGAGAATGTCTCTGCCAGCCGGAATTTTCACGTGATCTTCTCCGGGCGGCAAAGGAGAGAGGAATCAATACTGCCATAGAAAGTATGGCCTGCGCGGATTATGAAAAAATCCGCCAGCTGCTTCCGTATCTGGATCTTTATCTAATGGATATCAAGCATACCAACCCGGAGAAACATAAAGAATTTACCGGACGCTCTAATGAACTTATGATGGAAAATGCCCGCAGGGTTGCTTTGTCGGGACAGACCAGGCTGATTATTCGTGTGCCGGTAATCCCGTCCTTTAATGATACTGTGGAGGAAATCCGGGGTATTGCAGAGTTTGCAGACACTCTTCCGGGGGTGGAGGAACTCCATCTTCTTCCGTATCACAGACTGGGGCAGGACAAATATGAGGGGCTGGGAAGAAAATATCTTATGGATGGAATACTTCCTCCGGAACCGGAAAAGATGAAAACCCTGAAAATGGCAGCGGAGAGTGTTTCTTCGCTTCGGGTACAGATTGGCGGATAAAAGATTCTTACAATAGAAATGTGGTTTTTAGAAAAAATAGAAAACAGAGAAAAAACCTGTAATTATAAGGGCTTACACAATTGTGTGTTTTTTCAGAAAATGACAAAAAATAGAAACACAACAAAAACAACAACATAAAACCGATAGAAACAACATGAATCAACAAGATTCCCTTGACAATCCTATGAATAAGGAGTAGAATCTCCTTATAAATAAAAATGAAACCAAATTGCTTAAGGAGGAAAAAAGCATGGTAAACGAGTTTGAAATCAAAAAACAGATTTGTGACATCGGAAGACGTATCTACAACCGCAACATGGTAGCTGCAAATGACGGAAATATTTCCGTAAAACTGAATGACAATGAGTTCCTTTGCACCCCGACAGGTGTATCTAAAGGATTCATGACACCAGAGTATATCTGTAAAGTAGACGCAGAAGGTAATGTGATCCAGGCTAACCCGGGATTCAAACCATCTTCTGAGATCAAAATGCATATGAGAGTATATCAGAAGAGACCGGATGTAGGATCTGTTGTACATGCTCATCCTGTATATGCTACTTCTTTTGCAATTGCAGGTATTCCGCTTACACAGCCGATCATGCCTGAGGCAGTTATTGCACTTGGATGCGTTCCGATCGCTGAGTATGGTACACCTTCTACAATGGAAATTCCGGACAGACTTGAGAAATATCTTCCATATTTCGATGCAGTACTTCTTGAGAGCCATGGTGCACTGACATGGTCTACAGACCTGAACGCTGCTTACATGAAGATGGAATCTGTTGAGTTCTACGCACAGCTTCTGTATCAGAGCAAGCTCCTTGGCGGACCGAAGGAATTCGACAAAGAGACTATCGAAAAACTGTACGAGATCAGAAGAAAAATGGGTCTCCCGGGCAAACATCCGGCAGATCTCTGTCTGAACAAAGATGGTATGAACTGCCATAACTGCGGCGGATGTATGGTAGCACATGCTCCGGAAGCACAGGAAGCAGATGCTGAGCTTATCGCAAATATCACAAAGCAGGTAATGGCACAGCTTGGAATGAAATAATTTTTGACGTAATGAATTAAGGAGGTCAATCTCATGCCAATAAGTGAGAATATGGTACAGGAAATTGTACAGGAAGTTATGGCAAAAATGCAGATTGCTGATGCTCCTGCCGGAAAACATGGCGTTTTTAAGGATATGAACGATGCGATCGAGGCTGCTAAGAAGTCAGAACTTATCGTAAAGAGAATGTCCATGGATCAGAGAGAAAAGATCATTACCCGTATCCGTAAAAAGATCAAAGAAAATGCAGAGGTTCTTGCACGCATGGGTGTGGAAGAAACCGGCATGGGTAATGTTGGCGACAAGATTCTGAAACATCATCTTGTTGCAGACAAGACTCCTGGTACTGAAGACATCACCACTACAGCATGGTCCGGAGACAGAGGTCTTACTCTGATCGAAATGGGACCGTTTGGAGTGATCGGTGCGATCACACCATGTACTAACCCCAGTGAAACAGTTCTCTGTAATACAATGGGAATGCTGGCAGGCGGAAATACTGTTGTATTCAACCCGCATCCAGCTGCTATTAAAACATCTATCTATGCGATCAACCTTCTGAATGAGGCATCTCTGGAAGTAGGTGGACCGGATAATATCGCAGTTACAGTAGAGAAACCTACTCTGGAAACAAGCGATATCATGATGAAACATAAAGATATCCCGCTGATCGCTGCAACAGGTGGTCCGGGTGTTGTAACAGCAGTCCTTTCCTCCGGCAAGAGAGGAATCGGCGCAGGTGCAGGTAATCCGCCGGCACTTGTAGATGAGACTGCTGATATCCGTAAGGCTGCAAGAGACATCGTAAACGGATGTACATTCGATAACAACCTTCCCTGCATTGCAGAGAAAGAAATCGTTGCAGTATCTTCAGTAGTAGATGAACTGATGCATTATATGGTTACAGAAAATGACTGCTATCTTGCTTCCAAGGAAGAACAGGACAAACTGACAGAGGTTGTTCTGGCAGGCGGCAGACTGAACCGTAAATGTGTGGGAAGAGATGCAAGAACACTTCTTTCCATGATCGGAGTAAATGTACCGGCAAATATCCGCTGCATTACTTTTGAAGGTCCGAAGGAGCATCCGCTTATTGCTGAAGAGCTTATGATGCCAATCCTTGGTGTTGTAAGAGCGAAAGATTTTGACGACGCTGTTGAGCAGGCTGTATGGCTGGAGCACGGCAACCGCCACTCCGCACATATCCACTCCAAGAACGTTGACAATATCACAAAATATGCAAAAGCGATCGACACTGCAATCCTTGTAAAGAACGGTCCATCCTATTCCGCACTTGGATTTGGAGGAGAGGGCTACTGTACATTTACTATTGCAAGCCGTACAGGAGAAGGTCTTACAAGCGCAAGCACCTTTACAAAGAGAAGACGCTGCGTAATGTCTGACAGCCTTTGCATTCGTTAATCAGGAGGAATAGAACAATGGATATGAACAATGTAAATATTGAAGAAATTGTAAAACAGGTTCTTTCCGGCATGACAGGAAAAGGAGAAGCTCCAGCAGCTGCTTCTGCTCCGGCTGCTCCAGCAGCAAACGGTGGAATTCCGAAAACTGCAAGAGTTGCAATGATGACCGAGAAGAAACACTTTGAACTTCAGGAGTATCCGCTTCCGGAACTTGGAGATGATGACATCCTTGTTAAAGTTGAGGGATGTGGTGTCTGTGGAACAGATGCTCATGAATACAAAAACGATCCGTTCGGTCTGATCCCGGTAGTCCTTGGACATGAGGGAACAGGAGAGATTGTTGCAATGGGTAAAAACGTAAAAGTTGATACAGCTGGCAAACCGGTTCAGGTTGGCGACAAGGTTGTTACCTGTATGATCTTTAAGGATGATCCTGAGATCACAATGTTTGACCTGAATAAGAAAAACGTAGGCGGCGCAGATGTATATGGACTTCTTCCGGATGATGATATAAAATTCAATGGTTGGTTCGCTGACTACATCTTTATCAGAGGCGGAAAATTCGGTTCCACTTTCTTTAACGTAAGTGATCTGGATCTGGATTCCCGTATCCTCATCGAGCCATGTGCAGTTTTAATCCATGCAGTAGAGAGAGCAAAAACAACAGGTATCCTGAAATTCAACAGCAGAGTTGTTGTTCAGGGCTGCGGACCAATCGGTCTGATCTGTATTGCAGTTCTTCGTACTATGGGTATCGAAAATATCTGTGCAGTAGACGGAAATGAGCAGCGTCTTGAATTTGCAAAGAAAATGGGCGCATCTGTATCTGTAAACTTTATGGAGCATCAGGGAATTGAAGCCCTGACAGCTGCTGTAGAGGCTGCGTTTGGCGGACATCTTGCAGATTTTGCATTCCAGTGCACAGGTAATCCGAAAGCACATGCAAATATCTATAAATTTATCCGCAACGGCGGTGGTCTTTGTGAACTTGGCTTCTTCATCAATGGCGGAGATGCACAGATCAACCCGCATTTTGACCTTTGCTCCAAAGAAATCAATCTGGTTGGCTCCTGGGTATACAACCTGAGAGATTACGCAACTACATTTGATTTCCTTAAGAGAGCAAAAGCAATCGGACTTCCAATGTCTGAGCTGATCACTCATAAATATCCTCTTGAGGAGATTAATGAAGCGCTTGAGACAAACCTTGCAATGACAGGTCTGAAGATTGCGATTGTTAATAAATAATCCGGATAATAAAGGAGAAGCAAAATGGCAGAAGCTGTAGGAATTCTGGAAGTATTTGGGCTGGCCACAGCCTTTGTAGCGGCAGATGCCGGCTGTAAGGCAGCCAATGTCCGCCTGGAGGTTTTCGATAAGAATAAGCCTGCCAATGCAGACAGCCTGCCAGTACCGCTTCTGGTATGCATTAAATTCCGCGGAAGTGTGACGGATGTAACAGCAGCCGTTGAAACCGGAATGGAAGTAGCGAACCGGATGACTGGTGTGGTACAGCACTATATTATTCCGAACCCTGAAGAGGGAACGGAAAAAATGCTGAAGATCAGTGCCCTGGATAAGGACTGACAAAGCATAAATCCAATGATAGAAACTTGATTCAGGAGGAGAAATAAAATGGCACAGGAAGCATTAGGAATGGTAGAGACAAGAGGACTTACCGCTGCAATCGAGGCAGCAGATGCTATGACAAAAGCAGCAGAGGTTGCACTTGTAGGAACAGAGAAGATCGGCTCCGGTCTTGTAACTGTTATGGTTCGCGGAGATGTTGGAGCTGTTAAGGCAGCAGTTGAGAGCGGAAGCGCAGCAGCATCCAGACTTGGAGAGCTGGTAGCTACACACGTAATTCCGAGACCTCACACAGATGTAGAAAAAATTCTGCCGACTATCTAATCAGTAAAGATAAAGGAGTTCGCTCGTGAATAAAGCATATGGTTTTATCGAGATCACAGGTGTTGTAGCGGCTATGGATGCCCTTGACATCATGTGTAAAACTGCAGACGTTGAGCTGGCGTCATGGGAACGTAAGCTGGGCGGACGACTGGTAACTCTTATTGTGCAGGGTGATGTGTCGGCTGTCACCGAAGCTGTTGAAACAGCGGCAGCCAAGGCAATTAAGAAACCGGCAAGTTATGCAGTGATCGCGCGGCCCCATGAGGAAATCGTCAAGCTTGTGGAGCTCAGCGCAAGCCGATGGGAAAAGAAGTCTGCCGGGCAGACAGAAGAAGCGGCTGAACAGCCGGAAAAATAATTCGGGGTAAGAATCCCTGATCAGGATGATCCATATAAGGAGGAAAAAATCATGACACAGGAAGCATTAGGAATGGTTGAGACCAGAGGACTTACAGCAGCAATCGAAGCTGCAGACCAGATGTGCAAGGCAGCTAACGTTGCACTTGTAGGAACAGAGAAAATTGGTTCCGGTCTTGTAACAGTTATGGTACGTGGTGATGTAGGTGCAGTTAAATCTGCAGTAGAAAGCGGAAGTGCAGCAGCATCCAGACTTGGAGAGCTGGTAGCTACACATGTAATTCCGAGACCACATACAGATGTTGAGAAGATTCTTCCGGTTCTTAAATAATTCAGTATCGGTATGGTCCATTCATGCTGATCCGGCATGAATGGATCTTATACAGAAAGCAGGTGTATCTTGGAAACGAATAATATTGAGCTGATTACAAAAATGGTTATTGACGCCATTAATCAGAAAGAGGACAAAAGCGACGGCTTTATGGTTCCCATCGGAGTTTCCGCAAGGCATATCCACCTGACACAGGAGCATGTAGAAGCATTGTTCGGACCTGGATATCAGCTTACAAAGAAAAAAGAGCTGATGGGCGGTCAGTTTGCATCAAACGAGACAGTGACCATTGTAGGACTGAAGCTTCGTGCCATTGAGAATGTAAGAATTCTCGGACCAGTCCGTAAAGCATCCCAGGTAGAGGTATCTGCTACAGATGCCATTAAACTGGGTATGAAGGTTCCGGTTCGCGAATCCGGCGATGTAAAAGGCAGTGCTCCCGTTGCCATTGTAGGACCGAAGGGTGCTATTTATCTGAAAGAGGGATGTATCGTGGCAATGCGCCATATTCACATGTCTCCGAAGGATGCACAGGCTGCAGGTGTGAAAGATGGAGATATCGTTTCTGTTAAGGCTGATAACGAACGCGGAACAATCTTTAATCATGTAAAGATCCGTGTGGACGACAGCTTTACACTGGAAATGCATATTGATACCGATGAGGCAAATGCAGCAAAGATTGCCACAGGCAATACAGTTACTATTATAAAATAATATTCCTCCAAAAATCAGGGGATGCAGCACATGACAGGATCTTATGAGATTTATTGGGCCGCATCCCCATAGGAGGATAAGGAAGTATATTTATGCGGAGGCTCACATGATTGTAGGCAAAGTAGTTGGAAGCGTGGTATCTACGCGGAAAAGTGACAAATTAATCGGACAGAAATTTATGATTGTAGAGCCGGTGCATCATATGAAATCAGACCTCAGCCAGATCGTTGCGATCGACATTATCGGAGCAGGGATCGGGGAGTATGTATTGGTGGCACAAGGAAGCGCAGCAAGAATCGGCTGCGGCGAAGAAACAGCACCTATTGATGCGGCGATAGTCGGAATCATCGATGACGGTGCAGGATTGGAGTAACGCCATGGAAATCAAAGAATTACAGAAAATAATGCAGGATAATGGTGTGGCAGGTGCCGGCGGTGCCGGATTCCCTACATACGCAAAGCTTACAGACAAAGCGGACACCATTCTCATGAACTGTGCAGAGTGCGAGCCATTACTGAAGTTACACAGACAGTTACTGGAAAAGCATGCATATGAAATTATGAAAACCTTCAGTCTTGTTGCAGATACTGTTGGAGCTCAGGATGCTATTATCGGCATCAAAAAATCTTATGTGCAGACGATTAAGGCACTTCAGCAGCATATTGAGGAATTTCCGAAGGTAAAGATTCATCTTCTTGATGAGGTTTACCCGATGGGTGACGAGGTTGTGCTGATCTATGAAGCTACCGGACGTGTGGTAAGACCAGGCGGACTGCCCATTGAGCAGGGAGTCATCGTATTCAACGTAGAGACTATCTATAACGTATATCGTGCTCTGGAGAAACAGATGCCTGTTACAGATAAATATGTATCTGTCGTAGCAGAAGTAAGCAAACCTGTAACTGTTCGTGTGCCGATTGGATGTACACTTGATCAGGTAGTAGAGCAGGCAGGCGAAATTACCACCAAGGATGCCGTATATTTTGTCGGCGGACCTATGATGGGTCGCATCGGCAGCGGTTCTGATCCTGTAACAAAGACAACAAATGCGATTCTGGTCCTTCCAAAGGATCATTGCATTGTAATGAAGAAGCAGAGAACTTCTTCCATAGATCTGAAACGGGCAGCATCTATCTGCTGCCAGTGTAATTCCTGTACGGATCTTTGTCCAAGAAATAATTTGGGACATCCCATTGACCCAGCTCGATTCATGAGAGCGGCAGCTAATGGTGATTTTAGAGACTTGAATCCGTATCTGGATTCTCATTTCTGCTGTTCCTGCGGTGTATGCGAAATGTATGCATGCCCACAGAGTCTGGCACCCAGAACACTTCTTCTGGATATGAAAAACGGACTCCGTAAAGCAGGAGTCAGACCGGCACAGGGCGTGGAGCCGGTACCGGTACAGCCTTCCCGAGAGTATCGTAAGGTTCCTGAGGAGCGCCTGATGGCCCGCCTTGGTCTTACAAAATACGATAAGGACGCACCGCTGGATGAAACTCTGGTATCTATTCCGAAGGTTAAGATCCTTCTGAGTCAGCATATCGGCGCTCCGGCACAGGCAATTGTGAAAACAGGCGATGAAGTAACAAGAGGACAGATGATTGCAAAACCTGCTGACGGATTAAGCGTTGGTATTCATGCAAGTATCTGTGGAAAAGTAACTGAAGTAACAGATCGCTACATCATAATTGCAGCAAAGTAGAAAGGACGTGCAGAAAATGAGTAAAGCAATCGGAATGATTGAATTTAAAACCACTGCCACAGGCATTACAGCAGCAGATGCCATGGTAAAAACCTCTGACGTAGAAATCGTTGAGGCGCAGACCGTATGTCCGGGCAAATATATTGCAATTATCACTGGTGATCTCAGTGCGGTAAAGGCGGCTGTTGACGCAGCGGTTACTACTTATGAAGATAAATGTATTGACAGTTTTGTACTGGGAAATCCTCACGAATCTCTGTTTCCGGCAATGTACGGAACTACTGTGATCGAGGATATCAGTGCACTGGGTATTTTAGAGACTTACGATGCGGCATCTATTATTGAGGCTGCAGACCAGGCTGCAAAAACAGCCATCGTAGATGTGATTGAACTGCGTATTGCAAAGGGCATGTGCGGTAAATCATTCATGCTGATCACAGGAGAGGTTTCTGCTGTGGAGGCATCTATCCAGAAGGCAAAAGAACATGTGGCTGAAAAGGGCATGTATCTTGACTCTTCTGTAATCGCTCATCCTGATAAACGTATGATCGATTCTATTTTATAAAAATAAAGTTCTCAAAAGGGGGCGGGAAAATGCTGGCATTAGAAAGACGGAATCTTATCCTTGAGAAACTTCAGACAGAAAAAAGAGTGGTGGTCAGTGAACTGAGCCAGCTCTATGATGTTTCAGAGGAGACCATACGCCGGGATCTGGATAAGCTTGAAAAAGAAGGGCTTGCCACAAAAAGCTACGGCGGAGCTGTCATCAATGAAAATGTGAGTATTGACCTGCCCTTTAATATTCGAAAAAACCAGAATGTGGCCGGTAAACAGAAAATGGCTGAGATTGTTGCATCATTGGTTCAGGATGGTGACCACATTTTTCTTGATGCAAGTACTACGGCAGTATTTATTGCCAAGGCGCTGAAAGAAAAAGAAAGACTTACTGTAATCACCAACTCCATGGAAATACTGATTGAGCTTTCCGATGTATCTGGCTGGAACATAATTTCCACCGGTGGTGTAATGAAAGAAGGATATCTTGCATTTCTGGGATCCAGAACAGAAGAGGCAATCCGGTCCTATTATGTGGATAAAGTGATCTTCTCCTGTAAGGCGCTGGATCAGGAATGGGGAATCATGGAATCTCAGGAGGCCTTTGGCACCACAAAGAAAGCCATGCTGACCTCCGGGCGCAGAAAAATTCTGGTGGTTGACAGTACAAAATTTGATCAGACCGCTTTTTCCGTAGCTGGAAAACTGCGGGATTTAGATATGGTTGTAACAGACAAAAAGCCTTCCGAAAAGTGGCTTGTATGTTTTACAGATGCGGGGATCGAATGCCGGTATCCGCGGACACAGCCATAGAAAAGGAGCAACATATATGAAGACTTTTGAGATGAAGACAGTCATTCACTTTGGCGAGAATGCACTGGACAGACTGAAGGATATCCCGTATCAGAGAGTTCTGATCATTACAGACCCCTTTGTTGTACAGAGCGATATGATTCATCTGATCACAGAGCCTTTACATAAAGGCGGTAAGGACTATGACATTTTTCACAATGTAGTTCCGGATGCACCTGTAGACAAGATTGCAGACGGTGTTAAGAAGTTTCTGAGCTTTCAGCCGGATGTGATCGTAGCTGTAGGCGGCGGTTCTGCTATTGACTCTTCCAAGGCAATCCGTGAATTTGCCCTGAAGATCAATCACTATGCGGATGTAGGACTGATCGCTATTCCGACAACCAGTGGTACCGGTTCCGAGGTGACTTCTTTTGCAGTAGTCAATGATACAGAAGCAAAAGTGAAATATCCTCTTGTTTCTGACAGCCTGACGGCAGATGAAGCAATTCTTGATGCAGAACTTGTAAAAAGTGTTCCGCCGTCTATTACAGCGGATACTGGTATGGACGTATTTACCCATGCGCTGGAATCTTATGTCAGTCTTGACCATAATGAGTTTTCTTCTGCACTGGCAGAGAAATCTATTGAAATCTGCGGGGTGTTCCTTCTGAGAGCTTATCTGGACGGAACGGATATGCATGCCCGTCAGAAAATGCATGTAGCATCCTGTCTTGCGGGACTTTCTTTTAATACGGCAGGACTTGGAATCACTCACAGTATGGCGCATCAGCTTGGAGCTATGTTCCATATTCCTCATGGAAGAGCAAATGCGATGCTGCTTCCTCATATTGTGGAGTTTAACTCAAATATCAACAAACACAGCAGAAGTCAGAAAGAATATCTTCCGGCAGTGAAGAGATATGCAAATATCGCCCATATCCTGGGACTGAGTAATTATAATAAGGTGATGAGTGTTCGTTCTCTTGTAAACTGGATTCAGTTTATGCTGAAAGAAATGAATATTCCGCTTACTATTCAGGAAATAGGCACGATCACACCGGATGCGTACTTTGCGGCAGTAGACAAAATGGCGGAGGCAGCTCTTGCAGACGCATGCACTCCTACAAACCCACGAGTACCAACAAAGGAAGATATCATTAAAATTTACACAAAACTGTGGTCCTTTTAATTAGGGAAAGCAGATGCTGTGAAAGACTTTTCTGAAAAGGTAGACACTATGAAAAGATCGAAAAGAATAGAGGCGCTGGATCGTCGGGCAGTGAATAAAGACGGTTTTATTGATGAATGGCCGGAGATGGGATTTGTTGCCATGCACAGCCCTTATGATCCAGAACCTTCCATAAAAATTGAAGATGGTGTAATTACAGAACTGGATGGAAAGAAAAGGGATGATTTTGATTTCCTGGATCAGTTTATTGCAGATTACGCAATCCGTACAGACAGAGCAGAGGCGTCTATGGCGGTTTCTTCTCTGGAAATAGCCAGAAAGATTGTGGATATCCATGTTTCACGTAAGGAAATCCTTGAGATTGTATCCGGTATCACACCGGCGAAGATGGCAGAAGTTATCAACTGCCTGAACGTGGTTGAGATGATGATGGGTATGCAGAAGATGCGTGCCAGAAAAGTGCCGGGCAACCAGGCACATATAACGAATCTGAAAGATGATCCGGTACAGATTGCAGCAGATGCTGCGGAGGGAGCGTTAAGAGGATTCAGTGAAGAAGAAACCACTATGGGCGTAGCACGTTATGCACCGTTCAGCGCAATGGCTCTTCTTATCGGTTCTCAGGTGGGACGCCCCGGTGTCCTTACACAGTGTTCCGCAGAAGAAGCAACAGAACTGGAACTGGGAATCCGTGGCCTCACAACATATGCAGAAACTCTTTCTGTATATGGAACAGAAAAAGTATTTATTGACGGAGATGACACTCCGTATTCCAAGGCATTTCTGAATTCTGCATATGCTTCCAGAGGTCTGAAGGTTCGTTTTACTTCAGGTGCAGGCAGCGAGGTTCTGATGGGAAGCAGCGAGATGAAATCCATGCTTTATCTTGAGTGCCGCTGTCTTTATGTGACAAAGGGAGCAGGAAGCCAGGGAATTCAGAATGGTTCTGTAAGCTGCGTAGGTGTAGCAGCCGGAGTTCCGGCAGGAATCAGGGAGATCATTGGTGAAAACCTTGTGGCAGCTCTTCTTGGACTGGAATGTGCTTCCTCCAATGACCAGAGCTTTTCCAACTCAGATATGAGAAGGACTGCAAGAACCATGCTGCAGTTTATGCCGGGAACAGACTTTATCTTTTCCGGATATGCGGCAGAGCCGAACTATGACAACATGTTTGCCGGCTCCAACTTTGATGCAGAGGACTTTGATGACTATAATGTGATGCAGAGAGATATGCAGGTAGACGGTGGTCTTCGTCCTGTTACAGAAGAGGATGTGATCCGTGTACGCCGTACTGCAGGAAAAGCTGTTCAGGCTGTTTTTAAATATCTTGGACTTACTGAGGTAACAGACGAACAGGTGGAAGCAGTAACTTATGCACATGGAAGCAAGGATACACTGAAGCGTGATGCGGCAGCAGATCTGATGTCTGCAGACGATATGATGAAACGCGGCATTACAGGAGTTGATGTTGTAAAAGCCCTGGCGGAAAGCGGTTATACAGAGCTGGCAGAAAATATCCTGAATATGCTTAAACAGAGAGTAATCGGAGATTATATGCATACAGCGGCGATTCTGGATGAACATTTCCAGGTAATGTCCGGTGTAAATACTCCGAATGACTATATGGGACCGGGAACCGGATACCGTGTTTCCGGCAAACGCTGGGAGGAGATCAAAGCAATTCCTCACAGGATCAATGTAAACGAATTTTAGGAGGTGTGCCATGGAAGTAAATGAACAGCTGATACGAGCCATTACTCAGGCAGTGGTGGAGCAGTTGCATAAGAATGGTGCACAGCCCCAGACACAGGCAGAAATGCAGCAGCCTTCCAGTACACAGGAACTTGCAGGCAGAACAAGGATGCGCCCGAAACATTCTTATGAGGGTGCGGCACGTGCTGTCCAGGGAACTGATCCCAAGGAGATTGTGATCGGTGTGGGCGCAGCATTTCAGACAGAGATCAATAAGACCATGGGAGGAATTCCTCTGGATGAAGTACTTCGCAATGTAAAAGCGGGTATTGAGGAAGAGGGAATGACATCCCGTGTAGTAAAGGTGCTGGATACTTCTGATGTGTGTTTTATGGCACTTCAGGCAGCTAAGCTTTCCGGTTCCGGAATCGGAATCGGAATCCAGTCAAAGGGAACTACAGTGATCCATCAGAAAGATCTGTATCCTCTTTCTAATCTGGAGCTTTTTCCACAGGCACCGCTTATGGATTTGGAAACCTATCGTAAGATCGGACGCAATGCAGCCAGATATGTAAGAGGAGAGAAGGTAACTCCTATCGAGTGTACCAACGATCCTATGGTACGTGCAAAATATCAGGTGAAAGCAGCTCTTATGCATATTGTAGAAACTGAGCAGCTGGATCCGGAAAAAGGCATGATCGAATGGGAGGGAAGATAATGAGCAGCTATCCTTTAGGACAGAATGAAGCGGATACCATTACCTCCAAAACTGGCAAAAAGCTTTCTGATATTACGCTGGAAGAGGTAAAAAGAGGTAATGTACAGGCCGAGGATATCAAGATATCTCCGGAAATGCTGAAACGTCAGGGACAGGTAGCAAAGGAAGCGGATAATCCTCAGATGGAAGCAAATTTCCAGAGAGCTTCAGAACTTGCCAATGTACCGGACGAAGTAATATTAACAATGTATAATAAGCTGAGACCAAACCGCTCTACAAAAAAAGAACTTGTATTTATGGCACAGGAACTTCTTGAAAAATACAATGCTCCTCATTGTGCAAAGCTGGTTCTGGAAGCAGCTGAAATTTATGAAAAAAGGGGAATTCTTCTTTGAAACTGATTGCTGGTGTTGACATAGGAAATTCCACAACTGAAGTATGTATCGGCAGCGTGGGAGAGGATGGAAGTTTTCATTTTCTCTCCTCCGCTTCCCGTATTACCACAGGAACGAAAGGAACGCTTCCGAACGTTCATGGGATTAAGGCGGCTCTTCAGGAGGCCATGGATCATATCAGGCAGCCTTTAGAAGCTCTTGATTTAGTGCGCTTAAATGAGGCTGCGCCTGTGATTGGTGACACGGCAATGGAAACCATTACGGAAACCATTATCACGGAATCTTCCATGATCGGTCATAATCCTTCTACTCCCGCAGGAGCAGGAGAGGCTGCCGGATATCTGATCCATCTGGAAAATATCTGGAAAGGAAAACCAGATGTGCCCTATATAGTAGTGGCGTCAAATAAGTTTTCCTATGAAGAAGTGGCAGCCAGGCTGAACCAGCATATTCCGGAATTGGATATCCGGGGACTGATCCTCCAGGCAGACGAGGCTGTTCTGGTGGAAAACCGCCTGAACAGGCAAATTCCGATCATTGATGAAGTAAGGCATATAGAAAGGGTACCGGAGGAAAAGCTTGCAGCCATTGAGGTAGCACTTCCGGGAACAGGAATACGAATGCTGAGCAATCCTTATGGAATTGCTACTCTTCTGGGATTGGACGCAGAAGAGACAAAAGCAGTTACTCCTATTGCTAAAAGCCTGATCGGAAAAAGAAGTGCGGTAGTTATCCGTACACCAAATGGAAATATCAGAGAAAATGTTCTTCCAGCAGGTGAGATCAATTTTCACGGCACGCAGGAGATCCGTGTGAATATCGATACTGGAGCAGATACGATCATGGACAGTCTTCATAAAGCAGGCGAGATCCGGGATATTGACGGACAGCAGAATACCAATGTGGGAAATATGCTGAACCGTATCAAAAAAAGTATGACGGATGTTGCGGCAGAGGGAGACCACGAAGCAAGGATTACAGATATTCTGGCAGTCGATACCATGGCTCCGGTAGAAATTTCAGGTTCACTGGCAGGTGAGACCTGTATGGAAAAAGCGGTAGGGATCGCCGCAATGGTAAAAACAAAGCATCTTCCTATGCAGAAGATCGCAGAAAAACTGGAACAGGAACTGCATATCAAAGCAGTAGTTGCCGGTGTGGAAGCGGTAATGGCAGCGTTAGGTTCCCTGACGACACCGGGAACAAGACTTCCTCTTGCCATCCTTGATATGGGAGGCGGATCTACAGATGCTGCAGTACTGGGAACAGATGGTAGTGTCCGCACTACGCATCAGGCAGGCGCCGGAGAGCTTGTGACCATGCTGATCCAGACAGAGCTTGGACTGGGAAGCCGTACCACGGCGGAACAGATCAAGAAATATCCGATGGGAAAGGTAGAAAGCCTTTTTCATATGAGACTGGAAAATGGTTCTATGCAGTTTTTTGAGGAATCCATAGATCCAAGATATTATGGACATGTAGTGCTTCTTGCACCGGGGGAAATGCTGAAGGTGGAGGAAGATATTCCAATGGAAAAGATCCTGGAGGTACGCAGGGAAGCCAAACGAAAAGTGTTTGTACGAAATGCTGTCCGTGCCCTGGAAAAAGTTGCTCCGGATCATGATTTAAGAAAAATACCAAACGTGGTGCTGGTAGGAGGCTCTGCCGAGGATTTTGAAATTCCGGAGATGCTGACAGACGCTCTGGCAGAGTACCGGATTGTCTGTGGGCGGGGAAATATCCGTGGAACAGAAGGTCCGAGAAATGCAGTTGCCACAGGTTTGTTAATGTCATATTTAAGCAATAAATGATGATTTGTGCAAAAAAGTATGTTATACTATTTGTACAGATGCAGATTTTTTTTATTAGAAGGGGATCGGGAGGAAACATGATCATAAATAAGCCAACTGTTATCATATATACCAGAGACCCGGATGAGGATCTTCTTCGGGAGATTTGTGCAGGAATTGAAGAAGAGGGCGTCCTTTATGAGATACATTCCGGAAAAGGAGACATGGATACACTTGCTTATGAGGCTGCAAAAGATTCCATGCTGGGATCCGGGATTGGAATGGATGGCCGACGGATTGCCATGCAGATGGCAAGACTTCCAAAAGGAAAAAATGTATTTGAATTAAATGCTCCACGTTTCTGGCAATGCAGGAACCTGGGGAGCAACAGTGCGAGAGCGGTAAAAAAAATGCCGTTTAAACCGATTTACACAGAAAATGGGGAGATGTCGTTATGAGCATTTATACAAAAGGCGGTGACAGAGGGACGACTAGCCTGGTCCGCACAAAAAATGTTTCCAAGTCAGACGACCGTATTCAGCTTGTAGGAACCATTGACGAGCTGACAAGCCATCTGGGACTTGTAAAAACAATGATCAAAGATGAAGAGACAATTCGTCAGCTGGAAAAGATCCAGCGCATTTTGATCACGGTTATGGCAGGAGTGGCAGATCCTTATAATAAAGAATATAAGATTGAGGAACATGAGGCGGAATTTCTGGAACAGGAGATTGACCGTATGGAAGGTCTCTTTCAGAGACCTAAGGAATTTATCCTTCCCGGTCAGTGCAGACTGTCAGCAGAGCTGGATATTGCCAGAACAGTTTCACGAAGAGCCGAACGTGCCCTTGCAGCAGTCAGCGTAAAATTTGGTGCGGATAATGGTGCAAAGATTTTTATGAATCGTCTTGCAGATTATCTTTATGTGCTTGCAAGATATACAGATGCGAAGATGGATAAACCGGCTTCAGAGGCTGGTAACGATGGAAAAGAGGAGAAATCCATGGAACAGAATCAGAATCCGGCTGCCAGCGAGGCTGTGATCCAGGAAGTATTAAAGCGAATGGGAGTACAGGGAAGGATTACTCTGGACAGTGCGAAACGTCTGATTGAAAAGATTGAAGAAGAGGCAAAGCGCAGAGGGAAAAATGCAGTTATCGCTGTCTGCGGACCGGAAGGAAATCCGGTTGCAGTCCATGTAATGGATGGAGCTTTTCTGGTAAGTTTTGATGTGGCAACCAAAAAGGCATATACCTCTGTTGCAGTAAAAATGTCCACAATGGAACTGTCAAAGCTGGCGCAGCCGGGAGAAACCTTCTACGGAGTGGATAAAATGGACAATGGAAAGATTGTGATCTTTGCAGGCGGTGTACCGCTGAAAGTAGGCGACACCATTATCGGAGGACTGGGAATCAGTGGAGGAACAGGAGAAGAAGATCATAGTCTGGCAGAGTATGGACTGTCTGTTTTGAACGAAGTATTGTAATTGCGAAAATAAAGATCAGGTGATACTTTCATCTGATCTTGTTTTATATAAAAAGATGTGAGGGAGGAAGTGAAATTATGAAAATTGGAAAAAAAGCAGGAATATTTTGCGTGACAGGTATGCTTGCGATGGCTGTCTCATTTAATGTATGGGCACAGGAGCAGATAGATGTGGAGACGCTGGAGAGACAGAATCAGAATATGGAAAAGGAGCCAGTATTACAAAAGAACGGGTTTATCAGCTGGCAGAATATTTGAGATAGTAAAAGGAGGATCTGTGAATTCAGATCCTCTTGTATTTACCGGGAGTGATTCCCTTATACTTTTTAAATGTCCGGATAAAGTAGCTGAGATCGTTAAAACCGTTCCTGTAGGCAATTTCTGTAATTGAATCGTCTGTAGTGGACAGTTCGTAGCAGGCTTGCTCGATCCGCTGATGATTCAGGTAATCCATAGGTGTCTGATGAGTCATTTCTGAGAAAAATCTGCAGAAATACTTAGGGGACATAGAGACGGATTCGGACAGCTGCTGTAAAGTCAGCGGCGAGGCATAATTGTGTTCAATGAATTCAAGCACCTGCTTTAGCTGCAGGATTCTTTTATAATCTTTGCGTGTTTTGTGAACATCTTCAAGATAGTAATGTTTACCAAAAACGATACCAAAAAAGTAGTAAAATTGTCCAATCACTGTCAGCTCATATCCCGCTGGTTTCTGCCAGACAGCATCAAAAATACTGTTTACAGTATCACAGACTTCCTGACTTTCATTTGTGAAATGGTGATAAACAAGCACTTCCTGATGTATGATCTTCTGCATATATCCGGCGCAGACAGAATTGTGCTTTAAAAAAGTATTGCCGTCAAAGACAAGACATTGATAGACACAATCCTGAGGCATTCCGCTGTGAAGAATTCCGCTATGCACAAAAATGATATCTCCGGCATTGGCAGTGAAACTTTTTTCGTCTAAAGTGACGGTGAGAGTGCCTTCCAAAACACGCATAAGCTCATATTCCACATGCCAGTGATAAGACATGACATAGCGCGGATGGGCAGGGTCAATATGATGAAATTCAAATGGAAATTCATAAGTTCCTCTTTTTCTACTTTCGTTTCGATCAAGATCATGCAAAGCAGCATCCCTCTTTCTTTGAATTTATAGAATTTTTATAGATGTTACTGAAAAAGTGAATATTATACTATTTTTTGCCATTATATCACAAGTAATTACCTTAATGCAATTGTTATAATAGGTTTATAAGTGGCGAGGGCGGGAAGCGCCTGAGCAGACTGACAAGTATGATAAAATGGAGGTATTTGTTATTATGGCAAAGAGCAGATTAATCGGAAGCTACCCAGTAATCGGTATCAGACCTACCATCGATGGTCGTAGAGGAGCGCTGGATGTAAGAGGATCTCTGGAAGAGCAGACAATGAACATGGCTAAGTCTGCTGCTAAATTATTAGAAGAGAACTTAAAATATTCCAATGGTGAGCCGGTTAAAGTTGTTATCGCTGACACTACTATCGGACGTGTAGGTGAGACAGCAGCATGTGCAGATAAATTCAGAAAAGAAGGCGTTGATATTACTCTTACAGTAACACCTTGCTGGTGCTATGGTTCTGAGACAATGGACATGGATCCTCAGACAATCAAAGCTGTATGGGGATTCAATGCAACAGAAAGACCTGGTGCAGTTTATCTTGCATCCGTTCTTGCTACACATGCACAGAAAGGACTTCCGGCATTCGGTATCTACGGACACGAGGTTCAGGATGCAGATGACACAACAATTCCGGAAGACGTTAAAGAAAAAATCCTCAGATTCGGCCGTGCAGCAGTTGCAGCAGCTTCTATGAGAGGAAAATCCTGGCTGCAGATCGGTTCCATCTGTATGGGTATCGGCGGATCTATCGTAGATTCTGACTTTATCGAGTCCTATCTTGGAATGCGTGTAGAATCTGTTGACGAGGTAGAGATCATCCGTCGTATGACAGAGGGCATTTATGATCATGAAGAGTTCGAGAAAGCTCTTGCATGGGCTAAGAAGACATGCAAGATCGGCTTCGACAAGAACCCGGAAGAACTTCAGATGTCAGAAGAGAAAAAAGAAGAGCAGTTTGAATTTGTTGTTAAGATGGCAGTTATCATCAAAGAGCTTATGAATGGCTGCGATAACCTTGATCCTGAATTCTCAGAGGAAGCAATCGGTCATAATGCGATCGCTGCTGGTTTCCAGGGACAGAGACAGTGGACAGACTTCTATCCGAACGGCGACTTTGCTGAAGCTATGCTGAACACTTCCTTTGACTGGGAAGGTGCTAGAGAGCCGTATATCCTGGCTACAGAGAATGACGTACTTAACGGTCTTGGTATGCTGTTTATGAAACTCCTTACAAACCGTGCACAGATGTTTGCAGATGTTCGTACATACTGGAGCCCGGATGCTGTTAAGAGAGTAACAAATTATGATCTTGAAGGTGTTGCGAAAGAGAACGGTGGTATTATCCATCTGATCAACTCCGGTGCATGCTGCCTTGATGCAAACGGCGGTGCTAAGGATGAGAATGGCAATGCTGTAATGAAAGAATGGTGGGATGTAACAGAAGCAGACCAGAAAGCAATCATGGAAGCTACTACATGGAATGCAGCTGACAACGGATATTTCCGTGGCGGCGGATTCTCTTCCAGATTTGAAACAAAAGATCAGATGCCTGCAACTATGATCCGTCTGAACCTTGTAAAAGGCCTTGGACCGGTTCTTCAGATTGCAGAGGGCTGGACAGTAGCTCTTCCGGAAGAAGTTTCTGATACACTCTGGAAACGTACAGACTATACATGGCCATGCACATGGTTTGCTCCAAGATGCGATGGAAAAGAAGGCGCATTCAAGGATGCTTACAGTGTAATGAACAACTGGGGTGCTAACCACGGTGCTATCTCCTATGGACACATTGGTGCAGACCTTATCACAATGTGCTCTATGCTGAGAATTCCGGTTTGCATGCATAACGTTCCGGAAGAGAAAATCTTCCGTCCGGCAGCATGGAATGCATTCGGAATGGACAAAGAAGGCGCTGATTTCCGTGCTTGCAAGAACTACGGACCGCTTTACAAATAATTATCATATTGGTTGTTGTAAAATGCCATGATAGATGGGGGCTGTTGCAAAAGCAGAAAGATCTGCTGGAGCAATAGCTCCTTCTTTATGTAAAAAGGAGGAATATTGTGAGCAATTGCAATCTTTGTCCGCGGCAGTGCGGTGCAGACAGAGAAAATGGAAAATCCGGGATTTGCGGGGTATCAGGAAAAAATATATTGGCAGCCCGGGCTGCGCTTCATTTTTGGGAGGAGCCCTGTATTTCCGGGGAGAGGGGATCCGGGACGGTGTTTTTTTCCGGATGCCCGCTTCGATGCGTGTATTGTCAGAATTATCAGATTGCCGGTACAGAGGTAGGGATGGAAATCAGTGAAGAACGTCTCAAAGAAATTTTTCTGGAACTTCAGGAAAAAGGCGCTCATAATATTAATCTGGTAACACCTACTCATTATACACCCGAAATTATTCGGGCAATAAGAAAAGCAAAAGAACAGGGATTGAGGCTTCCGATTGTTTATAATTGCAGTGGTTATGAAAAAGTGGAAACACTGAAAATGCTGAAAGGGATTGTGAATGTTTATCTGACAGATTTTAAATATATGGAAAGAGAAGCGGCTGTCCGTTATTCAAAGGCCCCTGATTATCCGGAAATTGCCCGGGCAGCATTGAAAGAAATGATGAATCAGACAGGAGAAGCCAAATTTGACGAGAATGGAATAATGCAATCAGGCGTGATTGTAAGGCACCTTTTGCTGCCCGGTCATGTACGAAATGCCCGGGCAGTGGTAAAGTATGTTTATGAAACATACGGAGATCAGTTATATTTAAGTCTTATGAATCAGTATACCCCTCTTCCTCAGGTGAAAAAGGAATTTCCGGAGCTGGATCGCAGGGTGACAGAAAGAGAATATCAGAGACTTATTTCATATGCTCTTGAAATTGGAGTAGAAAATGCTTTTATCCAGGATGGAAACACTGCGAAAGAAAGTTTTATTCCCATGTTTGATTATGAAGGCATCAGGAGTTAAAAAAATCACACAGCTCATCCAGTTTTTGCCGGATATCAGGATCTTCCGCTGCAACAAAATCATCTGTTCCGTGGAAAGAAATCAGAGGAAAAAGATTGGTGGCTCTGATATCCCGGAGAAGAATTTGAGCAGTATCGAAGGCTTTTTCCATGTTGCCTTTGCCTCCGCCGACTAAAAGTACTGCTGATTTCTTTTCTTTTGTTATGGGCATATCATTTCTGAAAAATTTGGCACTGAAATATGTCTGCAGACGGCTTCCAAGGTCCAGAAGCTTTCCTGTCAGCTCTGAAAAATAGATAGGTGAAGCAATAAGAACATTATCGCATTCTTCAATATAGGAATAAATCTCCTGCATTTCATCTTTTACACAGCATCCGGGATTTTTCCAGCAGTAGCGACAGTCTATGCAGGGGGCAACGTTACAGTAATAAGCATCAACGACTTTGATTTCTCCGTGGAGATTTTTCTTCAAAATGTTTAAAAGACTTACAGTGTCTCCGTTCCTTCGTGGAGAACCATTGAGTATAAGTGTTTTCAAAATAGATGTTTTCCTTTCAATGTTATAAATTGTTACTATTATAACAAGTGAATAGAAAGTTTACAATGAAAACATTACCGGGAAAGAAACAGATTGTTTTGTAAAAAATTCATGGTAAAATAAAAATGAATAACAGACTATATTGAAAAAGAGGAAGTGAAAAAGAAGTATGATACATGAAAAAATTATGATTGAACCAAAAAGCAATCATCAGGATGACGCATATATGATGACATATTTTTGGGAAGAGTCAAAGGAACTTTATCCGGGACAGCTGCGCCCGGTGATCCTGATCTGTCCCGGAGGTGCATATCGAATGACTTCAGACAGAGAGGCAGAGGCTGTTGCAGTAAAGTTTATGAGCATGGGATATCACACAGCGGTTCTTCGTTACAGTGTTGCTCCTGCAGTTTATCCAACAGCACTTCACCAGCTTGCAAAAGCGGTAAGTATTCTAAGAAAAAGGAGTGACCGGTGGCTGATTGATCCGGACAAAATCCTTGTTATGGGATTTTCGGCAGGAGGACATCTGGCTGCATCTCTGGGGGTATTCTGGAATAAGGGAGAAATTACGAAAGCATTGGAGGTCAGTGCAGAGGAAATACGCCCAAATGGAATGATACTCAGTTATCCGGTGATCACTTCCGGTCAGTATGGTCATCAGGAAAGTTTTCGTAATCTTCTGGGAGAACGTTATGAAGAATTGAGAGAAAAAATGTCTTTGGAGAATCAGGTGGATCAGGATACTCCCAGAACGTTTATCTGGCATACATTTGAGGATACAACCGTGCATCCGGAAAATTCTCTGAGCTTTGTCAGATCTATGGTAAAATATGGAGTTCCTGTGGAGTATCATCTTTTTCCGGAGGGAATTCATGGTATAGGACTTGGAAATGAGCTTACGGCAAATCCTGACGGAAGAGGGATTGTGAAAGCCTGTGGAGAGTGGAGCTGTCTTTGTGAAAAATGGTTAAACCGGGAATTTCCCTGGTGGAATCAGAAAAATGAGGAAAATTGTCTTTTTATGTAAAAAAAGCAGAAAAAAAACAGAACAAATAGGGATTATCAAACAAGAAAAACTGTGCTATGATAAAACATAGAAAATATACATAAAGAACTAAGGGGAGCATAGAAAAATGAAAAAAACAGGAATGATCTGGCTGATTGCGTTGATGTGCATGTTTTTTTCTGTGAACGTATGGGCAGACATATCGGATAAAAAGACAGAGCCTGACATTAAAACAGATTATTACATGATTGTAGAATCAAAACAGGGTGGTATAGACATTTATGCCCATCCGGATCTGGAGTCTGCAAAGTTAAACGAAGAACTGATCCCTAATGGAACATCCCTGCATATCGAAGGAGAGGTGGAGGATACAGTTCATTCACGAACCTGGGGATATGTACAGTATCATGGGATGTACGGATATGTTCCTCTGGATGACTGCCGTCCGGCTCAGTCCAGAAAGGAAGCAATCGATTCTGAACTTTATATTGCAGGACGTGATCATGTAGACTACAATGCGGATTATGATGTTAGGGCATATGCCAGCGAGGGAACGCAGAAACTTTATCAGGGTCCCGGAGAAAAATACGGAGAAGTTCCGGGAGTACGTGATATAAAAAATGGAGAATCCCTTCATGTTACTCAGGATGCGGAACTGGTAGACGGCAGTCATTGGGGAGTAACAACAGTAGACGGTAAAGAGGGCTGGATCAATCTGGATGATACAGAAGACGCGGCCAGGAAAAGAGGAGAACTCTCAGAGAACGATACAGATACAAAAAAAGAATTTGTTACTATGATAACATCAGAGGAAGCAGAACTTTCCAAGATGCCGGAGGCAACAGTGACGCCTGAAGCGACGGAAGCACCAACGGCAACAGTGACGCCTGAAGCGACGGAAGCACCAACAGTAACAGTGACGCCCGAAGCGACAGAAGAACCAACGGCAACAGAGACGCTTGAAGCAGCGGAAACATCGACGTCAACAGAGGTACCAAAAGAAACTGTTGCTTCGGCATCAGAGGAATCAAATTCCTTGATTCCAACACCTTTTTGGTGGATAGCAGCAGCTGCAGTGATAGCGGTAGCAGGAGTTTTGATTTATCATTTTAAAAAGAAATAAAAGGTTAGAAAAAATGTATCCCGCATTTCGTCTTGCGGGATACATTTTTTATCAATAGCTTTTTACTGTTACAGTCCGGGATCTTGCTGAAAATAGCTTTCGGTACTGATTCAGTTTTTTTCTGGGAACACGGATCGTCATTTTTTGGGAACCGTAGTCGATCTTTGCAGAGATCTTACTTAATTGTGTACTGGTTATTTTTATGATACATCCGCGTTTTACTCTGCCAAATGAGTAGGTGCCGATCTGTTTCAGTCCATTGCCAATAGTGATGCGGTTCAGGTTCCGGCAGTTGTAAAAGGCTCTGGATCCGATAACAGAAACATTATTTCCAATGACCACATTCGTAAGCTTGTTTTTTCCACTAAAAGCATTGGTCCACACAGAGGTTACACGATAGGTGATTCCCATATACCGGATACTGGAAGGAATAACCACTTTTTTTATGTTAGGGTCTGTGGTGCCGCAGCAGGCAACTGTTTGTTTGCCGGTAACCTGATAGATCAGTTTTGTGGAGGGAATACATTTGCTGCCCCATTTTGCATAAAGAGTGATATTTCCCTTTATTGTCAGTGTTTTTCCAGGCAGATAAGTGGCTCCTGTGCCATCTGCTCTGGTGTTCCATCCAAGGAAAAACCGGGAGGTACAGTAGGGGGCGGATTTTATCTTTGCAGACTGACCGGAGATATATCTGGTTTTATCAGATGGCATATTTCCTGTAGAAAGGCTGGTATTGGCTTTGTATACGACCTGATAAGTCCGAGGAACAGGAGCAGCTGTAGGCCGTGGTGTTGCTGTAGGGCGTGGGGCTGCCGTGGGGCGCGGCGTGATTACTGCCGGTGCTTCCAGTGTCCGTGTATGTGCTTTTATGCAGAAACAGAAACCAGGGTTAGAAGTGGAACAGTCCGTCCATCGGGTGCCTGTGGAAGATAAAAAGCTTTGTCCAGGTTTCAGTCCGGCAATGGCTTTGAACCAGGATCCCGATGCAGAGGAAGTACTTGCTTCAACATAATATTTTGTTTCATATGGAAAGGTAAGTACCACAGAATATTTACTTCCCTGGACAAGTTTTACAGGATTGTCAAGCTTCAGCGTATGAATACCTGCGATAGGCTGGGTATATTCCAGCGGAGTGCGAAAAGCAGGAGTTCCGCTGGCAGGATTCAATGGATCGGAAAGATCAGTATAAATCTGGATACGATATGTAGTAAAATCCTGCTTGCTGGAAAGGACGATCTCTCCAAGTTCTTCTGCATTGCCCTGTCCTGCGGAAGCGGTAAAGACATTGGCAATGGAGCTTCCGGCTTTTACTGTAACACTGGTTGTGCCGGAAGCAGCACCATCATAAAAATAGTTATTGGGATACTGAAGGGAGGTAATGGCAGTATTGCATACAAGGTTTGAAATAGATGCATCTTCATAGGAAAGATAGAAGTACCCATTTTTTCCCCAGGACGGTCCATAACTGTTTTTTACGATCCAGGCTCCATCGTTTTGAACCATGGAGGCTGCCGGGAAATTGTTCCTGGAGTAGCTGTCATCCCATCCTACGATAGTGACTGCATGATTTACCTTTCCTGCAGTGGGGCAACATGCAGCAGCTGTTTCCGGGCGGTAATAAACTCCGGCATTGTCCATCAGTATCATGGCAGAAACAGATCCGTATTCAGAGACCAGCTGTTTCATACGTTGTTGTGAATAGGCTGAAAATACGGCATCTTTCAAATAGACATCTGTATTATATGCAATGGCCGGATCCAAAGGACGGGACAGATCCAGAGTATGTGTGGAGTCTGTGGGAAGCGGTGCTTTTCCTTCAGATACCATACCGGACCAGGTGCTCAAAAAGAAAGATGCGACCATACCGTTTCCGCTGTCATGATAGTTTTTTCCAAGATGAATGATCCTGTCATCAGGAGTATTTCCCAGAGGATCATTAACTCTGTTGGCAAAAAAGTATGCAAGGTGTTCCTCAGAAAGATCCCAGGTTCCAAGCCCCTGCTTCAGAAGAGAGGTCTCAAAATTGGAAGCAAGGCTGAAAGCCCAGCAGATATTAAAGGGATTCTGATTTTTTACAGAGGAGATGATGCCTGACTGCCTGGAATCATAATAAGAAGGTAGAAGACCGTATTTGCTTATGCTGAGATCACTGTCCGGATCTTCAGCAGGAGAAAACGCAGGCATATTTTCCATGAGATCCAGCTGTTCCTGAATTTCTTCTTCCGTCATAGGACGTCCCAGTATATAATCTGCATTTTCTGTATTGTTCATTGCGTCTCCGGAGGAAAAGAGTTCGCCGGTCATTTCCCCGGAGGAAAAGTCTTCTATGCTCTGTGAATCTTCCAAAAGATCAGGATTTCCTTCCGGATCAGTACGCTCAGGAGCTTCTGTGATTTCAGGAGCTTCGATAAAGATATCCTCCTGAACAGTCGGATCAGAATCAGAAAAAGAATCTTCCGGATCGGCGAGGCTGATATCATTTTCAGAGGAAGAATCCTCTGAGAATGAGACCGTTTCATTTGCGTCAGATGAGAAGCCAGCTGCAGCCACAGCAGAATTTCCAATTAGAATGGCAGTACTCAGAAGCAGACTTAGAAGCTGTTTTTTGCGATATTTCATGAGGATCCTCCTTTATTTTATATAAACACAGGTTACTTACCTAGAATATAGCGATTTTTGAAAATGATGTCAATGATATATAATAAAGCAGCATAAGCTCCGGCTTCGGAACTTATGCTGCCTGAAGAATTTATCATGTATCGTTGATCTGCTGCACCCCTGGCGGATCAGTCACATATCTAAACGCTTAGTCGTTGATTACAACGCCTTTCTGAAGCATAACATTTGCATACAGAGCTTTCTCGCTGGTAGAGATGATACAGTAAGCTGTTTTTGCTTCATCGTAGAATTTAAAACGTTCGATATTGCCTACCACTGCATCGCCTCTGTCATCATACTTGCGGATGATTTCTTTGTATGTATCCCAGATTGGTGTTTCTACAGTGTCGCCAGGCATAACTTCCATGAGATTTACCGGTTTCTCCACATAGGTGTCCAGTGGGAATACTTTCAGGATAGCTTCCAGAATCTCCGGAACACCGTGACCGTCACAGCGGATGGTGATAGCATTTTTTCCCATGGATTCAACAGGGAAGTTTCCGTCTGCAATAACAAGACGGTCGCTGTGACCCATTTCACATAATACCTTTAATAATTCTGGTGATAAAATTTCAGGAATTCCTTTTAACATTTCAGTACCTCCGATCATTTTTTTCTATCTTAAACTTTACCTGTGTTCTTCTCAAGTTTCAAGAGAATATTTTCCTTTAAAAGATGAATATTTTCCTGTTGTTGGTTAAAGAGAATATTTAACTATTGACAGAAACGTTTCGGTATTGTACAATAAGCGCAAACAGAAACGTTTCGGTTTTTGGGACGACCACTGTTAATCAATTTATATATCTAGGGAGGATATGGTCATGCCACTTGTTACATCAAAAGAAATGCTGCTGAAAGCACAGCAGGGAGGATATGCGGTAGGCGCCTTTAATGCGGAAAATATGGAGATGGTAAAAGCTATTATTGAGGCAGCCGAAGAGCTGAAGGCTCCTGTAATGATTCAGACTACCCCGTCTACTATAAAATATGGAACTGTTGAGACTTATGCAGCGCTTATTGCAGCAGAAGCAAAGAAGGCGAGTGTTCCGATATGTCTCCATTTGGACCATGGAAGCAGCTTTGAACTTGCAATGCAGGCTATTCACGCAGGCTATACCTCTGTGATGATTGACGGCTCCAAATTTGATTTTGAGGAAAATATTGCTTTGACAAAAAAAGTTGCAGACGTTGCATGGGCTCTAGACATTCCATGTGAGGCAGAGCTTGGAAAGGTAGGAGGCAAAGAGGATGATCTGGAAGCCGAGGCAGATACAAACACCAATCCGCAGGAAGCAAAAGAATTTGCAGAGCGCACAGGTGTTACTTCTCTGGCGGTAGCAATCGGAACAGCACATGGCTTCTATGCAGGTACACCGGTGCTCGATACGGAGCGTATCAGCGAAATCCGTCAGGCAGTAGAGGTTCCGCTTGTGCTTCACGGCGCGTCCGGATTAAGCGACGATCAGGTAAGAGAGTGCGTAAAACGCGGTATGTGCAAGGTAAACTTTGCTACAGAGCTTCGCGATGCTTATTCTAAGGCAGTAAAAGAGACATTTGCAGAAAATGAAAATACCATTGACCCGAAAGCATATGGCAAGGCTGCAATAAAGGCAGTAAAAGAACTGGTTATGTATCGTATGAAAGTCTGCGGATGTGATGGAAAAGCCTGAAACAGAAAGAGTTGACCGATAACTGACAGGAGGCTTATATGGCAGCAACAATGAAAGACATTGCAAAGCGTACAGGCTTGGGTCTTGCAACTATTTCTTCCTATTTCAACGGAGGAAATGTAAGGGAAAAAAACAGAAAAAAGATTGAAGAGGCCATTGAGGAACTGCATTACGAGGTTAATGAGGTTGCCAGAAACTTAAAGACCAATGCTACCAAAACCATCGGTGTGGTGATTCCGGAGCTGAATAATACCTTCTGTGCGGAAATTATTACCGGTATAGAGGATATTTTAAGAAGTCATGGCTATGCAACAATGATCTGCGACTGCCGTACAGATAAGCAGCTGGAGCAGGAAGCGGTAGAGTTTTTAAGCAGGAAGCGGGTGGATGGCATTATTAATATGCCTGTGGATACTGAGGGAGGTCATCTGAAAGATTTCCAGAAAACAGGAAAGCCCATTGTTCTTATTGACCGTAAAATACAGGGAGTTGTCTGCGACAGCGTGCTGGTGGATAATGAACAGGCTGCTGCGGATGCCTTAAAACTCCTTTATGAAAAAGGACACAGGAATATCGGGATCATTGGAGGTCCGGAGGAGATCTCCACAGCCCGGGAGCGTTTGAAGGGGTACTGCAGGACTATGGAGGAGCTGAACCTTCCGATAAGAGAGTCACTGATCGTTCATGGCGACTATACCATCCAGGGTGGCGCTAAGGCGATGGAAACTCTCGTGGAGAATAATCCTGATATGACAGCAGTTTTTGTTACCAACTACGAGATGACTATGGGGGCTGTGATCGGGCTTAATGAACTGGGGATTCGGATACCGGAGAGAATTTCCCTGGTGGGATTTGATAATCTTCCCTTTGCCCGCGCCTGTAACCCTAAGCTTACCATTGTTTCCCAGCCTACAGAGAAGATTGCTGAGAAAACTGCAGGTCTTATGCTGGAGCGGCTGGAAAACAGCGGAAGTGCTGCTGAAACCACGACAGAAAAGCTGGAAACCTCCATTATTTATGGGAAATCCATTGCACAGCTTTGAGCGTAAAGAAGCATGAGGAAGCAGGACAATATAAATGTAATGAGGAAAAAAAGATGAACCGGTTGTATTTAATTGGAATTGACATTGGAACAAGCGCCTGCAAGGTTGCCCTTTTTGACCGGGGCGGCCATGTGCTGGCAGCTGCCAACGGTGAGTATCCGGTATATTACCCGGAAGAAGGTTGGGCAGAACAGAATCCAGAGGAATGGTGGAGTGCTGTCTGTGAGGCAGTTCGTCAGGTGATTCGAAAAGCTGACATCCGGCCGGAGGAGATTGCCGGAGTGGGAATCGACGGACAAAGCTGGTCCGCTATTGCCATTGACAAAGGCGGAAAAGTACTTGCCAATACACCTATCTGGATGGATACCAGGGCACAGTCCATCTGTGACCGTTTAAACGAAGAAATTGGGGAAGAGGAAATTTTCCGCATTGCCGGAAATTCCCTTCAGCCTTCCTACACTACGGCAAAGATTCTCTGGTATAAGGAAAATCTTCCGGAGGTGTACAGTAAAATTGACAAGATTCTTCAGTCTAACAGTTTTATTGCTTTTAAACTGACGGGACAGGTAAGTCAGGATCTTTCTCAGGGGTATGGTCTCCATTGCTTTGACATGCGTAAAGGTAAGTGGGACGAGGCTATGTGCAAAAAGCTTGGAATTCCCATGAGTTTTTTGCCGGAGATTGTTTCCTGCGATCATGTTGTGGGAACTGTGACAAAAAAGGCGGCAGAAGAATGTGGACTTGCAGTTGGAACTCCTGTTGTGGCAGGCGGACTTGACGCGGCCTGCGGAACATTAGGAGCAGGTGTGATCCATCCGGGTGAGACTCAGGAACAGGGCGGACAGGCAGGCGGCATGAGTATCTGTCTGGATGAGTATAAGGCAGATCCCTGTCTTATTCTTGGATTTCATGTAGTTCCGGACAAATGGCTCCTTCAGGGCGGTACCACAGGCGGAGGCGGTGTTATGCGCTGGTTTGAGCGGGAATTTGCTGATTACGAGCGTCTGATGAAAGAACAGACAGGAGTTTCTTCTCTGAATCAGCTTAATGAGATTGCTGAAAAAGTAAAATCAGGATGTGATGGGCTTGTATTCCTTCCTTATATGGCTGGAGAACGGTCTCCTATATGGAATCCCTATGCAAAGGGCGTGTTTTATGGACTTGATTTTTCTAAGACAAAAGGACACATGGTGCGTGCCTGCATGGAGGGCGTGGCTCTTTCCCTTCGCCATAATCTGGAAGTCGCAGAAGCAGCAGGAGCTCGGGCGAATGTGCTTTGTGCCATGGGAGGCTCTGCAAATTCTTTTCTGTGGACGCAGATCAAGGCAGATATTACAGGCAAAAAGATTGTAGTTCCGGCTTCCGATACAGCAACAACTCTTGGTGCGGCGATTCTTGCCGGAGTGGGAACAGGCTTTTATCAGGATTATGAAGAGGCAGTAGAAGAGACTGTTACAGTAACAAGAACTCATGAGCCGAACCCGGCGAATAAAGCAATTTACGATCAGGTATATGATACATATCTGGAATTATATCGTTCCCTGTCAGGAATGATGACAAAACATAAATAAGAGATATAAAACAGAAAGGAGTGTTGATCATGAAAGCAGCAGTAGTTGTAGCAAATGAGGACGTACAGTATCTGGAAATCCCGGAGCCGGAGGTAAAGCCGGGTTATGTGAAGATCAAGGTGCGCTATTCCGGTATCTGCGGTTCTGATATTCCCCGAGTACTTCACAATGGCGTACATTTTTATCCCATTGTTCTGGGACATGAGTTTTCCGGGGATGTAGTAGAGATTGGAGAGGGTGTTACAAAGGTAAAGGTTGGAGATCGTGTTTCAGGAGCTCCCCTTGTTCCATGCATGAAATGTGAGGACTGTCAGAAAGGAAATTATTCTCTCTGTAAACATTACAGCTTTATCGGTTCCAGAGAGCAGGGAAGCAATGCGGATTATGTGGTAGTTCCGGAACAGAACGCAGTCCCCTTCGATGCTTCCGTTCCCTATGAGCAGGGGGCTATGTTTGAGCCTTCTACCGTAGCCCTTCACGGTCTTTGGCAGAATGACTATCAGGGCGGTGAATGTGTTGCAATCCTCGGAGGCGGTACCATTGGTATGTTTACCATGCAGTGGGCAAAGATTTTCGGCTCCAAAAAGGTGGTAGTTTTTGACATCAGCGATGAGCGTCTGGAACTGGCGAAACGTCTTGGTGCAGATGAAGTAGTAAATACCACAAAAGAAGATTACATGAAAACCGCTATGGAGATTACTGAAAACAAAGGCTACGGCTATGTGTTTGAAACAGCAGGTCAGATCCCCACTATGCATATGGCATTTGAACTGGCGGCAAACAAAGCACATGTATGCTTTATCGGTACTCCCCATCAGGAACTTTCTTTCACTCCGGCACAGTGGGAGAATATGAACCGTAAAGAATTTAAACTTACCGGTTCCTGGATGTCCTACAGCGCTCCGTTCCCGGGAAAGGAATGGGAGCTTACCGCTCATTATTTCGCAACAGGACAGCTGAAATTTGATCCGGGATTTATCTATAAGAAAATACCAATGAGTCAGGCACAGGAAGCCTTCCAGCTGTTTAAGACGCCGGGGCTTGTAAAAGGAAAAATCCTTTTATCAAACGAGGAAAATTAAGATGATACTGACAGTAACTTTAAATGCCGCCATTGATAAGCGGTATGTAGTGGAAGAGTATCAGGTGGGACAGGTAAACCGGGTAAAAGAATGTTACTACGTTCCCGGAGGAAAAGGTCTGAATGTTTCCAAGCCGGCTTCTATATACGGAGCAGAGGTTGTGGCAACCGGATTTGTAGGCGGTCATGCAGGAAATTATATTGAGGACTCTCTGAAGCCGTTTGGGATCAAAAGTGAATTCTATCATGTGGAGGCAGAAAGCCGTTCCTGCATTAATATCTGGGATGAAGTAAATCATGTGCAGACAGAATTTCTGGAACCAGGTTTTACACTTACGAAAAGGGATTTTGAAGGATTCGAGCAAAAATTCCGTACTCTTGTAACAGATGCAAAAATTGTGGCAATGTCTGGAAGCGTACCAAAAGGACTGGATGGAACTGCATATCAGTGCCTTGTTAAAATTGTAAAGGAAGCCGGAAAGCCAGTCATTCTGGATACCAGCGGGAAGCTTCTGGAAATGGGGATTCAGGCGGCGCCTACCCTGATCAAGCCCAATATTGACGAGATCCGGATGCTTACTGGAAAGACCTGCGACGATATCAATGATATCATTGAGGCGGCAAAAGAGATTCACAGAAACGGTGTGGAGATCGTGGCGGTTTCTCTTGGGGCAGATGGCTCCCTTGTTGTGGGAGAAGAGGGAACGTTTCGGGCAGAGGTGCCGAAAATCGATGCGGTAAATACAGTAGGCTGCGGCGATGCCATGATCGCGGGATTTGCAATTGGCATAGAGGAGGGACTGTCCCTTCCGGAAATGCTGAGAAAGGCAAGTGCTGTTTCCGCAGCAGCAGCCATGCGCGAAGAAACCGGATTTTTCTGTATGGAGGATATGGAAAAGCTCCTTCCTGAGATTAAGATTACAAGAATGTGATGGAGATTTGCTAAAAAAGCAGTATTTTCATGAAAATATAAAAAAGGAGAGAAGAAAAATGGCAGAATTTATTGATCCGGCACTTGTGCCGAAAGTAACACTTCCTTCCGGAGAACAGGTTCCCTGTGTAGGAATGGGAACTTTTGGTTCCGACCGTGTTTCCGCAGAAGATGTTTCCGCAGCAGTAGCCGGTGCAGTACGTTGCGGCTACCGCATGTTTGACTGTGCTGCCTGCTATGGCAATGAGGTGCAGATCGGAAAGATATTTAAGGATGCTTTTGACCAGGGTGTTGTAGAGAGAAAAGAGCTCTTTATTATGACAAAGGTATGGAACGATATGCACAGAGATGTAGAAAAAGCCTGCAGAAAGAGCATCCAGGATCTTCAGTGCGATTATGTGGACATGTATTTTATTCACTGGCCATTTCCAAACTACCATGCGCCGGGATGTGATGTGGATTCCAGAAATCCGGATTCCAGACCTTTCAGCGTAGAAGAATTCATGGATACTTATCGTCAGTGCGAGGAGCTTGTGGAAAAAGGTGTGATTCGCTACATAGGTATTTCCAACATGACTATTCCGAAGCTGGAGGCAGTGCTGCCGCTTATGAAGATCAAACCGGCAGCCTGCGAGCTGGAGCTTCACGTATGTTTCCAGCAGCAGGAGCTTTATGAGTATCTGGTGGCTCACAACATCCAGCCGATAGGCTACATGCCTCTTGGTTCACCAAGAAGACCGGAAAGAGATATCTGCCCGGAGGATGTGGCAGATCTTCAGCTTCCGGAAATGAAAGCTATTGCAGAGGCTCACGGTGTACATCCGGCGCTTATTGCTCTGAAATGGGCGCATCAGAGAGGGGAAATCTCCATTCCATTCTCTGTACATAATTTTGCTTCCAATCTGAAATGCGTGACAGAAGATCCTCTGACAGAAGAGGAAATGAAAATCATCTCAACATTGGAAAAAGGCAACCGCCTTGTAAAAGGTCAGGTATTCCTCTGGGAGGGCGCAAACGACTGGCATGACCTCTGGGATGAGGATGGAGCGATCGTGAAATAAAATATATATAATATAGAAAGAATCCGTCAGAAACTATTTCAGGTACAGTTTCCGGCGGATTTTTTAGTTTGCATAAGATGACATATTCCATATTCCCACAGTTTATGGTAAGATACATACTAGGAAAATTTTATAAAATCTAAGATGGGGGATTTTTGCATTTATGTATCGTGTACTTCTTGTAGATGATGAAATTCTTGTGAGAGATGCAATTAAAGAGAATATTGACTGGAAAGGACTGGACTGTGAACTGACAGGAATCTGCGAAAACGGACAGCAGGCTGCAGAATTTGTAAAAACACATCCGGTGGATATTGTCCTTACAGACATTTTAATGCCTTATATGGATGGTATGGAACTGAGCCATTTTCTTCATGACAATTATCCGGATGTGGTGATTGTGATCTTCAGTGGATTTGGAGAATTTGAATATGCCAAAAAAGCGATCCAGTATAATGTCAGTGAGTATCTTTTGAAACCGGTGACGGCAGTAGAACTGACGGCAGTGATCAACAAAATGAAGGAAAAAGTAGACCAGACCCGCAAAGAAAAAGTAAAAATGGAAAAGCTTACCAAGGCTTCTGAGAATTATCGCAAAAATGCTCAGGTTATCCGTTCCAAGGCCATCGAAGCCTTTGTAAACTGTACTACCAATGTGGAGGAGAGTATAGAGAGACTTCAGAACATGGGGATTGAACTCTCAGCGGTCAGATATCGTGTTGCCATGTTTGATATAGACCTTTATTCTGATATGTATCAGGTGGATGTGGAAAAAAGACAGGAAAGTGCTTTGATGGCATTTGTTCTTTATAATATCAGTAATGAGATCGTGACCAGGGAACAGGCCGGCATTGCATATCAGGAAGGCGGAAACAGAGTATGTATTCTGTTTCAGGAAAAATGGAGTCGTGATTTTACCACAAAAACCAAGATGATCTGTAAAGAAATCCAGGATAAGATGAAAGAAGTGATGGGAATAGAGGTATCTATGGGAATTGGCGCATGGGTAAAAACACCTGGAGAACTTCTGATTTCTCACGACATAGCGTCTCAGGTTATGCAGTATCGATATCTTTTGGGCGGAAATCTTTTGATCGATATGGCGGAAATAAAGCCGGGATATAATGTTCCCATAGATCATCTTCTGGATGATCTGATGGCAGCGTTGAAAGCAGGAAATCGAGAACTGGTAGAAAAGATTTTTCATGAAATGCAAAATTCCATAAAAAAAGGACTGGTGGAAAAGAGCCGTGCCTGTATGTATCTTCAGCAGATCGTGAGAACGTTGGACCGTGTCTGCGAGGATGTTTCTGCAGATATGAAGTGTGTACTGAAAGGAAGAGACGAACTTCTTCACCAGATCACAGAACAAAAGTCTTTTGACAGTGCCTGCAGGGTAGTGGAAAATTATATTTTAAAGATTTTCAAACTGCTTTCCGATATGAACAGCTCCAGTGGGCAGAAACAGGCGCGTCTTGCTATGGACTATATCCAGAAAAATTATATGGATCCAGATCTTAGCCTTAATGATATCTGTTCTTATCTGAATATCAGTACCAGCTATTTCAGTACTATTTTTAAAGAGATGACAGGAGAGACTTTTACTGAGGTACTGATCCGTACCAGAATGGAAAAAGCAAAAGAACTTCTGGAGAACACAACTATGAAGAATTATGAGATCGCAGAAAAAGTTGGATTTTCTGATCCGCATTATTTTGGTATCTCCTTTAAGAAGATAACGGGCGTGACTCCTACTGAATACGCCAGGGAGAAAAGGCGATGAAGAAAAAATTTAATCCGGGAGCTGTGTTTTTAGGAAAATTCAACAGTATCCAAAGTGTGATCTTTGCTATGGTATCCATGCTTCTTTTGGGAGCCGTAGCAATTGTTACAGTGATCTCTATGAATTATACAAGAACTTCTGTGTTTGATAATTCGTCGTTATATACACAGACGATCATACAACAGATGAACCAGAACATTGACTCTTATATTGACTACATGGAGAACATTTCCTACCTGGTATCCAGCAATGAGGATGTTCAGTCATATCTTTTTGGGGATGAACCGGATCCAGAGTCAAGAGTTCGTATCCTGAACCAGTTCAAAACTATTTTGGACAGCCGCAGCGATATTTTGAATCTGGGAATTATTGGTGAAAATGGAAGAATGCTGATCAATGATGCCCTGAGACTTACGAATCCGGATCTGGATATTCATACGCAGCAATGGTATACAAATGCACTTAATGGTTCCGCAAGCTCTTATCTCAGTTCTTCGCATGTACAGCATATCATCAGCGGAGAACGTCCCTGGGTTATTACACTCAGCAGAGGAATCCGTAATAAAGCTTCGGAAGTTGGCAATCAAAAAGAAGGTGTGTTTTTTATTGATCTGAACTACAGTGCTATCAGTGAACTGTGTAATCAGAGTATGGTTGGAAATCAGGGCTATGCGTTTATTCTTGATGCAGAAGGGAATATTGTTTATCATCCGCAGCAGCAGCAGCTTTACAATGAGCTTCAGACAGAAAATATCAGTCTTATTATGGGAACGGATCAGGATACAGTTCTTTTTGGAAAGGGAAGTTCGGAAAAACTGTATTCTATTTCCAGATCAGGAAAGACAGGCTGGACAGTAGTCAATTGTGTCCGGGTGGAAGAATTGCTGCGTAAAAGCAACAAAGCCCAAAGTCTTTATGTTCTGGTAGCTATGGGACTGATGATCGTAGCATTGTTTTTTTCCCGATTTATTTCCAGAAGCATTACACAGCCTATCCAGCAGCTGTGTGATTCAATGGAAAGAGTGCAGGAGGGTGATTTCAGTGTTTCAGATATTGTGGTGGAATCTCAAAATGAGATAGGAAGTCTGACAAAATCGTTTAATGTGATGACGCATAGGATCCAGGACCTGATGGAGCAGAATATCCGGGAACAGGAGGCAAAAAGAAAAAGTGAACTGAAAGCACTTCAGTCACAGATCAATCCTCATTTTCTTTATAATACGCTGGATTCTATTATATGGATGGCAGAAGGGAAAAAGAACGAAGAAGTCGTTCTTATGACTGCTTCTCTTGCGAGACTTCTCAGACAGAGCATCAGCAATGAAGACGAAGTGGTTTCCATTGGCCAGGAAGTAGAATATGCACGAGGCTATCTTACAATTCAGAAAATGCGCTATAAAGATAAAATGGAATTTCAGATTGAAGTAGATCCTTCTATATTACACATACCATTGATCAAACTGGTTCTCCAGCCTGTAATTGAGAATGCTATTTATCACGGACTGAAATATAAGGAAAGCAAAGGCCTGCTTCTGGTTAAAGGGTTTATGAAAAACGATAACGCCGTACTGCAGGTAATAGATAATGGAGTAGGAATGGACGAGGAGACGCTTGCTCACATTTACGAAAGACATAAAGTGAATTACCAGTCCAATGGAGTCGGGGTTTATAATGTACAGAAACGTCTCCAGCTCTATTACGGAAATGAATATGGCATTACTTATGAAAGTAAAAAGGGAGAAGGTACTACGGCTACGATCACGATACCGGGAAGACAGGAGGTAAAGCTGTGAGAAAATACAGAAAATGGATTGCCGCTTTTCTTATTATTTTTATAGCAAGTGCTGCCGCAGGCATAATCTATTACAGAAATGCCACAGGAGGCGAACGTCGTCTTTCCATGATCTATATTCCGAAGGTGGTTGACGGAACAAATGATTTTTGGACATCGCTGATATTGGGAACACAGATGGCTGCAAAAGAATTTAATACAGAGATTGAAATTATGGCTCCGGAAGAAGAAAACGATGTGGAGGGACAAAATCGTATTCTTATGGAAGCAATGAAAAAACAACCAGATGCAATACTTATCTCTCCGTCCAGTTTTACAGAATCAGACAGTCTTTTGCAAAAGGCCAGAGATCAGGGAATACGGATCACATATATTGATTCTTATACAGAACAGGACATACAGGATATTACTGTTGCAACGGATAATGTGGAAGCCGGCAGACAGCTTGGAAAATTTGCCGCATCTATTTTGGAGCCGGATGACCAGATTGCAGTGGTGGCCCATGTAAAAGGTGTTTCGACAGCAGTGGAAAGAGAACAGGGATTTCGCGACGGATTGGGAGCGATGGCAGATAATATCGTAGATGTAGTTTACTGTGATTCCAGCTATGATAAATCTTTTGAGCTGACGTCGGAGCTTATGAAAAAATATCCGGATCTTAAAATGGTGGCAGGGATGAATGAATATTCTTCTGTAGGTGCTGCCAGGGCAGTCAAAACAGCCGGTGCAGAGGGACAGATCACAGTAGTAGGAGTAGACAGCTCTCAGGAAGCTGTACAGCTTATGGAAAATGGCGTATTTAAAGGGATCGTGGTTCAGAAAGCTTTTAAAATGGGATATTTGGGTGTAGAAGAAACTGCCCGTCTTTTGAGAGGACAGAACTACGAGACAGAAATTGATTCAGGATGCCAGCTGGTGACACCGGAAAATATGTATTCTGGTGAAATAGAAAAGCTGTTGTTTCCTTTTAATACGTTGAACATACTAAAAAAAGAAGGGAAATAGATAATAACTCGGTAAATCTTACTAAGATAAAAAGGTTAAAAATTTACAGTACCGTAAATTTTTAACCTTTTTTTGTAAGATATTCCATTACAATTAACAGGGATTCACGATATTATTTATAGAGAAAACACAGAGAGTGTGAAAAACAGTAGGAGGGTGAAGAAATTGGAAAAGCTGAAACAAAATCCAATCGTGAAAAAGCTCGGCCTGAACAGGATTCTCCTTGTAGGTATCCTGATTCTCATGTTCGTAGTCTTCAAAGTAGTTCTTGGAGCTAAATTCCCTGTTGGGGACAGTATCAGATCCACTTTGAACTATGTTTATTTCTTGGGCTTTTTATCACTGGGCGTTACTTTTGTAATTGCTACCGGAGGAATTGATTTCTCCATCGGACCGGTTATGTTCTGCTGTGCACTGGTTTCTGGTTACTGCATGACAAGCTATGGTATTCCTTGTGCAGCTGCTATGGTATTATGTGTACTGATCGGTCTTTGCTTTGGTACTTTTAACGGATGGCTGGTATCTTATATGTCAGTTCCGCCATTCATCGTATCTATGGCATCTATGAACATTGCAAAAGGTCTTGCTTCTGTATTTACAAAAACACAGTCTGTAAGCTGGCCTATGAGCAGTGATCCTGTAAATGGATGGTTCAGAAAAATTGTTTCTGTAAACGGATTCCCGGTAGGAATCGTGATTTTCCTTGCGGTTGCAGTTATCTGCGGTATTGTTCTTTACAGAACAAAACCTGGACGTTATATTCTCTGCCTTGGTTCTAACAGTGAAGCAGTTCGTCTTTCTGGTGTCAATACAAGAAAATGGCGTATGCTTGCATACATGATCTGCGGAACTCTGGTAGGTATTGCCGCACTGTTCTTTGTAGCTACATATACAACTGTTCAGCCTGGATATGGCGATCAGTATAACAACGAGGCAATTGCAGGCTGCGTTATGGGTGGTACATCCATGGTTGGTGGACTTGCATCCATCGGCGGTACAGTGATCGGTGTGTTTATTATTTCTCTTCTTCAGCAGGGAATTATGGCATTTGGTCTTGGTAAAGGACAGCAGATGATCATCACTGGTATCATCGTTATTGTAGCAGTTTACGCTGACGTTTCTGCAAGACGCAGAAAGAACTGATCGGAAGGGAGGATGTAACAATGGGTGAAGTTATTTTAACTATGAAGGACATTGATAAGTCCTTTCCTGGAGTTCATGCTCTGGATCACGTTAATTTTG
>JAPFCU010000031.1 GCA_026169535.1 Blautia sp.
AGTAATAAGTACTATCTTGTCTTTGTAGTAAGCATTTGTTCTTTCATCAGAAACCACTAATGGTTTTCTAAACAAAAGTTCTTCAATATCAAATTCTCTAAGATGCCTCTTTCCACCTGCAGTGTACATGGTCGGATAATCGTAAACCTTTAACTTATATCCTGCGTTTTTGTAATATTCATAAAGAGCTTTTTTCTTGTCTACATCCATTGATGGGATTGCAAAAATAATCTCCTGTACTTCAAATTCTCCCAGTTTGTTAAAGGTGGCTTCGTCTTCTGACCAAACCGGTATTCCATGAATTTCACGTCCAACTTTTTCTTTGTTAATATCTATAAAACATCTCGGAATATACGCTGCTTCCTCATTATTTAAAAGTTCCTCTGCCAGACTTACACCAACACGTCCCGCACCAATAATTGCAACTTTGATTTTCTGAACTTCTTTTTCATTCCCGGCTTCTATACCAGAAAACATATGTAATAATGTAGAAAGAATTTTTCCTCTTGTTGTTTCCTGATTTCCACACTTATATGCGTAGCGATACATCATACGAAGTGCTAAGGCCCCTAAGAGATTAAGGCAGACAAGTGAAAGCATTCTGGCAAATGTAATTTTTTGAACTGGAAGTAATAACTCCAGACACAGATATGCAACAAAAGCAATAGAATCGGTAAACAGCAGCCGGATATAACATTGTATTCCACCATATCTCCATACCTGCCCATATACCTTACCAATAAGACGTGCTACAAAAATACACAGTACAGAGAGGCATACTTGTTGAAGTATTCCTGTAGTTGATAACTTATCCATTCCTCCGTACAGCACCAACAGTATTACTGCTACTACTGCATACACAATCAAATCATACCCGACCAGCATCCATCTGATATTTGGCGTACTGTTCTGCTTTGTACGATTCATGTTCATATTATTCTCATTCGCTCTATTCATTGTTTACCCCCCCCCCCACGAAAATTGGGTGGGTTTCATCCTTTCATAATTCTTTTTCAATTTTGTGGTTTACTTCTTTTCAAGTGGTGTAAACAAAACAGTACCCTGTTCTGTTTTAGTTCCCATTTCAAGTACGCTTGTTGATTTCACAATCGTTCCAGATTTTAATGTACAGCTATCTCCAATAAAGCTATATGGCTCTACTACTGTATTAGCACCTATAACTGTTGCCTGACCGATAGTGCTTCCACAACCAACAACTGCTCTCGGCTCAACAATGCAACCAGGCATTAAGTTAGCTGATGGAGAAATTGTAGAATCCATATGGAATAAAACCGGA
>JAPFCU010000065.1 GCA_026169535.1 Blautia sp.
AAAAGTGCCCCTACCAGCTTCAAAATTGTTTTTCCTGAAAGTTTTCGTTTCTCCATCTTCGTCGTTTTCCTATAAAATCACTGTTCCTGTGTCAATTTATCCTTCTGTATCCCAAACAAAGCTATCTACCATGTCTCTGGCGGCCTGTTCGGTGGTTTCTGATCCGCTGAAATTTGTAAGCTGGATCAGGCAGAACCCGTAATCCTTTACAATATAGTATTGCGTGGTGACAATATCGCCCTCGTCGATAGTAAAGATATACAGCAGATCTCCCTGCTCGGTATAGGTTCCATCCCCGTTCAGTTGTGCTTCAATACCATCCAGCTGCATCAAAATCTGTTGGACGATCGCATCCCGGAACTGCTCATGCTCATCCAGACTATATTTGTTCTTTCCTACATAGATGGAGATGTTGTCCGGCTTTTCATCATTTTCGTGACCTTCCTCTATGTAAAAAATCTGCGAATCAGTAGAATGTTTCTCAGATTTCTCCCATCCCTCCGGGACGGTATAACTTCCGGGAATCGCATTATATTCAGATGATATTTCGGTTTCGGAAGAAGAAGGTTCCTGCTGATCCGCCACAGATTCATCAGAGGGAGATTGTGGCGATGAAGCCCCATTCTTGCCGCATCCAGCAAGGAGCAGCACCATAGTTAATAGCACAATTAAGATTTTTTTCATTCTCTGATTCCTCTCACTTTATAATACTGGTTATCCGAGTTTGGAAACAATCTGGCAGAACATCTCAACATTTTCTTTCTGCCCCTGAATATCAGAGCCAATCGCATTGTTCATCAAAGAAATTTTCATTTTTTCTTTTCCCAAATGCAGCATTACGACTTTTCTTCCGGGCAGCAGCCCACCCTTGACCTCTGCCTTTGTTATGTTGCTTAGGGGCAGAGAAAGCCGGTTTTCAATTTTTGAGACATTGACGGAATTAACAATGACCATATTCAGGTGTTTCTCGGTAACTCCCATATAGCAGTAAGCATTGCTCAGTGCGCCCAATGCAGCGGCAGCACCTCCCGTCAGTGTAGAAAGTCCTCCAATCAGTGCATAGGTATCAGCCCCGGCCATGATGACCGCCCATAACTTGCACTGATAGGCTTCGTTTTCGTTCAAAATGGCTTCAAGCATTTCATTTTTATCTTTTTCATTCATTGTAAGCATAATTATTCCTCCTAATTATTGTTTTAAGTTGAGAACGCCGGATGCAATCCTTTGATATATGCACCCGGCGTTCAAAAGCATTAGTCTACTTTCAAATTTTCGTCCAGGATCACCAGTTCGCCGTTGCGTTCAATGATACCAGGCTGAACCACGACGATTTTCAGACCTTCCTGCAATTCCAGATACTGTGAAGCATAACCCCAAACCTTGACCTGATCGCCTTCCTCAAGCTCAATGGCAGTGCTTACAGTACCATCTTCATTCAAAATCTGGTTAGCAATACAGTAGAGCTGGCCGGTTGTATCCTCTGCGATGTAGAGAGACACATCCGAAGCGAGCGGCGTTCCGGCAATAGATTTATATTCACCGACTTCTTCGCCCCAAATAGTACCTTCACTGTAAAATCCAACGACCATATTTTCTTCATATCCCTCGATGATCGCATTGAAATCCTGAGCATACGGCTCCATCTCGGCTTTTGTAGTATCCTTGTAAGCGGCAATCTTTTCATTAGATGCCTGTTCTTTTACCTCTTGTGGCTGATAATCCTTGTATTCAAAAATATTGTCCGAAGCAAGCGTGATTGCTGTGTAGTCATCATCCAGCATGACTTTATAAACAGCAATTTCATCATCATCAACAGTACGATTGATGTCGATATTTCCTGCGGAATTCAGTTCATATCCGTCTACACCTTCCAGCGCCTTTTGTAAAGCTGCGTTGGACATCGCACAGTTGATCCCATTGAGCGTTACAAAGAAATCAGGATTTTGTTGATCCTTATCGGCAGAGTATTCCAGTTCTACCACCGTTCCGCCTTCAGCAGGCTTGCATGGCTCTGTCCCGGCATTTACGATTGCAACATCTATTTCCTGATCGTCTTTGGAAAGTTCCCCATAAATACGCTCGCCGGGTTGCAGAGAAACCTCTGCTGCATCATATTCTTCCGTTTCCAAACTCCAGCCGGCTTGTATCAGCTGGGAAGTTTCCAAAGGAAGTGTGTAGTAAGTGCCATCCAGTACGAACTCAGGTGTCCCGTCATTTTTCAGCTGAGACAGAATGGCCTCATCCGTACAGCCTTTATCGCTGCCCGCACCTGCCGGAGCTGATGTCTGAGGTTTTGAGCCGCATCCGGCCAGCATACTGCATACCAGCACACATCCTGTCAGTAAGGCAATCCACTGTTATGTCATAAACGTAGAGACGCTCAACCCGGCAATCAAATATGTTTTATATGTAGCCATCTCATACACTAAATCAAGGTCGATTCAGCTACGAGCAACGGCCTGAACACCGAGACTACGATCTT
>JAPFCU010000020.1 GCA_026169535.1 Blautia sp.
AAGAGAAGCTGTGCAAAAGCAGGTATCCAGCAGGAAATCCGCAAAAGAGAGCATTACGAGAAACCAAGCGTTCGTCGTAAGAAAAAATCTGAAGCCGCAAGAAAACGTAAATATAATTAATTGTGCGCAAAAATCCCTGGCATTTAGTTGTCAGGGATTTTTAAATCTGGAGTGTAAAATGAGTTTTGTGATTATGTTTCTGAAAAAAGTAATCAAGCTTTTGTTTAACAGGATATTTTATGTGGTGTTGGCCATGCTGCTGCAGCTCATATGGTTATTTCTTCTGGTGTGGAAGCTTGCTGAATATTCGAAATATATTTCTCTGGCCATTGCAGTGATCAGTGTGATCTCTGTTCTGTGGATCCTGAACAAAAGAATAAATCCCTCTTACAAACTGGGATGGACAATGCTGATCATGGCCTTTCCTGTGTTTGGACTTTTGCTGTATATGCTTTTCGGTCAGTCCCGTATTGCGGATCACATGCAGATACAGTACGAAAAAATACGTAAGGAAAGTCTGCCGTATCTCCAGGCGGATCCGGAAATTTATGAAAAGATAGAAGCTGAAGATCCTTCTGCAGCAGTTCAGTCAGAATATATCTGCCATCTTTCGGCGTTTCCTGCTCATGAGCATACAGAGGCAGAATATTTTCAGGTGGGTGATGATATGTTTCCGGTATTGGTTCGTGAACTGGAACAGGCAGAACAATATATTTATATTGAGTATTTCATTATAAATGATGGAGTAATGTGGCGTACGATCCTGGACATCCTTGAAAAAAAAGCCGCAGAAGGAGTGGATGTCAGACTGATTTATGATGGGTTTGGATGCCTTACGACGCTTCCCCATAAATATGATCAGTTTCTGCAGGAAAAAGGAATCAAATGCAAGGTGTTTAATCCTTTCCGTCCGGTATTGAACATTATTCAGAACAACCGCGATCACCGAAAGATCTGTGTGATCGACGGAAAAACCGGCTTTACAGGCGGAATTAATCTGGCAGATGAATATATCAATCAAAAAGAACGCTTCGGACACTGGAAAGACACAGCAGTAATGCTGAGGGGCGAGGCAGTCTGGAATATGACAATCATGTTTCTTCACATGTGGAATGTGATCAACGGGATTAAAGAACCCATTGATTATGAACGCTATTTTCCTCATACGTATCATCCGGAGGAATTTTCAGGAAGTGGCTTTATACAGCCTTTCAGTGATACGCCTCTGGATGGAGAAGTGTTAGGGGAAAATATTTATCTGAATATTATCAATCGTGCAAAAAAATATGTATATATCTGTACGCCTTATCTGATCATTGACAATGAGATGATGACAGCACTTTGCCTTGCGGCCAAGGGTGGGGTGGATGTACGAATCATGACTCCCGGAGTTCCGGATAAAAAAATGGTATTTTTGCTTACACAGTCTTTTTATGAACAACTGATAGAGGCTGGGGTGAAAATTTATGAATATCAGCCTGGATTTCTCCATGCAAAGTCTTTTGTCTGTGATGATGAGATTGCTGTAGTAGGTACGATAAACCTGGATTATCGCAGTCTGTATCTTCATTTTGAAGATGGTGTCTGGATTTATAAAAATAAAGTGATCCAGGATATTCTGGATGACTTTTTGGAAACTATGCACTATTGTGAGCCTATCAGTATTGATTTCTGCAAAAACAGGAATATCGTTATCCGAGGATTTCAGAGTTTTTTAAGGGCTTTTGCCCCTTTATTGTAAAACAGAAACTGTCATATTTTTATGTTTCTCCATTTAGAATAGAATAGAATACCCTTGTGGGAGGACTATCTATGAATCATAAATGGAGGAACTTTTTTTATGTGCTTCTTCTGCTGAGCACAGTTTTTTTACAGACAGCGTCCGTATACGCAGAAGCAGAGAGGGAGGAACCTGCTGTCAGTGCACCGGAATATGTATTGATGGAGGCAGAAACCGGAACAGTGATCGCTCAAAAAGAAAAAGATGTAAGAAGAAGCCCTGCCAGTGTAACTAAAATTATGACTCTGCTTCTTATTTTTGATCAGCTGGAAAACGGCAGCCTGAAAATGGAGGAGAAAGTTATTACAAGCGCTTATGCAAAATCCATGGGCGGGTCTCAGGTTTTTCTGGAAGAAGGAGAAGAACAGACGGTAGAGACCATGATCAAATGTATTGTGATCGCTTCAGGAAATGATGCCAGTGTAGCCATGGCGGAGCACATTTCGGGAAACGAACAGGAATTTGTAAAAGAAATGAATAAGCGTGCCGCAGGGCTTGGAATGAATAATACTCATTTCGAAGATTGCTGTGGGCTTACAGATTCAGACGGACATTATACGACGGCTTATGATATCGCTCTTATGAGCCGGGAACTGATCAACAAATATCCTCAGATACTGAAATATTCTTCGGTGTGGATGGACACTATTTTACATACGACCAGACAGGGGACAAAGGAATTTGGTCTGTCAAATACCAACCGGCTTCTGCGGACATATAACGGATGTGTAGGTCTTAAAACAGGAAGTACCAGCAAGGCAAAATTCTGCCTTTCGGCTGTAGCGCAGAGAAATGGTATTACCATGATCGCAGTGGTGATGGCAGCGCCGGATTCAAAATCCAGGACAAAGGATGCGTCTGCCCTTTTGGATCAGGGCTTTTCAAAATGCCGTCTGTATAAAGATGATGCTCCGGTAAAAATTCCGGAGATTTCGGTAAAAAAAGGAAAAGAAAAAACAGTTTCTCTTGTTTATGAAAAACAGTTTCGCTATCTCAGCACAGATGGTGTTGGGATAGAAAATATACGAAAAAAACTGAAACTCCCGAAAAGTGTTGAAGCACCTGTAAAAAAAGGGCAGAGGGCCGGTGAAATAATATACAGTCAGGGCAGGAAAGAAATCGGGAGGATATCTGTCGTTTATGAAAACAGTGTTTCAAAAGCAGGTTATATGGACTGCCTGAAAAATGTGACGGAAATTTTTTGTTTTTAGATCATAGAAGGCAGAATGAAGACAGTTTTAAAAGAACAGGATTTTTTTGACAAAGACCAGTGCTGAGAGTTATAATAAACTTCAAATAAACAAATGCCAAAGTTTTTGAGAGGAATGAAATAAATGAGAGAAATCAGAACGGAAGATGCAGTAGGTCATGTTCTCTGTCATGATATCACGCAGATTATAAAGGATGAAAAAAAAGGTGTGCTTTTTAAAAAAGGCCATGTAGTGAAAGAGGAAGATATTCCTGCACTTTTATCTGTGGGAAAGGAACATCTTTATGTGTGGGAAAAACAGGAAGGTATCCTTCACGAAAATGAGGCGGCACAGATTTTATATGATATCTGTGCCGGGGATCATATGCATGGCACAGAAGTAAAAGAAGGAAAGATTGAGCTGGTCGCTGATTGTGACGGACTTTTAAAAATACGCCGGGAAGCCCTTATAGCAGTAAATAGCCTGGGAGAGATGATGATTGCCTCACGTCATGGAGATTTTCCGGTACACAAGGGAGATAAGATCGCCGGTACCAGGATCATTCCCCTGGTCATCGAAAAAGAAAAGATGGACAGAGCGGTTCAGACTGCAGGTGAGAGTCCTCTGTTCGCTGTTTTGCCATTTAAGAAAAAAAGAGTGGGTATTGTTACAACCGGAAGTGAAGTGAAAAAGGGATTGATCAAAGATACGTTTACTCCTGTTCTGAGAGATAAGCTTTCAGAATATCCCTGCGAGGTCATTGGCCAGTCGCTTCCAGGCGATGAAAGAGAGCAGATCACAGCAGATATCCTGAAATTTATTGATGAAGGTGCAGATATGGTGATCTGCAGCGGAGGAATGAGTGTAGACCCTGATGATCGCACACCGGGTGCAATCAAAGATACAGGTGCGGATATTGTAACTTATGGAGCGCCTGTACTTCCTGGGGCAATGCTGCTTTTGGCGTATATACAAAGAGGGGAAAGAAGGATTCCTGTGCTGGGGCTTCCTGGCTGTGTTATGTATGCAAAAAGAACGGTGTTCGATCTGATCCTGCCGAGAGTTGTGGCGGATAATCCGGTAACCCGGGAAGAGATTGCAGCATATGGAGAGGGTGGACTCTGTCTCAGCTGTGAGAGCTGTACCTTCCCTAACTGCGGATTTGGCAAATAAGACATCAGAGGAGAAGTATGAAGACATTCAGAACAAAAACATATCAGATCAGGACGAAAAAGCTGAGGGGAGGTCAGCGCGTGCGTATGGCCATACTGGCTGATCTTCATGGATTTGTGTATGGAAAAGAAAATCAGGAGCTTTTTCAGGCTATCGAAGCAGCCGAAGCAGATGCCGTCCTTGTTGCGGGAGATATGGTGGTTAGTTCGGAGCCTTCTACAGCAGCTGCAGTTGCCGGTTTTTTCTGTCGGCTTGCCAATAGTCTTCCTGTATTTTATACTATGGGAAATCATGAAAATAAAATGCTTATAAATCCGGAGACTTCAGAAAAATATAAAAACTATGAACGGGTACTGACAAATGCTGGTGTCTGTTTCCTGCATAATGAACATGTTTTCATGAAGATTAAGGGGACAGATTTCGCATTTTATGGGCTGGAACTTCCTATGGAATATTACAGAAAACCGGCTTCTCCCTATCCGGATCAGGAGATACTGGAAAAACTGATTGGAAAACCTTGCGGATATGGTGTATCCGTATTGCTGGCTCATAACCCAAAATATGGAAATGCTTATTTCCAATGGGGTGCGGAGCTTACTGTGTCAGGTCATTACCACGGCGGAGTACTGAGACTTAGTGAGCATTATGGACTGGCATGTCCGCAGTATCTGTTTCTGCCTCCATATTGCTGTGGGGATTTTCACAAAGAAAATAAGCATATGCTGGTCAGTGCAGGGCTGGGAGAACATACAGTTCCTCTTCGGATCAATAATCCGCGGGAATTGATTATAGCGGAGCTGATTCCGGAAGGAATAAACAGAAAAACAGGAGAATATACAGAAGATGGCGATATCCGTTAAGATCAACGTGTTTGAAGGACCACTGGATCTTCTTCTTCATTTAATAGAAAAAAATAAGATAGATATTTATGATATTCCAATTGTAGAGATAACAGATCAGTATATGGAATACATACATGGAATGGAAACAGAAGATTTGGGGACGATGAGTGAATTTCTTGTAATGGCTGCCACGCTTCTGGATATTAAATGCAAAATGCTTCTTCCAAGAGAAGTAAATGAAGAGGGCCAGGAAGAGGATCCGAGAGAGGAACTTGTGCAGAAGCTTCTGGAATACAAAATGTACAAGTATATGTCCTATGAACTAAAAGATAAGCTGGATGGAGCGGCGGGTGTGTTTTATAAAAAAGCGACCATTCCCCAGGAAGTGCTGAAATACCGGGAACCGGTAGACCCTCAGGAACTGCTTGCGTCTCTTACTTTGGAAAAGCTGAATCAGATTTACAAATCTATTCTGAAAAAACAGGAAGCCAAGATCGATCCGATCAGAAGCAAATTCGGAACGATTGAAAAGGAAGAAGTCAGTCTCTCAGATAAAATGCTGGAAATGAAAGAATACGCAGCCGGTCATCGCAGTTTCAGCTTTCGAAAATTGCTGGAGGGACAAACATCTCGTATTCAGGTGATCGTAACGTTTTTATCAATCCTTGAATTGATGAAGATGGGATATATCCACGCAGAACAGGAGGCATTATTTGACGACATCCGGATTGAGGTCAGAGAAGATCCTGAAACATGGAGGCACCTGACAGAATTTGCGGATGAATGACTGGGATGAGGAGAATTATGGGAATAAAAAGAACAGAAGCAGCAATTGAAGCTATTCTTTTTGCTATGGGAGATTCAGTGGAGCTTTCTCGAATTGCTGAAGCGGTAGGTCAGGATAAAGATACTACCAGAAAGCTGATCCATCATATGATGGAACGATACGAGGAGGAAGACAGAGGAATCCAGATTATTGAACTGGAACAATCTTATCAGATGTGCACAAAAAAAGAATATTATGATAATCTGATCCAGATTGCCATGCATCCGCAGAAGCCGGCTCTTTCGGATGTTATGCTGGAAACCTTATCTATCATTGCTTATAAGCAGCCGGTTACAAAAGCAGAGATAGAAAAGATCCGCGGTGTAAAATGTGACCATGCGATCAATAAGCTTGTAGAATATGAACTTGTCAAAGAACTTGGGAGACTGGATGCACCGGGACGTCCCATTCTTTTTGGTACTACAGAAGAATTTCTGCGCTCTTTCGGAGTGCAGGCAATAGATGAACTGCCGGTAATGGATCCAGTACAGATGGAAGATTTCAAGGCAGAAGCAGAAGAGGAAATCCAGCTCAGGCTGGACGTATAAGAAAGGAAAGATATTTATGCCAACTACATATACCCATGATTTGTTTGGAAAAAAAGTGTATAGACAGCTTCCGGAAGAGATTCGAAAAGTGATCCGCAAAAATGGAGATCTGTTTCGCATTGGGCTTCATGGGCCGGATATTCTTTTTTATGATCTGACAAATCTTTCTGTCAGCAGTATCGGTGTGGAAATGCACAGCATACCAGCTGCCTCTTTTTTTCTGAGAGGGATGAGCATGGTGCGTGCCCGGGATGATGAAAGACTTCTTGCGTATCTTCTGGGCTTTGGCTGCCACTATCTTCTGGACAGTGTATGTCACCCTTATGTGGAAGATATGGCAAAAGCAAAAGTGATCACACATACACTTCTTGAAAAAGAATTTGACAGGACTCTTATGCTGGAAACCAATAAAAATCCATATCATTTTTATCCTTCGGACTGCATTGTTCCTAAGGTTTCCTATGCAAGGGTGATTCGCAAAATGTTCCCGGGACTGGGAACAAGAGATATTCTTGTTTCTTTAAGAATGATGAAATTCCTTACAAATGCAATGGTGTATGATAATAGAGGGAAAAGGCGTTTTCTTGTTGCATTGGTTACCCGGATAGCCGGAAAAAGAAAATCACGTTCTGCGCTGGAATTCTTTATGGAAAAAAATCCTGTGCCCGGCTCAGAAGGACCGGTGAATGAGCTTCACAGATATTTTGACCAGGCGGTAGAAGAGGCTCCGGCTTATATAGAAGAGTTATATGGTCTTTCGAAGGAAGAACTTCCTCTTTCGAAACGCTGGAATAGTACTTATAACGGATGAAGTAATATGACAGACGGAAGGCAGAATAAAGCAGCTTTGGATGCATAGAATTATCCTATAATCAAAAAAGAGGGGTATGGATATGAGACAAGCTGTTTTAAAGATTCTGCTGCCGTCTGTCATTCTTTTTCTAAGTGTTTCAGGCATATGGGAAAATGTACAGGCAGAGATTTTTGCTGAAAAGAATGTTGTGGAGAAGAAGGAGCTTGATATTCCTGTATCAGGAGGGAATCCGGGAAGCCTTTATTCATTGTCAGCAGTGCTTATGGATGGGCTTTCCGGAAGAATCCTTTATGAAAAGGGAGGAGATACGCCGAGAGCAAATGCCAGTACCACCAAGGTGCTTACATGTATCCTTGCCCTTGAAAACGGGGCAGGAGATGATTATGTAATGGTTTCTTCTAAAGCGGCGGCACAGCCGGATGTACAGTTGGGACTTGAGGAAGGCGAACAGTATTACCTGGAAGATCTTCTGTACTCACTGATGCTGATGAGCCATAATGATACTGCTGTGGCAATTGCGGAGCATATTGGAGGATCTGTTGAGGGGTTTGCGGAAATGATGAATAAAAAGGCTGAGGAAATAGGCTGCACAGATACTTATTTTATTACCCCCAATGGACTGGACGCAGAGGATGAAAATGGAAAACATCATACAACAGCACGTGATCTTGCTCTTATTATGAGATACGCCATAAACAATAAAACATTTCTTAAAATTACTGAAACCAGAGAATATACATTTTCTGATCTTAATAAAACACGCTTTTTTTCTCTTCGAAACACAAATGCCCTTTTGGATATGACAGAAGGAGTTCTTTCGGGAAAAACCGGCTTTACAGGAGATGCGGGATATTGTTATGTATGTGCATGCAGACAGGAAGAAAAACTCCTGATCATTTCTCTTTTAGGCTGTGGATGGCCGAACAATAAGACATATAAGTGGAAAGATACAAAAAAACTTCTTGAATATGGAAACAGTAATTTTTTTTATGAATCTCTATGGAAGCTTCCGGGGAATTGCAGTGCAGGAGTAAAAAATGGCGTAGAAAGAAATATGACGATTGGCGATAAGGCGATTGTCCAAGGGGTGATTTCTATCTCAGAAAAAGACAGACAAAAAAGAATACTTCTGAAAAAAGGGGAAACTCTCAGTTACAGCTTAGATCTGCAGGAAGAATTGCAGGCACCTGTAAAAAAAGGGGAACAGATTGGCACTTATACGTGCAGTCTTGGCGGTAAGCCAGTTGCCTCTTATCCTGTGACAGCAGACAGAACTGTAAAGGAGATTTCTTTTTTCTGGTGTGTGGATCAGGTCTTTCACGAATTTTTTCATTGAAACAGGATAAAAACCCTGTCAAAAATTGTATGCCCTGCAAAAAAAAATGAGGTTAAATTTTTAACAAAAACATGTTATCCTATTGAAATATTTTTGAAAAAAGGGTACAATTATAATCGGCTGAAATTTTGGTTATACTTAAAATTCTTATAAAAATGGAGGGCAAACGAGAATGAGTAATGCAACACCAAGTTTAGCAAGCACAAGAATTACTTCTTTGCTTGATGCGAACAGTTTTGTTGAAATCGGTAAAAGTATTACAGCAAGAAATACTGATTTTAACATGGCTGAAACAAAAGCACCTTCAGACGGTGTGATCACCGGCTCAGGTGTCATTGACGGAAATCTTGTATATGTGTACAGCCAGGACGCTTCAGTTCTGAACGGAACTGTAGGCGAAATGCATGCAAAGAAAATTTCCGCACTCTATGATCTTGCAATGAAAACAGGAGCTCCTGTTATCGGTCTTGTTGACTGTGCCGGTCTGAGACTTCAGGAAGCAACAGATGCACTGGAAGCTTTTGGTTCCATTTATCTGAAACAGACCCTGGCATCTGGAATGATTCCGCAGATCACAGCAGTTTTTGGTACCTGCGGCGGTGGAATGGCAGTTGTTCCTGCACTGACAGATTTTACCTTTATGGAAGCAAAAAAAGGTAAAATGTTTGTAAATACACCAAATGCTCTTGAGGGAAATCATGTTGATAAATGTGATACAGCTGCAGCTGAATTCCAGAGTCAGGAAACTGGTCTTATTGATGGAGTCGGCACTGAAGAGGAGATTCTTGGAGAAATCCGTCAGCTTGTCAGCCTTCTTCCTTCCAATTTTGAAGATAATGACTCTTTTGTAGAATGCACAGACGATCTGAACCGTACCTGTGATGACCTGGCAGCTTGTGCCGGAGATACCTCTATTGCACTTTCCAGAATTGCAGATGACGGACTTTTCTTTGAAACAAAGAAAGAGTATGGCAAGGATGTTGTGACAGGATTCCTTCGTCTGAATGGAGCAACTGTTGGTGCAGTGGCAAACAGAACAGAAGTTTACAATGAAGAAGGCGAAAAAACAGAAGAGTTTGATGGAACTATTTCTGCAAGAGGCGCAAGAAAGGCAGCAGATTTCGTGAAATTCTGTGATGCTTTTGACATTCCTGTACTTACTCTTACAAATGTTACCGGTTTTAAAGCTACTCTCTGCAATGAAAAAATGATGGCAAAATCTGTTGGCGACATGGTCCATGCATTTGCAGATGCAACTGTTCCGAAGGTGAACGTGATCATCGGCAAAGCATATGGTACTGCATATGTTGCTATGAACAGCAAGTCTGTAGGTGCAGATCTTGTTTACGCATGGGAAAATGCAGAAATCGGAATGATGGATGCTTCTCTTGCAGCTAAGATCATGTATCCGGGAGCGGATGCAGCAGTACTGAATGAAAAAGCAGCTGAGTACAGAGAACTTCAGTCCGGTGTTGCATCTGCAGCAGCAAGAGGCTATGTGGACACAGTCATTACTCCGGCTGATACAAGAAAATATGTGATCGGAGCTTTCGAAATGCTGTTCACAAAGAGAGAAGACCGCCCGGCTAAAAAGCACAGCGCAGTCTAAGAGAGGTGAGCATATGAATCAGATGTTAAAAAGAGCGTCTTCTGTCTGTGCGGCAGCAGTCTGCGCTGCTTCTCTTACTTTTTCCGGCGCAGCAGTTGTAATGGCAGGCGGCGAGATCGATGAGTCAATCAATACCCAGATCGTTATGACTGCAGAAGGTCTGACCAGCGAGATCGTCACACTTGGAGAGGATGAGATCAAGGCTTATCTTGAATCCGGAGATGAATTTACTGTAAGTGCAATGACAGCCTGGGATGATGCAAGAGAGTCGGTAGGAGAGTTTGTAGAAGCAGGCTCAGCTGAGGTTGAGTTTTCAAACCGTCAGTATACAGCCACTGTACCGGTTGATTTCGAAAAGCTTGATGCAGAATTCGTTTATGTGTTTGAAGAGACTGACGGAATGGTCACTCCTGCATCTGTAGCAGTGAATGTCCAGTATCCGCTGTCAACAACTATGAAGAATGCGGGATTAAATACCCTTATGGGACTTGGAACAGTATTTGTGATCCTGATCCTTTTGATCTTTGTGATCTCCATGTTCAAGTTCATCCCAGGTTCCTCAGCAGCTAAAAAAGAGAAAAAAGAACCTGTGTCTGTACCGACACCTGCGCCGGCAGCACCAGTACCGGAAACTGCAGAACTCAACGATGATAACGAGCTGATCGCAGTTATTGCAGCAGCTATTGCAGCGGCTGAAGGAACAAGCACTGATGGATTTGTTGTACGTTCTATTCGTAAAATCAAACGTCCAAGAAGATAATTGTTAATTAGGAGGATAATAAAATGAAAAGCTATACAATTACCGTAAACGGAACTGCATATGAAGTAACTGTAGAAGAAACCGGCAGTGTATCTGCACCGGCAGCAGCACCGAAGGCGGCACCGGCAGCAGCTCCAAAAGCAGCGCCGGCAGCACCGAAGGCAGCAGCACCGGCAACAGGCGCAGGCGCTGTTAAAGTAACTGCTTCTGTTCCGGGAAAAGTACTGAAGGTTATTGCATCTGCCGGACAGGCAGTAAAAGCCGGTGACAGCATTGTAATCCTTGAATCCATGAAAATGGAGATTCCTGTAGTTGCACCTCAGGATGGTACAGTTGCAAGTATCGATACAACAGAAGGTGCTTCCGTAGAAAACGGAGATACCCTGGCAACCATGAACTAAGACGGGAGGTATTCAGATGTCTAATGTTGCAGAAACCCTGTCTAACCTGATTCATCAGACAGCTTTCTTTAACCTTACATGGGGCAACTATCTGATGATCGCGGTGGCATGTGTATTCTTATTCCTTGCAATTAAAAAGGGATTTGAACCTCTTCTTCTTGTTCCGATCGCTTTTGGTATGCTTCTTGTAAATATTTACCCGGATATTATGGCACATCCGGAAGATATGTCCAATGGAGTTGGCGGACTTCTTCATTATTTCTATCTGCTTGATGAATGGAGCATCCTTCCGTCTTTGATTTTCATGGGCGTAGGTGCCATGACAGACTTCGGTCCGCTGATTGCCAATCCTAAGAGTTTCCTTCTTGGTGCGGCAGCACAGCTTGGTATTTATGTTGCTTACTTCCTTGCAATCATTCTTGGATTTAATGGAAAAGCAGCAGCAGCTATTTCTATTATCGGAGGAGCTGATGGTCCGACATCTATTTTCCTTGCAGGAAAACTTGGACAGACTGCCCTTATGGGACCTATTGCGGTGGCGGCATATTCCTATATGTCACTGGTTCCGATCATCCAGCCGCCGATCATGAAAATGTTTACAACAGAAAAAGAACGTAAGATCAAAATGGATCAGCTTCGTCCGGTCAGCAAGCTGGAAAAAATTCTTTTCCCAATCGTGATCACAATCGTAGTTTGCCTGATCCTTCCTACAACAGCTCCGCTGGTAGGTATGCTGATGCTTGGTAACCTGTTCCGTGAATCAGGAGTTGTAAAACAGCTCACAGAAACTGCATCCAATGCAATGATGTATATCGTAGTTATCCTTCTGGGTACTTCTGTAGGAGCTTCCACAAGCGCTGAAGCATTCCTGAACCTGGATACTCTGAAAATCGTAGCACTTGGACTTGTAGCTTTTGCCTTTGGTACATTTGGCGGTGTTATGCTTGGTAAGCTTATGTGTAAGCTTTCCGGCGGAAAGATCAATCCATTAATCGGCTCTGCCGGTGTATCTGCTGTTCCGATGGCAGCCCGTGTATCTCAGAAGGTAGGTGCAGAAGCGGATCCTACCAATTTCCTGCTGATGCATGCCATGGGACCAAACGTAGCAGGTGTAATAGGTACAGCCGTAGCAGCCGGAACCTTCATGGCGATCTTTGGTGTCTGATAGAAAAGAATTTGCGGACATCAGTCAAACAAGTGAATTATATTATTCTGTATTTTAGATCAAGGAGAATAAATAATGGCAGAATTAGAGAAAAAACCTGTAAAAATCGTGGAAACTGTCCTGCGTGATGCGCATCAGTCCCTGATCGCTACAAGACTCAGCACAGAACAGATGCTTCCAATTGTTGATAAAATGGACAAGGTAGGCTACCATGCAGTAGAATGCTGGGGCGGTGCTACTTTTGATGCTTCTCTCCGTTTCCTGAAAGAGGATCCGTGGGAAAGACTTCGTAAATTCCGTGATGGATTTAAGAATACAAAACTTCAGATGCTGTTCCGTGGACAGAATATCCTGGGATACCGTCCTTATGCAGATGATGTTGTTGAGTATTTTGTGCAGAAATCTGCAGCAAATGGTATTGATATCATTCGTATTTTTGACTGTCTGAATGATATGCGAAACCTGAAAACAGCTGTAAAGGCAGCCAACAAAGAAAAAGCGCATGCACAGGTAGCGCTGTCTTATACACTTGGAGATGCCTATACACTGGAATACTGGACAAACATCGCAAAAGAAATCGAAGAAATGGGTGCGGACTCTATTTGTATCAAGGATATGGCGGGTCTTCTTCTCCCATATCAGGCAACAGAGCTTGTAGGTGCCCTGAAAGATGCTGTTAAGATCCCGATCGATCTTCATACACATTATACTTCAGGTGTTGCTTCCATGACTTATATGAAAGCAGTAGAAGCGGGTGTTGACATTATTGATACAGCAATCTCTCCATTTGCACTGGGAACATCCCAGCCTGCAACAGAGGTTATGGTTGAGACCTTTAAGGGAACACCGTATGATACAGGATTCGATCAGCAGCTTCTTGCTGAGATCGCAGACTATTTCCGCCCGATCCGTGACGAGGCTCTTGACAGCGGCCTTCTGAATCCGAAGAATCTTGGCGTTAACATTAAGACTCTTCTGTATCAGGTACCAGGCGGTATGCTTTCCAACCTGACATCTCAGCTGAAAGAACAGCATGCAGAAGATAAATTCTATGATGTTCTGGAAGAAGTTCCGAGAGTACGTAAAGACCTTGGAGAGCCGCCACTGGTTACTCCGTCTTCTCAGATCGTTGGTACTCAGGCTGTATTCAATGTTCTTATGGGTGAAAGATATAAGATGGTTACAAAAGAAACTAAGGATATCTTAAGCGGTAAATATGGTGCAACTGTAAAACCGTTTGACCCGGAAGTACAGAAAAAATGTATCGGAGATACTCAGCCGATCACCTGCCGTCCGGCAGACCTTATTGAAAATGAGCTTGATAAACTGGAAGGTGAAATGGCACAGTACAAGGAGCAGGATGAGGATGTTCTTTCTTATGCCCTCTTCCCGCAGGTTGCTACTGAGTTCTTCAAATACCGTCAGGCACAGGAGACAAAGGTTGACGAAACAGCAGCAGACACAAAAAACGGAGCTTATCCGGTATAATATAACGTAAAAGGTTAAGGGGCTGTTGTGAAGCTGTGCTTCATTAACAGCCCTTTCCTGTATGAAAGGATATTCATGAATAAAAAGAGAGTCATTATTGTGGGAGGCGGAGCTGCCGGTATGCTTGCGTCGATTTTTGCTGCAAAAAACGGCTGTGAAGTAACACTCTTTGAAAAAAATGAAAAGCTTGGAAAAAAACTGTATATTACAGGCAAGGGGCGATGCAACGTAACCAATGACTGCAGTCCTGAGGAATTATTGAATTCAGTGGTTCAGAATGCAAAATTCCTGTACAGTGCCTTTTATACATTTACCAGTCAGGACATGATGGATTTTCTTGAGGAAGCAGGAGCCCCACTGAAAACTGAGCGGGGAAATCGTGTATTTCCATGCTCTGATCATTCTTCTGATATTATCCGTGCTCTGGAAAGAAAAATGAAAGAATATGGTGTCTGCATTCATTTGAAAAGTCAGGTGAAAAGCCTGCTCCTGGAAGATGGAAAAGCAGAGGGCGTATGTCTTTCCAATGGAAGCGTCTTCAAAGGAGATGCGGTGATTGTAGCTACAGGAGGTTTGTCTTATCCTACAACAGGATCTACAGGAGATGGTTATCGTTTTGCAGAAAAAGCCGGACATAAGGTAACTGAGCTTTCTCCGTCTCTTGTTCCTCTTCATACAAAAGAGAATTACATTCCGGAAATGGCCGGACTTTCCCTGAAAAATGTGGAACTGACTGTAAAAAGCGGTAAAAAGATCCTTTACAGAGATTTTGGAGAAATGATGTTCACACATTCAGGAATCACAGGTCCGCTTGTGCTGTCTGCCAGTGCGCATATAGGTACAGCCCTGAAAAAAAATGGAGAACTGACAGCATTTTTGGACCTGAAGCCTGCACTTTCTCCGGAGCAGTTAGACAGCCGCATTCTCAGAGAGTTTGAAACAGGAAAAAACAAACAGTTTAAAAATGTAATAGGTGTTCTTTTTCCGTCTTCACTGACTCCTGTTATGCTGAAAATCGGCGGGATCCCTCCTGAAAAACCAATTCATGAGATATCCAGGGAAGAAAGACTGCGTTTTGGAGCTCTTGTAAAATCTTTCCCGTTTACCATTATCGGTCTTGGGGAATTTAAGGAAGCCGTGATCACCAGAGGCGGTGTTTCCGTAAAGGAGATCAATCCTGCAACAATGGAGTCAAAAAAAGTGCCGGATCTGTATTTTGTGGGAGAAGTACTTGATCTTGATGCAGTAACCGGTGGTTTTAATCTTCAGATAGCCTGGTCTACTGCTTATCTTGCGGCTATGGCTGTATGTGAGGAATAAGGAGGAAAGTAAAATGAGCTATAATATTGCTATTGATGGCCCGGCGGGAGCGGGAAAAAGCACTATCGCAAAAAAAGTTGCAAAAGAGCTTTCCTGTGTGTATGTAGATACAGGAGCAATGTACAGGGCAATGGCCCTTTATCTTCTCCGCTGCAAGGTGGACAGAGAAAATCCTGCACTGATCGGAGAAGCCTGCCAGGGCGCAGAGATTTCCATTGAATACAAAAACGGAGAGCAGATTGTTCTTTTGAATGGTGAGAATGTAAATGCTTTTCTGCGTACAGAGGAAGTTGGCAACATGGCTTCTGTCAGCTCGGCGAATCCTAAGGTAAGAGAAAAGCTTCTGGACCTTCAGAGAAAACTGGCCGAGTCTATGAATGTTGTTATGGATGGAAGGGATATCGGCACTACGATTCTTCCGAATGCGGATGTGAAGATTTATCTTACTGCAAGCTCTCTTACCAGAGCGAAACGTCGTTATCTCGAACTTCAGGAAAAGGGTGAGAAATGCGATCTGGATGAGATACGAAGAGACATTGAAGAGCGTGATATGAGGGATATGAGCAGAGAAATCTCACCTTTGAAACAGGCGGAAGATGCTGTGCTTGTGGATTCTTCTGAAATGACGATTGAAGAAGTGGTAAAAAGTATTTTACAGATCTTCAGAGAAAAAGTGATATTATCAGATGAGGTTGGGAAAAATGAAGGTTAAGACTGCAAAAACTGCCGGTTTCTGTTTTGGTGTAAAGCGTGCGGTGGACAGAGTTTATGAACTCATCGAAGAAGGCGTTTCGCCTATTTACACTCTGGGACCTATTATCCATAATGAGGAAGTTGTCTCAGATCTGGAAAAAAAGGGTGTTTCGGTGATCGGAGAGGAGGATATTCCTGGTATCCGTAAAGGAACTGTAGTGATCCGTTCTCACGGAGTAGGACGTGAAGTGTATGAGAAGCTCAAAGCTTCCGGTCTTTCCTTTGTGGATGTTACCTGTCCTTTCGTACTGAAGATACACCGGATCGTAGAGCGGGAAAGCAAAGCCGGAAAACAGATCATAATATTCGGTGATCCGGATCATCCTGAAGTGAAGGGAATCTGCGGATGGTGCGAAGGGTCCTGTACAGTCCTCAGAAGCAGAGAGGAAACAGAGAATTTTGTTCCGGATCCGGACAAAATCCCCTGCGTTGTTTCGCAGACGACATTTAATTACAACAAATTTAAAGAATTAGTTGAAATTCTCTGCAAAAAGAGGTATGATAATAATGTTTTAAATATTGACAATATTTTAAACACTATTTGTAATGCTACCGAAGAACGGCAGAAAG
>JAPFCU010000084.1 GCA_026169535.1 Blautia sp.
TCACACGATTCCAAATGTCAACATGTATGTAGTTTTGAAAGTGCAATCCAAATACACTTTTATTCCTCCTTAGCTCAGTCGGTAGAGCATGCGGCTGTTAACCGCAGTGTCGTTGGTTCAAGTCCAACAGGGGGAGTTCGGAAATTAAACGTTTATGCGTGAAGTCCGATATAAATAGTACCTGGCTCCATGGTCAAGCGGTTAAGACACCGCCCTTTCACGGCGGTAACAGGGGTTCAAATCCCCTTGGAGTCACTTCCTTTAATAGGAAACATACAATATAATATATGGTGCCATAGCCAAGTGGTAAGGCAAAGGTCTGCAACACCTCTATCCCCGGTTCAAATCCGGGTGGCACCTCTAAAAAACCTTGAAATTTATATTTCAAGGTTTTTTGTTATGTATAAAATCATCAGGAGGAATTGCCTGATTACGAAAATCAGATGGAGGAATCCCTACCTGTTTTTTAAAAGTGTTTTTGCATTTGTAATACGAAGGTTTAGAATATACTGCATAGGTGTAAGATTATGATAACGTTTAAAATTACGGATGAACTAGCAGGCACTCATATGCCTGGAGTAAGATATCCGATCCCACTGGATCCGCCTTATGTGCCTCAGGAAAACCCCTGTGGAGCCTATGTGCGGGAATTTGAATATGAGATACGAAAGGATGCGCCAAAAGCTTATCTGAATTTCGAAGGTGTGGATTCCTGTTTTTATGTATGGATGAACGGGAAATATGTCGGATACAGTTAGGTTTCTCACGCTACAAGTGAATTTGATGTGACGGACATGCTTCAAAATGGAAAAAATACACTGGCTGTTCTTGTTTTAAAATGGTGTGACGGAACCTATCTGGAGGATCAGGATAAGTTTCGTATGAGCGGCATTTTTCGTGATGTATATCTTTTAAACAGACCGGAAAATATGCTCTATGATTATTTTACGACCACGAAGTCTGAGAAAGATCAGGCAGTGGTCACGGTTCAGGCAAATTATCAGGGAGAAGCTTTTCCGGTAAAGATTACTGTGTATGACAGGGAACAGAATATCGTGGCAGCTCAGATGCTGCAGGAAAAGAGGACTTCCTTTTATACACATCAGGCAGTTTTTGAAATAAAAAATCCAAAACTCTGGAATCCGGAGCAGCCATATCTTTACACTATGGTAATAGAAGGCAGGAATGAAGTCATTACAGACCGGATCGGGATTCGTGAAATATGTATAAAAGATGCTGTAATTTATGAGAATGAGTTGCCTGTTAAATTTAAAGGAGTCAATCGCCATGATTCAGATCCTGTTACCGGTTTTACCATTAGTCTGGATCAGATGAAAAAGGATCTGCAGATGATGAAACAGCATAATTTCAATGCTGTCCGCAGCAGCCATTATCCTAACGCTCCGTATTTTTATCAGCTTTGTGATCAGTATGGATTCTATGTGATCGCTGAGGCAGATAATGAAAGTCATGGAACACAGTCTCAGTACCTGCAGGATTCCAGCTGGGAAAACGTAAGCAAAAGATGGAATGAGAGGATTTCTGATAATCCGGAGTTTATACCGGCAACTCTGGACAGAACGATGCTTTGTGTACAAAGAGAAAAGAATCGTCCAAGTATCGTAATCTGGTCCATGGGAAACGAATGTGGATACGGATGTACCTTTGAAGAGGCGCTGAAATGGACAAAATATTTTGATCCCACGCGGCTGACCTGTTATGAAAGTTCTTTTTACCGGAATGACAGGAGAAAATATGATTACAGTAACATTGATATTTTCAGCAGGATGTATCCGTCGCTGGAAGAAATACAGGAATACATGGAAAAGAAACCGGATAAACCGTTCCTTTTGATAGAATACTGTCATGCTATGGGAAACGGACCGGGGGATTTGGAAGATTATTTTCGTATGATCTGTCAGTATCCGATCCTTTGCGGAGGCTTTGTCTGGGAATGGTGCGACCATGGGATTTATCAGGGAAAAGCGGAAAACGGAAAAGAAAAATATTTATATGGCGGTGATTTCCAGGAGGAAGTGCATGACGGCAATTTTTGCATGGACGGGCTGGTTTTTCCGGACAGCACCCCTCATACCGGACTGCTGGAATACCAGAATGTATACCGCCCTGCAAGGATCGTATCCTATGATCAGGAAAGCGGTGTGATCTGTCTGAGAAATCATATGGATCATGTAGATCTGAAAGGCTTCCTTTTTCTCACTTATGAGACCAGCTGCGACGGAATGCTTGTGGAAAAAGGAGAACTGGAGCTTTTGGAATCAATCTGCCCTCATGAGACAGGAAGAATACGGCTGAGAGTAAAGGTTCCCGAATGTGGCAGGTGCTATTTAAAAATTTCCTACCACTTAAAAAACAGTACGGATATTCAGCCCCAGGGAAGCTTCCTGGGATTTGACGAGATACCTCTGAAAAATCAGGACAGCAGAAACCAGAAAGCAGAAAAACTGCTGCGATCTCAAAATGACAGTTATACCTGCGCTGTTCAGGTTTGGGAAAACGACAGGTACGTATGGATAAAGGCAGACAAATTTTGTTATACCTTTAATAAACTGACAGGTTTTTTTGAGAGTCTGAACAGAGAAGGAGAAGAACTTCTGGATGCTCCATTAGAATCAAACATCTGGAGAGCGCCTACGGATAATGACCGGAAACTGAAGCAGCAGTGGACAGATGCCGGATATGATCGGAGCAGAACAAGAGCCTATAAAACAAGCTGGGAAATGAAAGATGGCAGGGTGATCCTGCACAGTATCCTGTCCCTTTCCGCAGTTGCTCTGCAGAAAGTCCTGGATGTAGAAGCATTATGGGAGATTTCCAATACCGGGGAGATACAGGTGAAGATGAATGTAAAAAAAGACATGGAATTTCCACAGCTCCCCAGATTTGGTATCCGTTTATTCCTGAAAGGGGAATATGAGAAGGCTCGTTTTTATGGAAAGGCGAAAAAATATTTACAGCAGCAGCGCCAAAGGCATTCTCTTTTAACGTGTCTTATTTTACCCAGGAGGAACTGACCCGGAAAGCACACAATTTCCAGCTGGAAAGATCCGGAAATACCGTGGTATGTCTGGATTATGCACAGAATGGAATTGGCTCCAACAGCTGTGGACCGGAATTAAGAAAAGAATATCAGCTGGATGCCGAAGAATTTACATTCGAGATAAAACTATTATTTGGGAAGGATAAATAAAGAAAAATGAACGAAAAGAAATACTTGAAATGGTACAATAAGGTGGGATATGGTTCCGGTGACATTGCCGGAAATGTAGTGTATGCGTTTCTGTCTTCCTTTGTCATGATCTATCTTACGAATACAGTAGGGCTGAATCCCGGTATCGTAGGAACTCTGATTGCAGTATCAAAGCTTTTTGACGGCATCACAGATATGTTTTTTGGATTTCTGATCGATAAGACAAAGAGCCGCCTTGGAAAAGCCCGTCCGTGGATGCTGTGGGCTTATATCGGCTGTGCGGTGACACTGGCCGCAATCTTTGCCATCCCCACAAGTATGGGAACATTTGCCCAGTATGCATGGTTTTTTATTGCCTATACATTATTAAATGCTGTTTTTTATACAGCAAATAATATCGCATATTCTGCACTGACTGCACTGGTGACAAAAAACAGTAAGGAACGTGTGCAGATGGGTTCCTACCGCTTTATATTTGCGTTTTCCACCAGTCTTCTGATCCAGTCCCTGACCATTGGTTTTGTAGAATGGATGGGCGGCGGCGCTGCCGGCTGGAGAATGGTGGCTGTGATCTATGCGGTGATCGGTCTGGCAGTAAATACGATTTCTGTATTTTCTGTAAAAGAGCTGCCGGAAGAAGAATTAAATGATGGGAAAGCATCAGGAACAGACGAAAAATATTCTCTGCTTGATGCCGGGAAACTTCTTTTTACAAACAAGTATTATGTAATGATCTGTGCGACTTATATTCTGCAGCAGATCTATACGGCAATGTTGAATATGGGTATTTATTATATGACCTATATTCTTTTTAATGAAAAATTGTACGGAGTATTTTCCTGGGTCATTAATATCCCTCTGATCATAGCTCTTCTGATTACGCCTGTCTTAGTAGAAAAGTGGAACGGGATGTATAAACTGAATCTGACAGGATATGTCATTGGTACTGTGGGAAGGGCTCTGGTAGTCCTGGCAGGTTATATGGGAAGTGTTCCTCTGATGCTCCTGTTTACAGGAATTGCGGCCTTTGGTATGGGACCGTGGCAGGGAGACATGAATGCGGTGATCGCATCCTGCTCCGAGTATACTTATCTTACAAAAAATAAAAGAGTGGATGGAACCATGTATTCCTGTACTTCTCTTGGGATCAAGCTGGGCGGTGGCATTGGTATTGCAATTACCGGATGGCTGCTGGATTTTAGTGGATTTGACGGAACTCTTGCAGAACAGAGCGCTTCCTGTATCCGTATGCTTCAGATTATGTATCTGTGGATACCGGTTGTGATTACTCTGGTTATTACGCTGCTGATGTCAAAGATGAATGTGGAACATGCAAATGAAGAACTGAAAAAGAAACTCTGATCTATTATTAAAGAGATCCTTTTGTAAAAAAACACCCTGGGAATCTGATTCTCAGAGTGTTTTTTATCGGTTCATCCCTTATAAACTACTTCTCCACGGCAGATAGTATAGTGGATTTTTCCATAAAGCTCAGCACCTTTAAACGGTGTGTTTGAAGATTTGGAAAGGAAGGTGTCCGCAGTCCATTTTTCATCCGGATCAAAGATTACCAGATCTGCCGGGGCGCCTTTTTCAATGGAACCGGAAGGAAGATGATAAAGTGCAGCAGGATTCCAGGTCATTTTTTCCAGAAGCTCCATAAGTGTCAGGTGACCGGTTTTTACGAGATTTGTGATACCAAGGCCAAGAGAGGTTTCCAGACCGGTGATGCCGCTGGGGGCTTCTGTAAGAGGTTTGTTTTTTTCTTCCTCACTGTGGGGAGCATGGTCTGTGGCAATCAGGTCGATGGTGCCGTCTTTCAGACCTTCTATGATAGCAAGGCGGTCCTTTTCAGTGCGGAGAGGCGGATTCATTTTTGCCAGGGTACCATAGGTAAGAACCGCCTCTTCTGTCAGTGTGAAATGGTGAGGTGTTGCTTCAGCGTGGATATCGGCTCCCAGTTTTTTGGCAAGGCGAACCAGTGCAACGGAGTTTCCGGAGCTGATGTGCTGGATTACTACAGGAGCTTTGGTATGGAGAGCAAGCATACAGTCCCGGGCTACCATAACTTCTTCGGCAATGGAGGGAGATCCCTTGATTCCAAGTTTTTCTGAGACTTCTCCGGCATTGATGCCATTATTGGTGATAAAGCTTTTGTCTTCTTCATGAAGGCTGATAGGCATATTTAATTGTGCCGCTTTTTCCATGGCTTTGCTGCAGAAATCAGCATCCAGAAGCGGGATACCGTCATCAGTAAAACCACAGGCACCGGCAGCTTTCAGAGCATCAAAGTCATTCATGATCTCACCTTTTAAGCCCTGAGAAACAGCGGCGGTCTGATAGATACGGATTTTTTCTTTTGCGCCCCGGGTAAGGATGTCTTTCAGAGTTTCTATAGAGTCAACGGTGGGTTTTGTATTGGCCATACAGATCACTGAGGTTACACCGCCTTTTGCGGCTGCCAGAGCGCCTGTATGCAGATCTTCCTTATAGGTAAGTCCCGGATCACGGAAATGGATATGGGTATCGATCAGTCCGGGGGAGACAGTAAGTCCGTTCAATTCGATCATCTGCTCGTCGTCAAGAGGAGAAAGACTGGAACCAAGCTCAGAGATCTGTCCGTCTGTAATACGGATATCGGTGATTTGGTTTGTGTTTGTACGAGGGTTTATAAGGAAACCATTTTTTAGTAACATAGATAATTCCTCCTTTAGGATTTGTTTTATTGTAGGGAAGTACTGTTTTCAGTAAAGCTTTTACTGAAAAATATTTACTTTATAAAGATACAGGATTTTCTGAACATTTTCTACCTGTATTAACTTTTCCAGATTATTATAATATACAGATAAAAAATACTTCAAGCAGTAAGTGGATGTTTTTTAGAAATAAAAAAGATTAAAAAAAGTACTTTACACAGATCAGAAAACATGCTAGAATAAACAACTGTGATATATTTTCATATCCTTGCTCTCTGACAGTACAGAGGGCCATAATGACCATAAGGAGGTAAAAAGCATGAACAAGTACGAGTTAGCATTAGTTGTGAGTGCCAAAGTTGAGGATGAAGTACGTGATGCAGTAGTAGAGAAAGCAAAAAGCTACATTACACGTTACAACGGCACAATCACAGAAGTAGAAGAATGGGGTAAGAAAAAATTAGCTTACGAAATTCAGAAAATGCATGAAGGCTTCTACTATTTCATTCAGTTTGAAGCAGACGCAGAGTGTCCGGCGGAAGTAGAAAGACATGTACGCATTATGGACAATGTATTAAGATACTTAGTCATTCGTAAAGACGCATAATCTTTTTACAGAAAGTGGATTTTAGAAAGCACCATTAAGAAACCCGTTCACTTACTGAAAAAGAGAGGTAGAATAATGAACAAAGTAATTTTAATGGGACGCTTAACAAGAGATCCTGAGGTTAGATATTCCGCAGGTGAAAATGCTCTGGCTATTGCCAGATATACGCTGGCAGTGGACAGAAGATTCCGTCGTGACGGAGAAGCAAGTGCTGATTTTATCAGCTGTGTAGTATTCGGACGCGGAGCAGAGTTTGCAGAAAAATATTTCCATCAGGGAATTCGTATCGTGGTCAGCGGCCGTATTCAGACCGGAAGCTATACCAACAGAGAAGGACAGAAGGTGTATACAACAGAAGTTGTTGTTGAGGAGCAGGAATTTGCAGAGAGCAAAGCTGCAAGTGACAATTATGCCGCATCCCATCCGCAGCAGAATACAGCACCATCTATGCCTGGCCCGAGCGCTGCAAGCGCAGACGGTTTCATGAATATTCCTGACGGAATTGACGAGGAGCTGCCATTTAACTGAGAAATCAGAAAAATGACATGCACAAGATCAGATTGAAAAAAATAGGAGGAAACTATCATGGCTTACAATAGAGGCGAAAGACCGGACTCTCCCATGAAGAGAAGAGGCGGACGCAGAAGAAAAAAAGTTTGTGTATTCTGCGGCAAAGAGAATAATGAGATCGATTACAAGGATGTAGCAAAACTTAGAAAATATGTTTCTGAAAGAGGCAAAATCCTTCCGAGAAGAATCACAGGAAACTGTGCAAAACATCAGAGAGCTCTGACTGTTGCTATTAAGAGAGCACGTCACCTTTCCCTGATGCCATACGTTCAGGACTGATTTAGAGATCAAATACCGCTGTCATTAATTGTGACAGCGGTATTTTTTTCCATTAATTATTGGAAGGTGCCAATGACGGAGTTTCTTTTTTAAATCATATGGCAATATGGCAGGAAATCTGGTATAATAAAATGCGTTGGAAGAAAACTCAGCACGAGAAAATGAAAAAAGAATGGTAATGAAGATTATGGATGGTAAATTTAAGTTAAAAGGTCACCTGAAATATCTGACCAGATGGCCGCTGTATCTGACAGCTCTTCTGGTCATAGTAAACGTTGCAGTTTACGCGATAGAGGCAAAAGCCGGAGCAGTGATGACTGTGGGTATACTGATCTATATGGTCTGCGCTGCAGGGATTTTCTTTTATCACAGACCTCAGATGTTTAATGATCTTGTGGCTTTTGCCAGTCAATATGAGTTTCTTGAAAAAAGAGTCCTGGAAGAGCTGGCTCTGCCGTATGCAATCATGGATATGGATGGTCGGTTGATCTGGTGCAACCGGGTATTTGCAGAGCTGACTGGCAAGGATCAGTTTTACAGAAAAAATATCAGTACGATTTTTCCGGATATTACAAAGGAGAAGCTCCCTGTTTCTGGAGAAAATGAAATTTCTGAGATAAGCACTCAGGCGGGAGATCGTATTTACAGGATTTCCATGCAGCAGGTAAGGCTGGGAGAAGCAATGGTACATTCAGAAGTTCTGGAGGGGCTGTCAGAGAATACGAGTCTGATCGCTATGTATCTGTATGATGAAACAGAGCTTAGAGAATATATCCAGGCAAACGAAGACAATAAACTGGTAGTTGCGCTGGCTTATCTCGATAACTACGAAGAAGCTCTGGAAAGCGTGGAGGATGTAAGGCGTTCTCTTTTGATTGCTTTGATAGACAGAAAGATTACGAAATACTTTTCAAATTACGATGGTCTTGTAAGAAAACTGGAAAAGGATAAGTATTTTCTGATCATGCGCCAGAGCTCTCTCGAGACCTTAAAAGAACAGAAATTCCATATACTGGAAGAGGTTAAGACTGTTAATATCGGAAATGAAATGACGGTTACGTTAAGTATCGGTATCGGTCTTAATGCGGCTACTTATCTTCAGAATTATGAGTACTGCCGTATTGCTATAGAGATGGCTCTTGGGCGGGGCGGTGATCAGGTTGTTATTAAGAATGGTGACAACATCTCCTATTTTGGAGGAAAAGCACAGCAGATGGAAAAGACAACCCGTGTGAAAGCCCGTGTGAAAGCGCAGGCTCTGAAGGAGTTTATGAGTACCAAAGAGCGAGTGGTAGTCATGGGACATAAGATAACGGACGTGGATGCCCTGGGGGCTGCTATTGGAATTTACCGCGCAGGAAAGACTCTTGGAAAACCGGTTCATATTGTAGTAAATGATCCTTCTACATCTATCAGACCTTTGATGGCAGGATATCTGAATAATCCGGATTATGAACCATCAATGTTTATTGACAGAGATCAGGCGATGGAGCTTGTGGACAATAACACGGTAGTAGTGGTTGTGGATACGAATAAACCAAGCTATACAGAGTGCCAGGAGCTTCTTTATATGACAAAGACCATTGTGGTGCTGGATCATCATCGAAGAGGAAATGAGATCATACAGAATGCGGTACTTTCTTATGTAGAGCCTTATGCGTCTTCTACATGTGAGATGGTGGCAGAAATTCTGCAGTATTTTTCAGATGATCTGCGTCTACGGAATATAGAAGCAGATTGTATCTATGCAGGTATCATGATTGATACCAATAATTTTATTACGAGAGCAGGTGTACGTACTTTTGAAGCGGCTGCTTTCCTGCGCCGCAGCGGTGCGGATATGACCAGAGTACGCAAGCTTCTTCGTGATAATATAGAGTCTTATAAAGCAAAGGCAGAAGCTGTCCGTTCAGCAAATATCTATAAAGAATGCTTTGCTATTGCAAAATGCCCCAGTGAAGGACTGGAAAGTCCTACTGTAGTAGGAGCCCAGGCTGCTAATGAGCTTCTGAATATTTCCGGCGTAAAAGCTTCATTTGTACTGACACCTTATAACCATGAGGTATACATCAGTGCCAGAGCAATTGATGAGGTGAACGTACAGGTTATGATGGAAAAAATGGGTGGAGGCGGTCATATCAATATCGCAGGAGCCCAGGTCAAACTGCCTATTGATGAGGTAGAAGAGATGCTAAAGAAGATCATTGATGAAATGTATCAGGAAGTAGAGGAGAAAAAATGAAAGTAATTTTATTGGAAGATGTAAAATCTCTTGGAAAAAAAGGACAGATCGTAAATGTCAGCGACGGTTATGCACGAAATATGATCCTTCCAAAGAAACTGGGAGTTGAGGCAACTCCAAAGAATCTTAATGATCTGAAACTTCAGAAAGCAAATGAAGAAAAGGTGGCTCAGGAAAATCTTGAAGCTGCTCAGGCATTTGCAAAGGATTTGGAAACAAAAGAAGTGATCCTTACCTTAAAGGTGGGAGAAGGCGGAAGGACATTTGGCTCCATATCTGCAAAGGAAATTTCAGAGGCGGCAAAAACGCAGCTGAATCTGGAACTTGACAAAAAGAAACTGCAGCTGGATGGTCCAATCAAAAATCTGGGCGTAACTCAGGTTCCGGTAAAGCTTCATCCGAAGGTAACAGGAAGTCTGAAAGTCTGGGTTAAAGAAGCATAGCATGGAGGATGTAGTAGTATGGAAGAAGCACTGATCAGAAGGATACTTCCTCATAGTATTGAGGCAGAACAGTCTGTGATCGGTTCCATGCTTATGGACAGAGATGCGATCCTGGTGGCATCAGAGATTTTGACAAGTGATGATTTTTATCAGAATCAGTACGGTATTATTTTTGATGCCATGGTTGAACTTTGCAATGAAGGGCAGCCGGTAGATCTGATCACGCTCCAGAACCGCCTAAAGGAAAAGGATCTTCCACCTGATATAAGCAGCATGGAATACGTCCGGGAACTTCTGGCAGCAGTACCGACCTCTGCAAATGTAAAATATTATGCAAATATCGTAAGTGAAAAAGCCTTACTTCGTCGTCTGATCAAAGCAACGGAAGAGGTTGCCAATAACTGTTATCTGGAAAAGGAAAGCACAGAAACTCTGCTTGAAGAAGCAGAAAAGAAGCTTTTCAGTATTTTGCAGAGAAGTATCGGTGGCGATTATGTTCCGATCCAACAGGTTGTTTTGAACGCCATCAATAATATTGAAAAAGCTTCTAAGTTAAAAGGAAATGTAACCGGTATCCCAACCGGATTTGTGGATCTTGACTATAAAACATCCGGTATGCATCCCTCAGATCTTGTTCTTATCGCTGCTCGTCCGTCTATGGGAAAAACAGCATTTGTACTGAACATTGCCCAGTATATGGCTTTTAGGAAAAATGTTACGGTTGCCATATTCAGTTTGGAAATGTCAAAGGAACAGCTGGTTAATCGTCTCCTTGCCATGGAATCACATGTAGATTCTCAAAACATGCGTACCGGAAATCTAAAAGATGAAGACTGGACAAAGCTGGTAGAGGGAGCAGATATTATTGGCCGTTCCAATTTGATTATAGATGATACGCCAGGTATCAGTATTGCAGAAATGCGTTCGAAATGCCGTAAATATAAGCTGGAACATAATTTGGGAATAATTATGATCGATTACCTGCAGCTTATGAGCGGAAGCGGAAAGTCCGATTCCAGGCAGCAGGAGATTTCAGATATCTCCCGTTCCCTTAAGGCGCTGGCACGTGAGCTTGGAGTACCGGTGATTGCATTGTCACAGTTAAGCCGTGCAGTGGAACAAAGACCGGATCATAGACCTATGCTTTCGGATCTTCGAGAATCAGGAGCAATCGAACAGGATGCCGATGTGGTTATGTTTCTTTACAGAGATGATTATTACCATAAAGATACAGAAAAAAAAGATATTGCGGAGGTTATCATAGCAAAGCAGAGAAATGGTCCTATTGGAACGATAGAGCTTGTATGGCTGCCGCGGTATACTCAGTTCGTAAATATGAAAAAATAAATCCTTATATGCAAAAACCGGAGCTTTGGAAGTTATCTGCACTTTTGAACGCTTCGGTTTTTTGCAGAATGGGTTGGATTCTGTCGAACGCTTTAGGTTGAAATCCATTTATACTCTGCTATAATTTATTTTGTAGGAGGTGTGGTATGGAGACAAGATATACGGTCAGACAGGCAGCAGAAATGACAGGTATCAAGGCTTATGTTATGCGTTACTGGGAGGATGAGTTAGACCTTCATATTCAACGGAATGAACTTGGCCACCGTTACTACACAGGAAGCGATATTCAGCTTTTTATGAATATTAAGGAACTGAAGAAAAGAGGACTGCAGCTGCGAGCTATTCGTGATTTGATTCCTCAGATTCTCTATACAGCGGCGAACACGGACAAGAATAATATTCAGCTGCTGGAAGGGGAGACTGAAGAAATTTCTTCCCAGGATTCTTCGAACATCACGGAAAAGGCTGAGGAAAATGTGACAGATCCGAAGATATTGGAATTTCAGGCAATACTGGAAAGGCTGATCACACAGGAAATACGTTCAAAAAATGAAGATGAAGAGAGATTTCGTTCATTGGATCTTGCAATTAGGAAACAACAGATGGCAAGAAGAGAAATTGCAGCGGCATTGTCGGATAAGAGATCAACAAGGGAAACAAGGATCCATAAGAATATTTAGTAGGATACATAAGAAGAGTCTGTTATATTTGTTATAATAGGAGATAGAAAAAGAGCTGCAGCAAAACTGCAGCTCCCTGTTTTTATGTAGTGAATTATTCACCTGGCTGAATAGCCTCTGTAGGACAAACATCTGCGCATGTTCCACAGTCAACGCAAGCGTCAGCATCAATTTCAAAATGATCTGCGCCTTCAGAAATAGCCTCAGATGGGCACTCAGCTGCACATGTTCCACAGCTTACACATTCGTCAGTAATTACGTATGCCATTATAATATCCTCCTTTTTTCTCGTTAGCACCTTTTACGGTTCTATATTGCTATTCTAATATATCTTTCATAGGATTACAAGTATAAAATTATAAACATATTTTTATAATATGACCGTTGATTCTCACTGGCTTTTATATTATAATGAATGTGCTATAAACAGCATAACACTGCAGGGAATAATATGAAATTTTTTCTGCATAAAATATAAAAAGGAGGAAATAGAAATGGCACAGGTTACAAAAGAAACTACAATTGGCGAGCTTCTCAGAATTGATCCGAACTGCGCTGCTATCCTTATGAGAATGGGAATGCACTGCATCGGATGTCCGTCTTCTCAGGGAGAATCTCTGGAAGAGGCAGCTATGGTTCATGGATTTGACTCAGATATTCTTGTTCAGCAGATCAATGATTTTCTTAGCAAATAATAAGACTAAAAAGGCGTTCCATTTATATGGAGCGCCCTTTTTCATACTGTGAAAATCATGGATCAGATCTGTGCAAGCTGTTGAAGTGCATTTACGGAGATAGTCTCTCCATGTTCTTTCAGGTAGGCTTCGCCTGCAGAAGAAAAGGCTTTGCTGATGCCGTACTCGGAAAGAATGTTGCATGTCCGGTTGAAATCTTCCGGAGATATATCGGACTGGTGGAGAACAAGACGATATTTTCCCTCAGCAGGATCTTTATACAGAGTGTTTACACCTGTAAAAAATCCGTTTAGTCCATGAGATGCGGCGATTACATCATCTAGCTGTGAAAAGCTGAAAAGCCGTATCAGATCAACGGAAGGAGCGTCCTGAGAAGATGTTTCTTTTGCAGGATCAGAAGCAGCAGAAGTCTTTTTTGAGTTTCCTTTTAATTTAGCTTCACAGAGTTTCTGGAAAATATCAATGATATTGTCCGCTCCGTCGAGCTGGAGAGCTTCCGACTGTCCGCGGTCTTTAAAGGGAGTGAATTTTGAAAAACGGGTATCCAGCTCTTCAGGATCTTCTACCTTGGTAATAATAAGGATGATACTGTCTGAAGTGACTGGAATCGCTTCAATCATCAGAGGTATATTATCAGCTTCGAATCCGAATTGCAGCTGTGCCTGTTCCATCATATCTCGGAAGAGCTTTTTAGCTTTTTCAGAACCATATGCAAGCTCACTAAGGCGGATTTGATGAAGTTCCAGATCTTCCTTGGTGAGAGTGCAGCGAATTTGGTTTTCATTTATTTTTTCTATTTTCATATGATCACATCCTATTCTTTATGTGCTGTATAACGTATATTTACCATATGCATATTAAATCATATGCAGAATATGGCATATTTACACAGACAGATTAGAATCCATGACTTTTGCCACGGCAAAAAAATGCATATCAACTTAGCATCTATTATATACCACAACTATAGCAGATGTAAAGAAATTCAATTTACCTAAATTATAAAATATTTGGAAACTAAATCGAAATTTTTTTATAAACTGCTGAAAAGCCTTGCATATAGATAAAAATACAGTATAATAGCTTATAAGAAAAATTTTCTGAGTGCAAGCCGGTAAATAATCCTGTTAGCATCAAAGAGATAATAATCGCTTATATATGACCTTTTTCAAAAAAGTATGTCTGCTGTTCTTCAGTCATGCAGCGTTCTTGCTGCAGCAGTCATACAAATTTCCACAGTTATTCAGATAAAACTGGTATCGCATGCAGAGATTTTTCTCAGACCTATCAGGTGTTTTCTAAAATACTGAACAAATGAAAGGAGGCAGAAACGAAAATATATCACAGATATACCACAGAGGACAATGTGTGGTCTGCATTTTAATAGGCAAAAGATAAAAGGGATTCAGCCATAGCAGAAATCCCCTTCTCATGCTTGACCTGGGTTGAGTCCCTGAATAATAAATATGAAAAAAATATAAAAAGAATTATTTATAAAGCAAATCAATAGAAAATATGATATAATAAAACAGTCTCTGTAATGCTGCAGAGAGATTATATAGTTTTTCTGAAACAGATTATTCTGAATTGAAAGGAAAAAACAAATGAAAAAAAACATAAAAAAGCAGATGAAGAAGCAGTATATGCCGGCAGTGATTGTTGCTGGTCTGATTCTTTTGCTGGCGGCAGCCGGTATCGGTGTTCATGTGATCCGGAAATACATTCCGACGAAGGAGCGGATGGATCTGAACGAGTATTATGGACAGACTGCCGAGGGAGAGGCAGTAATCGTTCTCGGAACTAATATTATGGAAGAACGGGCGGTTACTTCTAATGGACAGATATATCTGCCTTTGAAGCTTGTAAATACCTACCTGAATCAGAGATATTACTGGGACAGCGGAAATCAGCAGATTTTATATGCAACTCCTTCTGAACTTCAAAAATATCCGGCTTCTCCCAATGGAGACAGTGATGTATGGATGAAAGATGAAGCGGTATATCTCAATCTGGCTTTTGTGCAGCGATATACAGATATGGATGTTTATATGGGCGAAGCTCCGGCCAGAATCATTATCCAGAATCAGTTTCAGGATGTAAATACAGCTTCTGTGCAGAAGGATACATATGTTCGCTATCGCGGAGGCATAAAATCTCCGGTTCTTACTCAGGCAAAAAAAGGTGACACATTAATCTACCTGGAAGAATTCGAAGAATGGGTTAAAGTGGCTACGATGGACGGATACATAGGATTCGTAAAAAAAGGTGACATTTCTTCAGCAGAGGTCAAGAATTTTGAACGAGATTTCAAAATGGAAGAGTATCAGTACCTTTCCATGGAAGATCCGGTGAATCTGTCCTGGCATCAGGTGACATCGCCGGAAGCAAATGCCTATTTTGCAGATGCCACAGCAAATGTCAGCGGTGTGAATGTGATTTCTCCTACCTGGTTTTATCTTGCAGATACAGATGGGAATATTGCGGATATATCCTCAGTGGAATACGTACAGCAGGCACATGACAGAGGTATGAAGGTGTGGGGACTTATAGATAACTTTACTGCAGATGTCAGTACCACAGAAACCCTTTCCCAGCTTGCTTCCAGACAAAACATCATCAGTCAGCTTATGGCGGCTGCGGAAAATACCGGACTTGATGGAATCAATGTGGATTTTGAAACTCTTAGTGAGGATGCAGGACCACATTTTCTGGAATTCTTAAGAGAATTATCTATTGAGTGTCATAAGAAAAATCTTGTGCTTTCTGTAGATAATCCTGTTCCGGAGGATTTTACCAGTCATTATGACAGGGAAGAGCAGGGAAAAGTTGTGGATTATGTAATCATCATGGGATATGATGAACACTATGTGGGATCAGAAGAACCGGGATCCGTTGCGTCCCTTCCGTGGGTAGAAAAAGGAGTGACGGATACACTGGCAGAAGTTCCGGCAGAAAGAACGATTCTCGCAATTCCTTTCTATACAAGACTCTGGAAAACAACAGGCGGAGCACTTACAAGTGAAGCTATCGGTATGGATCAGGCTCAGAAAGTGCTGTCCGAGAATAAGGTTCAGGCAATCTGGGATGGAAGTGTAGGACAGAACAGGGCTTCTTTTGAAAAAGAAGGTTCCAGCTATGATATCTGGCTTGAGGATGCTCAGTCAATTGCAGAAAAAGTGAAACTGATTCCGAAATATGGACTTGCAGGAGTTGCTCAGTGGAAGCTGGGATTTGAAAACAGCAGTATCTGGAAGGTGATCAGTGATAATCTGAAGTAAGGATAAATATTATAATGAGAAACGGAAAAAGCTGTCTGGATTGCAGAGAAAACCTCGAATCCGGACAGCTTTTCTATTTGTTATGTTTAATTCTGATATATAAGAAAAGAGAAAATTTCAGATAAACCCCCATAAATGGAAGGAGGCCGGTACTTTCGTACCGGCGCGTATGAAAAAGAAAAATATTTATATAGAAAACATAATGTCTTCTATGTTTAATACTATACCTTAAAATTGTGAAAAATATATGATAAATTTTTGAAAAAATTATGAAGAAATAAAAAAGAGACAAGGCATTTTTCATTTTTAGAATATACCTTGTCTCAGTATGATCAGAATTTTTTCCATGTGTTTTTAAAGAATAACAGAAGAAGAGGGAAAATTTCCAATCGGCCTGCCAGCATGTCAAAAATAAGAACAGATTTGGAAAGATAGGAGAAGGAGGAAAAGTTTCCCATAGGTCCTACTATTTCCAGACCGGGTCCGATATTGTTCAGTGTGGCAGCAACAGATGTAAAGTTGGTAATAAGATCAAAGTTATCCAGTGAGATAAGAAGGACGGATCCACAGAATATGATCAGGTATACACTAAGGAAAATGTTTGTAGACCTGAGTGTTTCATGAGGTACCGTTTTCTGATCCATTTTAATCTTCTTTACTGCATTCGGATGCAGGTATAACTGAAATTCTTTACGGGCAGCTTTAAGTAGCAGTACGATACGCGATACTTTAATTCCGCCGCCTGTACTTCCGGCACATGCACCAATAAACATTAAAAGTACCAGAATCGTTTTTGACAGCGCCGGCCATTGATTAAAATCAGTTGTAGAGTAGCCGGTAGTTGTAATAATGGATCCGACCTGAAAGGCTGATTGCTGGAATGCCTGAGCAAAGCCGGAGAACATGTGCCTTGTATTAATGGCAATAAGGATAATGGAAGCCAGGATGATGCCAAAATAGTAACGGATCTCTTCAATATGAAAAGCTGCTTTAAACTTCTTTGTCAGTATAAGATAATAGGCAGAGAAGTTGACTCCAAACAGGATGATAAAAATAGTTGTTACAACCTGGCAATAGGTGCTGTAGCTTCCCAGACTGTCATTTTTTATTCCAAAACCACCGGTTCCTGCAGAACCAAAGGTGATGCAGAGGGTGTCAAATAATGGAACCCCTCCCAACAGCAGAAAAATGATTTGAAGAACAGTCATTCCAAGATAAATGCCGTAAAGGATCTTTGCTGTTGACTGTACCTTGGGAACCAGCTTGCTGACAGAAGGTCCGGGGCTTTCTGCACGCATAAGATTCATATGATAGCCTCCTGCAAGAGGCAGAAGGGACAGAAGAAATACAAGGACACCCATTCCACCTATCCAGTGGGTAAAGCTTCTCCAGAAGAGGATAGATTTTGGAAGGCTTTCTACCTCAGCAAGGATACTGGCTCCGGTGGTTGTAAATCCTGATACAGTTTCAAATATGGCATCAATAGGATGGGGAATGGAACCGGAGAGTACAAAAGGAATAGCACCAGTAATACTCAGTACAACCCAGCTCAGTGCTACAGCAACACACCCGTCTTTTATATAAAATACTTTGTTTGATGGTTTTTTTCTTGTAAGAGGAAGTCCAATGCCCAGACAGATAATAATGGCAGTAAAAAAGGCAAAAATATCTTTTTCCCCATAGATCACAGCTGTCAGGATTGGAAGTACCATAAATATTGCCTGAAGATTAAAAACCCATCCGACAATATAGGTGATAATACGGTAATTCATGACTGTACTCCTTATTTTTCAAGAATATCGCTGATGTCGCGAAGTCCTTTATGTGTAGTTACAATGATCACATGATCTTCAACCTGAATGGTATCCTGACCTCTTGGAATACGGATCTTTCCGTCGCGGACAAGACTGCAAACCAGCAGGTTTTTTTTGAGGTTCAGATCAGCCAAAGGAACTCCTACTACAGGAGAAATATCATGGACAACAAATTCCAGTGCTTCTGCCTGGCTGTCAAGAATGTGATACAGGGTTTCTACATTACTTCCAATGGTATTCTGCATGGCACGTACATAACGCAGAATGGAATCTGAAGTGATATATTTAGGATAGATTACACTGCCAAGATCCAGCTGGTCAATTACATCTGTATAAGGAAGACGGTTTACCTTGGCCACCAGTTTGCCTTTGGAAATATTTTTGGCAAAAAGAGAAAGGAAGACATTCTCTTCATCCATGTTTGTCAAAGATACAAAAGATTCAACTGTTTCCAGTCCCTCCTCAAGAAGAAGAGAACGATCAGTTCCATCTCCATTGATAATCGTAGCATCCGGAAGCAAGTCACTTAAAAAATCACAGCGTACAGGATCTTTTTCTACAATCTTAACCTGGATCTTTGAGGCAATCAGAGTCTTCGCCAGGTAAAAAGAGATGGTTCCTCCGCCAATGATCAGACAGTTTTTGACCTGATTGGTCTTTAAGCCGATTTTTTTGAAAAATAGGGCGGTATTCTGGGGGGCTGCAATAATGGAAACAAAGTCTCCATTGTGTATGATATGGTCACCGCCGGGAATTGACAGTTCCTCTTTATTTTCTATACCACAGAACAGAATATCACAGCGATATTTTTCTGCTATCCTGGATACACTCATTCCATCCAGGCCGAATTCAGGAAGTACTTTAAATTTTAAAAGCTCTGCTTTTCCTCTGGAGAACGGATCGATCTTAATAGCGGCAGGAAAACGAAGCAGGCGGGATATTTCCTGTGCAGCAGCGTATTCCGGGTTAATAATCATAGATATTCCAAGTTTTTCTTTAATAAAGCCGATCTCCTGGCTGTAGATGGGATTCCGGACGCGGGCAATGGTCTGACAGTCTCCTGTTTTTTGCGCGATCAGGCAGCAGAGAAGATTTAATTCATCAGATGCAGTTACCGCGATCAGGATATCGGCTGTGTTAATGCCTGCTTCCATCAGTGTATTGATACTTGCACCATTTCCTACGATCCCCATGGCGTCAATGTCTTCGGTAACAGCATTTACAGTCTTTTCAATAGTATCGATTACAGTCAGGTCTATGTCTTCTTCCTGAAGCTGCTCTGCCAGAGTACGGCCGACTTTTCCGCACCCAACGATTATGATATGCATAATTTCCTCCATTGTAAAAATGATATTAATATAAGCGTAATCATTATAGCACTGAACCCCATGTTTTTAAATAGGTAAAAAGATCTTATTTTTATGTATTTTCAGAGAACCTCATTGTCGAGAAAGAGCCTTTTATGGTATGATGAAAAAGAGTCTGATTTTTATGAAAAGGAAGTCTGTTTCCATATCTGGATACAGGAAAGGAGGCGGATTTATGGATGCAGCAGCAGTAAATGAAACAGTAGAAAAAGTTGATCATGGATTGGAAGAACTGGGAATTGAGGGGGTAGGAGATGATCTGAGAGAAATTTTGAATTTTAAAGAATATTTTGCACAACAGATTCCTTCAATTGTGGGATTCGGTATCAAAGTGATCCTGGCAATTGTTGTATTTTTCGTGGGGAGAAAGCTGATACAATGGTGTATCCGGTTTCTGAAACGTTCCATGGAAAAGACAAAGGTAGATGAGGGGGTCATACAGTTTGCCTGTTCTGCGGGAAAGGCAGTACTCTATACAATGCTGATTTTTAATATTGCAGTCAGCCTGGGCGTTACAGAATCCTCAGTGGCGGCGCTTCTTGGTACAGCAGGAGTAGCAATCGGACTTGCGCTTCAGGGAGGACTTGCCAACCTGGCAGGAGGCGTTCTTCTTCTTGTATTTAAGCCATTTACTGTGGGAGATTATATTATTCAAAATCAGCAGAATGGATGCGAGGGAACAGTGGCAAGGATTGAAATGTGCTATACAACTCTTTTAAGTGTTGATAATAAAAAAATTGTAGTGCCAAATGGAACTCTTTCCAATAGTACGATTATTAATGTAACGGCAAAAGAAACCAGAAAGCTTGAGATTAAGGTTGGAATTTCCTATGAGGCAAATATCCAGAAAGCAAAAGATATTCTTTATAAAATCTTGTTGGATGATCCGGAGACCAAGGGGGACGAAAGCGAAATGGTTGTTTTTGTAGACCAGCTGGCAGACAGTGCAGTGATCCTTGGACTTCGTGTATGGGTTCCTACCGAATCCTACTGGCCAGTGAAATGGAGACTGAATCAAAAAATCAAGGAAGAATTTGAGGCTCAGGGAATTGTGATTCCGTATAATCAGATGGATATCTATGTACATCAAAAAGATTGATTGTAAACTTAAATATAAAATAGGTTGACAATTAGCCTCCTGCTGTGATAGAGTAAAGCATGGAAAAAGTCCAGGTGTTGCTGAGCACTTTGTTCACAGTAATGTTTATGTACAGCAGGAGGGAAAAATGAGTACAATGGCAGTATCAAGAGGTAAAACTTACGATATGGTATATATCGGAGTATTTGTTGTTTTAATGGCAATCTGTTCCTGGATAGCCATCCCCACTGCGGTTCCCTTTACACTGCAGACTTTTGGTGTTTTTATGGCAGTAGAAATGCTGGGAGGAAAAAGAGGGACGATAGCAGTGCTTTTGTATATTCTTCTTGGAGCAGTTGGTGTTCCTGTGTTTGCAGGAATGACTGGAGGGATTGGAATTATCACTGGGACAACAGGAGGTTATATTGTCGGATTTTTGTTTTCAGCTCTTACTATGTGGGCAATGGAAAAGATTCCCGGTAAAAAATCTCTGATCCAGATTTTCTCCATGGCAGCAGGGCTTCTTGTCTGTTATGCATTTGGAACTCTGTGGTTTATGGCAGTTTATATGCGGACAAATGGTGCAATAGGTATTGCAGCAGTACTCGGATGGTGTGTGATACCGTTTGTTATTCCGGATATTATTAAGATTGTTTTAGCTTATGGTTTGTCTAAAAAATTGAAAAAATATGTAATGTAATATGGAAAAAAAGAAAGTATACAGGCTTCGTCCTCATCATGGCATGTGTCTGGCATATTTTGAGGGAAAAGGTTACAGCAGCAGTTTTTCTTCTCATATGGGTCAGATGCTGGAAATACTGGAAAATGGAGCGGAAATAAAGCTGATTGTCGCAGGCGATGAAATCTGTTCCGCATGTCCAAATCTGGAGCAGAATATATGCAGGACCGCAGAACAGACTGCTTTTTATGACCGGTCAGTTCTAGAATTGTGTGATTTTAGAGAAAATGAGATTCTTGGCTTCCAGGAGTTTGTATCCAAAGTGGAACAGATGATTTTAAAACCTGGAAGGAGAGAGGCTATATGCGGAGACTGCCAGTGGGATGAAATATGCAGGAAGAAAAAAAGCCGTTGGGAAAAATAATAACAGCAGTCGGATCAGGTCCGGCTGCTGTTTGTGCGTTCAGTAGCGAATAAAAGAATTATCATTCCGATAAATGCAGATACAGTGGCAAAGATCAACATGGCATTAACGCCTGCGGCATCAATCAGAGCCCCTCCTAACAAAGCGCCTATCACACTTCCAAGGGTATAGGTCATAGTAATATAAGCCTGCCCCTTGATAGCATCCTGTTCTTCCATGATAGAATTCACATAGTATACAGAGGAGACTGCGATAAGTCCCCATCCAAGCATCTGTAAAAACTGTACACCGTAAAAAACGGGGATATTAGGAGCTAAAAGTGTTCCCAGTGATTTCAGCATGAAGAAAATACCGCAGATTCTGAACCAGAAATGACAGGCGGCTTTTTTCAGCATAAAAGTAAAAAGAAACAGGGTAGGAAGTTCAATAAGAGCAGCAATGGCCATGGAGGTTCCCATTTCTGCACTTCCGCCTCCTTTACTTTCTACAATCTGGAAGGTAAAGCTGTTCAGGAGTACATGGCTGAGGTAAATAAAAATACAGCCGATCAGAACAATGGCAAAACGTTTGTACTTTACCAAAAATGCCAGTGGGTTGGAAGCGGCAGTTCTTTGGGCAGAGACAGAAACTTCTGTCTTGCGAAATGGAAACAGAATCAGCGCTCCCACAAAAGCCAGAGAGAGAACAGAAATAGAAAATGGTACGGATACGGCTCCTGCTTTTTCTGCAATGGCTCCTAAAAGATAGGACATAATGGCATAAGCAACGGACCCCATGCCCCTGGCAGCTCCAAAATTCAGACGTTTTCCCTGATTGATGCTTTCCATGCCAAGGGAATTGATAAAAGGGTTCAAAAGCTGCAGAAGTGTGATTGTACTTCCGTAAAGGAGCCCGGTAAAAAAAATAGTTTTTCGGAAAGAAAGAAGCATCAGGAGTCCAAGGATAAGCTGGAACAGTATAAGGACAAGTACGATCTTTTTTAAAGAAGGACTTGACGGGCGATCAGCATATCCTGCGATCACCGGCTGAAGTATGGCAGAAATGATCCCTGCAACTGCCATGATCATGCCGATTTCAGTGTTGGTAAATCCGCTGTCCAGAAGATAAAGACTGGCAAAGCCCATAATGGCGGAAAAATTCATCCAGTAAAAGCCCTGTATAAAAGAATATCTAAGGGTGAGATTTGAATTTTTTACTGTATTTGTCATGTGAAAAACTCCTTTTCTATAGTTGTTTTATTATATCAGGGTGAAAAGTGTCCGTCCACAAAAAATGAGAAAAATGAAAAGATATTGTTGCTGTGAACAGTAACGGTATATTCGGAATGGAAAGGGGTTCTTCTTGCAATAAAAAGCTTTTTGTCATATGATAAAGTCAGCTTAAAATGCAGACAAGGAGGATATCGGATATGAAGAAGCAAATTGATGTATTTGAACATACAGGAGAAATCCTGCAAGGACTCAGAAATGGGGTTCTGATCACCTCAAAATCAGAAGACAAGGTAAATTCCATGACGATTTCCTGGGGAATGCTGGGAATTGAATGGGGAAAATCTGTATTTATCACAGTGATTCGCGAAGGCCGTTTTACCAGAGAACTTCTGGAAAAGAATGGAGAGTTTACGGTGAATATTCCTCTGGATGACAGCCAGAAAAAAGCCCTTGGATTCTGCGGCTCCAAATCCGGACGTGATACAGATAAGATCAAGGAACTGAACCTGACTCTGGAGGAGCCGGAGAGTATTTCAGTTCCCGGAATCAGAGAGTTTCCACTGACTCTGGAGTGCCGGATTGTTTATAAGCAGCTGCAGGATATTCATGCAATGGACGAAGAAACCGTTGAGAAGTTTTATCCTCAGAATGTGGACAGTTCCTCTACCGGTTCCAATCGTGATGTGCACGTGGCATATTACGGAGAAATTGTAAACGCATATGTGATTGAGTGATTATTTGAAAAATCCCCCGGCCTGCAGACCGGGGGATTTTTTCACTTCTTATTGGATTTTCTGAAGATAAGAGTCATATTGACAGATAAGCTTATCCATCTGGAGACACTCTTCTGAAGAAAGCGGATGAAAGGGTCTTCGGCAGTTACCGGAGATAATTCTTCTTTTTGTCAGAATATATTTAACAGCACTGAATATTCCTACTTTACACATTTCTTCTACACAATAATTGATTTCCGTCTGTATTTTTAACGCTTCGGAAACTTTTCCAGAATAAAAAAGATCACGAGCTTTGGTGAAAAGTGGAGCAAAAATATTAACAGTAGTTCCGATTGTTGCTTCAGCACCCATTGCAAGAGCTCCTGTGAACTGTTCGTCAAATCCATTGAAAAATACTTTATCAGGATAGGCGCTTCTCATTCGCTCTAATGCATAAAGATTGTTGGAGGTATGCTTTACTCCGATGACTTGTTTATTAGAGAGAAGTCTTCCGGCATTGTCTTTATTAAATTCTATACCTGTAAACTGTGGGATATTATATACGATGACGCCAATTTCCGGAACTGCCTGAATGATATTTTCATAATAGGTTATGATCTCATCCATGGTGAATTTATAATAATAGGGCGGGATCATAGATATGGCATCAACTCCGGCAGCTGCTGCATGACGAGCAAGACAAATGGCGTCTTCTGTACGGACAGTTCCTACATGAGCAATGACAGGAACCCGTTTATCGACAATCTTCAGAATATGTTCCAGAGCATTTTTTCGTTCTTCCAGACTCAGAAGCAGCGCTTCACCGGAAGAACCCATGCAGTAAAATCCCTCAACTCCTATGCTGAGTTCATATTCAATCAGTTTGGAAAGCATCTCCATGTTAAGGGTCTCGTCTGAATTCATGGGTAATTCCAGAGCAGAAAAAATTTTTTTGAAAATATTGTTATTTAAAGTATTCATAAGGTCCTTTCTACAGATAGTTGTTCTGTTCATTTTTTGATTTTTTATTAGACGTATGAGCGGACATATCCACGTTCAGGACGTTATGAAATTTATTAGTTTATGAATTGAATTTACTTGCTTCCAGATCTTTGGCAACTTTTTTCATATGCTGTTTCATCTTTTTTTCTCCCAGTGCCATATCATGTGTTTCAAAAGCTCTGATAATCGCATTATGTGCAGGAATAAAATTATCTATATTTTTTTTGATCTTAAAGGTATTTTGACGAAATTGTGCCAGCTGTTTGGTGATGATATCATTGATCTCCATTAAAAAAACATTTCCTGCAATAATAAAAATAGTCCGGTGGAATTCTTCATCATAGTGTGCTAATAAGGCTGCGTCGCACTGTTCCGCAGCTTTTTCTGCATTATGCTGATTGCGTTTTAACATTGCAAGCTGCTGTTCAGTGCATTTTTCGATGGCCAGTTTGGTTGCCAATGGCTCCAGAGCAGAACGGACAACGGTAAGATCCTGTAATTCCACTTCATTGGTAGCAAACCAGGTAGAAAGAGAATTTGTTTGTACAGGAGTTTTGCTTTTGATAAAAGTACCGAGTCCAGGTTTAATCTCAAGAAGACCTTGTGAAACAAGAACTTTTACAGCTTCCCGGACAGTACCCCGTCCTACGCCGAGCGTGGTGCACAATTCTTTCTCAGTGGGGAAACGATCTCCGATCAGTACTGAATCATCGGCAATATAAGCCTGTAGATTTTCAAGAGCCAGTTGTGTTGCAGATTTTTTAGTTATTGTCAACATGTATTTCTAGTTCACTCCTTCGTACTGCTTATATTCACCTTATAAGCATATTATCTGGTATGAATTTTCTTCATACATTGTAATTAAATGTTATACCTATATCTGCATAAAGTCAATATATCTATTTTGTATATTTTTGTGAAAATAAATTGTGGAAAATAACTAAAAAATTGTATAAATAATAATTTGGAATAGAAATACAATGCAACTTGCACAAAAAATAATGTGAAAAATTGTAATAAAACAAATATTGACACAAAAAAGATGTGGTGTTATCGTAAAGATACGACGTTAGGACATCATATCACTACAGGGCAAAAGCAAAAAGAAAAGGAGAAGTAATTATGAGGGATGAATTATTTGATGTATCCAACAAAATCTGTATTGTTACAGGGGGACTGGGACAGATTGGAAAGAACATGGCGAAGGCATTATACGACAGGGATGCAAAAGTTGCGATTTTTGCAGCACATCCGACACCGGAGAGAATAGAAGAGATTTTTCCTTCTGCTCAGTATGATCAGGATCGCCTGAAAGTATTTAAGGTAGACATTAATCAGAAAGCGACGATAGAATCTGCTCTTGATGAATTACAGGAATTCTGGAGTGAGGCACCGGATGTTCTGGTAAATTGTGCAGGAATCGATACTCAGCCAAGTGCGCCGCCGGAAGTGTCAGGACCGTTTGAGAAGTTTCCGGAAGAAGTCTTTCGTGAGGTTGTAGATGTAAATCTGGTAGGAACTTTTTTGATGATCCAGGCAGTGGGGGCAAGAATGGTAGCTGCAGACAAAGGTGGATCCATCATTAATATCGGTTCCATTTATGGAATGGTATCACCTATCCAGGATATCTATGCATACAAAGAAGAACGGACAGGAATTCCATTTATTAAACCAGTTGCTTATTCTGCTGCAAAATCAGGAATCTATAATCTGACAAGATATTGTGCAACTTACTGGGGCAAGAAAGGAATCCGTGTAAATACTTTAACACCTGCCGGTGTCTGGAGAGATACACAGGATGAAACCTTTATCAAGAACTTTACTTCAAGAATGCCAATGGGACGTATGTCTCAGGAAGATGAATACAATGGAGCAGTGATTTTCCTCGCATCGAAAGCCTCATCTTTTATGACAGGGGCCAATCTTGTGATCGATGGCGGATGGACAGCATGGTAATTTAAGGAGGATGAAAACATGAAAAATACAATCTATGAAAATCATTTAAAAGAAACTATGGCAAAAAGACCGGTATTTGGTATGACGATTTATTCTGGATGTCCGCAGTTTATTGAACTTCTGGGATATGCAGGTTTTGATTTTGTTTTTATTGATGCTGAGCACTGTCCATGGGAAACTACAGCGCTGAACAATGCAGTTCTGGCAGCACGTTCTGTAGGAATCAGCCCATTGGTAAGAGTAACGAAACCAGATATGATTGAAATTCGTAAAGCACTTGAAATGGGCGCAGAAGGCGTGATTATTCCTCATGTCCGTACAATCGAAGAAATGGAAACCTGTGTAAGCGGAGCAAAATTCCCGCCTCTTGGAAGACGTGGATTTGATGTGAATGTACGTGCAGCACAGTATGGATTTGATATGGGTGGAGTAGAGTTCTATGAAGAGGCAAACAGAACAGAACTTGTAATTCCTATGGCAGAGGATTTTGAATTTACGGATCAGTTAGATGAGATGCTGGCTGTTCCTGGAGTAGATGCGATTAATTTTGGACCGGCAGATTTCTCCATGTCCTTAAATTGTAAAACAAATACCTCCGGTGGAAACTCTTTCTATGATCTTAATGACAGTCCGGCTGATATTGCTATGAAGGACATTATTGCCAAGGCTCGTCCAAAGGGAATCGGAGTTATGGCTCCCGCAGTTCCTCCGACATATGAGAATGCTAAAAAGCTTGTCGATAAAGGTGTAAATATGATCATTATGGGAAATGATTTTGGTAATTATGGTGCAGCATTGAAATCAATAAGAGAAGAGACACTTTCCAAGTTTAAATAAAATGTCAGAGATACTCTAATGAAGAGAGAAAGGAATAAATTATGAAAAAAAGATTTTTAGCAGCTGTTCTTGCCGCAATGATGGTAGTGCCTACAGGAGTTACAGTATATGCAGATAAAAAAGAAGAAGTAGTTACAATTAAACTGGGATATACACACAGTAATCCAGATCGTGAGGCATCGGATGAGGTCATGTATGCTGAAACATTTAAAGAATATGTAGAGGCCAATTGCGATTCTATTAAGGTTGAATTATATCCAGGTAATGCACTTGGAAGTCAGCCGGATACAGTTGGTGCTGTGTCAGCCGGGACAGTTCAGATGACAATCCAGAATTCTTCTCTTCTGAATAATTATGATCCGAATACCATGATCTTCAGTATGCCGGGAGCATTCAAAGATATTGAGGAAACAAACGCAGTTATGGATAGTGACTGGGCAAAGGGAGTCATGGAAGAGACTGGAAAAAATACAGGAATCCGTATTTTAGGCAATTCTTGCACTGGAATGAGAAGTTTTACATGCAAAGGTCATGAAATGCGTTCTGTAGAAGATGCAAAAGGCCTTACATTCCGTGTACCAGATAGTCCTATATATACAGAAATGGTTAATGCCCTTAGTGCAAATGCGGTACCCATGCCGTCTTCTGAAATGTATGTTGCTATGCAGAACGGTGTTGTAGATGGTCAGGAGAATCCTATTCAGAACGTTGTGATTGATAAGACTTACGAAGTACAGGACTGGTATGTTCTTGACAATCATACGCCTACTGTTATGAGCTATATGATGAGTAATAAATTTTATGAAAGTCTTTCAGATGAACAGAAGACAGTTGTAGATGCTGCAAATGAAGAAGCAATGAAGAAATCCAGAGAGGTGACAACAAAGCTCGAAGAAAGTGGTATTGCTACACTTGAAGAAAATGGAATGACTGTATATGTTCCTACGGAAGAAGAACTTCAGGGATGGCATGATGCTTATGGACCTGTCTGTGAGGAATACATGAGAGAACAGGTTGGCGATGAACTGGTTGACGAGCTTCTTGCGCAGATTGAGGAAGTACGCAAATAAACTTATATAGAAAATGATTGGGGGAAAATATGGAGAACTTATATAACAGGCTAAATAAAATCTCCAATATGATCTGCAAAATACTCAGCATTTTGATTGTAGGCATAGTTATTGTCAATGCAGGATCAGTGTTTTTACAGGTGGTAAACCGTTATATCATTGTTAAAATATCTGATTTTTCTTTTCCATGGACAGAAGAGCTTGCCCGCTATTCTATGATATGGCTCTGCTATTTGGCATTACCTATTGTTTACAGGGAAGGATCTATGGCTCAGTTAGATTTGATATTTGACCGTTTGGGAAAGAAAGGAAAAATGACATTATATGTAATCACCCGGATTCTTTGTCTTATGGTACTTGCTGTGGCTGTTTATTTTGGGATCTATATTATACAGACTCGAATGATGTTTAAATCTTCCATATTGCGTGCACCAGGATACGTATTATATTCGGCACCTGTATTTGGATGTATTTTAGTAGCATATGAGGTTATCACAGAAATGATCGGTGTGTTCTCCGGAATACTTGAGCCCTTTTATGCTGGCGAAAAAAGACAGTATCCGGAAACGGAGAAAGGGGGAGAAAGCGAATGTTAATGTTTTTGATCGTTCTTTTTCTGCTTATCATGCTGATCGGTACACCAGTTGGATTTGCCATGGGAGCTTTGACCAATATTTCTTTCGGTTTTCTTGGCGGAGATCAGTCCATGATTGCTCAGAAATTATTTTCTGGAATTGATACTTATACATATGTTTGTATCTTACTGTTTATTCTGGCAACAGATCTGATGTCTGTCGGTGGCATTACTAATGCGATTGTTACATTCTGTGAGAAGCTGGTAGGGCATATCAAAGGAGGCCTTGCCCACGTAAATGTGATGGCAAGTATGGTTTTTGCAGGGCTTTCTGGTTCGGCTATTGCAGATGCTTCCGGTTTGGGACCAGTTGAAATCAAATTGATGACCGACGGAGGCTACAAACGTGATTTTTCAGCTGCAGTTACAGCCGCCAGCGCGATTATTGGTCCTATTATTCCTCCGTCAAATATCATGATTATTTTTGCTGGATGTATTGGAACAGTATCTGTAGGAAAAATGTTTCTGGCAGGAGCGATACCGGGAATCCTTCTTGGCCTGGCTTATATGATTCTATGCTATTTTATGGCGGTAAAATATAAGATGCCTTATCGTGAAAAGCGAGCTAGTTTTAGAGAAATAGCTCGTTCATTGAAGGAAACTCTGCCGGCATTATTGCTTCCTGTTATCATCATGGGATCTATTATAAGTGGAATCTGTACTGCAACAGAATCCAGTGCATTGGCTGTAGTATATGCAATTGTTGTTTCTTTAATTAAAAAGAAACTTACCTGGAAGAGTTTTAAAGAATCCTGTATACGGTCAGCGAAAGCAACTGCAAACGTTCTTTTTATCATTGCGGTTTCAACAGCAATGGGATGGGCAATTACTACCCTTCAGGTTGCACAGACACTTGCGGCATTTTGTCTGGAATTTATCACCAGTAAAATTTTCTTTTTACTGTTCATGAATGTTTTGCTGCTGCTTCTTGGCATGGTATTGGATGCTACACCGGCAATTCTTTTAATGGTTCCAATCTTATGGCCGGTTGCACAGACATATGGAATTGATTCAGTACAGTTTGGTATCATCATGTGCCTGAATTTAATGATTGGAAACCTGACACCTCCAGTTGGAATGATGCTTTTTGTTATTTCAAATGTAGGAAAAGTGAAGCTATCGGCACTGTACAGAGCGATATTGCCGTTTGTTGCAGTTGCAGTGGTAGCGTTGCTGTTAGTCACATATGTACCAGCTTTTTCTACATTTATTCCTAACCTTCTGATGCCATAGTGGATCAGCTAATGAGGTAAATTGCTGAAACTATAAAAACTCCCCGGCCTGCAGACCGGGGAGTTTTTTCAGCTGTTTTTACAGGAAGCTTCGCAGGGCATATCAAAGCCTGGGTTAAAGGCATAAAAGTTTTTGGAATCCAGCTGTTCCTGGACGCTTCTGAGCGCTTCACCGAATCGCTGGAAATGCACCACTTCCCTTGCGCGGAGAAAACGGATAGGATCAGCAATTTCCGGGATGTTGCGTACCACACGAAGAATGTTGTCATAGGTGGCACGAGCTTTTTGCTCTGCGGCAAGGTCTTCAAAAAGATCAGTAAGAGGATCTCCTTTACTCTGGAATTCACAGGCGTTAAATGGGATTCCACCTGCAGCCTGAGGCCAGACACCTACCGTATGGTCAATATAATAGGCACCTAAACCACTTTTTTCTATTTCCTCCATAGAGAGATCCCGGGTAAGCTGATGGACAATGGTGGAAACCATTTCAAGGTGGGCGAGTTCTTCAGTGCCCACATCATTTAAGACGGCGGCAGCCATACGGTTCGGCATGGCAAATCGCTGAGACAGATAGCGGAGAGATGCGCTGATCTCGCCATCCGGGCCACCATACTGACTCATGATATATTGGGCGATTTTTGCATTGGGAGTCTTGATATTGATTGGATACTGCAGTCTTTTTTCATAATTCCACATATACTATCTGCACCCTCCTTCCCTTTCCCATGGGAATGGCTGTTCCATCCATTTCCATGTGTCTGCATTGGTTTCTAATGCATCGTCTATGGTAAGCGGTCCATAGCATTCGGCATATTTCTTCATGAGGTTTTTACGTTTTTCCGCATATTCTTTGTAAAGTGCCATACCCTTTTCACAGCAGGGATGAGTGTCCAGATATAGAAGCAAGTCATCGACCGCAAAGCTTACTTCATTGATCTGCTGAAGAAGCTGAGTTCTGGAACAGGAAGAATTGTGATACATCATCTCTGGCCACCTCGCTTTCCACAAAATGGCTTACATAACTGCGGAAAGATTGTTCCGGCATTTAATGCATAGCAAAGATCATAGGTGTTAGTAAGCTGTTGGCAGGGAACATATGCCATGGCAGGTTCCAGGTGATCGGTGTGGGTATACATTTCTGCATTTTTTGTTATAGTACCTGGAATCCGGCATGCACAGGACTGTCTGTTTTGACCGGAATCACAGTGGCAGGCTGGGACAGGGGTCTGAGCCTTTGTCATACCACAGGTTGCATGGTAGGGACGGCTGCAGGAACGGCTCATCGAATAATTTTCCATGGATAAATCCTTTCTTTTCAGAGTTACTGTATATTTTATGTGGAGAAAATAGAAGTGTGAACGTTGCTGTCTGCATGGCATTATCCTGCGTTGCTGTGAACCAGGAGTTTTCTGTATTTCAATTAAATTCGTTGCTTTATATTGTAAAAAAATGATACAATAAAGAAAGATATTTTACCATTGATGCAAGGAGAAGTGCCATGATATTAACAGAAGAAAAAAAATACACGATATCCCTGGAAATGGAGGATCGGGAAAGTACCACAGGGCTTACCAGCAAAAACACAGAACTGGAATTTTCTAATAAGGAACTGCTCCATGCAGTTGTTACCTGTGGGATGCCGATACAGAGAATGACTGCCGGCTTTTTTTCGAAAAAAAGACTGGAACTTACCTATAAACTGTTTCTTGCAGAAACAGCTCTGGATACGGAGGGCGACCGGATAAAAAAAGCAAAACGTATTGCATATCTGGATTCTTCAGAAAAAAGTGTGATGTCTTATTACATGGGAATGTTTCTTACAAAGCTAATCAGTAAGAGAATGTATGATACGGATTACCTGACTCATCTGAATCTGATTGAAAAAACAAATGGGGATGGTTTTATTGATTTTTTCAACAGCGAATGGCGTCCGGATATGATTGGTCTGCAGGAGGCTGCTCAGACCTGGAGTGTATGGGAAGCAAAAGGCGGAAGCAACAGAAGAGAGCAGGCGCTGAAAAAAGGTAGCCAGCAGGCAGCTGCTATTGCATCCATTAATGGAACAATCCCATCTCCGGCAGCAGTCTGTATGACCTATTATGACCATGGATTTCTCTGCGGTGTGGTAAGAGAACCGGAAAAACTGGAAGAAAAAAACAGAGAAGCAGTTCAGTTTACAGAAGAAGCTTTTTTCAGGGCATATTATAAGCCAATCTGTGAATTATTTACGGAGCAGGGAACAAGACTTCATTTTCATGGTAAAAATGCAGAAATTTCTGTGGCAGTTCCTTATTTTCCAGAGGAGAAAAAGGAAGAAGAGGAGCGTATGATTCATGTGGGAATGTCCAGAAATCTGCTCTTCTGTCTAATGGAAAATGACTATAAAAAACTGGTGGAGAGCAGAAAAAAACTTCTGGATATTTCCTGCCCGGAGGGCGCCTTTATGGGAAGCGACGGGATTTATATCCGTTAAAATATAAGACAATGGAACAGAACCGGGCTTACTTCATAAGATAAACAAAAAAAGGTTTTTTATTATGACATATGCTTCCTATGAAAAAGTTGTTGGTATTATCCGGGATATCCGAAGCGGCGGTTCCTGCTGTTCCATTGTGGTATCAGTAGATACTGAGAGTGAGATTGTGAATTTTGTGGTGTCACCGGATACCATAGTAGTGGATAATATAAGACTGAGGAGAGGAATGCGGGTGGCTGCTTTTTATGATACCGGCCTTCCGGCTCCGAAGATTTTTCCGCCACAATATCAGGCAGAACTGATCACAGCGCTTAGAAATAGTCAGGACGTGGCTCTGAAATTTTTTGATGATTCACTGACTGCGGAAGACCAGTCTCTGAAGCTGAACCTTTCTCCTCTGACAAACATCAGGACTCTGAATGGACAGAGATTTATGTGTACTCCGGAAGGCCAGGAGCTTTTGGTCTATTATGGATCTGTGACAAAAAGTATTCCTCCTGAGACAGCTCCGCAGAGGATCATTGTTATGTGTCCGAACCGGTAAGATACTGCGCGGACAGAAATTTACCATAAATCCTGTTATAAAAATGAATGAAATCAGAAGATTTGGAAATACTGTCCTGTATTAAGATCAGGAGGTGTTTTTTTGGAAGACGATACCATTAAGCTGCTGAGAGAATGCAATGCAGGAATAAAGATGGGAGTTTCTTCTCTGGAGGATGTACTGAAGCATGTAACAGACAGCAATTTACGTAAACTGATACTGAAAAGTATGGAAACCCACTCCAGACTGGGAGATACGACTCATGAATATCTGATTTCCTTTCACGATGAGGGGAAGGAACCGCCTGTTATGGCAAAAATGATGTCCTGGGTGAAAACAAACATGAAATTTGAGGATGATGATCCGGATCGTGCAGCGGCAGATCTGCTTACAGACGGATGTAATATGGGAGTAAAGTCATTGTACCAGTATCTGCATCAGTATACAAAGGCAGAGGAAAAGGTAAAAAAACTCGCAGAAGATGTAATCAAAGCAGAGGAAACTCTGATAAAAGAATTACAGGATTATCTTTAAAACATGGACGGATAGATAAATGAAATATGATAACATGAAAAGGTGTCAGAAAGCCTGAGAGAAAGCTTTCTGACATTTTTTATTTATTAGGAAAGTAGTACATTTTGTACTAACTTTCCTAATAAATAAAAACGCTCCGCGGGGATGCGACCAGATGCATGCGGAATATGACTGCCCATGGCAGTCTGCATCTGGCGCGTAAAGCGCAACAAGTCCCTCAAGGATTGAGGGATTTAGAGAGTTCGAGGCGGACTTGTCCGCTTTTTTACCAGGAAAGAGTATCAGCTACATTCTTTCAAAAAGAAAGCTTGACTTCTAATTCTTATAGATGTAATATTTAATAAACTTACAACTGTAATATTTAGGAGGATAACGGATGAGAAAAACATTAAGACGCAAAGAAAAGAAAAAAATCAGAAGAGCCCTGCTCTTTCTTTTGGGGATTATTTTGATTATAGGAGGGGCGGGTGTAGCTGGAAATTTAATGCAGGAAAAACCGGAAAAGCTGCTTGCAGAGTATATGGCTCATATTGAAAAGAAGGAATACGAAGAAATGTATGAAATGACAGACACAGATGGAAAGTCTTCTGAACAAAAACAGCATTTTATAGAACGTAATTCCAGGATTTATGAGGGAATCGGTATAAAAAACTTGAAATTAAGCAATATTACAGAAAAGAAAAACAAAGGGAAAATGAAATCTGTTTTATATACGGTTTCCTTTGAAACAGAGGCAGGGAAGGTGGAATTTGATAATCAGGCAAATTTTGTCAGATGTAAAGACGGATATAAATTACTATGGCAGGACAGTATGATTTATCCGACACTGACAGAGACAGATAAAGTACAGGTTTCTGTGTTAAAGGCAAAGAGGGGACAGATTCTGGACAGAAACGAAAAACGTCTTGCAGGGCAGGGAAGAGCGGTTTCTGTGGGAGTTGTTCCTGGGAAATTAGAAGAACATTCTTTAGAAGATCTGGCTGCCTTACTGGGTACAGATATAGAAAATATAGAGAATAAACTGGAGGCTGACTGGGTAAAAGACGGTTTCTTTGTACCGGTGGCAACCCTTCAGAAAATACATGAGATTGATCGTATGAAGATACAGACAGATGAGGAGATGATGAGGGAATATGAAAGACAAAGGCAGATGAAAGAGATACCGGGAGTTCAGTTTTCAGATATTGAGATTCGTACCTATGATATGGGAGAAGCAGCCGCCCATCTGACAGGGTATGTGCAGGCAGTTACGGCAGAAGATCTGGAAAAGCATCCGAACGAGGGATATCGCTCGGACAGTGTCATTGGACGAAGCGAAATGGAAGATCTTTATGAAAAAGAACTGAAAGGAAAAGATGGATGTGAGATCTGGATAGTAGATGTGAAAGGAGAAAAAAAGGAGAAGATTGCTGGTTTTACAAAAGAGGACGGAAAGGATATACGTCTTACCATAGATTCTGAACTTCAGATGCAGCTCTATGAACAATTCAAAGAGGATGAGGGATGTTCTGTTGCCATGGATCCTTATACGGGAGAAATCCTGGCTCTGGTAAGTACGCCTTCGTATGATAATAATGATTTTGTCAGAGGAATGTCAGAAGAGCAGTGGGATACTTTAAATGAAAATAAAAAAAGACCATTATATAACCGGTTTCGGCAGATATGGTGTCCCGGTTCTGTATTTAAGCCTGTAGTTGCCGGAATCGGAATGAAGGAGGGAATACTTGATCCGAATGAGGATTTTGGAAATGAGGGACTGTCGTGGCAGAAGGACTCTTCCTGGGGAGATTATCAGGTAACGACACTGCATGAATATGAACCGGTGATCCTGAAAAATGCCCTGATTTATTCGGATAATATTTATTTTGCAAAAGTGGCATTAAGAACAGGAGCCGAGAGACTGGAAAAATTCCTGGAGCAGCTGGGATTTAATCAGAAACTGCCCTTCGAAATAGAAGTGGTACAATCTCAATATTCAAATACGGAGCATATAGAAACCGAGATACAACTGGCAGACAGCGGATATGGACAAGGACAGATTTTAGTAAATCCAGTGCATCTGGCAAGTATTTATACAGCATTTCTAAATGGAGGAAATATGATAAAGCCTTGTTTGCTGTATGAGGAGAGGCAGGAGAGAAAAATATGGATTCCCGAAGCATTTTCTCCGGAAACCTCGGCAGAAATACTGGAGGGATTAAAAGGTGTTGTGAATGATCCAAGTGGTACGGGATACGGCGCCAGCAGAGAAGATATTTTACTGGCCGGTAAAACAGGGACGGCTGAATTAAAAGCTGCAAAAGAAGATCATACGGGAACAGAAATCGGATGGTTTGCAGTTTTTACTGCAGATAAAAATGTGGAGAGACCGATTCGTATCCTCAGTATGGCAGAGAATGTTAAGGATACAGGGGGAAGCGGTTATGTTGTAAAAAAAGATAAAGCGGTATTGGAACAGTATTTTTCCATGCAGAAATAGAATAAACAAAAAGAACTGACAGGAGATTGAAAAAATCTGGTGTCAGTTCTTTTTATTTAATACGGGATCTCTAATTTTGACAAAACAGAAGCCGTGATTTCTGCCGCTTTGCTTCCGGAAGCTGATGTGTCATTCTGGATATTGGTTGCAAAGTAATACACATTATCAGGGGTTTCTGTAAAACCGATAAACCAGCCGCTGATATCTTTTCCATCTACACGGCCTGTTCCGGTTTTACCATAAAGAACACCCTCCGGAGAAGCGCTTTGAAGGATGGAAGCTTTGACTGTACGGATATGCTCCGGTGAAAAATGAAATTGGTTTTCATTCAGTTTTTTTAGCTGCTCTACCTGTTCAAAAGGAGAGATTTTCAGAGACATATCTGTCCAGTATAAGCGGATATCAGAACTGATTTGCTGATTTCCATACTGGATTTTCTGCAGAAAGGATGTTACAGAATCAGATCCCAGCTGAGAATCAATAGACTGAAAATACCAGTTTACGGAATTTTTCATGGCAGAGTCTAATGTCTGGTCTGCTTCCCATGCATGGAACGGCTGATCTTTGCCATTCCAGACCATACCGGTATTATTGGGAGTAATGATACCGGATTCCAGGCCAAGCAATGCGTCATATATTTTGTAGGTGGAATTTGGTGAAATCCTCTCGGCAGCATTATGTGGGTGATAAACTGTCCATGTGTTTTTACCGGAATCATATAAAACGAAACTGCCGTCATAGTTGCTGAATATATCGCTCAGGTCAACGACAGTAATATGGTCCATATGTTCCGGAAAATAAGTTTCACCGTATTGTGAAGAGTCAGGGAAAGCAAGTACAGGGGCAGAAAAAACAAATACGCAGGTAAGTACTGTAAGTATAGCCCTTCCTCTTAGTTTTCTGATTTTAGTTTCTTGTTGAAAATGTATAATATTCAGGATTCTGTATTCCATCTGAGACTTATTTCCGCTGATTCCGGCGGTATAAGGAAAACGGGAAATTTTTTCGGCAAAATTAATCAGTGTTTTTCCATAGGCGCGATGATCAGAATGCTTAAGAAGCTGCAGAACGGCTGAGTCGCAGGCAATTTCACGATCACACTGTATTTCCCTCAGAGCATACCATACCAGAGGATTAAACCAGTACAGAATACCTATGAGAGGCATTAGAAAACTGATGAAGGTATCTTTTTGACGGCAATGCTGCAATTCATGCAGCAGGATAAAACGTAACTCAGCAGGATTAAGATCTGAGATCAGATGGATCGGAAGATAAATGCGTGTTTTTAATAATCCTGTAGCATAAGGGGAAGCTAAAAATGCGGTACTGTAAACAGGAACAGTTTTTTTCAGTTTTATTTCACTGCAGCATTTTTTATATAAGTCCTGAACCTGAGGGTTCTGCACGGGCAGAGCAGATTTTTCTAATCTGTAACGGCGCAAAAAAGACCGGAGAGTAAAAAAACTCACTACAACCATACCGGAAATCCACAGGATCAACAAAAACAGAGGAATCGGTGCAGTCCTGCTGCTGACAGAAACTGCAAAGTCATTGGATTCTGTGAATATAGATCCCGGATCTGTGAAGAGACGTTGGGCAGACATATCCATAAGTCCCGTTTGCGAAAGGCGATCTGATGAAAGCTTTGGCAAAAGGAGAAAGATATCTGCAGGCAAAAAAGGAACAGCCATCAATCCTAGTACGAAAAACCAAAGATAATAGAGGATCCGGGCAGATACATGTTTTTTCAGTAAATGCCTTACCATACTTATGATACCGATCCCTATGGAAATGAAAATATTGCATATGAAAAAATGAACGGCAAAATCAGGCAAAAGCTTCCCTCCTATTTATTTTCGCTGGTGTCAGAAAGAAGATGGCGCAGGGCAGTGAGATCTGTTTCTGATAAATGTTCATCTTTTAAATAAGAAGAAACCATAGAAACAAGATTGCCGTTATAGAAACGGTTTAAGAAGGTGCTGCTTTCCTGACGAATGTATTCTTTTTCCTGAACCAGCGGAGTATAGACAAAGACCCTGCTGTGCTTTTCGTAAGTAATGGCTTTTTTGTTGACCAGACGCTTCAGCATGGTCTGTATTGTCTTGGGACTCCAGTCAGTTGTTTTTGTCAATTTTTCAGTTACTTCATTGGTACTGACAGGTGCATATTTCCAGACGATCTTCATTACTTCAAATTCAGCTTCTGAAATCTGGGGCAGTTTTGTCATTGTGATCCCTCCAAATCCTACATATGTAATAAAAATAGTATAAGGGGATTTTTGAAGAAAGTCAAACAAAAAGAAAAAGAACAGACATTCGATTATCCTGTACTTTTATTTTACAGTCTGATATAATGACAGAAGAAACAGATAACAGATTCATAGGAGGAATTTATGGATCATTTTGAATTAGTATCAGAATATGCCCCTACCGGAGACCAGCCCCAGGCTATTGAAAAACTGGTCAGGGGATTTAAAGAAGGAAATCAGTTTGAGACTTTGCTTGGTGTTACCGGCTCCGGCAAAACCTTTACCATGGCAAATGTTATTGCACAGTTAAATAAGCCCACTTTGGTGCTTGCCCACAATAAAACTCTTGCGGCACAGCTGTATGGGGAGTTTAAAGAATTTTTTCCAAATAATGCGGTGGAGTATTTTGTATCCTATTATGATTACTATCAGCCGGAAGCCTATGTTCCTTCCACAGATACTTATATTGCCAAGGATGCGTCTACCAATGATGAGATTGACAAGCTGAGGCTTTCTGCCACAGCGGCTCTCTGCGAACGCAGAGATGTGATCGTGGTTTCTTCGGTATCCTGTATTTACGGACTGGGAGCGCCTCAGGAATTTTTTGATATGATGATCTCTCTGCGTCCGGGGATGGAAAAGGACAGAGATGAGGTAATACGTCAGTTGATCGATATTCAGTATACGAGAAATGAAATGGACTTTCACAGGGGCACCTTCCGGGTGAAAGGGGATGTGCTGGAGATCTTTCCTGCCAATGCTACGGATCGTGCAGTACGGGTGGAGTTTTTTGGCGATGAGATTGAGCGCATTACAGAAATCGATGTACTGACAGGTGAAATCAAAAATGAGCAGAGCCATGCGGCTATTTTCCCGGCATCTCATTATGTAGTACCTCAGGAACAGATTAAAAAAGCCGCGGATGCAATCCTTGCAGAAATGAAGGAGCAGGTAGATTACTTTAAGAGCGAAGATAAACTGATCGAAGCCCAGAGAATTGCGGAACGGACAAATTTTGATGTGGAAATGATGAAGGAAACAGGATTTTGTTCCGGTATTGAAAATTATTCCCGGCATCTGACCGGTCTGGCGCCGGGGCAGCCGCCGTATACCCTTATGGATTATTTTAAAGACGATTTTCTTCTTATTATTGATGAATCACATAAAACCGTGTCACAGGTGGGAGGAATGTATGCCGGAGACCAGAGTAGGAAACAGACACTGGTGGACTATGGGTTCCGTCTGCCCTCTGCCAAGGATAATCGTCCTTTGAGCTTCGAGGAGTTTGAGGGAAAACTGGATCAGGTTATGTTTGTTTCTGCTACACCGGGAGTTTATGAGGCTGAGCATGAACTGCTTCGTGCAGAGCAGATCATCCGTCCGACAGGTCTTCTTGATCCAAAGGTGGAGGTACGTCCGGTAGAAGGCCAGATTGACGATCTGATAGGAGAGGTAAATAAAGAAGTCGAAAAAGGACATAAAATACTGATTACTACGCTGACTAAGAGAATGGCAGAGGATCTGTCTGCTTACATGAAAGATGTGGGAATCCGCGTTCGTTATCTTCATTCGGATATTGATACTCTGGAACGGGCGGAGATCATCCGGGATATGCGTTTGGATGTATTTGATGTGCTGGTAGGCATCAATCTTTTGAGAGAGGGACTGGACATACCTGAAATTACACTGGTGGCGATCCTGGATGCCGACAAGGAGGGATTTCTCCGTTCGGAAGTTTCGCTGATCCAGACCATTGGACGAGCTGCCAGAAACAGTGAGGGACATGTGATCATGTATGCGGATGTGATGACAGACTCTATGAAAAATGCCATCCGTGAAACGGAGCGTCGTCGTACGATACAGGAGGCATATAATAAGGAACACGGAATTACACCGACGACTATTAAAAAGGCGGTTCGCGACCTGATCACGATATCCAGGGCTGTAGCGGAAACGGAAGTGAAGCTGAAAAAGGATCCGGAATCCATGAATCGCAAGGAACTGGTCAAACTGATCGCACAGGTGGAAAAACAGATGCGAGCAGCTGCAGCAGACCTGAATTTTGAACAGGCGGCAGAGCTAAGAGATAAGATGCTGGATTTAAAGAAAAATCTTCAGGAACTGGAGAACTGATATAAGTATCCTGTATATAAAAGACAGACATAACAGAGGATAAGCTTCTGTGTCGTCTGTCTTTTTTTGACGAAGAAAAAAGATTTTTATAAAAATACATCTTATCCCTTGACAAAAGATTTTAACGGTGCTATCTTAACAATGTAGATGTTAGCACTCCTTGAAATCGAGTGCTAACAAATGAAAAAGAAAAGGAGCTGAGGGCGTGGAAGATAATTTGACAGATCGTAAGAAGAAAATTCTGAAAGCGATCATCAAAACCTACATGGAAACAGGAGAACCGGTTGGATCCAGAACTATTTCCAAGTATACAGATCTGAATGTCAGCTCAGCAACAATCCGAAATGAAATGTCGGACCTGACAGATTTAGGCTACATTATACAGCCCCATACATCAGCGGGAAGAATTCCCTCTGATAAAGGTTACCGCTTATATGTAGATGAGCTGATGCAGGAAAAGGAAGATGAGATCGAAGAGATACGTAATCTGATGATCGAGAAGACAGACAAGATGGAAAAGGTCCTGAAAAATGTGGCCAAGGTTCTTGCTTCCAATACCAATTACGCTACGATGATCTCTGTTCCGCAGTACAGTGGAAGCAAGCTGAAATTCATCCAGCTTTCACGAGTCAATGAACTGCAGCTGGTGGCTGTAGTGGTTTGTGAGGGAAATGTGATCCGAAATCAGATTATAGATCTGGATGAGGAGATGGATGATGAGACGATCCTGAAATTGAATCTGCTTTTGAATACGAATCTGAACGGCCTTCCTATTCAGGATATTAATCTGGGTATGATCGCAAGGCTGAAGGAGCAGGCGGGGATCCACAGCGGACTTGTTGCAAGAGTGCTGGATGCTGTTGCCGCAACTATTCAGGTGGATGAAGATGATTTGGAGATTTACACTTCAGGTGCTACAAACTTCTTTAAGTATCCGGAACTTTCTGATAAGCAAAGAGCTACTGAACTGATATCCACCTTTGAAGAAAAACAGCAGCTTGCGGATCTGGTGAAGGAACATATGTCAGACTCTGAAAACACTGGGGTTCAGGTGTATATAGGAGACGAACTTCCCATTCCTACAATGAAGGACTGCAGTGTAGTGACTGCAACCTATGAATTGGGAGAAGGGATGCACGGTACCATTGGTATTGTAGGTCCGAAACGAATGGATTATGAAAATGTTGTAAACAATCTGAAAACCCTGAAAGTTGAATTAGATCAGGTATTCAGAAAGAATAAAAATGATAATGATGACAGCCAGTAGGTGAAGATAGAAAGGTGGTAGAAAAAGCGTGGCAGAAGAAATGAAAAACACGTCTGAGGTGCAGGAGGATACAGAACAGGTTGTTTCTGAAAACGAAACTGCAACAGAAGTGCAGGAGGAGTCACCGGAAGCCACAGCCGGAGAGGAAACTGCTGACGAGGTTCCGGAAGGAAATGAAGCCGGAGAGGATAAAACAGAAGGAAAGGCGAAAACCTCTTTTTTTGGTAAAAAGAAAAAAGATAAAAAGGATCAGCAGATTGAAGAGCTGACAGATCGTCTGAAACGCAGTATGGCGGAATTTGATAATTTCCGTAAGCGTACAGAGAAAGAAAAGTCAAGTATGTATATTGTGGGAGCAAAAGAAATTATCGAGAACATGCTTCCTGTAGTGGATAATTTTGAGAGAGGTCTTGCACAGGCTCCGGAAGGAGATGCATTTGCCGAAGGTATGCAGATGATCTACAAACAGCTTATGACAACACTGGAAGGGCTGGGCGTAGAAGTGATCGAAGCTGTAGGAAAAGAATTTGATCCGGATTTCCACAATGCAGTAATGCATGTGGAGGATGAAGAAGCCAGTGAGAACATTATTGTAGAAGAATTTCAAAAAGGCTACACCTATAAAGGAGTCGTAGTCAGACACAGTATGGTAAAGGTTGCTAATTAAGGAGGATAAATTATCATGGGAAAAATTATTGGTATTGACTTAGGAACAACAAATAGCTGCGTAGCAGTTATGGAAGGTGGACAGCCCACCGTTATCGCAAATACAGAAGGCGCAAGAACTACACCGTCAGTAGTCGCTTTCACAAAAACAGGCGAACGTCTGGTAGGTGAGCCTGCAAAACGTCAGGCAGTTACCAATGCAGAGAAAACAATTTCTTCTATTAAAAGAGAAATGGGTTCCGACTATCGTGTAACTATTGATGACAAGAAATATTCTCCGCAGGAAATTTCTGCTATGATCCTTCAGAAACTGAAAAAAGATGCTGAGGGATATCTGGGAGAAAGTGTAACAGAAGCTGTTATCACTGTACCGGCATATTTCAATGACGCACAGCGTCAGGCAACCAAGGATGCGGGCAAGATTGCAGGACTTGATGTAAAACGTATTATCAATGAGCCTACAGCAGCAGCTCTGGCATATGGTCTTGATAATGAAAAAGAGCAGAAGATCATGGTATATGACCTTGGCGGCGGTACTTTCGATGTTTCCATTATTGAGATCGGTGATGGTGTTATCGAGGTTCTTTCTACAGCAGGCAACAACCGTCTTGGCGGTGATGACTTTGACCAGAAAATCACAGACTACATGCTTGCTGAGTTCAAGAGAACTGAGGGCGTAGACCTTTCCAATGACAAGATGGCTCTTCAGAGACTGAAAGAAGCAGCTGAAAAAGCAAAGAAAGAGCTTTCTTCCGCAACAACAACAAACATCAACCTTCCGTTCATTACTGCTACAGCAGAAGGACCGAAGCATTTTGATATGAACCTTACAAGAGCAAAATTTGATGAACTGACACATGATCTTGTTGAGAAGACAGCAGAGCCGGTACGCCGTGCGCTTTCCGATGCAGGTATCAGCGCTTCTGAGCTTGGTCAGGTGCTTCTGGTAGGTGGATCTACACGTATCCCGGCTGTACAGGACAAAGTAAAACAGATCACAGGCAAAGAGCCGAGCAAGTCTCTGAACCCGGATGAGTGTGTTGCACTTGGTGCTTCCGTACAGGGTGGTAAGCTTGCAGGTGATGCAGGCGCAGGCGATATCCTTCTTCTGGATGTTACTCCACTGTCCCTTTCTATCGAGACTATGGGTGGAATCGCAACTCGTCTGATCGAGAGAAATACAACAATCCCGACAAAGAAGAGCCAGATCTTCGCTACAGCAGCAGATAATCAGACAGCCGTAGATATCAACGTAGTGCAGGGTGAGCGTCAGTTTGCAAGAGACAACAAATCCCTTGGCCAGTTCCGTCTGGATGGAATTCCGCCAGCACGTCGTGGTGTTCCGCAGATCGAGGTTACTTTTGATATCGATGCAAATGGTATCGTTAATGTATCCGCTAAGGATCTTGGAACCGGAAAAGAGCAGCACATCACTATTACAGCAGGATCCAATATGTCTGATTCCGAAATTGATAAAGCTGTTAAAGAGGCAGCAGAGTTTGAGGCTCAGGATAAGAAACGTAAAGAAGCAATTGATACAAGAAACAATGCAGACTCTATGGTATTCCAGGTTGAGAACGCTCTGAAAGAAGCAGGTGACAAACTGGATGCAAACGACAAAGCAGCTGTAGAGGCTGACCTGAATGCACTGAAAGATCTTCTTTCCCAGACAGCAAATGCAGAGCTGACAGATGCACAGGTTGCTGATATCAAGGCAGCACAGGAGAAGATGATGGAAAGTGCTCAGAAACTGTTCCAGAAGATGTATGAGCAGACACAGCAGGGCGGCGGTCAGGCTGGTCCGGACATGGGTAACATGGGCGGCGGAGCTTCCCAGGGAGGAAATGAAGCTGGATACGGTGATGATGTAGTAGACGCAGACTATAAAGAAGTCTGATAGAAAGCATAGGAAAGAGAAACAATGGCTGATAAAAGAGATTACTATGAAGTCCTGGGGGTTGCCAAAAACGCCAGTGACGCGGAACTGAAAAAAGCATATCGAAAATTAGCCAAAAAATATCACCCGGATGTAAATCCGGGTGATAAAGATGCTGAGGCAAAATTTAAAGAAGCCACAGAAGCATACGGCATTTTAAGTGATCCGGATAAAAGAAGACAGTATGACCAGTTTGGTCATGCGGCCTTTGAAAATGGCGGAGGCGGTGCAGGAGGCTTCGGCGGATTTGATTTTAACGGCGCAGATATGGGTGATATCTTTGGCGATATTTTCGGCGATCTGTTCGGCGGAGGAAGCAAAAGACGGGCAAACAATGGTCCTATGAGAGGTGCTAATCTTCGTGCGCGGGTAAATATTACCTTTGAAGAGGCTGTATTTGGATGCGAAAAGGAACTGGAAATTGTCCTGAAAGATGAATGTACTGTTTGTCATGGAACCGGGGCAAAGCCTGGAACACAGCCGGTAACCTGTCCGAAATGTAACGGTGAGGGACAGATTGTCTATACCCAGCAGTCCATGTTCGGTATGGTACGTAATGTACAGACCTGTCCGGAGTGCGGCGGTTCAGGAAAGGTGATCAAAGAAAAATGTACTTCCTGTCATGGAACCGGATATACTTCTTCCAGAAAGAAAATCCAGGTATCTATTCCGGCAGGTATTGATAACGGACAGAGTATCCGCATCCGTGAGAAAGGTGAACCGGGAACCAACGGCGGTCCGAGAGGAGACCTTCTTGTGGAAGTGAATATTGCCCGTCATCCGATCTTCCAGAGACAGGATATGAATATATTCTCCTCTGCACCAATTACTTATGCACAGGCAGCTCTTGGCGGGGATGTTCATATCAGTACTGTGGACGGAGATGTAGTTTATGAAGTGAAGCCTGGAACACAGACAGATACCCGTATCCGTCTGAAAGGAAAGGGCGTTCCGTCACTGAGAAATAAGAATGTGCGCGGAGACCATTACGTAACGCTTGTGGTTCAGGTTCCGACTAATCTGAATGATGAGGCAAAAGAAGCTCTGCGTAAGTTTGACGAAGCCTGCGGAAATAAGACAGCAGGAACGAAAAACAGCGGTTCTGAAAAAACAGAAAAAAAGAAAAAGAGCTTTATGGATAAACTGAAAGAGACTTTTGAGGAATAAGAAAGCTTTTGGGGAAAAGAGGGTAAATCCTCTTTTCTTTTTTTGTATTTTCATGTATGATAGAGTGCGAGGTAGTATTTACTGTTCGGTCTATGGATAAGAACAGTCCATTTTTACAGAGTTAAAACAGGAGAAATTGTTATGAAGTGGAAAAAATTTAAAATAAAAACAATAACAGAGGCAGAAGATGTGATCATCAGCACCTTATATGACATTGGATTTGAAGGGGCTCAGATCGAGGATAATGTACCTCTTACCGCTATGGAAAAGGAGCAGATGTTTGTGGATATCCTTCCTCAGATGAATGCGGATGACGGTACGGCATATCTCAGCTTTTTTGTAGAGGAAACAGAAGATGGAAAGCTTTTGAAAAATGCAGAAGAGACAGATGCGGAAACAATCATCAAAGAGGTGGAAAGAGAGTTGGCGGACCTTCGTACCTTTATGGATATCGGAGAGGGAACTATTGAAGTCAGCGAAACGGAAGATATTGATTGGATCAACAACTGGAAGCAGTATTTTAAACAGTTTTATGTGGACGATATTCTGATCGTTCCCTCCTGGGAGGAGGTAAAGGAAGAAGATAAGAGTAAGATGATCCTTCATATCGACCCGGGTACTGCATTTGGTACCGGAATGCATGAGACCACTCAGTTGGTGATCCGTCAGCTGAAAAAATATGTGAAAGAAGGCTGTGAGCTTCTTGATGTAGGAACCGGAAGCGGTATCCTCGGTATTACAGCACTTAAGCTGGGAGCAGGTCATGTAGTAGGAACAGATCTGGATCCATGTGCAGTTCCAGCAGTTCAGGAGAATAAAGAGGCAAATCAGATTCCGGATAAAGATTTTGACATGATGATCGGAAATATCATTGATGATAAAGAGGTGCAGGATCAGGTGGGATATGAGAAATACGATATCGTGGCAGCGAATATCCTTGCGGATGTTCTGGTACCTCTGACTCCGGTTATTGTCCATCAGATGAAAAAGGGCGCTTATTATATTACTTCGGGAATTCTTGATGTTAAGGAAACAGTTGTAACTGAAGCTGTAAAAAAAGCAGGACTTACTCTTGTTGAGGTGACAAAACAGGGGGAATGGGTATCTGTTACAGCAAGAAAGGACTGATCCATGCAGAGGTTTTTTGTAGAGCCATGTCAGATTGATGAACCTGCTCACCGGATCCATATTACAGGAACAGATGTAAACCACATTGTTAATGTTTTAAGGATGAAGCCCGGCGAGGAATTGTGGATCAGTGACGGGGAGAAAAAAGAATATCATTGCAGGATTGAATCAGCTGCGTCTGATGAAGTTTGTCTCCATATCCTTTATGCCCAGGAGCCGGATTATGAGCTGCAAAATAAGATATATCTTTTTCAGGGACTTCCAAAGTCAGATAAAATGGAACTGATCATTCAGAAAGCAGTAGAACTGGGAGCTTTTGAAATTATTCCAGTGGAAACAAAAAGATGCGTAGTCCGTCTGGATGGAAAAAAAGCAGCAAAAAAAACTGAGAGATGGCAGCAGATCGCAGAAAGTGCAGCTAAACAGTCAAAACGGATGCTGGTGCCTTCTGTTCATTCCGTTATGAGCTACAGAGATGCAATTGCCTATGCTGAAGAGATGGATGTCTGTCTGATTCCTTATGAACTGGCAAAGGGCATGGCAGAGACGAAAGAGATCATAAAGCAGATACAGCCAGGACAATCCATAGGGATTTTTATTGGACCGGAAGGTGGATTTGAAGAAAGTGAAGTGGAGACTGCTGTAAATTCAGGAGTAGCTCCCATTACTTTAGGAAAACGGATTCTTCGTACAGAGACTGCCGGTCTTGCAATCCTGTCAGTTCTGATGTTCCAGCTGGAGCAGTGATCATAAATCGTTTACAGGGTATGTAAAAATAAAGGGAGTATTGATTGAACATGGAAGTATATTTTGATAATTCTGCAACTACCAGATGCTACGATTCTGTAAAAGATATTGTTATCAGGACTATGACAGAGGATTTTGGAAACCCTTCTGCCATGCATCTGAAAGGAGTAGAAGCTGAAAAATATGTAAAGGATTCTGAAGCCAGGCTGGCACGGATTCTGAAAGTACAGGAAAAAGAAATTCTGTTTACGTCAGGGGGAACAGAATCAGATAATCTTGCTCTGATCGGAGCGGCAATGGCAAATAAACGGAGCGGAAACCATATCATTACTACTGCAGTAGAGCATCCGGCAGTAAGTCAGCCGGCGCTGTTCCTTCAGGAGCAGGGATTTGAGGTGACTTATCTTCCGGTGGACAGTCGAGGGGTAGTAAAGCTGGATGCGCTGGAAGCCGTCCTGCGCCCGGATACGATACTGGTGTCTGTTATGTATGTAAATAATGAAGTAGGAGCAGTGATGCCTGTGGAGGAGATCGGCAGGCGTATCCGGGAAAAAAGCCCGAAAGCGCTGTTCCATGTGGATGCGATCCAGGCATTTGGCAAATACAGAATCTATCCGAAAAAAATGGGAATTGATCTTCTTTCTGTCAGCAGCCATAAGATCCATGGTCCTAAAGGTGTTGGTTTCCTTTATATAAATGAAAAAGCAAAGATTCAGCCGCAGATTCTTGGGGGCGGGCAGCAGAGTGGAATGCGTTCCGGTACAGACAATGTTCCGGGAATTGCCGGACTTGGAGTGGCAGCAGAAGAAATATATCGTAATCTGGATGCCAATGTGGAAAAAATGTATTGCTTAAAAGAGCATATTGCAAAAGGGCTGACAAAAATCCCGGATATCCGTATTAATGGAATGGAGTTAAGAGAGGGAGCGCCTCAGATCTTAAGTATCAGTGTTATGGGAGTACGAAGCGAAGTGCTTCTTCATTCTCTGGAAGAAAGAGGGATTTTTATATCAGCAGGCAGCGCATGCTCCAGTCATAAGCGTAAGCCAAGCAGCACTCTTGCAGCAATGGGGATGCCGAAGGATCAGATAGAGAGTACAGTTCGCCTTAGTTTTTCGGAAGAAAATACTGTAGAAGAGGCTGATTATTTTCTTCAGGTAATGGAGGAGATGGTTCCTATGCTGCGGAGATATTCCAGGAGATAAAGATTTAAAAAGATAAAATTAAGAAGCATAAAGGAGAAAAAATATGATTTTTCATGCATTTCTGATCAAATATGCGGAAATTGCCATCAAAGGAAAGAACAGGTATCTTTTTGAGGATGCCCTGGTAAAACAGATGCGTCTGGCGCTGGAACCTGTAGATGGAGATTTCCGTGTGATCAAAGAACAGGGAAGAGTATATGTGCTTTGTCCTGAAGAATATGATTTTGATGAGGCGGTAGAAGCGCTTCAGTGTGTATTTGGCATTGTGGGAATCAGTCCGGTTGTGATTTATGAGGATCAGGGCCTGGAGCAGATGGGAAAAGATGTAGTCAGCTATATGAAAAATCGCTATCCGGGATTTTCCGGGACTTTTAAGGTTTATACCAGAAGAGCAAAAAAATCTTATCCGGTCAATTCTATGGAAGTCAGTGCACATCTGGGCGGACTGATCCTGGACGAGTTTCCAGAGGCATCTGTAGATGTTCATAATCCTCAGATGACGCTTTCAGTAGAAATCAGAGAGAAGATCTATGTTTATTCAGAGACCATTCCGGGACCGGGAGGAATGCCTGTGGGAACTAACGGTAAGGCAATGCTTCTTCTTTCCGGAGGAATTGACAGTCCGGTGGCAGGCTATATGATCGCTAAGCGTGGTGTAAAGATCGATGCGGTATATTTTCATGCACCGCCTTATACCAGTGAACGTGCAAAACAGAAAGTAGTGGATCTGGCTAAGCTGGTTGCCCGTTACAGTGGTCCGATCCGTCTTCATGTGGTGAATTTTACAGATATCCAGTTGTATATTTATGACCAGTGCCCTCATGAAGAACTGACTATTATCATGCGGCGTTACATGATGCGTATCGCAGAACACTTTGCGAAAGAATCAGGCTGTCTTGGGTTGATCACAGGAGAAAGTATCGGACAGGTGGCAAGTCAGACGCTTCAGAGCCTTGCAGCTACCAACGAAGTATGCACACTTCCTGTGTATCGTCCTGTGATTGGATTTGATAAGCAGGAAATCGTAGAGATTTCAAGAAAGATAAATACTTTTGAAACTTCTATCCAGCCTTTTGAAGACTGCTGTACGATTTTTGTGGCAAAGCATCCGGTAACAAAACCAAATTTAAATGTAATCCACAGATCCGAGACAAAACTGGAAGAAAAAATCGATCAGCTTATGGAGGAGGCATTAGCTTCCACAGAGGTGATTGAGATAAAATGAAATGAAAAAAGCCGCGGCGTATGATACGCTGCGGCAAAATAAAAAACTTATTCGATCACATAAGCCTGAACAACAGCAAGGATGGAATCCAGAGTGGTTCCCTCTGCGTGGATGTTCAGATTTATAGGCTTGGATAAATCCAGGCTAAAGATACCCATGATAGATTTAGCATCGATAACATATCTTCCGGATACCAGATCAAAATCGCAGTCAAATTTACTGATTTCATTTACAAATGCTTTTACTTTATCGATAGAGTTCAAAGATATTTTTAATGTTTTCATAATGATGACCTCCTTTAATTAGTTGTATTACAGCTTTTATCTTATACGCCCCCTGATAAAAAGTCAAGGGAAAAGCTGTTAAATTTCCATGAAGTGGAAAATCTGAGATAGTGTAAATTGTAATGAAGATTCTGTTAATGCAAACGGAAGAGACAGTACCAATGATATTTGAAATAATGACCAGTTGACATAGAAAAAGGAATGACATAAATATGAGTAAAAAAGTTGCGCTTCATAATCTGGGATGCAAGGTGAATGCCTATGAAGTAGAGGCAATGCAGCAGCTTCTGGAGCAGGCAGGATATGAAATCGTGCCTTTTCAGGAGGGAGCAGACGTATATCTGATCAATACCTGTACGGTAACTAATATAGCGGACAGAAAATCCAGACAGATGCTTCATAAAGCAAAAAAAATGAATCCGGATGCTATTGTGGTAGCTACCGGATGTTATGCCCAGACTGATACTGAGAAGCTGAAGGAAGACGCTTCTGTAGATCTGATCCTTGGAAATAATCAGAAAAATCAGATCGTGCAGGCGCTTGAAGAATTTGAAAAAGAACATGCAAAAAAAGCACGGGTGATAGAGATAAATAAAACAAAAGAATATGAGGAGCTTTCTATTGATCATACTGCAGAACATGTGCGGGCATATATTAAAGTGCAGGATGGCTGTAATCAGTTTTGTACTTACTGTATTATTCCTTATGCAAGAGGTAGAGTACGCAGCCGAAGGATCACAGAAATCCTGGAAGAAGTAAGGAATCTTGCTGCAGGCGGATATAAAGAGGTGGTGCTTACCGGTATCCATTTAAGCTCTTATGGTGTGGATTTTAAAGACGAAGATAAAAAAGAAGATCTGCTTTCTTTGATCAAAGCAGTCCATGAGATAGAGGGCATCAAAAGAATTCGTTTGGGATCATTGGAGCCGCGTGTCATTACAGAAGAATTTATGGAAGGGATTTCGGCACTTCCAAAGGTATGCCCTCATTTTCATCTTTCTCTCCAGAGCGGCTGCAATAAGACTCTGAAGGATATGAACCGAAGATACACCGCTGAAGAGTATGCGGAAAAATGTGACCTGATCCGGAAATATTACCAGGCGCCAGCGCTGACCACTGATGTGATAGTAGGATTTCCTCATGAGACAGAAGAAGACTTTATGGAATCCTATGAATTTGTAAGGAATATTCATTTTTATGAGACACATATTTTTAAATATTCCAGACGCCAGGGGACAAAGGCGGCAGCTATGGATGGACAGCTGACAGAAGCTGAAAAGGCAAAACGAAGCGAAAAAATGCTGGAATTACATGAACTCCGTGCCCGGGAATATGAAGAAAATATGATTGGCAGAGAGTTGGAGATTCTGGTCGAAGAAGAGACAGAGATCGATGGAAAAGTTTTTTATCTCAGCCACAGTAGAGAGTATGTAAAGGTTGCTGTAGAAAAACAGGAAGGAATTGGCATAAATGATCTTCTGACAGTCAAAATCACTGATTTTGCCAAGGAACACATTCTTCTTGGGAAACCGACAGAAAACTCACCTTGTATTTTACGGTGAATTATATTAAAATAGAAAAGAAATAATAGTAAGGACGTGAGAAAAAATGGCAGAAAACAATTTAGGAAATACACAGTATTTCAGGACAAAACCGGATCAGGAACTGGAGGTAAAAGAAGTTTTGGATCTGGTGTACAATGCAATGGATGAAAAAGGATATAATCCGGTCAATCAGATCGTAGGTTATATTATGTCCGGTGATCCAACTTATATTACCAGTCATAAAGGTGCCAGAAGTATGATCATGAAGGTAGAAAGAGATGAACTGGTAGAGGAACTTCTGAATGAATATATCAGAAATCGCTCCTGGGAACGCTGATATGCGTATATTAGGACTGGATTATGGCTCTAAGACCGTAGGTGTGGCAGTCAGTGATCCTTTAGGGCTGACTGCTCAAAAAGTGGAGACCATATGGAGAAAGCAGGAAAACAAGCTTCGAAAGACACTGGCTCGCATAGAAGAACTGGTGGCGGAGTATGGTGTAGAACAGATTGTTGTGGGACTTCCGAAAAACATGAACAATACCCTTGGAGAAAGGGCAGAAAAATCTCTGGAATTTAAGGAAACACTGGAGAGAAGGACGGGTCTGCCTGTGATCATGTGGGACGAGCGTCTGACAACAATGGAGGCGAACCGTGTTCTTATGGAAGGCGGAGTACGCCGTGAGGACAGAAAAGAGCATCTGGATTCTCTGGCGGCAGTTTTGATCTTGCAGGGATATCTGGATTCTCTGACAAACAGATAAGGATGGCAGAATGGAAAAAATCAGATTTCAGTCCCCGGATGGGACAACAGAAGAGTTTTATGTAGAAGAACAGACAATGATCGCAGGGAAATCATATCTTCTTGTATCAGATTCCCTGGAAGATGAAGCATCTGCCTATATTTTAAAAGATACTTCTTCGGATGAAAGCCCGGAAGCATGTTATGAAATGGTAGAAGAGGAAGAAGAACTGCAGGCAGTTTATAAAGTTTTTGAGCAAATGCTGGAAGATGTAGATCTGGAAATGTAATTTAAAAAATAAATATAAAGATAATATTACCAGTGTCTGCCTGAGGCAGACAAATTGAAAAGGAATGCCTTTGGTATTCCTGAGTTTTCGTGCACAAATTTGTATAGAGCAGCACATAAGTATGGAGGTGCAATGTTTGAAAAGTGAAAATAGTAATATAAAAGAAAAAGATGAAAAACAGAGACGAAACGGAGGAAACCAGAAATCTTCCGATTACAATACAAAAAAACAGGTGACAAAACAGAAAAATAACAGATACAGATCACAGACAAGACAAGGTGGAAAATATACGGATAAACAGCAGAAGCCGATGAATAAAAATGCTGTCAGAAACAATTCTGCCAAAAATTCTGTGAAAAATCCTGTGAAAAATACGTCCAGACAGGGAAGACGAAGCCGCAGAACAGGGGAACGTCTGAAAGTGATTCCGTTAGGCGGTCTGGAACAGATTGGAATGAATATTACAGCTTTTGAATATGGAGATAGTATAGTAGTAGTAGACTGCGGACTGTCTTTTCCGGAAGATGATATGCTTGGAATCGATCTTGTTATCCCGGATGTGACATATCTTAAAGATAATATTTCCAAGGTCAAAGGTTTTGTGATCACTCATGGACATGAGGACCATATCGGGGCACTGCCTTACGTATTAAAAGAAGTAAATGTGCCGATTTATTCCACAAAGCTAACCCTTGGACTGATCACCAACAAATTGAAAGAGCATAATCTGGTGCGCTCCACCAAATTAAAAGAGGTGAAGCATGGACAGGTGATCAATCTGGGAGAATTTTCAATTGAATTTATCAAGACAAACCACAGTATACAGGATGCATCCGCCCTGGCAATTTATTCTCCGGCAGGTATCGTTGTTCATACAGGAGACTTTAAAGTTGATTATACTCCGGTATTTGGAGATGCGATCGATCTGCAGCGTTTTGCAGAAATCGGTAAAAAAGGTGTACTTGCGTTGATGTGTGACAGTACCAATGCAGAAAGACCTGGTTTTACAATGTCAGAACGTACGGTAGGACGAGTGTTTGATAATCTGTTTAATGAATATCCTTCCAGCAGAATTATCATTGCTACCTTTGCTTCCAATGTAGACCGTGTGCAGCAGATCATCAATACGGCATATCGCTTTGGCAGAAAGGTTGCGGTGGAAGGCCGCAGTATGGTCAATGTAATCTCCACAGCATCTGAGCTGGGATATCTTCGGATTCCGGAAAATACACTGATCGAGATCGATCAGGTGAAAAATTATCCGGATGAAAAGGTAGTGCTTATCACAACTGGAAGTCAGGGAGAATCCATGGCTGCATTGTCCAGAATGGCAGCTAATATTCATAAAAAGATCACCATTAAACCAAACGACACCATTATCTTCAGCTCCAATCCGATTCCGGGAAATGAAAAGGCAGTTTCAAAAGTTATCAATGAACTGTATATGAAAGGGGCAAAGGTTATTTTCCAGGACGCACATGTTTCTGGACATGCATGTCAGGAGGAAATCAAACTGATCTATTCTCTGGTACGTCCTAAATATGCAATTCCGGTACATGGAGAATATCGTCATCTGACTGCTCAGAAGCATATTGCAGAGGAATTAGGAATTCCAAAAGAGAATATTTTTATTCTGGCTTCCGGTAATGTTCTTGAACTGGATGAATACAGTGCGCAGGTAACAGGAAGTGTTCAGACTGGCGGAATCCTGGTAGACGGGCTTGGTGTAGGCGATGTAGGAAACATTGTCCTTCGTGACCGACAGCATCTGGCAGAAGATGGAATCATGATTGTTGTAATGACATTGGAACGTCACAGTAATGTGGTCCTGGCAGGTCCGGATATTGTATCAAGAGGATTTGTTTATGTAAGAGAATCCGAAGATCTGATGGTTCATGCAAAGGAAGTGGTGGAACAGGCCCTGGAATCATGTATGGACAGGAATATTACAGATTGGGGTAAGATCAAGCTTGTAGTAAAAGATGCAGTGGGTGATTATCTTTGGAAACGTACCAAGAGAAGACCGATGATATTGCCGATCATTATGGAGGCCTGATAATGGACGGGATTAACAGGAATATCCATATGCTGATCCAGTCTGTAAAAAAAAGCAGTGTTTACAAAGAGTACAGACTTCAGGAGGGAATCCTGAACCAGAATCCGGAGCTGGCGGAACGAGTCCGTCAGTTTCGGGCTGATAATTTCCGTCTTCAAAATGAGGAGGACAGGAGTAATATGTTCCATCTTGCCGAAGTGCTTTCCAGAGAATCCGAAGAGCTTCGCCGTATTCCACAGGTAAATGCATACCTGGATGCAGAACTGGCTCTCTGCAGGATGATGCAGAGGATATGCAGGACATTGACAGAAGGTATTGAGATGGATATTCCGCCGCTGTAAAGCTGGCGGCCAGTAAGGAGGATTACATGGGAGATACAAGAGACCGTGTAGGGAAGGCAGGCGTGTTTGTTGCAGGCGGTGCGTTCAGGATCGCCCTGTATGTCTGCATTGTTGTTTTGATCATCTGGATCGGAAGAGTGTCCTATCAGTTTGGACATGACATTTTTGACCAGCAGCCAATGAGTCCGGGTGAAGGACAGGAGATCACGGTAGTCATTAAGGAAGATGATTCTGTGTATGATATTGCTAAAACTTTAGAAAGCAAAGGACTCATAGAGGATGCGAAGGTGTTTTGGGTTCAGGAAAAACTGTCTAATTATAAAGGAAAAATGAAACCGGGAACTTATCTTCTCAGCACAGCATATGAACCTGCAAGACTTATGGCGATCATTTCCGGTGATGCAGAGCAGGAGGTAACAGAGCAGTGATCGTAGAGGAGAGGATGAGAACTTATATCAATTCTCTTGATCCGGGAAATACAGAGTTTCTGGAAAAGCTGGAAAAAGATGCTCTTTCTTCAGGAGTTCCTATTATCCGCAGAGAGATGCAGAGCTTTATAAAGGTACTTTTGGCTGTAAAAAAGCCAAAGCGTATTTTGGAGGTGGGGACAGCCATAGGCTTCTCCACACTTCTTATGTGCGAGTATGGTCTGCCAGATCTTGAAATCACTACAATAGAAAATTATGAAAAAAGAATTCCTGTTGCCAAAGAAAATTTTCTCAAAGCAGGAAGGAACCGGCAGATCACGTTACTGGAAGGTGATGCCGGGAAGATCCTGAAAGAACTGGAAGGGGAATATGATCTTATTTTTATGGATGCAGCTAAAGGGCAGTATATCCATTGGCTGGAGGATGTGATCAGGCTTCTGGCACCGGAAGGAATTCTTCTTTCAGATAATGTACTTCAGGAAGGCGAGCTTATTGAATCGCATTATCTGGTAGAGCGGAGAAACAGAACCATCTATAAAAGGATGAGAGAATATCTTTATACACTGAAACATGATAAACGTCTTATGACCAGTATACTTCCATTGGGAGATGGAGCAGCCCTCAGTATAAAAATGCCACTGGATCCGATGACCATGGACAAGGAGGAAATATGAGAAAAATAGAATTACTGGTACCTGCCAGCAGTCTGGAGGTTTTGAAGATTGCAGTAATCTTTGGTGCAGACGCAGTATATATTGGAGGAGAAGCTTTTGGACTTCGTGCAAAAGCCAAAAATTTCTCACATGAGGATATGAAAGAGGGAATTGATTTTGCTCATGAGCATGGAGTAAAGGTTTATGTAACAGTCAATATCCTGGCACATAATGAAGATCTTCCGGGAGTACGTGAATATCTTCAGGAATTAAAGGAATTAAAGCCGGATGCGCTGATCATTGCAGATCCGGGAATTTTTACCTATGCAAGGGAAATATGTCCGGAGATAGAATGCCATATCAGTACTCAGGCAAATAACACAAACTATGAAACTTATCGTTTCTGGTATCAGCTGGGGGCAAAGCGTGTGGTGACAGCCAGAGAGCTTTCTCTGGATGAGATAAGAGAAATACGTGCGCATATTCCGGAGGATATGGAAATAGAAACTTTTGTCCATGGCGCTATGTGTATTTCTTATTCCGGGCGCTGTCTTCTCAGCAATTATCTGGTAGGAAGAGATGCTAACAGAGGCGCATGTACACATCCGTGCCGCTGGAAATACTCAATAGTGGAGGAGTCCAGACCGGGTGAGTATATGCCTGTTTTTGAAAATGAGAGGGGAACCTATATTTTTAATTCCAAGGATCTTTGTATGATCGAGCATATGGATGATATCCTTACCTGCGGCATTGACAGTCTTAAGATCGAGGGGCGTATGAAAACTGCTCTTTATGTAGCGACTGTTGCCAGAACATATAGAAAAGCAATTGATGATTATATGGAAGCTCCGGAAAAATACCATGCAAATATGGAATGGTATAAGGAACAGATATCTAATTGTACTTACCGTCAGTTTACAACTGGATTTTTCTATGGAAAGCCGGATGAAAATACGCAGATTTACGATAATAACACATATGTGAAGGAATATACTTATCTGGGATATGCAGAAGAAATTGATGAAAACGGTTTGGTCCATATTACTCAGAGAAATAAATTTTCGGTAGGGGAGACTATCGAGATCATGAAACCTGACGGGCGGAATCTTACTGCTGTTGTCAGGGGAATTTATGATGAAAACGGAGTTTCTGTGGAGAGCGCGCCCCATCCTCAGCAGAAACTTGCTGTAGATCTGGGCGCAGAGGCAGAAAAATATGATCTGCTGAGAAGAGCAGAAATGTAAAAGAAAAAAGGGATGCTGCCGGATCCGTCGGGAGAAGGCGATATCCCTTTTCCTTATGTCTGCTCCTGAAAAAGCTGACGCAGTTTTTTTAGCGCGTTTTTTTCGATCCTGGATACATAGGATCGGCTGATATGAAGTTTTTGGGCAATGATCTTCTGTGTTTGTTCAGGAATACCGTAGAGACCATAACGCAGACAGATAACCTGATATTCTCTGGGAGTAAGAGCAGAATCCAGAGATGCAAGCAGAAAACGGATATCCTGACGGGCTGCATAGGCATCTACAATATCTACCGGCGGGCTTTCGATAATATCCAGGAGGCTGATTTCATTCCCTTCTTTGTCAGTGCCGATCGGTTCATATAATGAAACTTCCCGGGAATGCTTTTTTCTGGAGCGCAGCATCATAAGAAGCTCATTATCAATACATCGTGCGGCATAGGTGGAAAGTCTGGCAGATTTTGCCTGGTCAAAGGTAGAGACTGCCTTGATCAGTCCGATGGTTCCAATAGAGATCAGATCGTCCAGATCCTCCTCAGGACCCTGATATTTTTTGACCACATGAGCCACAAGACGGAGATTCCGCTCGATTAGAATATTTTTTGCCTCCAAATCTCCCTCCTGGAAGCGTTGAAGGTAGTACTTTTCTTCGGCTGATGTCAGAGGTTTCAGGAAAGTCTTCAAGTCTTCACCTCAAAGGGGATTTCATTATAGTCTATGTCCGGGACAAGAAGTTCGTGCTTTTCCATCAAAAAGAAGCTGGTTCTTGACGGAAATTAGAATGAAATATATACTTGAAGATATAAAAATCGTATAGAGCAGAGAATGATACCTGTATAAAGGAGGGTGCAATATGAAGGTATTGAATTTTGGATCATTGAATCTGGATTATGTGTATCAGGTAGAAAGTATTTTGATCCCAGGGGAAACGCAGGCCTCAAAAGACAGAAAGACATTCTGCGGAGGAAAGGGACTGAATCAGTCGATTGCTCTGGCAAAAGCGGGGATTCCGGTCTATCATGCGGGAATGATTGGAGAAGAAGGCGATATTCTTCTGGAAACATGTCGGGATAATGGTGTAAATACAGAGTTTATCCGCAAGATACAGGGACCCAGCGGACATACAGTGATCCAGGTGGATAAGGATGGACAAAACTGTATACTTCTGTTTGGAGGAGCCAACAGAAGTATCACGAGAGAATTTGTGGATCAGGTACTGGAGAATTTTGAAAAGGAGGATCTTATCCTGCTTCAGAATGAGATCAGTGAACTGGATTATGTTATTGACAGAGCATATGAAAAAGGAATGACGATCATCCTGAATCCGTCTCCTTATGACAAAGGGCTGGAAAAATGTGACCTTTCAAAGGTGAGTCTGTTTTTGGTAAATGAGATTGAAGGATATCAGATTACAGGTGAAAAAGAACCGGATAAAATCCTTTCCAGGATAAAAGAAATTTATCCTGATGCACGGGTAGTACTGACTCTGGGCGGAGATGGATCTGTTTTTCAGGATCACACAGGAATTTACCGTCAGGGGATCTACAAGGTAAAAGCAGTAGATACTACTGCAGCAGGAGATACATTTACGGGATATTTTATTTCTTCTCTGATAGACGGGCTTCCGGTGGAAGAAGGATTGAAGCTGGCAGCGAAAGCCTCAGCCATTGCAGTGTCAAGACCGGGTGCGACAGCTTCTATTCCTATGAAGGAAGAAGTTTTAAACACCATATTGTAAATAGAAACACTAGATAAAAGGACAAAAAGGTGAACCATATTGAAAAAAAAGATTGAACAAATACTCAGCGGAAAATTCAGATACGAAGAACCGGAGCTCCTTTTTTCTCAGGAGAGACTGGAAATTTCTTTGAAGGCAGGAGATGCTGTCAGAGGAGAGCTTTATCTGGGAACGGAAGATGATGAAAAAATCCAGGGCTACATAACCTCCTCACATCGAAGATTTGTACCTGGAGCCGGAAAATTTTCAGGGACAACTGTATGTATTCCCTATGGAGCAGATGGAAGCGGTATGCTGCCAGGTGATGTCTGCAGTGGCTGGCTGTGTATTACCTCCAGTATAGGAGAGTATAAGATACCGTTTGAAATAAAAGCAGAAAAAGAGAGTTTTCAGGGTGCCGCAGGAGAATTAAACGATATGGAGAACTTTCGGAAGACAGCCAAAAAAGATTTCCGAAAAGCATATCACCTTTTTACCGGCAGTTGTTTTTCTGCAATGATGGATCAGGCAGAAGAAAAACAAAAAGCTCTTTTTATGGGACTTTCACAGCAGCCTGTTACATACCAGCATCTGGAAGAATTTTTTATTGCACTGAAGGAGAAGGAGCCTGTTTCAATTTCACTGAAAACTGTGAAAAATGAATTTTATGAGCTTGCAGAGTCAATACAGGAATCCTTTGATATCCAAAGGAGCGGCTGGGGACATTTAAGGCTTGATATAGAATCAGTAGGTGACTTCCTGGAGGTAGAACATCATGTAGTAACCCAGGAGGATTTTATCGGAAGTACCTGTCATATCGAATATGTGCTTCATGCAGACCGGCTTAAAGAGGGAAACCAGGTTGGGCAGATCATAGTGAGCAGTCCTTATCAGAAACTTGTGTATGAGGTAATGGCTTCCCGGGGACCTCGTGTAAGAGTAGATGTACGGGCAGAAGAAAAGCGCCACAGAATTGCATTGATAAAAGATTATCTGGAATATCGGGAAGGCAGAATGGATTTTAACACCTGGACCGGGAGCAGCCATTTTATTTTGAATCAGCTTCATGCCTCAGGATGTGATTATCCGGATTATCAAATGTATGAAGCATATATCGATCATCTGGAAGGTAAAGACACAGAAGCTGTTGAAATTCTGAAAAAATATGAGAATAAGGAGTTTTCCAGGGAGGAGCTGGAGCTTGCGGGTATTTACCTGTATCTTTGCAGTGTAACAGGACTGTATAGAGATAAAACGCAGGCAGTATGGAGAATCCAGAATTTTCATATGCAGAAAGCAGATAGCTTTCAGCTTTTGTGGCTTCTGATCCAGATGGACGGCGGATATAAAAAGCTTCCGTCCGAAGCCATTTTTATGATGGAGGAGCAGTTTGAGAGAGGATGTACCAGTCCGCTTTTATATATGGAGGCATGGCAGTGGATCAGCAGAGATATTTCATTGTTCCACAGACTTAGTCCTTTCTGGATTCAGGTATTTCGGTTTGCAGGAAGACGGAAACTTCTCACAGAAGAACTGGTTATGCGTCTTGCTTATCTTTCCGGTTACGAAAAGAACTTTTCAGGAAGTCTTTATCATGCTCTGGAGGCAGGATACGAACAGTTTCCTTCAGAAGATGTGCTGGAGGCGATCTGTAAATATATTATGAAGGGAAATCCAAGGAAAACTGAGTATTTTCGGTGGTTTTCTCTGGCAGTACAGCAGGGTCTCAGGCTTACCAGACTTTATGAATATTATGTGGAAACAATGGATATCACTTATCAAAGAGAGCTTCCCAAACCACTTTTAATGTATTTTAATTATAATGATAAAACACTTGGGGACAGCAGGCGTGCTTTTGTATATGCAAGCGTGATCACATATAAGGAAAAGGAGCCTCTGATCTACGAAGGCTATAAGGAAACAATGGAAAAATTTGCCCGACGCAAGCTGGCGGAAGGACAGATGGATGAAAATTATGCGGTTCTCTATCAGGAATTTTTGTTTGATCCGCAAAATACATCAGATGCAGAGCTGCTTGCACGAAACTTGTTTACCTGCCGGCTTTACTGTGATGATAAAAAAATCCGTCAGGTCATTGTTTGTCACAGTCAGATGAAGAAAGAAGAAATTTATCCATGTGTAAAAGGTGTGGCATATCCAAGAATCTATACGGAAGATGCCGTGATTCTTTTTCAGGATGATAAGCAGCGCAGATATGCTTCTACAATCCATTATAACCTGAAAAAACTTAACGATGACAAGGCTGCGGTTTTAAAGGTATTAAAACTTGGGACAGAGGAACCGGGAGTACTGCTCCATCACTGTGAAAAAACGGGAATGAATGAGGAGAATCTGGAATATTTTTGTAAAATCACAGATTCTCCGGCTTATTCAGACCAATATAAAGATAAAATAAGAAAACGGCTGCTTGACTATTATGCGGAAAATGTGCAGGGAGATGAGCTGGATCATTATCTTCAGAAAATGGATTATAGAAAATATATAGCAGTTGACCGTCCAAAACTATTGGAAGTGCTGATCGGCCGCAGGATGTTCCGCCAGGCAATGGCGCTTGTGGAAGAATACGGATATGAAGGATTGGATTTGGGGTGTTTGCTGAAACTTACCAGCCGCATGATACTGAAGGCAGATATGACAGAAGATGATGAACTTCTGGCTCTTGCTTCGGAAGTTTACCGGCAGGGCAAGTATGATGAAGTAATCCTTCATTATCTGATGCTATATCGGTTTGGACCGATAGATGAGCTGCTCTCCATATGGAAAAGTGCAAAAGGCTTTGAAATGGATACCTATGATCTGGAGGAGCGGATTCTTTCACTTTTGATTTTTTCTTCTGATTACAGGAAAGAGGGAGAGGCTGTTCTGGAATCCTATGTAAAGCAGTCCGGCAAAGAACGAATCATAGGTGCATACCTGACACAGGTAGCTTATGGAATCTTTGTTAAGGAATATCCAATGACACGTTTTATACGGGAACGTCTGGAATATGCATGGGAAAACAGGTGGCCGTTAAATAGAATCTGCAGGCTGGCTCTTTTTATGGAACTGTCGAAAGAAAAGGAACTGAGTGAAAAATACCGGGAAATGATTCAAACATTTTTGGAAGACTGTGCCAAAAATCATATGGAATTCGGATTTTTCCGAAGATTGCCGCCGGAACTCCTCAGTCCATGGCAGCTGGATGACAAAACATTTGTAGAATGCCATGGGCATCCGGATGCAAAGGTTACCTTGTATTATGCACTGGATGCCGGTCTGGGAAAAGCACGGGAATATAAAAGTGAGCCTGTCCGTAATATTTATCAGGGGATTTTTGTTAAGACTTTTACATTATTTTATGGAGAAACGCTGCATTATTATTTCCGTATTGAAAGAAATGGAGAGGTAAAAGAAACGGCAGAACGTACAGTAACTATGAAAAAAGTAGAAGGAACACCGGGAAGCAAGTATCAGCTTTTAAACAGGATTCTTTCTGCAAGACGCCTGGATAAGACAAAAGAAGTTAATGACGGGGTAAAACAGTATCTTTGCCAGGAGCAATATGTAAAAGAAATGTTTACCATAGAAAAGGAACAGGAAGAATGAACGAGACACGGGATTTGATTATTGGAATTGACCTTGGAAAAAAATATTCGCAGATCTGTTATTATGACCGGAAGGCGGAGGAATCCCGTTCTCTTCCGGTAAAAGTGGGAAGCAGCCTTTATGAAACACCTACCTGCCTGTGCAGACGGGCAGATCAGGGAGATTACTGTATTGGACTGGAAGCAGAATATTTTGCCAGAGAGAAAGGTGGATTTTTAGTAGAAGATCTCTATCACATTTCCATGAGCAAAGAAAAAATCCAGGTTGCCGGAGACCAGAAAGAGCCCTGGGAGCTTCTGGGGTATTTTTTGAAGGGAATGCTGCAGTTTCTGGGTGTTTCGGAGGTAGAAAAAAATATAAAATACCTTACAGTCACTATGGAGACTATGGATTCAATCCAGGTGAAGAACCTTCAGAAGGCAGCAGAATTTCTGGGAATCGAAGAGGAAAAATTCAGCCTTTTAGATTATGAAGAAAGCTTTTACTATTATGTTCTGACTCAGAAGATAGAGACCTGGAACCGTAGCGTGGGATGGTACAGTTTTAAAAAAGACAGGGTGCTGTTCCGTAAACTGGCAATGAGTTCAGGAACAAAACCGGTGTTTGTAAGGCTGGTGAATCCTATAGAAGCATCTCTGAGAGAACTGCCGGAAGAGAGGGACGAAGATTTTTATAAATTTATAAAAGAAACACTGGGAACAGAGCTTTATTCCAGCATTCAGATGAATGGCGAAGGATTTGACCAGGAATGGGCGGTGAAATCAGTAAAACTTCTTTGTTATCAGAAGAGAAAAGTATTTTATGGGAATAACCTTTTTGCAGCAGGTGCATGCGGAGCCGGTGCAGAAAAATGTATTCACAGAAGACTGAAAGGATACCGGTATCTGGGAAGTTCCCTGGTTGTAAAAGATGTAGGAATGGAAATGCGAGTAATGGGAGCTCCGGTTTACTATCCTCTTCTTGAAGCCGGCACAAACTGGTATGAATGCAAAGCTTCCTGCGAACTGATCCTGGACAATACGGAAGAACTGGTCTTTGTGGTGGGAACTATGGGAGAAACCGAAAAAAAACGAATGGGTATGCTGCTTCCGGGGATTCCAAAACGTCCAAATAAAACAACACGTATATCTTTGAAACTTCAGTATATTTCAAGAAAAGAATGTCAGATTACGGTAAAAGACCTGGGGTTTGGTGAGATGTTCCCGTCAAGCGGAAAGGTTTGGGAGGAGATTGTACAGTGGTAAGGGAGGAAGACTTTTGAGCGGATATATTTTATGCCAGACGAAAAAAGCAGATTCGCCGTATTTTATCGAAAATATCAGTACGAATATCTATACTCTGGAGGAACTGTGCTATTATCTGTATCACAATCTGTATCTGATAGATGAAACTATCATAAATAAGGATCTTTGCGACTGGATCCAGAATGAACTGAATCTTGGACGTCTTGCAGCTAAGCTGAGGACAGTTGTTGGAAAATTCAGCAGTGCAGAAGATATCCTTTACCCTGTGTTTAAGGAAATTAATTATCTGACATATGAAGAACTGAAAATTTTGAATGGCAGAATCCAGAGACTTGATCGGGAATCCGTTCCCGTACGGGAAAAACAAAAAGGAGATGCCCTGATGGAAAACGGCATGTATGTGCATGCCATACAGGTGTATCAGAAACTGTTGGAAAGAGATGACCTGAATACTTTCAGAGATGGCTTGGAGGAAAGCATCTGTCATAATCTGGGATGTGCATACAGTTATCTTTTTCAGATGGAAAAGGCATTGGAATATTTTGAAAAAGCATATGAAGCAGGACATGAAAGGAAGCGTCTGAAAACGTATCTTTTGGCTGTATATAACATACGCAGCAGGGAGATATATAAAAATACAGCGGCTCGGATGGGGGCAGATAAGGAGCTTTTGGAGGAAATAGAAGAAGACCTCGTAAGATTGGATTCGCAGACCCCTTCTATGACAGAAGAGAGAACCTCAGACCTTCTTCTGGAAACGCTTACGGAAAAATATCACAGAGCGACAGGTTCGTGAAAAATCAACAAAATAGTAGACGAATCCGCTGTAATCTGGTAAACTAAAGTTGTATTTAGGGAAAGCCAAAAGCTTTTTCCCGTGAAAGATTAGGAGGAATTTATCATGTTAGTAAACGCGTCAGAAATGCTGAAAAAAGCGAAAGCAGGTCATTATGCAGTAGGACAGTTTAATATCAACAACCTTGAGTGGACAAAGGCTATTCTGCTGACAGCACAGGAAAATAATTCTCCGGTTATCCTTGGTGTTTCCGAAGGTGCAGGAAAATACATGGCTGGATATAAGACCGTTGTAGGTATGGTAAAAGGAATGATCGAAGAGCTGAATATCACAGTTCCTGTTGCCCTTCATCTGGATCACGGCAGCTACGAAGGATGCCTGAAATGCGTAGAAGCAGGATTTACTTCCATCATGTTTGACGGTTCTCATTATCCGATTGAAGAGAACGTAGAAAAAACTAAAGAACTGGTTAAGATCGTTGCAGACCATGGAATGTCTCTGGAGGCAGAGGTTGGTTCTATCGGTGGTGAAGAAGACGGCGTTGTAGGTATGGGTGAATGTGCAGATCCTAAGGAATGCAAGATGATCGCAGATCTTGGTATTGATTTCCTTGCAGCAGGAATCGGTAATATCCACGGAAAATATCCGGAAAACTGGGCTGGATTAAGCTTTGAGACTCTGGATGCTATCCAGCAGCTTACAGGAGATATGCCTCTGGTACTTCACGGAGGTACAGGTATTCCGGCTGACATGATCAAGAAAGCAATTGACCTTGGTGTTTCCAAGATCAACGTAAACACAGAGTGCCAGCTTTCCTTTGCAGAAGCTACACGTCAGTATATCGAAGCAGGAAAAGACCAGCAGGGCAAGGGCTATGACCCACGTAAACTTCTGGCTCCTGGATTCGAAGCAATCAAGGCTACTGTAAAAGAAAAAATGGAACTTTTCGGATCTATTGACAAAGCCTGAGATCAACAGAACAGAGCGTAATTTTATCGAAGATCAATGACAGAACACCGGGAATGCTGTATGCAGCGTTCCCGGTGTTTTTAGTGGAAGGGATTCCTGTATATTAAAATATACTGAAGAACGGGAGACTTGCATGGAAAACCTGTTCGTGGTAAGATGACTTTATGAAAAAAAAGAATGATATTATTTTAATGGATTTTACAGGAACATATAAGGAGCAGCAGTTTTATCAGGAGGAAAGTGTTTCATGGGTGGAGGTACAGGAGCTTTCCGGATGTAACTGTTATTGTGACAATGAGGCACAGGAAACGTTGGAAGATTTTATCAGAGCGTATCCGGTAAGGGGAATACACTTTTTGGATTCCGGAAACTATCATTATGTAAGTCTGTTGTGGCTGAAAAAGATTCAGGAGCCTTTTTGTCTTCTTTTATTTGACAATCATACAGATATGCAGCCTCCGGCTTTTGGAGGACTGTTATCCTGTGGAGGATGGGCGGCCGAGGCTCTTGAGACACTTCCTTTTCTTCGTGAGCTGATCCTGGCAGGACCGGATCAGGCATCTTTTGACCAGACGGAACCTGTTTCAGGTAAACAGATCCGGTTCCTTTCAAGAGAACTCCTCAGAACAGAAAAAAAAGAGACTCTGCTGAATTTTTTTCGGAATCTGCCGGAGGGACTGCCGGTTTATGTTTCTGTAGATAAGGATGTATTGTGTCCGGAGGATGCTTCTACAGATTGGAGTCAGGGGGATATGAAACTGATGGATCTGGAGGAATATCTGAGAGAGGTTTTTGGCAGAAGAAGAATTCTGGGCATGGATGTGTGCGGAGAATGCTCTGCTTCAGGAAATCTATGGCTGAATGATCTGGGAAATAAAAAAATGCTTACTATATGGAAAGACTGGAGGGATTCCCATGAAAAATGAACTTCTTACGATCGGGCCGTTTACAGTATATGGCTATGGGCTGATGATCGCCATAGGAGTACTGGCCGGATGGGGAACTGCAGAGTATCGGGCACGAAAGCTTAAATTAGATACAGAACATATTTTCTTTAGTATGTTGTGGTGTCTTCTGGGAGGATTTCTGGGAGCAAAAATTCTGTTTTGGATCACTGAATGGAGTGAGATTGTTTCAGATCCGGGATTTATCTTATGGACAATGGCAGATGGGTTTGTTGTTTATGGAGGTATTCTGGGAGGGATTTTTGCCGGCTGGCTGTACTGTCATATAAAGAAAATCTGTTTTCTGGAATATTTTGACCTTATGATGCCTTCGGTAGCTCTGGCCCAGGGATTTGGGCGTATTGGCTGTTTTCTGGCCGGCTGCTGTTACGGAAAAGAAACAGAGGGATGGCTTTCTGTTACATTTCATAATTCGGATTTTGCACCAAATGACATAGCGCTTGTGCCTACACAGATCTATTCAAGCATTCTTGATTTCGTACATTTTGCTGTGCTTCTTTATATTGCCCGACATAAAAAATCAGATGGGCAGGTAGCTGCATTCTATATGATATTTTATAGCATTGGACGATTTTGCCTTGAATTTTTCAGAGGAGATCTGATACGGGGAAGTGTGGGGGTTTTGTCTACTTCTCAGTTTATCAGTATTTTTATTTTTGCAGCCGGAATTCTGCTTCTTATAAGTGTTTCCGGAAAAAGAAAATAATAAAGTAAGAAAGACCAGACTGTACGTTTTTCGTATGGAACTGGTTTTTTTATATGGAAAATATGGATAGTGTGGATAGAGGATTGTCGAAAAGTTTTACTTGACAATAAGGAAAATATATAATAGCATGTAAGAAGAAAACACGAACATAGGTTTGGAACTTTTGGAATAAGAGATTAAGGAGAAACTGCAGGATGGTAAATGAAGAAAAGCAGAAAGCGCTGGAAGCAGCGCTGGGACATATTGAAAAACAGTACGGAAAAGGATCTGTAATGAAGCTCGGTGAATCAGGAGCACATATGCATGTAGAAGCAGTTCCTACAGGATCTTTAGGATTGGATATTGCCCTTGGAGTAGGTGGCGTGCCTAAGGGACGTATTGTTGAAATCTATGGTCCGGAATCCAGTGGTAAGACAACCGTTGCCCTCCATATGGTGGCAGAAGTTCAGAAAAGAGGCGGAATAGCAGGATTTATTGATGCAGAGCATGCGCTGGATCCGGTTTATGCCAAAAACATTGGTGTAGACATCGATAATCTTTATATTTCACAGCCTGATAATGGAGAACAGGCACTGGAAATTACAGAGACAATGGTACGCTCCGGCGCAGTAGACATTGTGATCGTAGACTCTGTAGCTGCACTTGTGCCGAAAGCAGAAATTGAAGGAGAGATGGGAGACAGTCATGTGGGACTTCATGCACGACTGATGTCCCAGGCTCTGCGTAAGCTTACGGCAGTGATCAGCAGATCCAATTGCGTGGTTATTTTTATCAACCAGCTTCGTGAAAAAGTAGGTGTGATGTTTGGAAATCCGGAAACCACAACCGGCGGTCGGGCGTTGAAATTCTATGCATCAGTACGACTTGATGTAAGAAGAGGAGAAACCCTGAAACAGGGCGGAGACATGGTAGGCAGTCATACCAAAGTAAAGGTTGTAAAAAATAAAGTTGCTCCTCCGTTTAAACAGGCAGAGTTTGATATCATGTTTGGTACAGGAATTTCCAGAGAGGGAGAAATCCTGGATCTGGCAGCAGAATGTTCTGTAGTTAATAAAAGCGGAGCGTGGTATTCTTATAAAGGTGAAAAAATAGGTCAGGGACGTGAAAATGTTAAAGTATTCCTCAAAGATCATCCGGAGATCTGTGAAGAAATTGAGAAACAGGTAAGGATCTGCTATCATCTTCTTCCTGAGGATGAAGCGCAGGGACTGGAAGAAGGAACAGAAACTCTTTCTGAAAAAGAGGACAATCTTTTATAAAGAATGATCATGACAGAGAGACAGGAAGAACAGAAGCAGGCGCGCAGAAAAGCTATGAAACTGCTGGAGCGAATGGATCGGACGGAGAAAGGTCTTACAGAACGTTTGGAGCAGGCTGGATTTTCCGGGGAAGCAGTAAAGGATGCGCTTGAATATGTAAAAGATTTCGGATATATCAATGATGATCGTTATGCGGTCAATTTTATTACATATCGTATCCATGAAAAAAGCAGACAGAAGATATTTCAGGAGCTGTATTCCCGGGGAATCGGCAGAGATATTGCGGAAGCAGCCTGGAATACAGTATGTGAAATAGAAACTCCAGATGAACACCAGCTTTTGAAACGCACTGTAGAGAAGCGTTGTGTAGCCGGATCAGAATTAGATGAGAAAGAGATGAGGCGTCTTTACGGATTTCTTTCCAGAAGAGGATTTCGTGCCGGAGAGATTTCTTCCGTGCTGGAGGAAATGGAAATCACCTTTTGTAAAAATTATGGCAACAAATAGGTAGAAAAACTTGACAGATTTATCAAAAACAGCTAAACTTGTATTATTGTATTTGTACAATGAAAACTAAATAAGGAGGTGCTCCTGTGACAACTATCATTATAAGTGTAATTGTCGCTGTAGTGGTCGCACTGCTTATTGCGGTTCCTCTTACTTGCAAGTTGGCTGTCGAGAATAAGGCAAAGAAAGATGCCGAGGTTGTCGGCACAGCAGAAGACAGAGCAAGAAGCATCATAGATGAAGCTTTAAAAACTGCTGAAACGAAAAAAAGAGAAGCTTTATTGGAAGTGAAGGAAGAATCTCTCCGCACTAAAAACGAACTGGAGAAAGAAACCAAGGAACGCAGAAATGAGCTGCAGAAATACGAGAGACGTGTTTTATCAAAGGAAGAATCTGTAGATAAAAAAGCGGATATCGTAGAGAAACGTGAGACTGAATGCACAGCAAAAGCTGCTGAATTGCAGAAGAGAGAAAAGAAAGTAGAAGAGCTTGAACAGAAGGGAGTACAGGAACTGGAAAGAATTTCCGGTCTGACCTCCGAACAGGCAAAAGACGAACTGCTGAAAACTGTAGAAGATGATGTTAAGGTGGATGTGGCAAGACTCTATAAAGAACTTGAGAATCGCGCCAAGGAAGAAGCAGGAAAGAAAGCAAAGGAATATGTTGTTAATGCTATTCAGAAATGTGCGGTAGATCATGTGTCAGAAACAACAATTTCTGTTGTACAGCTGCCAAGTGATGAAATGAAAGGCCGAATCATTGGAAGAGAAGGTCGAAATATCCGTACGTTGGAGACACTGACAGGTGTTGATCTGATTATTGATGATACTCCTGAAGCTGTTGTTCTTTCTGCATTTGATCCGATTCGAAGAGAAGTGGCAAGAGTTGCTCTTGAGAAGCTGATTGTAGATGGGCGTATCCATCCGGCAAGAATTGAAGAAATGGTGGAAAAAGCGCAGAAAGAAGTGGAAGCACAGATTCGTGAAGATGGTGAAAATGCTGCTATGGATGTTGGTGTGCATGGAATCCATCCGGAATTACTGAAACTTCTGGGCCGTATGAAATTCCGTTCCAGCTATGGACAGAACGCTCTGAAGCATTCTATTGAAGTTGCACAGCTTTCTGGAATTATTGCTGGTGAAGTTGGTGTAGATGTTCGTATGGCAAAACGTGCAGGTCTTCTTCATGACATCGGTAAATCTATTGATCACGAGGTAGAAGGTTCTCATATTCAGATTGGTGTAGATCTTTGCAAGAAATATAAAGAAACTGCAGTTGTGATCAATACAGTAGCATCCCACCATGGCGATGTTGAGCCCGAATCTCTGGTTGCATGTATTGTACAGGCGGCAGATGCAATTTCCGCTGCGAGACCAGGTGCAAGAAGAGAGACGCTGGAGACATATACCAACAGGTTGAAACAGTTGGAAGATATCACCAACGAATTTAAAGGTGTGGATAAGTCATTTGCTATTCAGGCAGGCAGGGAAATTCGTGTTATGGTAGTACCGGAACATGTGACAGATGCTGATATGGTTCTGCTGGCAAGAGATATTGCAAAACAGATTGAGGCTGAACTGGAATATCCAGGTCAGATTAAAGTTAATGTGATCCGTGAGAGCAGAGCTGTAGATTATGCAAAATAATTCTGGCAGATGATGTACTGTAAAAGGTTCTTTTTATGAAGTATATAAGCCGTGTGAAAGAAATTTCACACGGCTTTTTGCGTGGTGTAAATAAATAGTCTGTTGACGGCAGACATATTTTTGCTGCTGGATCAGTAAAATGGTACAGGGTGAGAGAATGAAAAAAAAGCTGGGATTATATAAAAAGGGAATTCTTCCAGTATATGGCCTTTTTCTGGTGGGTTTTTTGACAGGTGTGATTTTGCCTAATCTGGCCTGGAAATATGACTGGAGTCAAAAAACAGCGGCTTCCATTTACCTTCTGACATCATTTGCAAATAAGAATCTGGAACGACAAAAGTATATAGTTCACGTTTTAAAAATAAGAGGAAGTCAGTTTCTAATACCGACCTTTTGCGGTCTTTCTGTATTTGGAGTCACATTTTCGGTAGTAGAAATTGTGTTCATAGGTTTCCAGACCGGTTTTCTTATGACAGCATCTATTCTTCAATTTGGTCTCCAGGGGGGGATTATAGGGATAGGGGCAATGTTTCCTCAATACATTCTGTATTTTCCGTGTTATTTTTATCTTATGAAAATGGTTTATGAGCAGTCTGCGGAAATATGGAAAAATCATGGATTATTTCCTGCAGAAATTTCGAAATATTTTGTCAAAATCCTTTTGTGCGGAGTCCTGTATGCTGGAGGAATAGTTCTTGAGATATGGTGTAATCCGCCGATAATGGAGATTTTAATGAAAAGTCTTAATATCTTTGGAACAGCTGATATTTTGTGACAGAAAAGGACTTTGATTTGAGGGAAATACAGTGTATAATGTTGCACATATCATAAGAGAAAATCATATCAGAGACTTAGAAGATAAATCCTGAATAAAAAGGAAGTAGAAGAATGGAATACTTGATCAACCAGTTTATAGAATATCTGCACCGAGAGAAAAATAATTCCGGAAACACAGTGCTTTCTTATAGACGGGACTTAAAAAAAATGGCTGTATATTTCGAAGAGGCAGGACTTAAAAATATAGAAGAGATAACAGAAGCTGATTTAAAAAGTTATTTAAATGAGATGAAAAAAGCAGAGTTTGCGTCATCAACAATATCCAGAAGCACTGCGTCTATACGAGCCTTTTTTCACTATTTATTTAAGAAGGGGATGATTTATGAAGATCCCTCAGAAGGACTGAAAGCACCAAAGCTGCAGAAAAAAACGCCGGAATTTCTTACGGTGGAGGAGGTAGACCGTCTGCTGAGGCAGCCGAATCCAGAAACGGGAAAAGGCATGAGGGATAAGGCAATGCTGGAACTGCTTTATGGGACAGGAATGCGCGTCAGTGAACTTCTGAAGCTTCAGACAGAAGATGTTAATCTTAGCTTTGGATATGTAATCTGTCATGACAGCGAAAAAGAGAGAGTACTTCCTATTGGAAATATGAGTAAAACTGCACTTACAGAGTATATGGCTAAAGCAAGAAAGGTTTTTGTAAAAGATACAAAAGAAACAGCCCTGTTTACCAACTGTTCAGGGAAAGCTATGAGCAGACAGGGGTTTTGGAAAGTGCTGAAGGGATATGCGGAATCAGCGGGAATCCACAGAGATATTACGCCTCATACGCTTCGTCATTCCTTTGCAGTCCATATGCTGCAGAATGGGGCAGATGTTAAAAGTGTGCAGGAAATGCTAGGACATTCGGATATTTCTTCCACGCAGATTTATCTGGGATTGGATCCTGTAAAAATGAGAGATGTTTATATGAAAGCACATCCAAGAAGTTAAAGGGACAGGGATTTTACAGCGGATAATGGAAAAAGTTAAATGCTTCGCAGATATGAAACCGGATGCAGAATGATCTGGCAGTCTGCATCCGGTCTATAAGACAAAATAATTTTTTGCTGACAGGCTCGGGATTCTGAAGAGAGAATCATCGGTCTGCTGTTATCAGCACATTTCAGCGATGGTGTAAAGCAGCTTTTCGGACTCTTCCCATCCAAGACAGGCATCTGTAATAGATTTTCCGTAGATGTGTTCTTTTCCGATTTTCTGGTTTCCCGGTTCGATATAACTTTCGATCATAAGACCTTTTACCAGTGATTTCAGCTCAGGGTCAACCAGACGGCTGTGCAGTACTTCCTTGGCAATACGAATCTGCTGTTCATATTGTTTGTTGGAATTAGAGTGATTGGTATCGACGATCACGGCAGGATTTGTTAAATCTTTTTCCTGATATTTTTCCCAGAGAAGTTTCAGATCTTCGTAGTGATAATTGGGGATTGCTTCCCCATGTTTATTAACTGCTCCCCGCAAAATAGTATGTGCAAGAGGATTTCCGGTTGTTTCTACTTCCCAGCTTCTGTAAATAAAGCGATGAGATCCCTGAGCAGCAGTAACAGAATTCAGCATTACACTGAAGTCTCCGCTGGTAGGATTTTTCATTCCGGCCGGAACATCCATACCGCTGACTGTGAGGCGGTGCTGCTGATCTTCGACAGAACGCGCTCCTACAGCAACGTAGGAAAGAAGATCAGAAAGATAACGGTAATTTTCCGGATAAAGCATTTCATCGGCACAGGTAAAACCGCTTTCTTGGATGGCGCGGATGTGCATTTTACGGATAGCCACCAGTCCTGCCAGCATATTTGGCTTTTTCTCCGGGTCTGGCTGATGTACCATACCTTTATAGCCCTCGCCGGTAGTGCGGGGTTTATTTGTGTAAACTCTTGGGATGATCAGTACTTTGTCAGCGATTTTATCCTGAACCTTCCGCAGCCTTAAAAGATAATCAATTACGGCATCTTCATTGTCTGCAGAGCAGGGACCGATGATGGCAAGAAATTTATCAGACTTTCCGGTAAATACATCGCGGATCTCCTGGTCTCTTTTTTCTTTTAATGCCTGTATAGAAGCATCAACAGGATATTCTCCACGTATATCTTCCGGTGTGGGCAGTTTCTTGATAAATGAAAAACTCATAATTTCCTCCTCGCGTCCATGTATTTGGACATATGATATTTCTCTGCTATGATTATAAACGATTCTTGTTTTATTGTCGATAGAGAATCTCCCTGTGCAGAGCAAAAATATGAAGGCAGCTGAGAAGCATTTCACTTATCAGGATTCCGTAAAGATATCCTTTGATTCCTATTACAGGAATGAGAAACAGGACAAAAGAAATTCGTATAAGAATTCCTGTTGTGTTGTGAACCAGGGAACGGGTAGTACGTCCAAGTCCATGCAGAATACTGGTCAGTGCGGTATTTGCATAAAGAAAAGGACAAATAAAAGACAGTGTGCGGATATAAAGTCCTGCGGAAGGATTTTTAAATAACAAAATCCCCAGAAATGGACCAAGGAGAAAGAAAAATGCCGTACACAGAATACCAAGAGTCATACAGCCAGTACAGACTTTTAATGCTGTGCTGCGGATTCGTTCTTTGCAGTCAAGCGCCTGCATTTCCGCTATGGAAGGCATCAGCATAACAGAAGCGGAATTTGTTACAGTAGATGGAAACAGAATCAGAGGGAGCGCCATTCCTGTAAAAATGCCGTATATTTTCAGAGAATCAGGACCGGAAAGACCATAGGCCTGAAGCTGCTGCGGAATCAGGATCACTTCTATGCTTCCAAGGAGAGTCAGCAGTATTCGATTCAGTGTCAGGGGGAGAGCTGTGTGGAAAATTTCTCCCACAAAGGATAAGGAAGTAAAAAAGGATGTTTTCTTACCGGAAAAACGCAGTCCAATAAGAAGAAGCCCTGCTGCAGCAGAAAAAATTTCAGAAATAAGAGATCCGCCTACAGCAATAGCAGCAGTGACAGGAATATTTTTTGAAAGAAAGATCTGAAACAGAATCCAGGAGGAGCTTACTCGGATGATCTGTTCCATAAGCTGGAGACCGGAGGGAACTCCGGTTTTTTTTTCTGCAAAATAATAGCTGTTTATACAGGAATGAAGAGCAATCAGAGGAAACTGAAAAGAAAGAATCTTGATCAGAGATTCGGTAAGGGGCTCCTTCAAAATCTGCACAGCAAAAAAAGATGCATTGAAATATAAAATCCATGCAGCGAAAGAAGAAAGAGAGAAGGACATAAATGTTCCGGTACAGAATATTTTTTTTGCATCAGGCTCTTTTTTTAAGGCTAATCGGGAGGCGATCAGACGGGAAAGGGATGTCTGGATGCCGGAAACGGTAAATGCCAGTACAAGATTTTGCAAAGGCATGATCAGCTGATAAAGTCCAAGTCCCTGTGCACCGATTGTATGAGAAAGGAATATCCTATAGAAGAACCCTATGACCCGGCTCATAAGCCCGGCACATGTCAGGATAAAGGTTCCCTTAAAAAAAATTTGTTTTGACATATAAGATCCTGGATGTTTTTTGTTAGTATATGCAAAAAATAGCCTTGACAGAACGCCTGCTATCTGTTACTGTAATTACAGTAATTCCGACAAAAATACTGGGAATTAAAAAGAGGTGAACAGATGAAGCTGTCAACGAGAGCAATTTATGGGCTTCGCGCTATGATAGACTTGGGTGTATTTAGTCAGACAGAGGCTGTTTCGATACAGAGTATTGCCGGAAGACAGAATATTTCTGTCAGCTATCTAGAACAACTGATGGGAAAACTGAAGCGGGCAGGACTTGTGGAAAGTACTCGCGGCGCCTGCGGCGGATATCGTCTGGGACGTCCGGCAGAAGATATATCTGTAGGAGATATCCTGCGCGTTCTGGAGGGCGGTCTGGATGCAGCTCAGTGTGCAGGAACCTCACCAGAAGAAACCTGTGAGACAAAAGATATCTGTGTTGCGAAGTTTGTGTGGAAACGAATCAATGACAGTATTACACAGGCTGTAGACACTTTGATGCTGAATCAGCTGATAGAAGAGAGCAGAAAAAAACAGGAAGAGAGAATGTAATACATTTTATCATAGCAGGAGGATAAGAATTATGAATAAATTGATTTATCTGGATAATGCAGCTACCACAAAAACAGCTCCAGAGGTTGTAGATGCCATGCTGCCTTATTTTACAGAATATTATGGAAATCCATCCAGTGTATATGATTTTGCAGCGGAGACAAAAGCGGCAGTAACAAAAGCAAGGCACCGTATTGCAGAAGTACTGAATGCAAAAACAGAAGAAATTTATTTTACCGCAGGTGGATCAGAAGCCGACAACTGGGCGCTGAAAGCAGCGTTTGAGGCATATAAGGGTAAGGGTAATCACATAATTACAACAAAGATAGAGCACCATGCTATTCTCCATACATGTGAATATCTGGAAAAGGTAAGAGGGGCGAAGATCACTTATCTTGATGTAGATGAAAACGGAATCGTACGTCTGGAAGATCTGGAAAAAGCAATCACACCGGAAACCATCCTGATTTCTGTGATGTTTGCAAATAACGAAATTGGTTCCATCCAGCCGATCAAAGAAATTGGAATGATTGCCAGAGAGCACGGGATACTTTTTCATACAGACGCGGTTCAGGCTTTCTGCCAGCTGCCAATTGATGTAGATGAATGCAATATCGATATGCTCAGCTCCAGCGCACATAAAATCAACGGACCGAAAGGAATCGGTTTCCTTTATATCCGTAAGGGTGTAAAAATCCGTTCTTTTGTTCATGGAGGCGCACAGGAAAGAAAACGCCGTGCAGGAACCGAAAATGTTCCGGGCATCGTAGGCTATGGCGTTGCTGCGGACCGTGCGGCAAGAACTATGGAGGAGCGTGCGGAAAAAGAAATAGAACTGAGAGATTATCTGATCAGCAGGATTACATCAGAAATTCCTTATGTGAAACTGAATGGAGATCCGGTGAAACGTCTTCCAAATAACGTAAATGTGAGTTTTCAATTTATTGAGGGAGAATCTCTTCTGCTGATGCTGGATGGATGCGGAATCTGTGGCTCCAGCGGATCTGCATGTACATCAGGTTCCCTGGATCCTTCTCATGTTCTTCTGGCAATTGGTCTGCCTCATGAGATTGCCCATGGTTCTTTAAGACTGTCACTCAGCGAAGAGACTACGAAAGAAGAACTGGATTATACAGTGGATAAGCTGAAAGAAATTGTTCAGAATCTGAGGAATATGTCTCCTCTTTATGAGGATTTTATAAAAAAACAGAAATAACTCCCGTACCTGGCTGAAAAATAAAGGATGGGAATCTACAGGAAATATGATATTTGTGCGAAAATACAGGAGGAAGTAAATTATGTACAGTGAAAAGGTGATGGATCATTTTCAGAATCCCAGAAACGTGGGAGAAATTGAGGATGCAAGCGGGGTAGGAACAGTTGGAAATGCGAAATGTGGGGATATTATGAGGATTTTTCTTGACATTGATGATGAGACCCATGTAATTAAAGACTGTAAATTTAAAACTTTCGGATGCGGTGCGGCAGTGGCAACAAGCAGTATGGCAACTGAGCTTGTGATTGGAAAGACTATTGAAGAGGCTATGAAGGTTACTAATAAGGCAGTTATGGAAGCACTTGACGGACTTCCGCCAGTGAAAGTGCACTGCTCACTTCTGGCTGAAGAAGCAATCCATGCAGCTTTATGGGATTATGCTCAGAAGAATCATATTGAGATTGAGGGACTTTCCAAACCGAAGTCTGATATTCACGAAGACGAAGAAGAAATCGAAGAAGAATATTAATAATCAAAAAGGCTGCACAGGCGCTTTACGGTATGGCTGCAAGGAAATACCGGAAGCTTCTGCCGCAGCCTTATTGTGCATATTAGAAAATGTATTGTGAGGTGGAAGCTTGACTGGACTTACAGATGAACAGGTAAAAGAGCGGATTGAAGCCGGACAGGTAAATGCTGACGAGAATCCAAATACCAGAACATATAAACAGATCATTAAAGAAAACACATTGACATTTTTTAACTTCCTGAACCTGGTGCTTCTTGTGCTGGTTCTTATGGTAGGGTCATTTAAAAATGCTTTTTTTGTATGTATTATAATCATCAACACACTGATCGGTATTGCGCAGGAGATCCGGGCAAAAAAGACCATTGATAAACTGGCAATCCTGACTGCAAAAAAGTCTGTCGTGATCCGAGAAGGGAAAAAGTGGACAGTTCCTACAGAGGAGCTTGTTCTGGATGATCTGGTCTGTCTGAAGACAGGGGATCAGGTGCCGGCAGATGCAAAGATTCTGGAAGGCAGTCTGGAGGTAAATGAATCCCTGCTGACAGGTGAATCAGATAATCTTCCCAAAAATAAGGGAGATGAACTGTTTTCCGGAAGCTTTGTAACGGCAGGAGAGGCCTGCTGCCAGATCATTCATGTAGGAAAGGATAATTATGCTTCCCAGATAACCAGCGAAGCAAAGGAGTTCAAACGTCACAATTCCGAATTGCGGAATTCCTTAAATGCGATACTGAAGGTGATCAGTATCATTATTGTTCCGTTGGGAGCGCTGCTTTTTTATAAGCAGTATTATATGGTGGGAGTTAGTTTCCGTGATTCCATTGTAAGTATGGTGGCAGGCGTTCTGGGAATGATTCCTGAGGGGCTTGTACTTCTTACCAGTGTGGCTCTGACTTTGGGAGCCCTTGTGCTTGCAAACAAAAAGACATTGGTGCAGGAGCTTTACTGTATTGAAACACTGGCAAGAGTGGATACACTTTGTCTGGACAAGACAGGTACGATCACAGAAGGCAGTATGCGTGTAGAACGCGTCGAACCTTTTTCACTGAATATGGAAAAGGACAGCACAGAATCAACAGATAACAGTGAAGTATCTGAGAAAAAAACTTCAGAAGATGAAAGTGTGGAGGATTCTCAGACAGCAGCAGATCAGGAGACACTCACAGAAAAAGATGAGATTAAAGAGATTGAGCGCATCATGTGCAGTATGATGAGTGTGCTGCGGGACGAAAATGCAACTGCCAATGCCCTTAGAAGGCGCTTTCCGGCAAAGGCATCCATGGAATGTGAGCACGTGATACCTTTTTCATCAGACAGAAAGTACAGCGGTGCTGTATTTCATGCAGAAGGAACCTATCTTATGGGAGCTGCACAGTTTCTTTTTCCGGATGAGAACAAGCAGCTTACAGAGTATGCACAGAAGTATGCAGAAGAAGGGCTTCGTGTTCTTGTACTGGCTCACAGTACAGAAACATCTGAAGGAACTGAGCTTCCTGCAGGGCTGAAACCAATAGCTCTGCTTCTTCTTACGGATGTGATCCGTGAAGAAGCACCGGATACGCTGAAGTTTTTTGACAGTCAGGAAGTGGATCTGAAGGTGATCTCCGGTGATGATCCGGTAACCGTTGCAGCTATTGCCAGACGTGCAGGTTTGAAAAACGCAGACCGCTATGTCGATGCTACTACTTTGGAAACAGAGGAAGATATACAGAAGGCTGTAGCAGATTACAGCGTGTTTGGCCGTGTAACTCCTCAGCAGAAAAAACAAATGGTACAGGCTTTGAAACGTCAGGGACACACAGTTGCCATGACAGGAGACGGTGTAAATGATGTTCTTGCTTTGAAGGAAGCCGACTGCAGTATTGCTATGGCACAGGGCAGTGATGCAGCCAAGAATATTGCAAATGTGGTGCTTCTGGATTCTAATTTTGCGTCGATGCCCCATATTGTCAACCAGGGACGCCGTGTAGTAAACAATATCCGTACTGCAGCATCCATGTTCCTGATCAAGACCATGTTTTCAGTTATGCTGTCACTGCTGACTATCTTTTTTGGAAATGCGTATCCTTTTGAGCCGATCCAGATGTCTCTGATCAGTGCCTGTGCGGTGGGAATTCCAACCTTCCTTCTTGCCCAGGAAAATAATTACGACAAAATTGACCATACTTTCCTGAGACATGTATTTTTAAATGCATTTCCGGCAGCCATTACCATCAGTTCCTGTGTATTTACGATTATGCTGGTATGTCAAAATGTATATCACTCCAATGATATGCTGAATACAGCCTGCGTTCTTGTGACAGGATGGAACTATATGGCAGCTTTAAAGACTGTGTATGCGCCTTTGAACCGATACCGAAAGGTGATTATTTATGGAATGCAGTTTATTTTCTTTGCAGCGGCAGTGATCTTCCAGAAGCTGCTGGCACTTGGTTCATTGGATTTTGGTATGATCATTCTGGTATTTATTCTGATGACCTTTGCACCGGTTCTTATTGATGTGATCACCGGATGGATCAGAGATATTTATGCACGTTCTCTGGATAAAGAAAAACCGGGACCAGTTACTTCTTTTATGACAAGACTGCTGAACGGCAAAGATGTATAAAATAAAGATTCCCATTGAACAGCTGTTTCAGGAATCTGTGATTAAAAACGATTATTCCAAAGCAGACAGCGAGCAGAGAAAGGTGGAAATGAATATGAAAAAGACAGTAGATGCAATAGGAGATGTATGTCCGATCCCTGTAGTAAAAACAAAGAAAGTTATAGAAGAGCTGAAGGCACAGGGTGGTACAGTAGAAACATTTGTAGACAATGAGATTGCTGTACAGAATCTGACAAAACTGGGAAAGAGCAGCGGATATACAGTGATTTCAGAAAAACTGGAGGAAAAGAAATTTCGTGTTGAAATCCAGGTAACTACAGGAGAAGGCGTGGAGACTCAGAAGCAGGAAATTTCCTGTATCCCGGATGGGAGACGTCAGAATACGGTAGTGGTGATTTCGTCAGAATGTATGGGAGAAGGAAATCCGGAGCTTGGAACAGCGCTGATGAAAAGCTACATCTATGCACTTTCTCAGCAGGATCAGCTTCCTTCCACGATTCTGTTTTACAATGGCGGTGTGAAACTGGCCTGTAAGGATGCTCCTACACTGGATGATTTGAAGAGTCTGGAGGCTCAGGGTGTGGAAATCCTTGCATGCGGAACCTGTCTGAACTTTTATGGTCTTTCAGAAAAACTCCAGGTGGGAACAGTGACGAATATGTATGTGATCGCTGAAAAAATGGGTCAGGCATCTTTGATCATCAAGCCATGATAAGAAAAAAAATTCCCTGTGCGGTACTGACTTTTTCCACAACAACAGCAGCCATGTCCATGGAAAAAAAGTGTGGGGATTATAAAATTCCGGGACGGCTGATCCCGGTTCCAAGAGAGATCACCGCAGGCTGCGGACTTGCCTGGAAAATGACAGCAGAAGATTATGAAGCATATAAGCAGAAAATAGAAAGACTGAACCTTACAGTGGAACAGATAGTTTTCATGGAATTATAAAATATGGAAACATATAGAACAGAGGAGAAGCGTTATGATTTATTTTGATAATGCGGCCACCACTATGCATAAGCCGGAACCGGTAATCCATGCAGTGGTACAGGCTATGAACTCTCTGGGAAATGCAGGAAGGGGCGCTCATGAGGCGTCCCTTGATGCTTCCCGGAACATTTATGGGGTCCGGGAACGGATTGTTGATTTTTTTCACGGAGAAGATCCATCCAGAATTGCGTTTACTTTAAATTCTACAGAAAGCCTGAATATGGCGATCAAAGGAATACTGGAGCCGGGAGATCATGTGGTTACTACGGTTCTGGAACATAATTCTGTACTTCGTCCGCTGTATGAAATGGAAGAAAAAGGCGTAGAAGTGACAATTCTGTCCTGCGATGAGTATGGGATGGTATATCCGGAGGACTTTGCGGCAGCAGTCCGTCCGAATACCAAAGCCTTTATCTGTACCCATGGATCAAATCTTACAGGGAATGTTATTGATATCAGACAGATAGGAAAAACTGCCAGAGACAGAGGAATCCGGTTTGTTGTGGATGCCTCTCAGACTGCAGGTGTATTCGATATTGATGTGCAGAAAATGAACATTGATATTTTGTGTTTTACCGGTCATAAGGGACTTCTGGGACCACAGGGAACCGGCGGTATGTATGTGAGAAAAGGTGTAAATGTCCGTCCTTTGAAATCCGGCGGAAGCGGAGTGAAAACCTTTGAGAAGAAGCATCCTGCACAAATGCCCACTGCTCTGGAGGCGGGGACGCTCAATGGACATGGACTGGCCGGACTGGGGGCTGCAGTTGATTATCTGAATCAAAAGGGAATTACATCTATTCGAAAAAAAGAACAGGCATTGATGGAGAAGTTTTATCTGGGAGTCAGGGATATTCCGGGAGTGAAAGTTTATGGAGATTTCCGTACGATGAATCGTTGTGCGATCGTAACTTTGAATATCAGAGATTATGATTCCGGTGAGGTCGGAGATGCGTTGTATGTGGACTATGGCATTGCTGTAAGAACAGGAGCGCACTGCGCGCCCCTGATGCATCAGTCACTGGGAACTGCTGAACAGGGGGCGGTACGCTTCAGCTTCAGTCATTTTAATACAGAAGAAGAAATACAGAGAGGGATAGATGCTGTCAGGGAACTGGCAGAATAATATTTTTATTTTTTCCTTAATAGCCAGAAGCATCCAAAGGCAGGAATCTGAACGCCTCTTGCCTCCATTTCTCTTCCGGAGATCAGATCTGTATACATGCCGTCTTCTTCGTTGATCCATGCAACTTTATCGTATTCGCTGAAATTGTAGATTCCGATGAATTTTTCCTCGTCATTTTCGCGGACCAGAGCAAGGATAGAAGAATCCCAGGTGTCAATAGTGCGGAATGCCACATCGCTGTTAAACACGCTGTGCCCTTTTCTTGCTTTTTCCAGCTTGTCAAGAACCGGGAAGAGTTTTCCCTGTACGGTTTCCGGACGATGGCGGTTTTCTGCCAGATCCCAGTTAAAGTCTCCTCTGTGGAGATAACGGGAATCAGCAGCTTTTTCAGAATCGTTTTTGTAAGAATAGTCATTCAGCTGTCCGATCTCGTCACCGCTGTAGATAACAGGGATACCTGACTGAGAAAGCATAAATGCATGAAGCGTAATATCGTAGCGGATACCTCTTGCAACACCTTCTTCATTTCCTTCAAATCCAAAACGTTCAATACCGCAGAGAGAAGCAGTGGTTCCGCACAGTCTTGCATCTCCAAGACGGGGATCATCATTATAAAGCTCCCCTCGTGCAAAGGAATCCTGATAGCTTCCGGTAAGGAAATCATTCAGATATTTTTTGTGAGGGATTTCCTGGATTCCAAAGTTTTCAAGAAAATCATAGTCCAGTCCCCAGCCGATGTCGTCATGGCAGCGGAGATAATTCTGGAACACATAATCTCTTGGAAGTCCGGCTACGATATCAAGCTGACGGCGGAGCAGGGAAACATCTCTTGTAGCAACGGTATGCCAGGTACTTGCCATAGTGGTCACATTGTAAAGAAGATGGCACTCTGGTTTTTCTACTGTACCGAAGTAAGGAACTACCTTTTCGGGAGCCATAACGACTTCACCCAGAAGAAGGACACCAGGGCATACGATCTCACAGATCATACGCATGATGCGGACAATGGTGTGTACCTGGGGAAGATTACGGCAGTTGGTGCCAAGCTGTTTCCAGATATAGGGAACCGCATCCAGACGGACAATATCAACACCCTGATTAGCAAGATAAAGCATGTTGAAGATCATTTCATTCAGCACCACAGGGTTGCGGTAGTTAAGATCCCACTGGTATGGATAAAAGGTGGTCATAACATGCTTCTGCACATCCTCCAGCCATGTGAAGTTTCCGGGTGCAGTTGTCGGAAAGACCTGAGGACAGGTTTTCTCATACATTTCCGGTACATCATAGGAATCAAAGAAGAAGTAACGATCTTGGTATTCTTTTTCACCTGCGCGGGCGCGTTTTGCCCACTGATGATCCTCTGAGGTATGGTTCATGACAAAATCAAGACACACATTGATTCCGCGTTTATGACATTCTGCAGTTACATGTGAGAAATCCTCCATGGTTCCCAGCTCTTCCTGAACACTGCGGAAATCTGCCACGGCATAGCCGCCGTCGCTGCGTCCTTTCGGAGAGGAAAGAAGAGGCATCAGATGCAGATAATTTACATTGCATTCCTGAACATAATCCAGCCTGCTCTCCAGCCTTTTCAAAGTTTTGGCAAAAGAGTTTACATACATCATCATTCCGGTAAGATCATTGCGTTTGTACCATGTGGGATCTTTTTCGCGGGCAAGATCGGAAACCTTCAGCTCGGGGGTTCGTGCATCGTAGAAGTTTTTCAGTCCATCCAGAAGATCATTCAGATGCATGGTAACATAAGGATTATCCTGGTAAAGCTCGCAGTAAAGCCATTTCAGTTCATCCAGATGACGGTTGAGACGTGCCTGATATACGGCTTCCTCCTCCGGACGGGCGGATAATTTAGGAGCCTCCGCTTTTTTTGTTTCGACTTTTACGGGCTCTGTTTTTTTTGTTTCAATCTTCACAGGATCTACTTTTTTCGTTTCAACTTTGACAGGCTCTACCTTTTTTGTTTCCACTCTTGCAGGCTCTGTTTTAGCAGATTTTGTATCGGATACCGGAGTGCTGAGTGTCTGCTCTGTTTTTGCAGCAGCTGCGGCCTTCTTTTTTTGGAGTCTTTTTTTTGCCATAATAATTTCTCCTTTGCTGTTTATTTAAAGCAATATAAAAATATGTGGAAAGAATTCTGTTCCGTTTACGTTTAATCTTAAAAGGATGGAGATAAAATGTCAAGTTTCTACAGACGGATAAACTCAGGCTTTCTTCCTTTAAATATGGTGTAATACCGGAAACCGCAGTCTTTCAGTACGGCTGCTGCTTTGTCAAATGCAAAGGCGATTTTATCCGGAGAGTGGGCATCTGCGCCGATGGTGATAATTTCTCCTCCAAGTTCCCGGTAGCGACGGATCACAGCGGTGCAGGGGTTGGGTTCTCCCAGTCCGTAATGATAGCCTCCTGTATTGATTTCGATGCCTGTATTTTTATGGATCAGAGTACGCAGGATTTCATCAAGTACATCCTGATAGCCTTCATAGCTGTAATCACGATTCTGATTGGGACCGTACCGTACAATATAGTCAATATGACCATAGACATCTATATCGGAAAAGACACGGAGGTTTTCCAGGATAGATTCAAAATATTCCCGGTAGCAGTCAGATTCCCGTCGATTCTTAAAAAATTCGCCGTAATAAGGGTCACAGCCATGGACTACATGGGAAGAACCGATTACAAAATCAAAAGGATACAGAGTCATTTCCTGATCAAATCTTTGCTTCAGATGAGGCTGAAGTCCGTATTCGATTCCGAAATTTACAGTGATATGCCTCCTGTATTTTTCCTTTAATTCGGATAGTCTGTTTCTATAAGCAGACAGATCCAGATGAAATATCTGATTGTCTGGTGTAGGCGGGTAATCAGGATCCAGATGTTCGGTGAAACAGATCCCTTTAAGCCCGCGGACAATGGCTTCCTGAATCATGAATTCCATATCGGTTTTTGAATCTGCTGAAAAAGAGGAATGCATGTGACAGTCCCATAAAATCTGGTTTTTCATAATAAATCCTCCATTACATCCATTATGATCCGATTATAGCACAGAGATTTACCATTTTTGTAATGTTTTTTCCAAAATAGTCTTGAATTTTTGTATGAGATTCGATACAATATGTTCAGGTTGACGTTTCCTTAACAATTGAGAGGCGCCATAATCAACCATTTAATTCATAGGAGGAATTTATCATGGCAGTAAAAGTTGCAATTAATGGATTTGGCCGTATCGGTCGTCTGGCTTTCCGTCAGATGTTTGGAGCAGAAGGATTTGAAATCGTTGCTATCAACGA
>JAPFCU010000072.1 GCA_026169535.1 Blautia sp.
GGGACTCGAACCCAGGACCGACCGGTTATGAGCCGGTTGCTCTAACCAACTGAGCTAAAGGTCCAAAAAGCCGATGATCGGACTCGAACCGATAACCTGCTGATTACAAATCAGCTGCTCTGCCAATTGAGCCACATCGGCGCGTAACACTTACAAAAACTATTATACACCAAATGTCGGAATCAAGTCAAAGAAAATCTCATTTTTTATTTTTTAAATGACTCCAAGGGGATTTGAACCCCTGTTACCGCCGTGAAAGGGCGGTGTCTTAACCGCTTGACCATGGAGCCTTATTTTCGCTGTTATCTTTTAATGACGACCTCAGCGAAAATTATAATACCATACCCTGATATATTTTGCAAGAGAAATTTTGTATTTTTTTAATTTTTTTTCACGGTATCTATTCACCCATTTTGAAATCACTTAGAAAGATCCGCAAAAGCACCCTGTTTTTTTTAATCCCATAAAATCATAACGTACCACTGCCAGAATCTGTCCTGTTGCTTTTTCCCTCTTTCTGCTTTCTTCATCCCTTTTCCTCTAATATCCCAGACCTCTGTCTATCACACTGCCGTCTATGGCGTTAATAGTAAGATAGCTTTCATATCTGGTCGTATCACGAAAATCTTCTGATCTTCCTTCCTCTTTGCCTTCTTTATAGGTTCCTTCATAGCTTCCAAAGAAATCCCAGGCTGGAACAAGCATACCTGAACGGCTGTCTGATTGCGGTTCATAAATTCGTGTGTAGCCAAATACGATCCTGTCTATTTTGTATGTGAGATCTTTTGCATTCTCCATATAATCCGCATTTTTAATAAGCATCATTTTTTCATAAATATCCATGATCTCATCAAAGGATTTCAGTTTTACATTTTCTGTTTTTATTTTTCCGATATCATACTGATCGGTCAGCTTCACATTGTCGATTCCCTCTTCTGTCACACAAAAATCCAGTTTTTCGTATAACCAGCTTTCTGATTCACTTCCCATATCATTACCGTACAGCTCGCCTCCCTGTTCTGTTGTATAAGTAATAGGAATTCCTCCCAGTTTCCTTGTATAATGAAGGATATAGCCGGTATCCGTGAGCACAAGCTTCTGATCTTCACCGCTTCCTTCCTGATAAAGGCAGAGTCCGTACTCCCAGTCTCCAAGCTCCATATCCGGAATCTGAAGCTCCTTCACCTTCTCATCCGCAATAGCCTTTGCTTCTTCCAGCGAAATTCCAATTCCCTCTTTCAGCTCTTCTTCTGTAGGAATCCATTCTGCCGCTTCCCATTGGGAGGATTCTGCCAGCTTACTGTAATAATCATACCCATCCCAGTACATAAATTCATTGATTATATTTTCTTTTTCATAACGGCTCTGATTGCGGATCTCCACAGACATGGGGGCTGCTCCATATGAATTCATACTATAATCAAAAGCTGTTCCATCTTCTGTAACTGCCACACCAGAAAAATAATCCTCCATAGTAAAAGTTCCCCCTGCTCCATTGTCTTCTTTCAAACCATACTGGGGCTTTATCTTCTTTAAGATACGGTTTTCAGGCGCTGACGCATACTCCTTTTCCAGGTTTTCAATGGTCTTATTAATGTCCAAATAATAATTCCCATTCTCATCCTTCCCAAGACCGTTAGGATCCAGATTTCCCTTGGCAAGGTTGTTTTTCCACCAGGTCAGTTCCCTTTGCACCACATCCTTTGTACGGGTATAATAGCTGTGTGATGTATAAATTTTTGCGTTTTTGAAAAAAGTATCTGTAATCAGATCCATCTGCTCTTGTCCAAATGGATGCTGCGTTACTTCAATCACAGAAACATGGTCTGCATCAGGAATCTCCACCTTTGCGTCCGTTAATATTTTAAGATTTCCTGCGGTGTCTAACGTTTCACTCTGATAAGTTTCCGGAGCTCCTGTTGTTTCCCGAATACTTTTTCTGTCCGCAGACTTTTGATCTCCCTGTTTTTCTGCCTTCACATCTTCAAACTGAATTTCTTTTATATTCCCTTTCTTTTTTACAAGAGAACTTTCCGGCGTTTCCACGCATCCGGCTAAAAATGTAATTCCTGCTACCGTTGCCAGGATTGCTGATGCTGTTCGTTTTTTCATAGTCAGTCTCCTCGTATTATAAAGTAGTAGTATTTATAGTCCCTCTCCAAGGACTGTATGCTATACTGTTGGAGATACTGTGGATTGTTTTATGTCTCCTACCACTTGATGGTTTTAGAAAGGCTACAACCACAGTCTCTTTGTATA
>JAPFCU010000007.1 GCA_026169535.1 Blautia sp.
ATCATCCGGAATTTCAATTCCCTGGGCAGTTGCTGCTGAAAGGATCATGTCTTCCAGATTAAAATCAAGGTCGCTTTCTGTTTCCAAAACACTCTTTTCTGTTCCCGGCAAAGTCACATCCGGAGCCTTTGGGATTTCTGTCACAACGGAGCTTTCCAGATCTATATTTTTCATGGATTCCGGAATTTCAAGCTGTGGAAGCTCCTGGCTGTTGTCAGAAAGAGCCTCTTCTTCTTCCAGACGTGCAACCTCTGTCTGATCGGAAAAATCCTCAAATATCTCATTTACATCAATTTCCTGAGCATCCGCCTCTTCCTGTTCCAGTGTTTTTTCCTCAGGAATATGTTCTTCTGCCGGTTCTTCCTCCCGGATAACAGAATCTTCTTCCGGCTCAAGATCCGGTACATTTTTGTGTTCTTTTTCAGAAGAACGATCCCGGATCATTTCCTCCTGAAATTCTTCCTCTTCTTTTGTGAAATCCTCTTCTTTCTTTTTACCGTTAAAGATATCCCGGATTCCCTTTGAAATTTTTTCCTGAATACTTTCAGCGTTATTTACATCCCGTTCATCAATACGAACATTCTCAATCACAGGAGAATCTTCATCCATAACAGTGTCATATTGATTTCCGGAATCTGTTTCCCTGGATTCTGCTGACTGATTCATCTGGTCAACCGTTGTCAGATTCGGGATAAACTGTTTCTCATACTGCTCTCTTTCTTTCCCGGTAAGCTGTCCCATGCGATTCTTCAGATCCATTGCCTTAAGCACATAACGGCCTTCACTGAACCAGAGAATAATGTCGTTGCACATTTCCAGGCATTTCTTCATATCGCCTTTCTGGTAATACAGCTTTGCCAGCTCATAGGACCAGCGTTCTGTAAACTCACGCTCCTTATATTCTTCCAGAATACGGATCTGTTCGTCCAGCGATACCTGTTTTGCTTTGCTTATCTTATATTTCAGAATATACCGGGTATTATCATTTGGAGCAACCTCAAGATATTCCTCATAAAACTCTTCTGCTTCCTGAATATCCTGCATTTTCAGAGATACCTCGATCAGCCTGTACAGAATATTTTTGCCGATAGGCGCCCGATGATACGCCAGGAGAAAAATCTCCTTGCTGTCCTGATATCTCTTATTGGCAGCATAAATTTCACCAACCACGCACAGGTTATGAACATTTTTTACTCTGCGCCAGTCAATGCTGTCAACAACCTCCATAGCCTCTTTATATTTTTTCTGGGCTAAAAGGCTTTCAATACGGCTCACTTTTATTCGAAATTCCTCTTTATCCAATATACATTCACCAACTTTCCATAATTAAAACAAGTTTAACATATGCATTTATGCTTGTCAAAGAACTTTCCCCGGAAAAAATAAATTCCGGGGAAAAATTAATTCTGTTTGCTGTTCTTTTGTACCGGATTAAAAACTTCGCCTTTCACAACCCGAAATACTTTATTAATGTGAAACTGATGGTTCACAAAATCATCCAGACCTGTACAGGTGATCAATGTCTGAATATCATGAATACTGTCCAGAAGATACGTCTGACGGCTGCTCTCCAACTCTGAAAGTACATCGTCCAGAAGAAGCACCGGCGTATCTCCGATCTTTTTCTTTACAAGATATATTTCTGAAAGTTTCAAAGACAGAGCGGCTGTCCTCTGCTGTCCCTGAGATCCGTATTTCCTGATGTCAATGCCATTTACCAGAAAACACAGATCATCTCTGTGTGGTCCTGAAGAGGTCATTTTCATCCGGATATCCCTGTCCCTGTTTCTGCAGAGCAGCTCTTCAAAATTCTCTTCCTGTGCGCTTGGTTCATAAATAACCTGAAGAAGCTCTTCACCTCCGGTAAGATTTTTATGAATATCACAGATGATCTCATTCAGCTCTTCAACGAAAGTCTGCCTTTTACGAATCAGCTTTTTTCCATACCGTAGCATCTGATGATCCCATACGTCCAGAGTATCTTTCAGAGCTGGATTGGCATACATATCCTTCAGAAGACGGTTTCTCTGATTCACAATATGATTATATCCGGCCAGATCAGACAGAT
>JAPFCU010000032.1 GCA_026169535.1 Blautia sp.
AAGCCCGGCATCCGCCTCCTGTCTGGGTCATAATAACCGCTGTTTTATCCAGATCATATTTGCCGGATAAAAGCGCATCCATGATCTGTCCTACAACGATCAGCGAAGGATAGCAGGCGTCGTTGTTTACATATTTCAGTCCCACATCCACAGCACCTTTGTTGTCGTTTGGCAGAACCTCCAGATTGTATCCGCAGGAATTAAAGGCCGCCTGGAGAATACTGAAATGGAAAGGCGACATCTGCGGGCAGAGGATGGTGTAATCCTTTTTCATTTCTTTTGTAAAAACAACTTTTTGAATGGCAGAGGACTGGATATTCCGTTTCCTGTTCTGCTTTTCTTTGGCGCGGATGGCTGCCAGAAGAGAACGGATACGGATACGGGCTGCGCCGAGATTGTTTACCTCGTCAATTTTCAGACAGGTGTAGATCTTGCCGCTTCCGTCCAGGATTTCATACACCTCATCGGTTGTAACGGCATCCAGGCCGCAGCCAAAGGAATTCAGCTGGATCAGGTCAAGATCCTCCCTTGTTTTTACAAAGCTTGCGGCAGCATAAAGCCGGGAATGATACATCCACTGGTCATTGACGCGGATCGGACGCTCAATGTCTGCCAGATGGGAAATGGAATCCTCTGTGAGAACAGCAAGTCCGTAGCTGTTAATAAGATCCGGGATACCGTGATGGATTTCCGGGTCAATATGGTAAGGACGCCCTGCCAGGACAATGCCCCTGCGCCCTGTTTCTTTCAGGTATTCCAGAGTTTCTTCACCCTTTTTCTCAATATCTCTGCGGGCTGCTGCCAGTTCTTCCCAGGCAGCGTGAACAGCGTCTTTTACCTCCTGGGCGGGCAGTTCTTTAAAGACCTCTACAAGACGGTCAGTAAGCACTGCCTCTGAGGTAAAGGCAAGAAAAGGATTACGAAAATCAATTTCCGGGTTATGAAGCTCGTCCACATTGTTTTTGATATTTTCCGCATAGGAAGTGACAATAGGGCAGTTGTAATGGTTTACAGCATCCGGGAACTCGTTGCGCTCATAGGGGATGCAGGGATAAAAAATAAATTTTATGCCCTTTTTCAAAAGCCAGCTGACATGTCCGTGAGCCATTTTTGCCGGATAACATTCGGATTCACTGGGAATGGATTCAATTCCAAGCTCATAAATCTTTCTGGTGGAAGTAGGTGAAAGAACTACTTCATAATTCAGCTTTGTAAAGAAAGTAAACCAGAAAGGATAATTCTCAAACATGTTGAGAACCCGGGGGATTCCCACCTTGCCCCGGACTGCTTTGTCCGCAGACAGTGGCTCGTAGGAAAAAATTCTTTTATATTTGTATTCATAAAGGTTCGGAATATGTTCTTTGTTCTTCTCCTTGCCGATTCCGCGCTCGCATCGGTTTCCGCTGACAAACTGACGTCCTCCGCTGAATTTGTTGATGGTAAGACGGCAGTTATTGGTACAGCCCCGGCAGTTTGCCATAGAGGTTGTATATTTCAGGGAATTGATTTTTTCAATAGGAAGCATGGTGGTTTCTTTGCCTTCCTCATAGCGCTCTCTGGCGATCAGAGCAGCGCCAAAGGCGCCCATGATTCCTGCAATATCCGGACGGATTGCATGACAGTCGGCAATTTTTTCGAAGCTTCTGAGAACCGCGTCATTATAAAAGGTTCCGCCCTGTACCACAATGTGTTTTCCAAGCTCAGAGGCATCGGAAACCTTGATTACCTTATAAAGAGCGTTTTTGATAACCGAATAGGCAAGTCCGGCAGAAATATCAGAAACCTCTGCGCCTTCCTTCTGGGCCTGCTTTACCTTGGAGTTCATAAATACCGTACATCTTGTGCCGAGATCTATAGGATGTTGTGCAAAAAGGGCTGCTTTTGCGAAGTCCTGCACACTGTAGTTCAGAGATTTTGCAAAGGTTTCAATAAAGGAACCGCAGCCGGAAGAGCATGCTTCGTTTAGCTGCACATCATCTACGACGCCATTTTTAATGCGAATGCACTTCATATCCTGTCCGCCGATATCCAAAATACAGTCCACCTCCGGATCAAAAAAGGCTGCCGCATAATAATGTGCAATGGTCTCCACCTCGCCAAAATCCAGATTGAGGGCGGCTTTGATCAAATGTTCCCCATATCCGGTGGAACAAGAAGATACGATGTGGGCAGTGCCCGGCATTTTGGCATCGATTTCGTGAAGCGCTTCAATTACCGCGTGAAGAGGACTTCCGTTATTGTTATTATAATAACTATAGAGAAGCTCTCCGCCTTCACCGGCTAAAGCAACTTTGGTTGTGGTGGAACCGGCGTCAATTCCCAGATAACAATTGCCCTGATATGTAGCTAAATCCCCCCGTTTGACCACGTGGCGGTTATGTTCTTTGACAAAATTTTTATATTCCTGCTCGCTGCCAAACAGAGGCTCCAGACGATCGACTTCCTGCTGAAGCTGAATTTTTTTCTCAAATTGATTTAAGAGGTGTTCAAAATCTGTTGAGATTTCCTCTCTGGCATTGAGAGCTGCTCCCACAGCCGCAAATAAATGGGAGTGGACAGGGGCTATAATTTCCTCATCTTTCAAATTCAGCGTGCGAATAAACGCATTTTTAAGCTCTGTCAGAAAGTGAAGGGGACCGCCCAGAAAGGCAACATTTCCGCGGATTGGCTTTCCGCATGCAAGACCGCTGATGGTCTGGTTGACTACAGCCTGAAAGATGGAAGCCGCAAGGTTTGGTTTGGTAGCTCCCTCATTAATCAATGGCTGAATGTCTGTTTTTGCAAATACGCCGCAGCGCGCGGCAATTGGGTAAATGGTGTCATAGCTTTTGGCGTATTCGTTTAAACCGGCGGCATCGGTCTGGAGAAGGGAGGCCATCTGGTCGATAAACGAACCAGTTCCTCCGGCACATACACCGTTCATTCTCTGATCGATTCCGTGGGTAAAGTAGATAATTTTTGCATCTTCACCGCCAAGTTCAATGGCGACATCTGTGTGGGGTGCGTAGTCCTGCAGGGCAGTGGATACGCAGACGACCTCCTGGCAAAACGGAATCTCTAAATAAGAGGAGATAGAAAGTCCGCCTGAGCCGGTAACGGTTGGAGCAAAAATGGTTTCTCCAATCTGATCCCTGGCTTTTTGTAATAAGGAAGCCAGAGTTTCCTGAATTTTTGCAAAATGTCTTTGATAGTCGGAGAAAAGTATATTATGTTGTTCGTCAATAACAGCAACTTTCACTGTTGTTGAACCGATATCAATTCCTAATCGTTTCATCTTCTCGTATACCTGCTTTCTTTCAAGGTTGCAAATTATCTATTATGGTATTTTACAAAAATACCGTAACATTATATTTATTATAAACATTCTGGACATAATTGCAAATGGAATCTTTTTATTTTAACGGAAAAATTACCTATAAAACATTTCAATGCAGGGTCTGTTTTTCGCATAAAACCGCAAATACATTATAATCCTTCTGCAAATGTGACATTATAATTAATAACTATTACTATTGTTGAAAGGGGAGCGGATATGAAAAAATTTGTATGTTCTGTATGCGGTTATGTTCATATGGGGAAGAAAGTCTGCGGTACTGTGAATTCACCAGTGTCCAAGAGGGTATAAAATTAAGAAAAACGGAAACAATAATGGAAACATTTGAATCTGCGGGCATAGTCTAATAAAAAAGCAGAGGAATGAACAATGGCGGAACGAAAATGTTTAGGAAGTGTCTATGTAGTAAAAGAAAAGGATACTCTATATCAGATTGCGAAGCAATATGGGATACGGGTAAAGGATATTATGCGACATAATCCTTTTGTAAATGTGTATAATCTTCAGCCGGGAGATGAATTGTGTATTCCTGGTTTTACTCCGGTGATCCAGGGAGCTTTTGTTCCATATGTGGTAAATAAAGGAGATACCGTTCTTGGTATAGCAAAATCTAACAAAACAACGGTAGAAAATTTGGCAAAATCTAACAAAACAATTAGGGATTTGACCTTGCCGGTTGGTACAGTAGTGTTAATTGACAAAGCAAAATGAGTTCTTTATAATGAAGTAAGACCAAATGGATAAAAATTCAAAATAGCAAAAGTGATGAGACAGGGATGGCATAAAAGGCAGATTCCTGTTTTGACACAATATTATGGGACATGTTGTGCCATGGGAAGGGAGCGGACAATGATTAAATATTATCGCACGATGGACCATCAGATCCATGAAATCAGTGAACCGATGGAAGGTGCATGGATATCGTTGATTCACCCCACAGCAGCAGAACTTGCCCAAATTGCTA
>JAPFCU010000079.1 GCA_026169535.1 Blautia sp.
TAAGACCCCTTGAAGACGACGAGGTAGATAGGGCAGAGGTGGAAGTGCGGTAACGTATGGAGCTGACTGCTACTAATAGGTCGAGGGCTTGACCAAAAAGCTGAGACGAGCGGATGGAACAGGATGAAAACAGACCGGAGTGAGTTTACTCACAGAGGGAAGTTTACAGACTGGGACAGACATTTGCGAAGCAAATGACATCGAGTGACGGAAGTCACGAGATGACCGGCGAGTCGTAGAAAGCAAAGGCTTGGTCACACGATTCCAAATGTCAACATGTATGTAGTTTTGAATATATGATCCTTAAGACACTGCAGTGTGAAAACACTGCAGTTTTTTTATTGCATGAAACTTTTTCTTCTCTTTTGTTATCTAATAAATGTAAAGAAACAAAAGATTTATACTGCGCGGTATAAATAAAGAAAATCACAAGACAAAAAGGGGGGATTACCTTGAAATATTTAGTGAAACAGGCCATAAAAGGAGATGCGGATGCATTTCTGGAATTAATGGAACAAAATTCCTTGAATATGTATAAAGTTGCCAGAGCTATTCTGCAAAATGATGAGGATGCAGCAGATGCCATTCAGGATACGATACTTACTTGTTTTGAAAAATTGAATACTCTGAAAAAACCGGAATATTTTAAGACATGGATGACGAGAATTTTAATTAATGAGTGCAATAAAATTCTCAGACATTATCGCCACATAAAAATGCCTGAATTTATACCGGAACAGTCTATACGGGATTCGTCAATAGCGGAAATTGAATTTAAACAGATGCTGGAACTGGTAGACGAAAAATATAGAGTAGTTTTGGTTCTTTATTATGTATATGGTTTTAAATTACAGGATATTTCAGAACTTCTGGGAATAAATGAGAATACAGTGAAGACCAGACTTGTCAGGGCAAGAAATCAATTAGGAGAATTGTATTTTGGAGATAGTCAGTCTGTAAAACGTTGTACGGCAGGTGAGAAAGAAGGGATGATTTTATGAGTAAGAGGATAGAATTTTATAACGGAGATCACGGATCTGATAAGGATTCACACAGAAAGGATGAGCACAAGATCAGGGAAATCCTGAATCAGGAATTTTCTCTTCCTGATGTAGTAAATCAGGCAAAATCAGATGCTTTTGAAAAGATACGTACTAAAGCAGAAACAGGAAAAAAAGATACAAAATCATTAAAAAGAAAAAGTTACAAAGCAGTTGCAGGAATAGCGGCAGCAGGAGCTGTTTTTTCGACAATTTGTATTACAAATCCCGCACTGGCAGAAGAGATTCCTTTAATCGGCAGCGTCTTTGCCAGGATTGGGACCTCTCTTGGATTTGCAGGAGATTATGAAAAATATGCTTCAAAACTGGAAGAGCAGACGGAAGATACAGAGGGAGTAAAAACAGAGGATTCCAAGGGGAAAATAGACAGAGAAGACAGTACTTACAGTAAAACTTCAAATGGAATTACGATAACCATGAATGAGGTTTACTGTAACGATACTGCACTCAATCTTGCTTTTACCGTAGAATCAGAAAAGCCGCTTCCCGATACAATGATAAATGAAAATACCGGAGTACCTATTGTATATCTGGGATTTGCTACTGAAATGCCATTAAGCTATAATACAGATTTTAAACTAAATGATCCTTATCTGGACGGTCAGATGATAGATGAGTATACTTACGCAGGAGTATTGAGAGTTGACCTGGAAGAAACGAACTATAATGTTGGTGAATCAGAACAGTATTATGAAGCTCAGAAACAGTTCCTGATGGAAAAAGGGGTGGATCAGGATGCTCTGACAGAAGGAGAAATCAGCTTTGAGGAAGCTGCGGCTATTCTTGGTATTCCGGAATTTACGGAAGAATATCTTTCTTCAATTGGTATGCCGGATCCTGCAGATTATGAGACAACAGTGGAAATTCCAGAGGAATTTACAGTTGGATTGAAAATAAAATCCATTCACGGTTATTGTCCTGCAGATCAGGATACCACACCGGAAATGCCAAGGGAATTGAAAGAAGAATATAATGAGGCGTTAGCGGAAAAAGGGCTTGATATAAATAATTATGAGAGCTTTACAGAAGAGGAAAAAGAGTTCGTCCATCAGCTTGATACAGAGATGCACAATAAATATATAGAGCTTTACCCGGAAATGTCTGAGATGGATAATGAGCATAATACCTGGACGCTGGAAGGAAACTGGGAATTTTCACTTCCGGTAAAAAAGAATCTGGAAGATACTGTTACAAAAGAAATTAATCTTGTAGATGAAGATGGGTACGGTGTCATATCAGTAACAAAAACACCTTTTGAGATCCAGATAAATGAAACTACAGGAGGAGACTATACCTGTACAGTTCTGGATGCTGACGGAGAGCCGTTATCTTATGGAAATCAGGGAGGTGACGGCAGGATATTTTCTGTAAAAGACAGGAATGTATCAAAGATTTATGTTTATGTATGTGACTGGACCGAGTATATGGATGAACTGAAAGGCTATTACTGGTCAGAAGATTACAAAGAAAAAAAGAAAGAAAAGACTTATAAAGAATATTTGGATGAAAGAGCTGTTTTACATACAGAAGTAGTATTTGAACAGTAAAATAATATTCAGGATTCCATAGAAAATACTTGAAAGCCTCTCTTTTCTATAGTATGATTTCTTTTAGTACGCTTATGCGAAAAGAAGATTTCAAAAGAGAAAAGGGAGGAGGAATCTCATGGAAATGACAAGAACAAAGACAGGTTTCTGGGGAAAATTTGTAGGTGATAAGGCTTTTTATAAGATGGTGCTTGCCATAGCCATTCCTATCATGATTCAAAATGGAATCACGAATTTTGTCAGCCTTCTGGACAACATTATGATCGGTCGGATCGGAACAGAGCAGATGTCAGGTGCTGCGATTGTAAACCAGCTGATCTTTGTATATAACCTTTGTATGTTCGGGGGACTTGCCGGAGCCGGAATTTTTACAGCACAGTATTTTGGACAGAAAGATCACGAGGGTGTCCGGCAGACATTCCGCTACAAATTCTGGATGGCAGTGATACTTACGGTTGCAACAGCTGTTGTATTTCTCACCTCCGGAGATTCACTGATACGGATCTATCTTCAGGGGGAGGGAAGCGCAGCAGAGATTACAGCAACGCTGAATTATGGAAAACAGTATCTTTATATTATGCTGATCGGACTTCCGCCTTTTATGCTGGGACAGGTATATTCCAGTACTTTAAGAGAATGTGGAGAGACAGTTCTTCCTATGAAAGCCGGTGTAACGGCGGTTCTGGTGAACCTTGTTTTTAACTATCTTCTGATTTATGGAAAGTTTGGATTTCCACAACTGGGAGTTAGAGGCGCTGCCATTGCTACAGTAATTTCCCGTTATGTGGAGGTAGCGATCGTTTTAATATGGGCCGCACATAATAAGCAAAAGTTTCCATTTATAGAAGGTTTATATCACACCTTAAAAGTTCCAAAAAATCTGGCATGGAAAATCTTTATTAAAGGAACGCCTCTGCTTCTGAATGAGGCAATGTGGGCCTGCGGTGTAGCCATCCTTGCCCAGTGCTATTCTGTTCGTGGACTAAACGTTGTAGCGGCACAGAATATTTCCAATACAATCAATAATGTGTTCAATATTGTATTTATTGCTCTGGGAGATTCTGTTGCAATTGTGGTTGGGCAGCTTCTGGGAGCTGGTGATATGAAAAAAGCAAGAGATACAGATAATAAAATGATTGCTTTTTCTGTCTTCTGCTGTATAGGGGTTGCTGCAGTATTGCTGATTCTTGCACCACTTTTTCCGGAACTTTACAATACAAATCCTGAGGCAAAGAAGCTGGCCTGCCAGTTTATTATGATCAGTGCGTTGTTTATGCCAAATAATGCTTTTCTCCATGCAGCTTATTTTACACTTCGATCCGGAGGGAAAACAGTCATTACATTCCTGTTTGACAGTGTGTTTATGTGGTGTGTCAGCGTAAGCATGGCATTTGTATTAAGTCGATATACAGGATTGTCAGTAGTAGCTATTTTTGCGCTTGTCCAGGCGGCAGATATTATTAAATCTATTATCGGCTTTATCCTGGTAAAGAAGGGTGTATGGCTGCAGAATTTTGTTTCCGGATAAAAAATCTGTTTGCCGATATAGTGAAATATTAAAAGTATAATAAAATGAAAAGTCTCATTCCGTCTTATGAAAAACAGGCGGCAATGAGACTTTTGTGATTATTTCTATTTTATTCTAATAAGATATGCCGGATATAATCTAGTTGGTTTTTTTGACAAATTCGCTTATAATTAAATAAAATGATTATAAAAGCCTGAAGAGCATTAAAAAACAATTGCCAGGTTAAGAAAATAAGAAGAGGATAAGCGATGAAAAAGGGAGTAGGAAAAAATCTTATTACTTCAAAACAGTATAACAGAGGGTTGATTTTACAGCTGATCGCAACAGATGAAGCAACATCAAGGATCGAATTAGCTACTACTACAAAATTGACAAAGATGACCATCACTAATATTATTTCAGAATATATAGAAAATGGAATTGTAGAGCAATGTGAAGAAAAGATTACAGAAGGATGTGGACGTAATCCTATACGTCTCAGGATTTCTGATAAAGCCCCCAATGTGATAGGACTCTATATTACACGAGATAAAATAGAGGCAGTTCTTTGTTCACTTAGTTTAGAGATACTGAATCGTAAAGTGATTTCATTTCAGACACTGAAAAAAGAAGAGGTGAGGCAGTATTCTTATCGGGTGATTGACATGATTCTGGAAGAGACAGATTCCAAAGTTTTGGGAATTGGCGTAGCAGTTATGGGACCTGTAGATATCAATAAAGGGATCATTCTTAACCCGCCACATTTTTTTGGTATTGAAAACGTTAATATTACACAATTTTTGGAAGAACGTTATGGACTTCCCATTGTGGTTGATCATGATCAGAACAGTGCGGCACAGGCAGAAGTGCTTTTTGGAGCTGGAAAAAATGTTCAGGATTTTATTTTTCTGGGAATTACCCAGGGGATTGGATCCGGATTTGTAAGTGATGGTAAGGTGTTCCATAACAAAATGGGAATGGCATCTGAACTTGGGCATATCAGTATTGACCGTAATGGAAAAAGATGTGTCTGTGGAAACAGAGGATGCCTGGAAATGTATGCTTGTGTAAATGTAATGGAAGAAAAGCTATGTAGGGTAACAGGAGAGAAACATACATTTCAGGAATTTTGTAAAATGAGAAAAAGAAGAGATGTAGATAAAGTAATGCGTGAGATGGTAGACGACATTGCTGTTGCGGTTGTAAGCGGAATCAATATCCTTCATCCTCAGCTGGTTATTCTGGGTAATGAATGTATGGACTGGGATGATCAGTATGTATATCTTTTAGAAGAAAAGGTAAATAAAGAAAAATTTATTCAAAATTATGGCAGGGTTCCGATAAGGAAAGCATACTTTGGAAAAGATTCACAACTGCTGGGAGCAGCGGCGAATGTTCTTTTCCAGATTTTTAGAGGAAAGCTATTACTGTTCTAATCTCTCTTTTTTGGAGGATTTTAACATATTTTGGATGCAAACTTTGTGAAAGAATGCAGGAGTGATAGTGTTGACAATTGAACAGTCTCTACGGTATCATAAGATTACAACTAATAGTAAATTCTTTTTATTAATTAAATTGGTATTATATATTGATACCAATATGGAGGCGGCTATGAAGTTAAAGATTTTTCAGAAAGGATTTAATTATTCTCAGGATGGACAGGGAAACCGTCTAATTCTTCATCTGCAGGGATGTAATATGAAATGTCCCTGGTGTTCCAATCCGGAAGGAATGCCTCTGGAGGGTGCTCTTTTTATAGAAAAAGACTGGCTGGAAGAAAGCTGCTGTCCAAAAGGGGCAGTAAGCGAGAGAAGACTTGACCGTAGTGTCTGCAAAAACTGCGAAGAATATGCCTGTGTTCGTGGTCGTAGACAAAAAGGAATCAGACTTTCTTACAAAGAATATGAAGTGGATGAAATTGTAAAAGAGTGCAGATTATCGAAATCAATGTTTTTTGAAGGAGGCGGGGTGACCCTTACAGGAGGAGAAATTACGGTACAGTTTGATGCAGTAAAAGAACTTCTTCAAAAACTCGGAGAGGAAGGCATTCACAGGGCTATTGAAAGTAATGGAACTCATCCGAGAATGGAAGAACTGATTCCCTGCGTAGATCAGTGGATCATGGATGTAAAACATTATGATAATGAGATTCATAAAAACTGGGTAGGGGTCCCTAATGTATGGACAATAAAGAATCTGGAAAAAGTGTCGGCGCAGCATTCTAATGTCTTGGTCAGAGTTCCCCTGATCCCTGGATTTAATGATTCCCGAAAAGATGCGGAAGGTTTTTCGAGACTTTTTGAAGAACATATCAAAGGGGAGACCACAAAAGTGGAATTTCTTGTTTATCATGAATTTGGTAAAGGAAAATGGGATCAGTGCGGACTGGAATATAGAATGAAGTCAGTGCGGATTGAACCGGGAACAGTAGACTATTTTGAAAACGTGCTTAAGGAACATGGGATTTCATGCATTCGTACATGATGAAATAACTGATTTTAAAATAAAAAGATAACTGTATAATTTGTCATCTTAATTTAAGGAGGAAAAAAATGAAAATTACAGAAATTTACAGCCCTCAGGAAGTTACAGATTTAGCCAAAAACAGATTTCAGGAAGAAAGATCATTGGATCATCTGGAAGGATGGTTTCTTGCAAGAGAAATTGCCATGAGATGTGATAAGATTTATAAAAATGAACCGGACTGTATCCGAATTGCAAAGACTCAGGTGGAAATTATGAAAGAAATTCCTCTTACCCTGGGGGAATACCATGTATTTGCAGGAACTCAGGATGATGCTTTTGCCCGTTCCTATGCATTGATCAACCCATCTTTTACAGTGAACTCTTTTGCCGGCTATTGTGATCCTACGGCAGTTTTTGGGGATATCGCTCCAATTGGTGATATTACAAAGAAAAGAATTGATCATGTAAAAGACTATTATGCAAAGAATGAATTTGCGAAAGTGCTGACAGCGGCATATAAACCTGTAGAAAAATATACAAAAGAAGCAGTATTTTTTATAGAACAGGTGACCGGACATGTGATTCCAGATGTTCGCCATCTCCTTGAAAAAGGTGTTTTATATGTGAAACAGGAGATTGCAGAGCATCAGGAAGCAACTGATGATCAGAATAAAAAAGATTACTATGAAGCAATGAGCATTACTATGGATGCACTTCTTGTACTTGCCGGCCGATATGAGGCTATGGCAACAGAAAAAGCCAAGCACAGTAAGGGTAAAACCAAAGAACGTTTTTTATGTATGGCAGAAAGCTTAAAAAGAGTTCCGGCAGAAGGTGCATCCGATCTTTATGAAGCGATTCAGTCTTTCCTTCTGATATGGCAGACCATGTGTCTGGAGCAGACTCCGAATCCATTTGCATTTTCTGTTGGAAATGCTGACAGAATATTTGAACCATACAGGGCGAAAGAAAACCTGGACAGGGATACGGCCGCAGCGCTTCTGAAACATATGCTTGTATATTTTAATGTGGCAGACAGAAGCTGGGCAATTTCCCAGAATCTGATTATTGGGGGAAGAGATATAGATGGAAAAGATATGACGAATCCAACTTCCTATGCACTTTTTGACGCATACTTTGATATGAATCTGCCTCAGCCGATTTTGTCTGTAAAACTTCACAAAAATACACCGGATAAACTTTATGAGGAAATGGGAAGATTCTTTTTTACACCAGGTGTGCTTACTCCGTCACTATTTAATGATGATGCCCTGTTTGAAGTACTGGAGACTCATGGTACAGACAGAGAAGATCTTCCGGATTATTCTGTTGCAGGATGTCAGGAACCACTGATAATGGGAAAAGACAATGGAAATACAACGAACAGCTGGCTGAATCTGCCAAAAGTTCTGGAATTGGTGCTTCAGGGAGGTAAATCTGAGATTACAGGAGACCAGATTGGAAAAACGAAAGAAGAACTCGGTTATAGCAGTAATCTGGAACTTCTTAAAAATATCAGGGAGGTATTTTACAAAGAACTGGATTATTATGTTGATGAAATGGTAAGCTCAGCGAATAATGCGTCCAGAGCCATTGGACTTTATCAGGTTCCGTTCCTTTCTTCAATGATGGGAGGAATTGAAACAGGAATTGATATGCGTGATACAAAGCAGCAGGGAACAAAATATAATGGAAGCGGATGTCTGATTCATGGATTAAGCGTTTTGGCAGATTCATTTATTGCCATTGATACTCTGCTCAGAGAAAGGCCGGAAGATGCAGATAGGATGTTGGATGCATTAAGAGATAATTTTGAACATGACAAAGAAATGCATCAGTATCTTCTGGAATGTGATAAGTTCGGTAATAATATTGAGGAAGTTGACAAAGAAGCAAAAGAAATCGCAGAAAAAGTTTCCGCAATGATAGCTTCTAAAAAGAATTATCTTGGCAATCCTTTCAGACCAGATTACGCGACTCCGTCTACGCATCTGATGTACGGGCACTGGGTAGGCGCTACTCCAGATGGAAGAAAAGCCAGAGAAATGTTAAATTATGGTGTGGATCCCCTTTATGGAGAAGCTTCTGGAGGACTGGGAATGAGAATGCTGTCGAATCGACAACTGCCATTCAGAACAATGAATGGTGGATATGCGTCTCATTTTGGTATAAATCCTGGTTATTTTAAAAGCATGACAATGGAAGAAAAAGGACTGGAATTTAAGAAAAAAGTTTTTACCCCACTGTTTTTCAATAGTTATGATGAAAAAGAAGTCTCTCCATTTTACCTGTATGTGAATGTAACAACACCGGATATGCTTCTTAAAGTGTTGGAAAATCCAAAAAAATATGCACCAAGTGGTGTCTATATTGTAAGAATTCATGGAACATTTGTGAATTTTCTTGATCTTTCTCCAGAAATACAGGAGGATATCATTAAGAGACTGGATCCGAATTCAACTGCATTGAGCGGTTCGGGACATTAATGGAGAATTTATGGAAGAAAAGAGCCTTTATCGTAATATAAAAACTCAAATATGCCGCATGATCTATAAGGACATTTATAAGGATGGAGAAAACATCCCACCGGAACGAAAACTTGCAGAGGATTTGGGAGTAAGTCGGGTTACTGTTCGTAAGGCGCTGAAACTTCTTGAAGAGGATCATATTATAGAACGTATTCAGGGCAGTGGGACAAGAGTGGCTCTGGAATATGGTGCAAGAACAGGAAATATGGATATCATTACTCTTGTAGCTCCGGCTCAGAATGCGTTCTTTTCACGTTTTGTTGATGCGTTTCAAACAACAGCGGAAGCAATGGACTCTTTGGTGCTTTATAAACAAAAACCGTCAGGGATGTCTCTGGAGGAATGTCTGTTCAGAATTTATGAAAAAGATCTTCGCAACGTAGTGCTATGGCTTGAAGATATGGAGATCAGCTATGAAGCATTACGCAAACTGCGCGGACTGGGAATGAATATGGTTCTTTTTGATTCTGCAAGGAAAAATGATTATGCAGACGCGGTATGTCTGGATAACAGAGACGCAGTAGATACGCTTATAATGAATCTCAGAAAAGCCGACTGTAATAAAATTGGTTTTATAGGCTGGGATGATGAAACTGTAGAAAGCGTAAAGATTCGGGAAGAAGAATTTCTGAAATTATGCCCGGGAGGAATTGTAGTACGAATTCCTCGAAAATATCACGATCACCTGGATAGACTGGAAGACTCTGAAGTAAAAAAATATATGAGAACAATGAAAGACTGTGAAGGGATACTTTATGCAGTAGGAGAACTTGCAGTTCCATTTGAACGCATAGCGGGTGAGCAAAATAATCGTCCGGTGGCTCTTATTGACGAAGCACCGGGTGTTACTGCGAAAGAGATATTTACAGTAGATCAGGATTTTATGGGTATGTCGGAAAGAATTTTTGATTGTCTTAAACAGCAAAATCAAAAGGCTGGTGCGTGGAAGGCTGGCTTGTATCAGGTAAAAGGGATAAGGGTAAATCCTGTATAAATCAAAAGGCTGCTGTTTTTCTGCAGCAGCATAAAACGGAGGAAAATATCATGCGGGCAATGGGAATTGACATAGGAACAACAACAATCAGTATAATTCTTCTGGAAGGGAAGTCCGGAGAGCTTCTGGGCAGCAGGACCATACCACATCAGGCGTTTATTGAAGGAATGCATTCTTTTAATCGTGTTCAGAATCCGGAGAAACTTTATCGTCTGACAATGGAAGGTGCTTCAGAGCTTGCTGCAAAGTATGGAAAGCCAGACAGTATTGGATTTACCGGACAGATGCATGGTGTTCTTTATGTAAATAAAGAGGGAAAAGCAGTAACACCTCTTTATACATGGCAGGACGAAAGCGGTAATGAAAAAATGGATGGCGGCAGTACTTATGCAGAGGTCCTGAGAAAAAAGGTCGGGACTGCAGCCACTGGATACGGTATGACTACACATTTTTTTCTTTGCCATAATAATGAGATTCCGGAAGATGCTGCCTGGATGACAACGATCAGTGACTATATTGCCATGAGATTCTGTAACAGAAGGAGGCCGATTCTGGCAGGAGATATGGCTGCCAGCTGGGGATGTTTCGATCTGGAAAACAGGGAGTTTCTGAAAGAAAAGTTGGAAGCAGCAGGAGTAAGAACTGACTGCCTGCCGGAACTCTGTAAAGGCCATGAGATTATAGGAAAGTCAGTGGCAGGTGGACTTGAGGGGATACCGGTAATGGTATCTCTTGGAGATAATCAGGCAAGCTTTATAGGATCTGTACGGAATCTCAGGGACACTGTTCTGTTAAATATCGGAACAGGAAGTCAGGTGTCCTATGGAACAGGGACATTTTACGGAACAGAAGGATATATTGAACTTCGTCCATGTACAAAAGATTCTTATATCCTGGCGGGTTCCAGTCTTTGCGGCGGGCGTGCTTATGCTATGCTGGAACAGTTTTATCGTCAGATATCAGAAATGTCAGGAAAAAATCCTGCGGAGAATTCTCTGTATGAAATTATGGAAAAACAGGCCAGAGCCTATATGGAAAAAGCAGGACTTGACAGTGCATGGAAGATTCGAACTACTTTTTCTGGAACAAGAACAGATCCGACAGAGAGAGGAAGCATTTCAAATATTGGCATAGAAAATTTTACACCTGGTTCCATGACTGTAGGAATGCTTTGGGGAATTCTGAAGGAACTTTATGGTATGTATCAGGAAATGTGTCGAATGACAGGAGATAAAGCAATTAATCTTGTCGGATCAGGAAATGGAATTCGCAGAAATAGCCTTATGCAGGAATTGGCGGAAAAAATGTTTGGGATGAAGCTGAGTATTCCAAAATGTCAGGAAGAAGCAGCTTTTGGAGCAGCGCTTCACTCTCTTGTTTCGGCAGGGCTGGCAGAATCACTGCAGCAGGTGCAGAGCATCATTCAATATATATAAGAAAAAACTTTAATTTCTGGGCTGCAGATCGGAAAGAAAAACAGGATATTATACATATTTTACGGATTAAAATTGTGCAATACTAATAAAAAATGATTAAAGTCACAAGAATGTATTGACGAAAAATACAATACATGCTACTATTTTGGTAAATTAAATTTACTAATAAAAATGTTTTACTAAAAAGAGCAGTTTGGAGGATAGTTAATGAATGAAGTGATAGTATCAATGACAGATATCTGTAAAAGCTTTCCAGGTGTTAAGGCACTTGATCATGTTAACTTTGAACTTCGTTCTGGAGAGGTAATGGCTCTGATTGGTGAAAACGGTGCCGGCAAATCGACTTTAATGAAAATCCTCAGTGGAGTTTACACTAAGTACAGTGGAACTGTTAAGATCAATGGAGATGTATGTGAGGATTTGAATCCTAAAAAGGCACAGCAGCTTGGAGTTGCAATCATCCATCAGGAACTGAATATGTGTAAACATCTTTCGGTTGCAGAGAATATTTATCTTGGACGTGAATTGAGAGGAAAGTTCTGTATTGATAACAGAACAATGGAAGCAGAGGCACAGAAGATTCTGGATGAATTGGGAATTAACATTAAACCATGGGAGAGTGTAGGTAATCTTCCGGTTTCCAAACAGCAGATGGTAGAGATTGCCAAGGCACTTTCAATCAATGCAAAAATAATGATTATGGATGAACCGACATCAGCGCTTACTTCTAAAGAAATAGATGAATTATTCCGAATTATTCGAAAATTAAAAAAAGAAGGACATGGCATTGTATACATATCCCACAGACTGGAAGAATTTCAGCATATTGTAGACAGAGTTACTATTATGCGAGATGGTCAGTACATTATGTCCGGCGATTTTAAAGAGCTTACTATGGACAAGATGATTTCCTATATGGTTGGACGCGAAATTAAAGAGAAATTTCCACGAGTTCAGTGTGAAAAGGGAAAAAAAATATTTGAGGTTCGCAACCTGAATGCGGGAAAAATGGTCCGTGATATTAATTTTTCTGTCTATGAAGGAGAAATCGTGGGTTTTGCAGGGCTGATGGGTGCTGGAAGAACCGAGACCACCAGAGCAATCTTTGGAGTGGATCCTAAGGAAAGCGGTGAGATTTATGTAGATGGCAAGGAGGTTAAAATCAACTGTCCTCGGGACGCCATCCGAAATGGTGTTGTACTTGCTCCGGAAGACAGGAAGAAAGATGGTCTCTGCACGAAACTGAGCATACGTCATAATATGGCACTGCCCAATCTTGATCTGATCGGAAAACATGGAATTGTAAATTCTGCAAAAGAAGAGAAGTTGTGTGAAAAGATTGTAAAAAATTTTCAGATTAAGACTCCTAATGTTGAGATTGATTCTGGTAATCTTTCCGGCGGAAATCAGCAGAAAGTAGTAGTTGGTAAATGGCTTGCCAGAAATTCCAGGGTTGTCATTTTTGATGAACCTACCAGAGGAATTGATGTTGGTGCCAAGGTTGAGATATATAATCTGATGAACCAGTTGAAAAAGCAGGGAATTGCCGTAATGTTTGTTTCGTCCGAAATGCCAGAGGTTATGGGACTGGCAGACAGGATCATTGTTATGTGTGACGGCAGGATAACCGGAGAACTTACTGCAGCAGAGGCTACTCAGGACAGTATTTTGAAAATGGCGACAGCTTTTAAAAACAAAAATATTTCAGACAGTGAAGGGGAATAAAATGAACAGAAAAGAACAGACAGCATTAAAAAAATTCTTATCTATCCGGGGAATGGGAGCTGCTCTTACAGCTTTTGCAGGACTGATCATTATTTATATTGTATTCGGTATCATTAATCCTTCAGTGTTTTCCGGACAAAACATTATAAATCTTCTTAGATCTATGTCCAAATATTTACTTGTTGGTGTTGCCCAGAGTTATGTTATGATCACTGGAAATGTGGATCTTTCTATTGGCTCTGTAGTTGCAGTCAGTGCAATGATCTCTGCAACATTGATGACAAAAGGTATGACGCCAGTACTGGCATGTCTGATCGCTCTGGTATGTTGTCTGGCGCTTGGCGTAATCAGCGGCGTACTGGTTGGAAAGTTTAAACTCCCTCCATTTATTGCAACACTTGGAACCATGTTTGTAGGACGAGGAATCTCCTATATGGTAAATGGGAACAGAAATACAGATGCTCTTGCAACAGGAATTGGTAAAGAGGCGGCTGACAGATTCTCCAATATTTTTTATTATGGGAAGACCTTTGGAGTATACAATACTTTCTGGCTTGCATTGATCGTATTCCTTATCTTTTTCTTTATTATGTCCAAGACATTTACAGGAAGACATATATATGCGGTAGGATCAAATGTAGATGCAGCTCGTCTTTCCGGAGTAGATGTTGTAAAAACAACTATTAAGGTGTATGTGGTCAGTTCAGTTTGTTGCTGGATTGTAGGTCTGATTCTTTGTGCACAGGCTGGCATGGGAAACATGGAAGCAGGAAATATGTATGAAATGTATGGTGTCGCATCTGGTGTTATCGGTGGTGTTTCTCCTCTTGGAGGCGCTGGTATCCTTTTGGGGACATTTGCAGGTGCGGGATTATGGCAGACGCTGGAAAATGGACTGAATATGATTGGTGCACAGGTTGGCATGCAGCGAATTGTAATTGGCGTTATTGTTGTTGGTGCAGTTCTTCTTTCTGAACTGAGAGCACACAAAAAGTAAGATTTCAGGTTGTAAAACAGGTATGTTACATCGTAGGGGTACGATATGTAATATAAAAAACTATATAATGTGAAAAAAGGAGGATTTTAAAATGAAGAAAAAGGTGTTAGCAGTACTTTGCAGTATGGCCGTAGCAGCAGGATGCTTTACAGGTGCAACAAGTGTATTTGCAAAAGGGGAAAAAATTGCTCTGATCACAATGGACTCTATTGATCAGCATTGGGTAACCTTAAATGAAGGAGCACAGGAAGAAGCAAAAAAAGAAGAGGTCACTGTTGATTATATGGCTCCGAACACAAAAGATGATGCACAGCAGATTGAATGTGTAAACAATGCAATTGCAGGCGGCTATCAGGCTATTATTGTAGCTGCAAATGGACCGGATGCTATTTCAGGGTCTTTGAAAGAGGCTGAAGCAGCAGGTATCAAGATTGTTTATGTTGACTCTCCTGCAAATGTGGAAGCAGAAGCTACTTTTTCTACAGATAATAAGGCAGGCGGAGAAAAAGCCGGAGAAGAACTGAAAAAAGCACTGGAGGATAAAGGCGTAACATCCGGTTCTATTGGCATTATTAATACCAATGCAGCATCTCAGTCTACGCTTGATCGTGAAGCAGGCTTCAGAAGTGTATTTGAGGATACAGATTTTGAGGTTCTTGAAACACAGTACAGTGAAGGTGATGCAGCAAAATCTCAGTCTATTGCAGAAAACTACATCACTCAGGGTGTTGTTGGTATTTTTGGAACAAATGAAGGCTGTACAGTTGGTACAGGAAATGCAATCAAGGCATCTGGAAGTGACAGTGTTCTTGGAGTAGGATTTGATAAATCTGATACAATCCTGAATCTGGTTAAGGACGGATATCTTGTGTGCACAATGGCACAGAATCCAGATGTAATGGGCGCAGAAGGCGTTAAAGCAGCAGTAAAAGCAATCAATGGAGAAGATCTTGGAGGTGAAGTGACAGATACAGGTGTTTCTGTAATTAAAGCAGAAGATGTGAAGTGATAAATGATAACTGCCTCCGGGGACTATCGAGCTGAATCGATATTCTTCGGAGGTGTTTTTTCTTAAATAATAGAGAGGCAGAGGGCAGATGCAATGGAAAAAAAATATCAGATAGATACAGAGGAAAACAAAATATTTATGAAAGAGATCCGGGAAAATCTCCTGCATTTTGGGCACCAGTTTCCGGCACCGGATGGAACATGCTATTATCTTGGGGATGACGGTACTCCATGGAAATCATATAACAGAGAAACTTATGCAACAAGCAGAATGACACATGTATATACTATTGGAAAATATTTGGGCTGCAAAGACAGTGACAGATTAATCGATTCAGCTGTAAATGGTCTTTTAGGCGCTGCACGAGATAAGGAAAATGGTGGATGGTATTCTGCGCTGACAGAAGATGGAGGACATTCAGAAAATAAGCTTTGCTATGCACATGCATTTGTGATTCTTGCAGGATCAGGGGCGGTTCTTGCAGGTCATCCGAGAGGAAAAGAACTGTTGGATATGGCTTTGGAAACCTATGATCGTTATTTTTGGAATGAAGAAGAAGGATTATCCTGTGACACATGGAATACAGAATTTACAGTCAAAGACCCATACAGAGGGCTTAATGCAAATATGCATACAGTTGAAGCTTTTTTGGCTGCAGCAGATGTAACAGGTAATGAAACATATCGTATGAGATGTGGAAGGATTATAAATCACGTTATAGGCTGGGCGGAGAGTAATGAATGGAGAATTCCGGAACACTATACAAGTGATTGGGAGCCGGATCTGGAATGTAACAAAGATCACCCGGATGATCAGTTTAAACCATATGGAGCAACTCCGGGTCACGGACTGGAATGGGCTCGTTTGATTGTACAATGGGCACTTTCTTCTTTCAAATATGAGAAAGACAGAGCAGTCCCGTATATAACAGCAGCTGAAAATCTTTTTAACAGAGCTATTGAAGATGGATGGGATGCAGATGGTGCTGCAGGTATTGTTTATACTACAGGATGGGATGGAAAGCCTATCGTTCATGACAGAATGCATTGGGTTCTTGCAGAGGCTGTCAATACAGCAGCAGTTCTTTTCCGTGTTACGGGGAAACAGAAATATGCAGATGAGTACTCAGCGTTTGTTGAGTATCTGGACAGGAAAGTTTTGGATCACAAAAACGGCTCCTGGTTCCATCAGATGGATCGGAATAATGTTCCAAACGGAACGGTATGGCCAGGAAAACCGGATCTCTATCATGCGATTCAGGCTACGCTGATTCCGTATTATACCCCGGAGCTTTCCATTGCAGTGGCTGTTAAAGAAGGAAAAATACATGGAAAAATGTAATTTTGTAATATAAAAAAGAGGATGAAATATGAATTATAAAATTTCAAATTCCATACTGACAGTAAAAATATCATCCAGAGGGGGAGAACTCCGGTCCATGTGTGATTCAGATGGTCAGGAATATATCTGGCAGGGAGATAAAGAAATCTGGGAAGACAGAGCACCGAACCTTTTTCCTTATATAGGAAGGATGACTGAAAAAAGTTATCAGTTTCAGGGAAAAAGATATCATATGGATATTCATGGATTTCTTCCAACCTCAGAGATGGAGCTTGTGTCAAAGACGAAAGAAAGTCTGACATTGAAACTGGATGCATCAGAAGAAACACTGATACAGTATCCTTTTCTTTTCAGTCTGGAAATAACCTGGACTCTTGTTGGGGAAAGGCTGGAGATTGCTTATCAGGTGAAAAATAAAGATGAAAAGACGATGTATTTTGGAATAGGCGGACACCCAGGATTCATAGTACCAGTAGATCAGGGCGCAGAATTTGAAGATTACCGTATTGATTTTGGTGTAAATGCGTCACCAAAAAGGGTGAAAATGTCGGAAGACTGCTTTGTTTTGGAAGGAGATGAATTTCTGGAATTAACAGAAAAGCGATATCTTAATTTAAGACATGATTTGTTTGACCATGATGCGATTATTCTGAAAAAAGTACCGAGGGAAGTAAAGCTGAACAGCGAAAAAGGAGATAGGGAAATCGTGATCAGTTTTCCAGATATGGATTATTTGGGAATCTGGCACAGACCATTAAAAACTCCGAATTATGTATGTATAGAACCATGGAGTTCTCTTCCTTCCAGAAAAGATATTATAGAAGATATTGCACAGCAGCCTGGTTTGATAGCGCTGGAAAGCGGGGGAGTTTATCGAAACAGCTGGAGCATACTGATTAGACAGTAAAAAATAAAACAAAAAATGATTCTGCTATTGACAATTGTTCCTTTTGCATGTATAATTCATAAAGTAATCGCAAAGGGGATTGGTCAAATGGTATGATAGGGGTCTCCAAAACCTTTGGTGGGAGTTCGATTCTCTCATCCCCTGCTATATAAAAACCAGAAGTATCTTAAAAGGTATTTCTGGTTTTTTGTTATTAAAAAAAGATTTAGATATACTTTTATCATGAGAGGGAGTACAATGAAGCCAACATCGGATTCGAGAAAGGAGGGCTACCATGTTTTACATTATTTTTGATTTATTAATGTCAGTAGTTATGCTTTTATCTGGAATATGGTTTTACAGATCAGATGGAAAAGCGGCAAAATTCTTATCTGGTTATAATATGAAACCAGAAGATGAGCGAAAAAAACATGATGAAAAAAGTATGTGCCAGGCTTATGGAAAAAGAATATTATTAATGGCGCTGCCGTTTGCTGTTGGAATAATCATAGATATTCAATATCCAGGAACAGGCTGCCTGTTGGCCTGGGTGATATGGTTTGTTATGTTTATTTTATTACTTATGGAGAGACATAAAAGAGAACGTTAAAAATTGAAAAGTTTTTCATTGGAAAACAGGCAGGATATGCTTCCTCTAAATTAGGAAGGTATCCTGCTTTTTATATACAAAAAGAACAGTTCCTTATAGTTGATTTTACAAAAAAAAAGATTTATAATTTTCTGGAATAAGGAGAATTTTATGAAAATGAGAAAAACTGTAAATGCGGAAAAAAATCTTACCGAGGGGAAAATCCTGAAGACCATGCTGATTTTTGCGCTTCCTATGATATTGGGAAACCTTCTGCAGCAGGTCTATAATATTGCAGACACCATGGTAGTCGGAAGATTTCTGGGAGCAGAGGCTCTGGCGGCGGTAGGCTCTGCTTATACCTTGATGACATTTTTGACCTCAGTGATTATTGGTCTTTGCATGGGAAGCGGTGCTGTTTTTTCTATTGCTTATGGGGCGGGCAATCAGCAGGAATTGAAAAAAAGCATATGGGTGTCCTTTGTATTTGTTGGAATTGTTACAATTGTCATGAATGCAACAGTATTTATCTGGACAAGACCAATTCTGAGACTTCTGCAGATACCGGAGGAGGTTTATCCTCTGATGTATCAATATATACGGATCATTTTTTCAGGGATTCTGTTTGTTTTTTTATATAATTTTTTTGCATGTCTGCTTCGGGCAGTGGGAAATTCTGTTGTTCCGTTGTGGTTTCTGGCGATATCTTCTGTTTTAAACATTATCCTGGATCTCTGGTTTGTAGCCGGACTTGGAAAAGGTGTGGAAGGTGCGGCTGCAGCAACAGTGATCGCACAGATGGCAGCTGGACTTGGAATTTGTGTTTATACATTGTGGAGGGTTCCGGTTCTTAGAATAGAAAAGCAGTATATGCGCATGGAAAAATCTGTTTTGAATCGTGTCATGCAGTATTCGGTTTTCACCTGTGCCCAGCAGTCGGTAATGAATTTTGGAATCCTGATGATTCAGGGATTGGTGAACAGCTTTGGAACGGTGACCATGGCTGCATTTGCAGTTGCCGTAAAAATCGATACTCTGGCATATATGCCAGCACAGGAATTTGGAAATGCTTTTTCTCTTTTTGTTTCTCAGAATTTCGGAGCCAGAAAATATGAGAGGATCAGAAAAGCCTCCGGAATGGCAGTAAAAGTTTCCGTGAACTTCTGCCTCGTCATATCTGTGATCGTATGGATTTTTGCAGCGCCTCTGGTAGAAATTTTTCTGACGGATCCGCAGCTTGCCATTGTAAGTGCAGGGGTAAATTATCTTCATATTGAAGGTGTTTTTTACTGGGGAATCGGATGTCTGTTCCTTTTGTATGGATTATACAGAGGGATGGAGAAACCTGTAATGTCGCTGGTTCTGACTGTTATTTCACTGGGAACCAGGGTGGCGCTTGCGTATCTTCTGGCACCGATGCCGCAGTTTGGCGTCAATGCCATCTGGTGGGCAATTCCTGTGGGCTGGATTCTGGCAGACCTGACAGGATTTGTTTACTATCTGAGGATCCGGAAAAATATAGGGTCCGGACAGTGAAAGTACAGTTGAAAAATTGGAAAAATATTTTAGGGGAGTTTTGTTTTATGCAGGAAATTATTACTTTTATTATGGAAATCATAGGAACCATTGCTTTTGCAGCTTCCGGCGCTATGGTTGGAGTGGGGAGAAGAATGGATATTTTTGGGGTCTGTGTTCTTGGAGTAGTTACTTCGGTTGGCGGTGGTATGATCCGTGATATTGTTCTTGGAATCATTCCTCCAGGAATGTTCCAGAAGCCGGTATACACTATTGTAGCGACTATAACTTCCTGTGTGGTTTTTGGAGTGCTGTACCTGAAAAAAGAGCTTCTGGAAGGGCACTTCAGGGAGATTTATGACCGTTTTATGCTGATCATGGATACAATAGGACTGGGGATCTTTACAGTGGTAGGGGTTCATACTGGAATTCGTCACGGATATGTGGACAATACCTTTCTTCTGGTATTTGTGGGAACCATCACCGGAGTAGGCGGAGGGCTTTTGAGAGATATGATGGCAGGTGTGCCGCCATATATTTTTGTAAAGCATATTTATGCCTGCGCATCTATTGTGGGTGCTTTTTCCTGTGTTTATCTGTACCGCAGTTTTGGTACAGTAGCAGCCATGGTGGGAGCTTCTGCTGTAGTGATCCTGATACGTTATCTGGCAGTGCATTTCAGATGGAATCTTCCGAGGCTGAAAAGAGAAGAATAAGGAAAAGGTTATTTTTGTTTATAATGTCTATTTGTGTCTAAAAGCCTATATTTAAACTGGAAAATATGGCTAATATATGTTATACTAAATTGTATTAATGCAAGCTGAGTACTTTGTCTGTTATTTTTCCGGGCAGAGGGGAAAATAATTTAAACAAAGAAGCAAAAGGTTTGTGTATCAAATGGATAAGGAAGGTGAGCAATTGGAAAACTACACCAAGTATAAGTTAAAAAGTAACGATGAACTGGCAGAATTATTAGCCGATAAAGACAACCTGTTCATTGTTGCCTGCAACAAATGCTTCAAAGAATTTGAAACTGTGGATGAACCGGAATGTAGTGAGTTTGAAAAATTTGCTGCTGGACAGGGAAAAACAGTTACAGGCAGTATCAGGGTTGATTTCCTGTGCAACAAGACCCTGACAGAAAAGAAATTGCAGGATATCATTCCAGAGGGAACAGAAAACGTGATCGTGATTTCCTGCGGACTGGGTATTCAGACTGTTGCAGATCTTGCTGGTAAACCAGTTTATGCAGCAAGCAATTCTCTGAATTATACCGGACATCACGGAATGGCTCTTACCCAAAAAAGCTGTGATGCATGTGCACAGTGCTATCTGAATATCACCGGAGGTATCTGTCCTATCGTTGACTGCTCCAAGAGCCTTGTAAACGGACAGTGCGGCGGCGCCAAAGACGGCAAATGTGAAGTTGATGGAAACAAAGACTGCGCATGGGAAAAAATCTACAGAAGACTTGAAAAACAGGGCCGCTTGGAAGAATTTTTAAATCAGCCGGTTCAGCTTCGTGATTATTCAAAAGTAAATGTCAATGTGATCCGTAATTATGTAAATGCTGTACGTGAAGAACGTTTTGCAGGTTATTACGGCGGCGTTCATCCATCTGAGCGTAAGGAACTCAGTGAACATCTTGCACTGGAAAGATTCCCGGAACCAAAGACCGTTGTGATTTCCATGTCACAGCATCTGGGCGCTCCGGCGTCGCCTGTGGTGCAAGTAGGAGATACCGTTAAAGTAGGTCAGAAGATTGGTGAAGCCTCTGCTTTTATCAGTGCGCCTGTCCATTCCAGTGTCAGCGGAACCGTAGTTGCGGTAGAGCCGCGTCTCCATGCCACCAGAGGCAGCGAGGTCATGGCTGTTGTAATTGAATCTGATGGAAAAAACACTCTGCATGAATCTGTAAAACCGCATAAAGGCTATGAGGAGCTTACACCGGATGAGATCATTGAGATCGTCCGTGAAGCAGGCATCGTAGGTATGGGCGGTGCTGGTTTCCCGACCGCAGTGAAACTGAAACCAAACAAACCAATCGAAGCAGTTATCCTTAACGGCTGCGAATGCGAACCTCTTCTTACTGCAGACCACAGAGTTCTTCTGGAGTTCGCAGATGACATCATTTATGGATTAAAGGCAGTTCTTAAAACTGTGGATGCTCAAAAGGGTATCATTGTAATCGAGGACAACAAGCCGGATGCTATTGCCCTTATGGAGGAGAAGCTTGCAGATTGCGACAATATCGAGGTTGTTACAGCCAGAACAAAATATCCTCAGGGTGCAGAAAAGAGTTTGATCAAGCGTGTAACAGGAAGAACTGTTCCGCGTGGAGGTCTGCCGGCAGACGTAGGGGTTGTAGTCAGCAATATCAGCACAGTCAAAGCAATTTCTGACGCAATCCGGACAGGTATGCCGCTGATCGAGCGAGTTGCAACAGTAACAGGTGAAAAGATCAAAAATCCTGGAAATTACATTGTGAAAATCGGTACCAGCGTAAAAGAAATGATCGATTACTGCGGTGGTACGACAGACGATGATGTACAGATTAAAATGGGCGGTCCTATGATGGGATTTGAGCTTACAAATCTGGATGTTCCAATGATGAAGGGTTCCAATGGAATCATTGTGGTTGACACTGATCAGACACAGCCAATGGAATGTATCAAGTGCGGACGCTGTGTAGATGTCTGTCCAATGGAACTTTCACCGCTGTATTTTGCAAAATATGCGGATGAGCAGAACTGGCAGGGAATGAAGGATATGAACGTTATGGATTGTGTGGAATGCCGTTCCTGTGAGTTCATCTGTTCCTCCAAGATTCCGTTAGTAAGCAAGATCAAAGCCGGAAAAAATGCGATAAGGGAGATGAAGTGATATGCTGATTACCGAACTGAAATCGAAAGAAATTATCGCATCACTGGTGGACGGAAAAAAAGTATTTATGATCAACTGCCAGGGATGTAAGGAAGTCCGTTTCCCGGAACAAGAATCCGTAGAACTCCGCAAGGAGCTGGCTGCTGACGGGAAGCTGACAGGATTTATTACAACCGACTATATCTGTAATCCGGAAAACATGAAGCTTCGTCTCCAGAAACATATGGGGGAGATTGAAGCGGCTGATGTGGTTCTGGTCCTTTCCTGTGGAGTGGGAGTGCAGACAATCGCAGAATATCTGGAAGATAAACCGGTATATGCAGCCTGCGATACATATCCTCTTCCGGGATTCCAGGGAGTTACTCCTCTGGAATACGACTGTGACCAGTGCGGCGAATGTTATCTGAACTTAACCGGAGGCATCTGTCCGATCACTGCCTGCTCCAAGAGCCTTGTAAATGGGCAGTGCGGCGGCTGCAAAGATGGCAAATGTGAAGTAGACAGCGAAATGGAATGTGGATGGGAACGTATTTACAGACGTCTTGCACAGATTGGACGCTTGGATGTATTGAAGTGCCCCACCCAGATTCGTAATTTTGCAACAGATGACGAAGTGTCAAAATAAGATAACGGTTAAAAATTATAGAGTAGGAGCAATGTACTATGAAAATTACTGAAGCATTTGAACGTGGTGAATTTGCAGTAACAGCGGAAGTAGGGCCGCCAAAAGGAATTCATATTGAAGGATTGCTGGAAGAAGCAAAAACATATTTAAGTGATATTACAGCAGTAAATGTAACAGACAATCAGTCTTCTGTTATGCGTCTTGGTTCCCTGGGCGTATGCAAGGCTCTTAAGGATGAGGGACTTACCCCGATCTTTCAGCTGACATGCCGTGACAGAAACCGTATTGCGCTGCAGTCTGATCTTCTCAGTGCTGCTATGCTGGGAATTGAAAATCTTCTCCTTCTGACAGGCGATCATACAAAGATGGGAGATCATCCTCAGGCAAAGCCTGTTTTTGACCTGGATTCTGTTTCTCTGATCCATGCGGTAAAACAGCTGGAGGAAGGTGTTGACCTTGGTGGAAATCAGCTTGTTGGAGAGCCTCCTAAATTTGCGAAGGGTGCAGTAGTATCTCCGTGCAGCGACTCTGTGGACGCTCAGCTTGCAAAAATGGAGCGTAAAGTACGCGCAGGAGCTGATTACTTCCAGACTCAGGCTGTTTTTGAGCCGGAGAAATTCATTAAATTTATGGAAAAAGCAAAACAGTTTGGAAAACCGGTTCAGATTGGTATCATCATTCCGAAATCTGTCGGAATGGCAAGATTCATGAATGCAAATGTTGCAGGCGTTCATGTTCCGGAAGATATGATCAATGAACTGAAAGCTGATAAAGAAAAGACTAAAGCAGGTATTACCGGAGTAGAGATTGCTGCCCGTATCATCAGAGAATGTAAACCATATTGCCAGGGTGTACATATTATGGCATTAGGCTGGGAATCAAAAGTACCGGAAGTACTGAAACTTGCCGGAATCTAAAAATATGCAGGACTGTTCTTAAGACAGCTTCTGAAAAAGGTTGTGGTTCATTTGAGCCGCAGCCTTTTTGTTTCTTTGTCATGAGAGACTTGCCCGCTTTGCTTTAATCAGGTTTTTCCATTGCGTTACAGTGAATTTTAACGTATAATGAAAAGGAGTCAAAAGATAAAGGAGTAGCAGGATATGTATTACGAAACAGCAGAGAAACTTCTTACATTTATCAGAAAAAGCCCTACTGCTTTTCATGCAGTAGATACAATGAAAAATATATTGGCAGAACAGGGATTTCAGGAACTTTCCGAAAAAGATTACTGGAAGCTGGTTCCCGGCGGTCAGTATATGGTCACAAGAAATAATTCGGCGCTGATTGCATTTTCCATTCCGGAGAATGCTCCCCATCGTTTCCATATAATGGCAAGTCACAGCGATTCTCCTACCTTTAAAATTAAAGAAAATCCGGAGATCACTGTAGAGAAAGCATATGTGAAATTAAATGTTGAGAAATACGGCGGTATGCTGATGTCCCCATGGTTTGATCGTCCACTGTCTGTGGCAGGCAGAGTCGTTGTTTCAGAAAATGGAGAAATCAAAGAAAAGCTGGTGGACATTGACAGAGATCTTCTGATGATCCCCAGTCTGGCAATCCATATGAACCGTGAGGTGAATTCCGGCTATGCATATAATCCGCAGAAAGACCTTTTGCCTCTTTATGGTACGGCAGGGACAGAGGAAACTTTTGGAAAAACGATTGCAGAGGCAGCAGGAGTACGTGAGGAAGACATTTTAAGTCATGATTTGTTTCTTTACAGCCGGACAAGGGGAGCAGTATGGGGAGCAGAAAAAGAGTTTGTTTCAGCAGGAAGGCTGGACGATCTTCAGTGTGCCTTTGCTTCCATGGAAGGCCTTCTTTCAGGAGAAAAAAAGAAAAGTATCGCAGTTCACTGTGTCATGGATAATGAAGAGGTTGGAAGCGGTACAAAACAGGGAGCTGCATCCACATTCCTGAAGGATACCCTCCTTCGGATCAATTCCGGATTGGGGAGAACCTATGAGGAGTATCTGATGTCTCTGGCAGACAGTTTCATGATATCCGCAGATAATGCCCATGCCCTTCATCCAAATTATACAGATATGACAGATCCTGTAAACCGTCCGCTTCTTAATAAAGGAATTGTGATCAAGTATAATGCGAACCAGAAATATTGTACAGATGCTGTTTCTGCGGCAAGATTTAAGGACATCTGTACCAGAGCAGAAGTACCGTTCCAGACCTTTGTAAACCGTTCAGATATGGCAGGCGGTTCCACTCTTGGGAATATTTCCAATACACAGGTTCCTGTGAATACGGTTGATATCGGGCTCCCGCAGCTGGCAATGCATTCTCCTTATGAAACAGCGGGAGTAAAAGATACCTACAGCCTTATCAAAGCGGCGGAACTGTTTTTTGAATAGTAAAATGAAACAGAAGATTTGAGGAAAAGAAAGATGAGTAGGAAAGCAGTATTTTTTGATGCTGACGGAACGGTTTGTGACATAAAAAAAGGTGTGCCGGACAGTGCAGTCAGAGCAATTACCCAATTAGTGGAAAATGGACATCAGGCGTGGCTGTGCACCGGGCGGAGCCGTGCTTTTGTTCCCTGGTATCTGGAGCAGATTCCTTTTACCGGAATGATCAGCGCCTGCGGGGCAACTATTGAAAAAAACGGTCAGAGACTTTTTAACAGGGAAATGCCTGCAAATGTCGCGCAAAAGTCGGTTGAAATCCTGAGAAAATATGGACTGATCCCGGTGATGGAGGGAGCAGACTACATGTATTATGACAAGGACGAGTATACCACGGAGGTAAACTGGTACAGAGATCTTATCACAGAGGCTTTAGGACAAAAATGGAAACCTATCGCAGGCAATGAATCCTGTCTTCGAATCAATAAGATCAGTGCCAAGATGACAGACGGCTGTGACGATCAGCAGGCAGTCAGGGAATTATCTTCCTGGTATGACGTGATTCGTCATGAAAACAATGCTTTTGTGGGAACGACAATTGAATTTGTACCAAAAGGATGTAATAAGGCGGTGGGAATAGCCGCTGTATGCAGGCTTTTTGATATTCCCTGGGAAGATACGGTGGTATTTGGAGACAGCAATAATGATCTTTCCATGTTTGAGTATGCAGCAACTAAGGTGGCAATGGGAAATGCATCTCAGAAGATTCTGGAGCTGGCAGATCATATAACAACCGATATGTTTCATTATGGAATAAGAAATGGTCTGGAAGCGCTGGGACTGATCCGTGGAGATCATGTTTGAGTTATACGTTTAAAGAAGCGTTTAGATAGAAAATAGTAAAGAGATAAGAAATTAATGAAAGATTTTGAAAAATATGAAGAGGAGCTTCTTCAGCACAGACGATATTTTCATATGTATCCGGAATTGGGACTTCAGGAAGAAAAGACATCGGCATATATCAGAACTTATCTGGAAAAACTGGGGTATGAGATTACATTCGTTCCGCCTACCGGGATGATCGCTGAGCTGCCGGAACTTAAAAACAGAGAAAAGACAGTAGTTCTCAGGGCGGAAATGGACGGACTTCCCATGGAAGAAAAGACAGGTCTTCCTTTTGCATCAAGAAATCAGGGATGTATGCATGCCTGTGGACATGATGGGATCCTTGCGGTGGCTCTTACATTTTGCGGTGTTCTTGCCGAGGAAAAAGACAGCTTTCCGGTTAATGTGCGATTCCTTTTTGAACCAGCAGAGGAGATTGGAGAAGGAGCAAAAAGAATGATTGCAGCCGGAGCTTTGGAAAATCCGGTGCCGGATGCGTTTCTGATGTTCCATTTTGCTGTAGATATGCCTTTTGGAATGGCTGTCCATGAGGGACAGGCGTCAGCTATGATAGCGGGGATTGGCATTGATGTAAAGGGGAAAGCAAGCCACTGGAGTGAGGCGAATAAAGGGATTGACAGCATTTATGCAGGAGCGAGGGCAATTCAGGAAACACATGATCTGAACAGCAACTATAAAGGTGCAGCTCCCTGCCTTATAGGGATTGGAACAGCTCATGGAGGTGAATATACGAATATTATTGCGGATTCCATGCAGCTGACCGGAAATATCCGTGCATGCAGAGAATGTGATTTTCGGGCACTGTATAAAGAACTGGAAAAAAGACTTAAAAGAGTTGAAGAAGAAACGGGAGCGGAACTGAATTTAAGTATTCTGAAAGAACCGGTGCTTTCTTTTGCGAATGATCCGGAGTTTACCAGTTATGCAGAAGAAATTGGAAAGGATGTTTTTGGAGACCGATTTGTTCTGGAGGGAGAGGAAGAACTTTTTCTTGCAGGTGATAATGCCTATCGATATTTTCAAAAGACGAGAGGAATATTCTTAGTTTTTCTGTCAGCAGTTCCGGGGCATGAACATCCTCTCCATCATCCGCAGATGGAGATTGACGAGAAAATTTTTCCATACAGTCTGGAGACTGTTTACCGGATGATTAAAAAAATTGGCGAATGTCAGTCTGAAAATTAAGATATAGTCAAAGAAAAGTAGAATCTGTAGAAAATGCATGGAGAGGTTTTGGGGTGGAGGAAGCATTATGAAATATGGAAAAATAAAGATTGAAAACGGAAATCTGGTGTTTACCAGACATATGATGACAAACCATCTTCCATGCAGAGACATTCTGTGGGTATATAAAAGACAGGAGGGCGTGGAAGGCGGCATCCAGAAACAGATCAGCACCAGTTATCTGGTAGTTGTTACAAGAAGAAGAAAACGATACAAATTTGATATGTCAGACAGAGAAATCCAGGATTGCATCCAGCTTTTGAAAGCTTTGAATCCGAATATTATTATTGGATTTCCAAAAGGTGGAAAAATCCATCTTCAAAGTCTGCAAAATACCAGAGACCTGGGAGCTTTAGTTACAGAGGACGGAAGACACATACTGCCGAAACGTCTTCTTCGCAGCGGGAGCCTTTATCACGTTTCTCTGGCTGACCAGGATGTGCTGACAGAAGAATACCACCTGACAGAAGTAATTGATCTTCGGACAAGATATGAAATTCTGGAAAAACCGGATATTGTTATAGAAGGAGTGAAATATCATGAGATTCCCATTATAGATGAGGAAACAGCAGGAATTTCTCAGGCTGGAAATCTTATGGATATGATAAATAAATTTGACGGAATTCCAGATGAGTTTTTACACAGGCAGTATCAGAATCTTGTTCGTGACCAGTATTCTGTTAGACAGTATGCACGTTTTATGGATGTGATTCTGAATCATGAAGAGGGAGCAATACTCTGGCACTGCAGTGCCGGAAAGGATCGTGCAGGAGTAGGAACAGCAATGCTCCTTTGCGCATTGGGGGTTCCAAGAAAGACTATTCAGGAAGACTTTATGAAAACAAATCTGTATCTGGAAGAAGACATGCAGCATATGATCCGTTACCTGGAGACAAAAACAATTGTAGACAGTCGGATCATGGATAAAGTACGGATCTTATATAAAGTAAAAAGTGAATATCTGGATACGGTTTTTAAAACAATAGAGCAGGATTATGGTTCTGTGGAGAATTTTATGAAGAAAGCTCTTTATCTGAATCCAAAATCAATTGAAACATTAAAAAATAAATATCTGGTATAAATTGTAAAAAAATTCATTGACAAATGGACGATTATAGCTATAATTATATTCATGTATAGTTTTTATGAGTTAAAAATTTACAAGATTAAAGTGGTGAAAGCAGGTGTGATATGCAAAAGAGAATTTTGTCCCTGTTAGTAGATAATACCGCAGGTGTATTAAGCCGTATTTCAGGGCTGTTCAGTCGAAGAGGGTATAATATTGACAGTCTTTCAGTTGGTGTTACTGCAGATGAACGTTATTCCAGAATGACCGTTGTATGCAGCGGAGATGAACTGATTCTGGAACAGATCACAAAACAGTTGGCCAAGCTGGTAGATGTAAGAGATATTAAGGTCTTGGAGCCGGATAACAGTGTAAGTCGTGAGCTGGTACTGGTGAAGGTAGCGGCAAAACCGGAACAGAGAGAAGCAATTATCTCTATTGCAAATATTTTTCGTGCAAATGTTATTGACGTAGCAAAGGAATCGCTTGTGATCGAGCTGACAGGAAGCAAAAGCAAACTTGGAGCATTTGTAAAGCTTTTGGAGGATTATGAAATTCTTGAGCTTGCAAGAACAGGTATCACAGGTTTGTCCAGAGGTGCAGCAGATATAACTTTCCTTTAATCGACACAGATTGCTGAGGGGAATTCCCTTAACGATATATTATGAAAAAATTTATAAAAAGCTTAGGAGGAAAAGAAAATGGCAAACAGGATTTTTTATCAGGAAGACTGTAATTTAAGTTTACTGGATGGTAAAACCATCGCCATTATCGGTTATGGTAGTCAGGGACATGCTCATGCCCTGAATTTAAAAGAATCAGGATGTCATGTGATCATTGGTCTGTATGAGGGTAGCAGATCCTGGAAAAAAGCAGAAGACCAGGGATTTGAGGTATATACAGCAGCTGAAGCGGCAAAAAAAGCAGATATTATCATGATTCTTATCAATGATGAAAAACAGGCGGCTCTTTACAAAAATGATATCGAGCCGAATTTGGAAGAAGGAAACATGCTGATGTTTGCTCATGGTTTCAATATTCATTATGGCTGCATTGTTCCGCCGAAGAACGTAGACGTAACTATGATTGCTCCAAAAGGTCCTGGACATACAGTTAGAAGTGAGTATCAGGCAGGAAAAGGAGTTCCGTGTCTGGTAGCTGTTCAGCAGGATGCTACAGGTAAGGCTCTGGATATGGCGTTGGCATATGCTCTGGGAATTGGCGGAGCAAGAGCGGGTGTTCTTGAAACAACCTTCCGTACAGAAACAGAAACAGACCTTTTTGGAGAGCAGGCAGTTCTCTGTGGTGGTGTGTGTGCTCTTATGCAGGCTGGATTTGAGACTCTTTGTGAGGCAGGATACGATCCAAGAAATGCATATTTTGAGTGTATTCATGAGATGAAGCTGATAGTAGATCTGATTTACCAGTCTGGTTTTGCAGGAATGAGATACTCTATTTCCAATACTGCTGAATATGGTGACTATATTACAGGACCGAAGATCATTACAGAAGATACAAAGAAAGCAATGAAAAAAATTCTTTCCGATATTCAGGATGGAACTTTTGCGAAAGATTTCCTTCTGGATATGTCTTCGGCAGGCGGACAGGTTCACTTTAAAGCAATGAGAAAGCTTGCTGCTGAACATGAGTCTGAGAAAGTAGGAGAAGAGATTCGTAAGCTGTACAGCTGGAATGGAGAAGACAAACTGATCAATAATTAAAAAAAATAAAACCCTCTGTCACTTGGCAGAGGGTTTTTGTCAGGAAATGGCGTTAAAATAATTTCTAATCGTTTGTGAAAAAATATCGAAGAAGAGGAAAATCTTCTTCTTTTTTTCTGCATACAAATCCAATTTCTCTTTCAGGGAAAGTAAACCCCATGGGAACTTCTGAGAGACTTCCTTTTTCTAATTCTTTTTCCACGAATTGACGGACAACGCCGGCAATTCCAAGACCTGTTTCTGCAAACTGGATAAGGAGATCCATGGTGCTGACTTCCAGTATGTGAACCGGCTCCATGTTATGCTCTCTTAATCTGGAATTTATGGTCTGTCGGGAAATATTTTCTTCGCCAAGCATCATAAATACCGCATTATGAGATAGTGGTTCATCAGGATAAAGCTGCTGCTGGGCAGAGAGATATTGTGTGGCAGCTACAAAAGTATCATTCACTTTCATGATCGGTCGAAAGCAGCATCCATGGAGATTTCGTGGCTTCCCGATGAGACCCACATCAATTTTTTCCTCTTCCAGAAGGCGCAGGGTCTGGTAGGTATCCTGGCAGGAAATACTGATCCGTACCTGTGGATAAGCAGAGATGTAGGGCTTTAAATAGGACAGAAGTACATAGCGGCAGAGTGTTGTACTGGTACCCAGTCTCAGGTGAGGTATTTTTCGGGAACGGTTATGAATGATGGAATTTTCTCCTTCTGCAACAAGCTCAAAAGCTGCTTTGATCTTGTCAAAGAGGAGTCTTCCGTCGGCGGTCAGAAAAACACCTCTGGAACTTCTTTTAAAAAGCTGAGTGTCAAGATTTGTTTCAAGTTTTTGTATTGCGCGGCTGACTGCAGGCTGGCTGATATACAGCTCTTTGGCTGCAAGAGAAATATTTCCGGTTTTTCCGACAATATAAAAAATATGGTACAGAGATAGATTTTCTTTCAAATTGGTTCTCCTTTATATTATAACTTATATGCATAATAAATATGAATAACATATATTTGTATTATAACAGTGCCTGTGCTAAAATAACAATATAAAAAAGAAATTAATAAGAAAAACAGATGCGGAGGAAAAAACCATGGGAATGACAATGACACAGAAAATTCTGGCTGCACATGCCGGTTTAGATCATGTGGAAGCAGGTCAGCTGATCGAGGCGGATCTGGATCTGGTCCTTGGAAATGATATTACATCTCCGGTGGCAATCCATGAAATGGATAAAATGAAAGTAAACTCTGTATTCGACAAAGAAAAGATTGCTCTTGTCATGGATCATTTTATACCTAATAAAGATATTAAATCCGCAGAGCACTGCAAGTGTGTACGTGAATTTGCATGCCATCATGATATCACAAATTACTTTGATGTAGGAGAAATGGGAATTGAACATGCACTCCTGCCTGAGAAAGGATTGACAGTGGCAGGTGATGTGATCATAGGTGCAGATTCTCATACCTGTACCTATGGGGCTCTTGGAGCTTTTTCTACCGGAATAGGAAGTACAGATATGGCAGCGGGAATGGTAACAGGAAAAGCCTGGTTTAAGGTTCCGGCTGCTATCAGATTTCATATTACCGGGAAACCAAAAAAATGGGTCAGCGGCAAAGATGTGATCCTGCATATCATAGGAATGATCGGTGTGGATGGAGCCCTTTATAAATCAATGGAATTTGTAGGAGATGGAATCAGATATCTTTCTATGGATGATCGTTTTACTATTGCCAATATGGCCATTGAAGCTGGTGGGAAAAATGGAATCTTTCCGGTAGATGAGCAGACGGAAGCGTATATGAAAGCACATTCCAGACGACCTTATAGGGTTTATGATGCGGATGAAGATGCAGTCTATGATGCGGAATATACCATTGATCTCAGTACTTTAGAACCAACCATTGCGTTTCCTCATCTTCCGGAAAATACAAAGACGATTTCGGAAATCAGTGGAGATGTGGTGATCGATCAGGTCGTGATAGGTTCTTGTACAAATGGAAGAATTGACGATCTTAGGACAGCAGCAGAGATACTTAAAGGACATAAAGTAAAAAAAGGTGTTCGCTGTATTGTGATTCCGGCTACACAGGGAATTTATCTTCAGGCTATGGAGGAAGGTCTTCTTAAAACTTTTATTGAGGCAGGTGCCGTTATCAGCACCCCTACCTGCGGGCCTTGCCTGGGTGGTTATATGGGTATTCTTGCAGCGGGGGAAAGATGTATTTCAACAACGAACAGAAACTTTGTGGGGCGTATGGGACATGTAGATTCAGAGGTTTATCTGGCAAGTCCTGCAGTGGCTGCTGCCAGTGCGGTAACAGGCAGGATTTCTGCACCGGAAGAACTGGGCTTATAAGGAGGAAAGAAGATGCAGGCAAAAGGCAGTGTATTTAAATATGGAGACAATGTAGATACAGATGTGATTATTCCTGCCCGTTATCTGAATTCCTCAGATCCGGCAGAACTGGCGATTCATTGTATGGAAGATATTGACAAAGACTTTGTGAATAATGTAAAAAAAGGTGATATTATTGTAGCGGATAAAAATTTTGGATGCGGCTCGTCCAGAGAACATGCTCCTATTGCCATAAAAGCGGCAGGAGTGAGCTGTGTTATCGCGGAAACTTTTGCAAGGATTTTTTACAGAAATGCGATCAATATCGGGCTTCCTATCATTGAATGTCCTGAGGCCAGCAAGGGAATCCAGGCCGGGGATGAGGTCGAGGTGGATTTTGATTCCGGTATGATCTATGATCGTACCAGAGGAACAGAATATAAGGGTCAGGCTTTCCCGGAATTTATGCAGAAGATCATCCGGGCAGGAGGACTTGTAAATTATATAAATGAAAAGAACTGAATAAGTAAAAGAACGGCTGTCAGTCCTAAAGGGACTGGCAGCTTATTATTTTGTCGTATTCTGAGGGTATAATTTGACGAACGAAATTCGTTGACTTTTATGCATTTTAGAACTAGAATTAAATTATCTTAACAAGCAGGTATATCCACCTGCAGCCACCTTCTTCAGAAGGCATATCGGGGAATTTTCCATATATAAAAAGTAAGAAAGTCGTTCAGACATCAAAAATGATTATCTGGATATATAAGCCATGTTGTTTTTTGGGAGGTTAAAGAAGTCTGACTTCTTTGGTCTTATATAAAAGAATACGCCGCTTTCTATCCTCTGACAGCGAGTCTTTAGAGTAGAGATGCTCTTCTTTTTATCTTATTAAAAGTTATCAATCAAAAGTAAATTCAATTATTCAGGTCTGTTATATCCTGTTATGAGGGAAAGCGAGCGTGATCTATGAGAAATTGTATGCGGGGGAGAGCCCCGCCAGAAAAAATCAAACAATCAATATTTGAAAGAGGATGGATAAATGAAAAAGGGCAGGTATGATTCAAAGACAATGCTGATAGTAATGGCACTGATATTATTTGCAATTTTTGCTTTGACAAGGAGATTTTCTGTAAATGCGGTTTTGTCAGGTTCTATGGAGCCTGCTTTAAAAACCGGCGGAATTGTGATTTCTGACACAAAGAAACGAAAACCGGATACAGGAGATATCATTACCTATCAGCTGGGTGATATGAGTATTACACACAGAGTGATAGGAAAAAGAAATTGCAGATACATAACAAAAGGGGATGCAAATGACAGAAAAGATCCTGTTATGGTAAAACCGGAACAGATTACCGGTACCGTTGTTGTGGATATTCCTTTTTTAGGATATGTGGCTGTGTTTCTTCGACAGAAGTCAGTATTTTGTCTGCTTGCACTTATGCTTATCCAGGAACTTATTTTAATTGGCATTCACTGGAAAGGAGAGCGCAGAAATAACTGTGCGAAAAAAATATGAAAAAAATAAAATCAAATATGAAAAAAGCGGTTATTTTAGCTGGAGCAATCTGTCTTGCAACAATTGGAGGGATATCTGCGTATTTAACAGACTATGATAAAACGGTGAATCAGTTCACAGTAGGAAAGGTAGATATTCAATTAGAAGAGCCGGGCTGGAAGCCGGAGGAACATACGAAAATAGAGCCGGGAAAGGATATTCAGAAAGATCCTCAAATTAAAAATACAGGTGTCAATGATGCCTTTGTATATCTGGAAGTAACCGTTCCTATGGCAGATGTGATCGCCGCAGATCAGGAAGGAAACCGTCTAGAACAAAAAGTACAGGAACTGTTTTCTTTTTCTGCAAAAAACAGCTGGACTAAACTGGAAACAAAGAGAAAAGCAGATAATGTTGTATATGTTTATTCATATAACAATATTTTGAAACCAGAAGAAACGACGGAGCCTCTTTTTGATACTATTAAATTTCTGAATATTATTGAAGGTCAGCTGGATACACAGCAGCTGGATATGCCGGTTAGAGCATATGCGATTCAGACTTCCTATACGGGAGGGGATAAGGGAACAATTCCGGAACAGGCAAAAGCGGCATATGAAAAATATGTAAACCAGAATAGAGGGCAGGAAGGCCAGGTGACAGAATGACCAATATCTGGATAAGAAAAAAGGGGACACGAAATGAAAAAAAGAAGGAAAGCAATCGTATGCCTGACCGCTTTAACAATGGCTTTAGTGGGAATTGGAGGAACTGCAGCATATCTGACTTCTTTTGACAGCAAAGATAATATTGTGGCAGCCGGAAACAACACGACAGAAATAGAGGAAGAGTTTCCGGATCCGACGCCCACACCAGTAGAAAGCAACCCGGAGTTTACAAAAAAAGTGTGGGTCTCTAATTATTCTCCAGGTGAGGATGGATTTAACGTGGACTGTTATGTGAGACTTTCCCTTGGCTATTCCAATCATGATATTGGTAAAGCTGTTGTTTTGAAAAATTTGGATCGTATTAACTGGATCTTGAAAGAAGACGGATATTATTATTATCGTTATCCTCTGAAAGAAGGACAATCTACAACACCTCTGTTTACAGGATTTTATATTGATTTTTCCAGAATGGATAAGACATATCTGAATCAGATAGCGGAATTCAGAATCCAGGTTTATGAAGAGTCTGTGCAGGCTGAAGGATTTTCTGATTATCTGAGTGCCTGGAAATATTATCAGGAGCAGATTTGAAAGGAGTTGAGGCAGATGAAGAAACTGGCAAAATTTGCAGCAGCTGCGGCGGCAATGGTATTTCTGGGATTGACAGGTGCGTATGGGTATTTTTCGGACAGCCTGACAGTAACAAATCATATTGCTCTTGGTGATGTGAATATTGGATTGAAAGAATATCAGAAAAAGGGAAGTACAGAGGTGTTGTATACAAATCCGAAAACTGTGATACCCGGAGAAACGATTTCTAAGATACCGCGTATCACAAATTTGGCAAAGCCTTGCTGGGTAAGAGCAAGGATCACTTATAAAAATGATCGAAATAATGTAGAGGGATTCCAGGATGAAATGATTTTGGGAATGACTGAGGACTGGGTAAAACGTGGGGAATATTATTACTTTACCAGGATATTAAAAAGAAAAGAGTCTGCTGATCTGTTCCAGAAAGTGACGGTGCCGGCTGTGTGGGGAAAAGAACATTCAGGACAGAAACTGGGAATTGTGATACAGGCAGAAGCAATCCAGGCGGCAAATTTTGTTCCGGATTTTTCTGGAATGTCTCCGTGGGGAAATCAAAAAATACAGCGTTGTGTGCATGAAGAAGACGGAGCCGCAGCATGCAGAGGCGAGAAGATGGATCTTTCTGTAGAATTTAAAGGAGAAGCACATAAACTTGTTTCTGTTCCTGGAGATTTTTTTGTTAATCTTGGAACCGCCATGCCTGGAGACCATTTTGAAGATGTGGTAGATGTTTCGAATACAACAGAGAAAGAGGCGGAATTATTTTTTCATACGGCAGTGAAAGGACAGGACAGCAGTCAGCTGGAACTGCTGAAAGGAATCCAGCTTATGATTTTTATGAATGATAAAAAACTGTACAAGGGAACTCTGGATTCTCCTGGACTGGAAAAAGAACATTCTCTTGGAAGCTTTCAGCCGGGTCAGAATGGAAAGCTGAGATTTATACTTAAGGTACCATCTGAATGGGACAATTCTTATGCTTTGAGAAAGGCAGACGTCCAATGGATCTTTACTGTAAATGAAGAGGAACCGGAAGTGCCGGGAAGAACTCCGCAGGGAGGAGGACATGAACCTGAGAGACCTGCCAGTAGAAGATCCCCTGTAAAAACATCAGATGGTTTTGATCCGGAGACGGCAGTTCTTGTTTTCTTCTGTTCTGGTGTGGCGGCTCTTATTGGTCTGGCATATCTGATATGCAGGAAAGGAGGGCGGAAGGAGTGAAAAAAACAATAGTCAGCTTGCTGCTTGCAGCAGTATTGAGCCTTTCGGCACCTGGTGGGGGACAAATGGAAAGACAGAATCTGGAAGACGGTACAGAAAACTTTGCAGAAAACGATACGGAAGATATTTTGGAAGAGGATATCTTTGTAGACGAAGAGGAAAATTTGGATTCGGAGGATGCTCCTGATGCAGAAAATGAGACAGGATCTTCAGAGGATTCTTCTCTGCAGGAAGATCTTTCTCATAATGAGATATCAGATACCATGGAAGATCAGGAAGAAACAGAAATATTGGAGGAATTTACCGGTACTTTTTTGACAGAGGACAATGCACAGTTTTTGTCAGGAGAAACTCCTGAGGAGGAACAGATGATAGAGGAGATTGAAGAAGGACGAGTGATAGGCTTTGCTCCGGCTTCTCTTTCAGCTGTTGGAGAAGAAGAACTGGAATCTGCAGGATATGCGGAGGGAAAAGCATCTGCAGCTCCGTTGAAGCCAGGGCGGTATCGTCTGATCTCTACATCAGTAATCGCAAATTGTGATGAGGTATGGACATCCAGTTCTGCTATACATGCCAGGGTAAGGTACATAGAATATGTGGATTCAGATGGAAATATAAAAAGAGCTCCTTTATATTGCTTAAAGGCGTCAAAGATGGGAATCGACAATACTGGAGATGCGGGAATCGATCTGAAACCAGAAGCCGTTCGCTTTTTTTCCAATTCAACTATAAAGAAAATATTATATTTTGGTTATGGAGGACCTGGCGATATCTGTGACGATTATGATCCAAGCTGTTCACACGTAAACTGGTCAAAATGGCAGAACAGATATGTATTTACACATCAGGCATTATCCAAGGTATATGCCAATGATGTAAATGGAGCTACACAGTCTCAGATCGAACATGTAGGTCTGGTACGTTTTATAAACAAGATCAAAGGTCTGACAATTCCTAATAGAAGCGCAGTAAAGATTCGGGCTATGGATAAAAGCGGAAATATGGTAACTGCAAATCCACTAAATATCAATATGATCCTTTACAGAAGCAGACCGTTTTCCGGCTTTAGCTGGTTGGAACCAGAGTTTGAAAAAGGGTTCCAGATTTCTCCCTTATGCTCTGTTGTTGATCAGGGGGGGACAGGAAATGGAATGACAGTCTGGAGAGGAACCAGTGATGCATGGCAGCTGGCATACTGGACCAGTGAAGCGGAGGCGAAAAAAAATCCGGAAAGACCTGTTGTTTTGAAAAAAGGAAACCGTGTGCAGTTAAAAAACGGATATTGTTTTCGTGTGGTTTACCCCAAAAAGGTTTCAGGTGTCAAATATTTTTCCTGGAAAATGCTGCTTCGGCCGGTTAAATATATTCTGGTAGACGGATCCGTTCAGACTGGAATGGATATTCAGGATTTTGGTGCATGCGTGTATCAGGGAGACAGAGGACTTCTGAAATTAAATCTTGTCTTTCAGCCAATGGGAACCATTGTTGTGAAAAAGACCTGTTCACAGACAGGACATCCGGTAAAAGGTGCGGTATATTCTTTGTATGCAGCGCAGGATTTGTACAGCGGGGGAATACTGATGAACAAAAAAGATACAGTAGTTGCTGAAGAAATGACAAATGAAAACGGACAGATTATTTTTAATGATCTGATACCGGGAAATTATTATATTAAAGAAAAAACAGCAGCGCCAGGATATCTGATATCATCAGAAGCTGTTCCATGTACAGTATCCGCGGGAAAAACAATACCTGTTTATGTGACAAATGACCCTGATATACAAGGTTCGGTATCTGTAGAGAAAGTGGCGGAGGGAACAGATATCCATTTGTCAGATGCAGAATTCACACTTTTTACATGGAATAAAACATCCGGAAGATATGAAAATGGGCGTCGGCTGACTTATCAAGCAAATCAGAGAAGATATATGGCTGACGGTCTGATCTACAGTGAAAATAATCAGGGAAAATATAAGATCATAGAAACAAAGAACCCTGCTGGATATACCGGAAGCTGGAGTCAGGAGTTTGTACTAACAGAAAACGGGACAAATCGCAGTTTCTTTTATCGTGTAGAGAATACACCAGTAAAGGAACAAAGAGTAGAAATACGCAAGCTGGATTCTGCGACGGGAAGTTTTTTGCAGGGAGCGGAATTTCAGATTTATGAATGGGATCAGACGATATACGGCTATTGTTCAGAAGGAAAAATTCTGGAATATGATGCAGATTCAAGAGCGTATAGAAGTGAAAAGCTGCAGATTACAGATGATAACCTTGGAAAATATAAAATTATGGAAACAAAAAACCCTGAAGGTTATCAAGGGAGCTGGAGTCAGGAAATAAGACTTTCCGATTCGAATGTACAGCTGCAGTTTTATGTAAAAAATGATCCCATACCGGGAAAATATGGATCTGTTTATATCAGAAAAAAGGATTCTATAACAGGAGAAGTTCTTTCAGGAGCAGAATTCAAAGCATATGCATGGAGTAAAGTAAAAGGAACCTATGCAGAAATGGCAGAACCACAAGATTTTATTTTTCATCGTGACAGAAATCTTTACATTTGCTCGGATCTGGAGATTACAGAGGATAACGAAGGCAGATTTTTAATAAAAGAGATGAAAGCTCCGGATGGGTATCACGGAAACTGGGAAAAGGAAATCATTCTTGAAAGAGATGGTCAGATTCTGGAATTAGAAGCAGTAAATAAACCAGAACAACTTCCATTTGGTCAGATCACAGTGATAAAAAAGATTAAAGAAGAAGAGATTATCTGGGCGCATGGAAATCCTGCTTTTTCTTTTGTGATAACAGGGAGTGACAGTTATGGAATGCAGAGGAGATATGAAGAGACGATAGTGTATACGCCGGGAGGATATACAAGAGATGGAAATGGGAATGCGGTTCTTTCTGCAACTGTTAAAGGAATTCCACTGGGTAATTATCAAATATATGAAAAACAGATTCTCCGCTATTATTTGGAAAAGGTAGAAGCAAACACTTCTAATGTGAATATCATAAATGCAGGAAGACCTCAATATGGAATCAGACCTCAGGATATCGCTTATGGGGAAGCAAGACTTAGTATGGAGAATAGAACTGCTTCACTTACATTTTATAATCGCAAAAAACGTTATGATGGATATTCTCATAACCATTTTGTGGAAAATATAGTTCCAATCATAAAAAACAGCGAAGTAGCAGCAGGTACGGATTAAAGGTAAAAAAATAATCAAGAGTAATCAAAACGTATGTTTACACAATGTCTTGAAGCTCTTGATTTTAAAGGGAAAATCGGGGCAACAGGATTTGAACCTGCGACCTCGCGGGTCTCAACACGTATTCAAAACCCTTGATTTTAAAGGCTTTTCAGGGTATAGGTAATCAAAAGTAATCATTTTGGTAATCAAAATAATTTTACTAATAAGGAAAAGGAGGAAAATCTTGTATGTATGATAAATAAAATATCGAATTTTGTAGATCGCCTAAGGCGGTTATTTTTTTGCCTTTTTGTTCTAAATGTTATATAATTAATGCAAGAAAGGCGGTGTATATATGTACGAAGGATTTCATACTTCAGAAGACGTTATGCGAGAATACCTTATACAAGGCTCAAATTTGGACGTATACGGGGTACCAGAGCTTTACCCTATAAATGTATCGCCTATGTATGATACAGTCGATTTTAGCACGTCTTTTAATGTTAGAATGATGCTTAATAAAGAGACTGGCGAAACCTGGAATGATTTTTATACAAATGAAAATTCTTATAAAATTTATGATGATCCAGATATAATTGAAATTCCGGTAACCGATATTATAGCAGGAGCATCGGATCATATTCTAAACAATGCAGAAATTGCGGAAGCAATCGAAGGATGGATTTTAAAGAAAATAAAATAGATAATATATTAAGGGCGGGATTGTTACCGCCTTTTTATTTTGCGTATATATAGCGTTTATATAAGTTGGTTATATAAGCTGCTTATATATATTGTTATATATGTTTCTTATATAAGTTGTTTATATAAATAACTTATTGCGATTCTGTATAAGTTTTAAATGCCGATATGACTTGATTTTATTGTGCTTATGGTATATTATTGGTGTATAAGTTGCTTATATAAGTTGAATATATATGGAGGTGTGAGGATGAATAAAACCCCAAATTATACGAAAAACGCAGTAAATAAATACAACAGTAAATTTGACAGAATAGCGTTAAACCTGCCAAAAGGAACCAAGGAAGAAATAAGGCAATTAACCGGAAAAAGTTGTAATGCCTTTATATCATCACTTGTCATCGGCGAATTAGAGCGAATAAAATCAAAAAAAAGAGAAGCTGAAGAGAAAAAAATATATAATCCTAAAAATCAAAAGCCATCTTCCAACCTGCAAGAGCTGCAGAAGCTTCTGGATCAGAGAAAATCAGATGTTATCCGGGAGAAGAGGATCAACAACGGAGAATTTATGACGGTAGCCAGAGAGGAAGATGAATATTACAATAAATTTTAAAAATTCTAAAAATGGATTTTTATTTCACTGCCTATAATTTATCCACTAAAGACATTTGAATTGATTTTAGATACAAAAATTATAACGTGGATAAAGGATTGCGAGAAAGAAAAAACGAGTCAGATTGAAAACATAAGCAATAATCCAGGAAAAAGAAAAGCCGCCAGAGATCAATGAAATCTTTGACGACTTAAAATATCTTTTTTGCGACGTTAACGATGGGGGAATTCAAGAGCTTTTACAGACCGCCGCGCATCTGTTATATACAATCTATCATAAATAGAACAAAATGTCAAGCGAAATTTTTTAATACATGGATTGACTTCTGACGGATCTGATGATATGATACATACAACGAGGGGCGAGGAACTCAAAGGAGTAGACAAATCGTACTTTGATAAATGAATAATTATACATAATATGCAAATAAGCAGACTAACCGAAACTTCGGAAGGTCTGCTTTTATTGTGCAAAAATACTATATTTTGCCCCTATAATTATTTACTTTTACTATTGACATTTATTATATATTATACTACTTCTTTAGATTCTGAGCCCTGAGTTAATTACTATAAATTATATATACCGCGCGCGTAATATATATTTATATATAAAAATTATTAATAGGGTGTATATTATACGTTAAAATTATTATTGACAGATAACTGATACTGTGGTATTGTTTAAATCAATTAAACAAAGTTTGTTCGCATGATGAGAGCTAGAAAGCCTCTTGAAGGAATCTAACTGGTTGGACACGATCCGTAAAATAGGCCAGTCGGGAGAGCTTACAAGGCTCTTTTTTTATTGTTTTTTAGGAGATACGGGAGAAATGGCAGAAAGAAAATGTAATTTTGATTGTATATACCTGGATGATTCCGGGGAGTGTGAAGCTGTGGGAGTGGAGTGTATCGGGGATATGTGCGAGAACTGGAGGTGCTGTCAGAACTGCACCAAAACAGAAGAATGTGATAATGTAAAATATTAATGTTGTAAAGCGTGGTGAAAAGATGAAAGATAATACAGTTAATGTAAATGGTATTGATGTTTATTTGCATGATATTTATTATTACTCAGATAAATACATTGCGGAAGAATTAGAACTATCTAAAGATGATCCAGATTATAGACAGATAGTAGCTGATAATTTTGTAAGTATGATTTTGTATATACATGACAATATACAGAAACCTAGTAATGATGATATTAAATTATTAGATGATATATTTAATATATATATAAGATTGTGCAGTAAATATAGAGTATTACCTACACTGGAATGTTTTAGCTTCCTGGTTGGAGTGGAAAGAAGGACCTTTACGGATTGGAGTAATGGGAAGACGCGAAGGTCTACGCACTCCGACACGGTCAAAAAATGGTTTGATACTTGCAAGAGTTTTACAGTAAATCGGCTGAGCAATCAGCGTGGGACAGATGCAAACCTGATCTTTGTAGCAAAGGCCGCTTATGGTATGGCCGAAGCAGTACCGACACAGCCGGCAGAACCACAGGGCATCCCACAGCATAGCCGAGAAGAGATTGCGGCCAGACACGCCGGATATATTGGGGCAAAAGAGCCAGAAAGACCGGAGATATAGCAATAAAATGTAAAAAATAGCAAGGTAAATTTTACATTCAAAAATTATTGTTTTATTTGTGCAATATGACGGGAGAAAAGAGACGTGCAGATATTGGAAACAGGATGCGCCTTGTCAACAGCACCTCGGGTAGGGGTCTTATATAGGGGTATCGGCAGCTGGGGTAACCCCCTCAAATTCCTGAAAATACAAAAAGGACTTTTTCATACATGGGAGAATAAACATGGTAGTTGATATTACAACAAAACGAACATTTAACGCTGACATAGAACCAGAAGAAGCGTTCAGAATTACTTGTAAAACACTTTCAATGGATTTTATCTTGAATGATGATCCAGATTATTTTGTAACCAAAGATGCTTCTGGGCAGAATATAGTTTGCAAGGGTACAAATGGAAAAGTTAAGATTGTAGACGATAGAGGGGATTTGTTTATTGCCTTGTGCAATGTGGCGGTAAACATGTTTCCGAATGTGAGTTTTAGAAATGCGGATTTCATTTACGGAAACCAGTGATTCAGATTTTTCTCCAAAAAATAAAAAAGGCTTTCCCAAAAGAGAAAACCTTAAGATATTATTTTTTTGGAAATTGTATAAGTTACTTCCGGGTTTGGTTGGATGACGAGTTTGCAGTCGAGAATATCAAGTATTTTGATTAACTCATCAACGGTGTACGAATCCCTAAACAGTTTATTTGTAAATGATTGGGGTTTTATTCCAAGCAGTTCAGCCATCTGGATATTATTTAATCCTTTGGACTTCATAAGATCTTTAATGATTTCAGATACCATAAAATTACCTCCTAACAAAAGTATAATTTGAAAAGAAATAAAAGTCAAGAATTATACTCACTAAAGCATTGACAAATACTCATAAAAGAGTATAATAATAGTGGATGATAACATATGGGAGGTATTACAAATGAAAATCGGTTATGTGAGAGTATCAACGGTAGAGCAGAATGAAGATAGGCAGCTGAAGGGATTGGAAAAATTCGGAATTGACAAATGGTACATTGAGAAGGTATCTGGGAAAAATACGAACAGACCAGAATTTCAGAAAATGATATCGGAAGTAAAAGAAGGCGATGTGGTTTATGTCCACGCACTTTCAAGACTGGCAAGGAACGCAAGAGATCTGCTTAACATTCAATATGAATTACAGGAAAAAGGCGTTGATTTGGTCAGCAATAAAGAGAGTATTGATACCGCTACACCAGTAGGAAGAGCTTTCTTTGGGATGTTAGCAGTTATGAATCAGTTTGAGCGTGAAATCATGCTGGAACGACAGGCAGAGGCAATCGCAGTCGCAAAAGAAAAGGGGACTTACCGCCATAGAGGGGACAAGAAAATAGACGTTGAGTTGTTCAATGAAAATTACAGTCTTTATATTGACGGAAACTTAACCAAAGTGGAATTTGCAAAGCGTATGAATTTGTCTAGACCAACATTAGACAAGGTAATCAAAAAAAGGGAGGATGGGGAGATATGAAGAAAAGAAGGATAAATGTTAAACATTCTCAAATATTTGATTACTGGAAAGACAAGGCAATTACGAGAGATGGAAAAATTGTTCCATACGATGATATGTCTGTCGAAGCGATATCAATTGTATTTGATTGGGGAGAGCCTAGATGTTGGGCTTGCGGAAGAAGTATAGAAAGAGTGTTTGATTATGCCACATACGAAAAATATTTATTATCTGATTTTAGGAAGATTTGGGATTATGCAGAAGTATCAAAGACTTTAAATAAATGCCATATTATTCCGCATAGTGTTGGAGGTTTAGACGTACCAGAGAATTTGTTTTTACTCTGCGAAGATTGCCATATAGAATCTCCAGATACTGAGAACCCAGAAAACTTTTTTAGATGGATATATCGTAGAAAAAAATCAGAGCCAAGCGCAAACGGTTTTTCAATTTCACAAATGAAAGACGATTTCTTGTATTGGTGTGCTGAAAAGAGGAAAAATCCTTATACAGTTAAACCCGAATATGCGAATCCAATAGAACATGGAGGGATATGTTCTCAATCATCATTAGTTATGGCATTGGTAGATACTTGTGATTCCATATAAAATAAAAGCCTATTATAGCAGATACATCAGCCAAAACCTCACATGAGGTCAATTCCACAAAAGAGGGCTTCAGCCCATAATCTACAAAAGAGAGCAATTCGCTCATAAAATCCAACTTAAAAAATTTTTTCAAAAAATAAAAAAGAGGTCGTATGTACGAAGTAAGCAAATATTCATTCTCGTGTCCAGTATGTGGGGAAAAGTTCTGTATAAAGGGGAACTGGTGGAATCAAGTGATACTTCATCATGTTTTAGACTATTTGTATAGACTTCATTTGACGAAAAGGCATCAAATATCATTTGATAAGAAGTTTTTGATAGAAACCTTGATATGGATCCCACTCATTATCCTTCAAATTTTGGATATTCCATTGCAGGTATTGAGGAAAATATTATGAGCCTAGATAAGTCTATCCAGTCCGGTCAAGAACATCGTAAGCCATATTCTGGAACAAAAGCCATTGACGCTACTTGCCGGAACCATGGTAGTTGCGAGTGGTGTCATGGAAACCGGATTTATAAAAACGAGAAAAGAAATCTGGCATCGGAGCAGAGATTAAAAGAATTTAACCAGGGAAGCTGTAAATGGCGTGATGATTTCACATGGATTTGCTTCAATGGCGATTCTAAAATGTGTGCAGATATTGCGGATGATGATTACTGCCGGAAATGTGAGATGTTTGAGGTGAAAGAAAATGGAAAATGAATTACCAAGAGTAAGAGTGACAAATCAATATGAGGGTTGGCTTGGTACTGAATGCTACATAGACGGAAAGAAAGTCAAAAAGGTAAAGCGAATTGATTTCAGTGTTGGGGGTGAGGAAGTCCCGACATTCGTATTTGAAACAATGGGGATTCCAGATATAGATATGCATGGAAGAGTTATTTTAGATTGTAATCCGAAAAATGTTACAGAGGCGGTAAAAATTCTTAGGAATGAACTTCTGAATCACGAAGATCTGTACGATGGTTTTACCGCCAGTATCACAAGTGCATTGAAAGACCATTGGTGCTGTGGACTTCCATTTGAACCAGAGGAAGATGTGGCAAAGAAGATTTTGGATTATGTGATCGGAGGAGAGTATGAAGAAAAAGAGTAATGCAGCGGCAACGTTGGCGATTATATTACTTGTGCTATCAGCAATTGGCGTTTCATGGGGCGTAACCTGTGGACTGCTAAAATTAATCACTATGTGTTTCGGATTGGAATTTAGTTGGGGAGCATCTACTGGGGTTTGGCTTCTGTTTGTACTCTTTAACTGGATGAGAAAGTCAAATAAGGAGTAGGATATGTACGCATTTAAAATTGTTACGACAACGTTAAACATTCTTATAATGGTGATAATCTTGTGGTTTATGAGTAGCCTTGACTGGAAAAAACACAAATCAAGTATTATCGGATTTTCATTTATGCAAATCGTGTATCTGATGAATATGTTCTGTATGTGGAGATGAAGATATTTGCCCTGTCAGGCTATGAGTTCAGAAGAGAATGGCTGCAAAGAAAAAGCACAATGGGGTATGCGGAGAATATAACTGGGAATATCCGCAGTAAAGGAGAAAAATGTTGATTTTTTACTTTGGGATTCTCCAATTTGAAAAGTGTTGGGAGATAATATCTCAGCCGGAAGAATTGGTTGAATTTATAAAACCAAAACCACCGTCTGTCAGAGATAGGCTTGGGGTTGCTTATGTGGCGGATCGGTCGAGGCATCCAGTTTAGATGGAGCCTGAATTGATGAAAACAGAATAGATTGAATATGAATAAAACCCCGAATTTCTATAAGTAATTGGTTCAGGCGTAAATTTAAAATAATTTGAATTTATAGCAGCTAAAAGGAATCGGCGGTATAAATCACCGCCGATTTAATGGGGTATCGCCAAATGGTAAGGCACAGGATCTTGATTCCTGCATTTCTGGGTTCGAGTCCCAGTATCCCAGTTCAGTTATCTTTTTTAGATAACTGCCAATAACTACCTCCTAGCGGAATGCTGACTAAAGGTGCGTCACAAGTGCCGGGAGGTTTTGCATTGGAGCCTAGGTAATCTAATGTGATGCTTGCCGGAGCAATCAAACCGAGCCTGGACTTGCATACTTCATGGGATGCCCAAGATGGTGTATGCACGAGACAAAGTTGTGGGTACGAGCGTTAATTAATCTTATCTTTAAAAAGAGAAAACCCTCTAGTGCCAAGGCATAGCACGAAAAATATGTTGCTAACGGCAGAAATGCCGTTTAAGCAGGGAAGGTGATGTGGTACGTTGCACCTGGCTTATATCCAGTGATTGTGGGTTCGATTCCTACTCCCTGTACTTTTCCATATAGCAAGGCAACTTATACCTGCTGAAGAATCTTGCAAAAAAACTTTTCCAGAGAGATAAGACCACAGACCGTGAGTAGCAGTAGTCGGTAATTCTGGAACGTTCCTGGAAGTGCATGATTAGTTCACACCTTTTTAAGGTTAATCAAGCTGAACAAGTGGTTTTATAAGGGGATGTCGTAAGACGATGCATAAGTCATGTCAATTATATGGCAACGATCACATGGATAAGCAACTTGTGATTTGCGGGACGCCGGACTTATATCGCAGACAAAGCATCAACAAAAAGACATAGTATATCCGGTTGCCATGTAGCTCAGTTGGAAGAGCAATCTACAAAAGATATGTCGGTGGTTCGATTCTGCCCATGGCAATTAGGCTTTGTGTAATGAGCCAATAATCAATGCATATCTGTGGAGGGAGAAAAAAGGCAGGCAGCGCCTTACTATAGTCGGCTCGGCTCCGGCACACAGATTTATTATTTTTTTGTGGGAGAAAGCAAAATGACAGAGGTTGAAAAATTAAAAAAGGAAATAGAGAACCTTAAAACTGAATTAGAAAAAGAGAAAAAATGTTATTTTAAAATTGATGAAAACTTTTTTTATGTAAAAGTAAGAGAAGCAAATTTGTTGAAAAAAAATCAAAATCTACAATATGAATTAAATCGTATGCAGGAAGAAAATGCTCATTTAGAAAAAGAAAATGCAGATATTCAGAATAGCCATATGAAACTGTACAACGATACAAAAGATGAAATCCGGGAATTAAAAGCAGAAATTGAAAGATTGAGAAAAAAGTGCGGAGAGGTTCCGTGTGAAGGTTGCGATTGCAAATCAGAAGGAATGAACCTTGAAGCGTTGGTTTACGAACTCCAAGACCAACATCAGCAGGATTGCATCCGGTACAATGATATGAGGACAGCGTTTCTGAAAACAGTTGATGAGTTAGCTTTGTTGCGGAAACATTTCGGAGTGGGACAGTAATGTATATATATGAATCACACATATGGACAATCAAGAAATGATTGAAGCAAGCCCTCTTGATGATATGGAACTTGAATTAAATCTGAAAGATATAACACCTGTAGACGGATTGACAACGGATGATTTATTTCTGATTTTGTTTTGTGGGTGCGATATTGAGAAAGTAAAACAGAACAATCGGCGTAAAATGCACGGGATTCCTATGAGGAGGAAGATAAAGTGAAAATAGCTAATAAAGAAATCAAAGATGAGTGCCAATATTGCGGAGAAGTTCTTCAATGTGAATTATTCCGCCAAGGACATGGAATAAAACAGGAACGGTGCAATATCACAGAAATGCTGAAATGCCAGTTTAGGCATAAAGAGGAGAGGAAAAAGACAGAATGAGCATGACAGAAGTAATACAGGAAATGTCTGGACGGGATTTCTCGGAATTTATGAACGTTCCGACATGGAACGGAGAAGCAGAAACAAAAAGATTTAATGACGGACTTTGGGTAATCTGCCCTTTTTGCCAAAAAAAATTGATTAAGATTCTTCCGGATACGAAGATACATAAAATGCCGTATATTTGTAAGGCGAGTAAATGTAAGCAGACTTTTATTGTGAATGTAGAGTGAGGATATGAATTGCGAAAATTGCAGATATTATAATGTTGATTATGAATGGGACGATGATTACGAAGAAGAAATTGAGGTTAATACTTGCAGAAAAGGACATGAGATTGATTTTGCACTCAAGAACATTTGTCCGGATTTCCAAGAAAGTAAACCGATGAAATATATTGAAAAAGATACGGAATGCGATAAATGTGAGCTTTTGTCAGATTGTAAAGAAAATGGGTGTGTATTTAATGTCTCAACTTCAATGGACAGCAGAGAACATTTCATTCCAGGTCTAAGGTTATCATGCAAAAAATAATGGGAGGTCAAACAAAATGAAAAATTGGAAATTACCGTTGATTATCATTGGAACAGTGTTGGTGGTGATTTTGGTGTGCGTGTTTGGGGTGCAGTCATCACAAAACAAAGCCATAAGTCTTGAAGAGTCTGTTTATACTGCTGAATCTGATATTAAGGTTCAAGAGAAGCGCAGAGTTGATTTGGTTTACAATCTGGCTGATTGTGTAAAACAGTACGACAATCATGAATCAGAAACATTGACCGGACTTGCAGACGGAATGAGTAAAGGAAACAGCGTAGAAGATGTAAATACGGCACTGGCGGCAGTTACATACGCTTACCCGGAATTGAAAAGTAACGAGAATTACAAACAGTTGATGAATGAACTTTCTATTACTGAAAACATGATTGCGCAGTACCGGGAGAATTACAATAAATCCGTAACAGCTTATAACCGATATGTAAAGAAGTTTCCAGCAAGGCTATTCCTCGACTGGACAGGATATGAGGTTTTGGAGTTTCAGAGGTTAGATTATCAAGCACCAGTTGACGCACCACAGAATCTTTTTGGAGAATAGTTTATGGAAATAACTAAGCGTGAAATCATAATCAGCGTTTCAATAGCAGCAGTCATGCTGATAATTGGATTCTTTATATCTGGAAAAATCACGGATATGCAGAATGACAAGAACGCTGAATATCAGAAAGCAGTACATATCGAAAATTCAGAATTGTTTCGGTATGGTATGGACACAAATGTTGGAAATGCCTTTGTATATGGAGATTTGCAAGCGGTAGACACTGTGACTTTTGATGAAATTGGTGGGGAATATCTTCATGTGGAGAAAATAGAAGAACGATATGAACGCCATGAGAGAGAAGTAACAGAAACCGATTCTAAAGGCAAAAAGCACACAAAAATAGAAGTTTATTATGAATGGGAAACCGAGGACAGAGAGAGCAAACATTCGGAAAATATTATGTTTTGTGGTATTGAATTTCCGTATGATAAAATCCCGTATTCTCTGGACAATCACATAAAGACAATAAAATCTGATAGAGAGTACAGTTGGAAGTCCGGGGAATACGTAAAAGTGCGGTTTAAATATTATGGTACACCGGCAAAACATACTGGAACAATATATACCAGATTATCAGATGGTACTATTTCTGACGGTTCACAATTTTTTAAGGACTATACCATTGAACAAGCCTTAGATAGTTGTACTTCTGGTATTGGAAATGTAGTGTTCTGGGTTTTCTGTGTAGCGCTGACAATTGGCGTTGTGATTGGATTCTGCTATTTGGATAATAAGTGGTTGGAAGATTGAACCTGTAATAATTACTTATAAGTTTGGAGTGAATATGGACTTTAAACAATTTTATAATCAAAACATAATTGAACCAGATATATATTTTAAGTTTGTTTGCTTTTATAATGCAAAAACAGAATTGTATGACAGGACACTTACAGATATGAGAGGCCCGCACGATAATACAGAAGCATATATCGTAGGACAGAATAGAGTTTATTCTAATTGTTTTGCAAAACGATTATATGATTGGACTGTGAATTATATTAGATTTTATACGAACCAGTCATTTAGTAAAGAAAGATGGAACAGATCACAAAAATCATTTCACTATTCTGCACAAGGCTGGATTGATATGTTTAATTATCTAAAAAAAGAAAATGATAAAATCATTATTGACATAGTAAAAAGTTGGGAGGAAAAATATGAAATTTCTGAAAAGGCTGTTTTGTAAGCACGATTACGAATACGAATATTTACACATGGTATATGGCGGTATGGCTAAATTATATTGTTGTACCTGTAAGAAGTGCGGAAAGGTGGTATATAAAACATGAATTTATTTTTTGATTGTGAGTTTACTGGACTTTGCAAAGACACAACGCTTATCAGTTTAGGAATTGTGTCTGAAGACGGAAAAAAGTTTTATGCGGAATTTACGGATTATGACGAGAAGCAGTGTGATGATTGGATAAAGAAAAATGTAATTGGTCACCTGATATTAGGACATGAAAATATTGTCACAACTAAAAACGGAGATGTTTTTATAAGAGATAACAGAAAAGAAATTAGAAGAGCACTTTTGAGTTGGATACGGAGAGATGTTGTACTTCAATTTGTCTCTGATGTATGCCATTACGATTTTGTTCTTCTGATCGACCTTCTGACAAACGGTGGAACCGCACTTGACCTTCCGTTGAATATTCCTGCTGTATGCCATGACATAAACTATGATATTGCAAGGCATTATGGAATTTCTGAAAGAGAAGCATTTGATAAGTCCAGAGAAGAAATTGTTTCTGAATTATGTGGACATGAAATTATTGGAAGAAAGCATAATTCTCTGTATGACGCAGAAGTGATTAAAGCTATTTGGGAGGAAGTATGAGCGATTTAAAAATTTTTACGGATAACATAGGACCAGAAGCACTTAATCAGATTCATACCCTTGTAAAGCAGTCAGCTTTTTTCGATTGCAAAGTAAGAATTATGCCAGATGTCCATGCTGGTAAAGGGTGCGTAATCGGATTTACCGCAAATTTGGGAGATAAAGTTATTCCTAATATTGTTGGTGTAGATATTGGTTGTGGTATGCTATGCTGTGAAATTGGAAAAATTGATATTGATTATGAGAAATTAGATTGTGTTATTCGCAAACATATTCCGGCAGGACGAGCGGTAAGGGAAGAAGAAATTAACTTTCCACAATTGGAAAATTTATACTGCAAAGACCAACTGAAAAACATGGAATGGCTAAAATGCAGCCTTGGAACTCTTGGTGGAGGAAACCACTTTATAGAGGTTGACGAGGACGCTAAGGGGATGAAATACCTCGTTATCCATACAGGTAGCCGGAATCTCGGAAAACAGGTTGCAGAGATTTATCAGCAAATGGCTATTGATGATATGCGAGGAATGAACAAACTGTCTGAGGAAAGACAAAAGCTGATAAAGGAATACAAGGTATCTGGAAAACAAAAAGATATTCAAAAAGGTCTTATAGAACTTAAAAGAAAATGGAAACCTGATAAGTTGAATATACCAAAAGAACTTTGCTATTTGACTGGAGAACACAGAGATATGTACTTGCATGATATGAGGATATGTCAAAGATTTGCAAGTCAGAATCGAATTGAAATTATGAGAACAATATTTAATAAGATGGGGTGGGGAATGGATTTTGATTCGTTTGAAACCGTTCATAACTACATTGACCATGATACCAATATTGTTCGCAAAGGTGCTATATCAGCCAAAAAAGGAGAAAAGGTCTTAATTCCTATCAATATGCGTGATGGTTGCATTATAGGAATTGGAAAGGGTAATGAAGATTGGAATTTCTCTGCTCCTCATGGTGCAGGAAGAATAATGAGCCGAAGAAAGGCAAAGGAGTCGGTGTCCATTGAAGAATATAAATCGTCTATGACGGGTATTTACACAACATCAGTTAATCAGTCTACGATTGATGAAAGTCCTATGGTGTATAAACCTATTGAGGAAATTATACATAATATACAGGAAACATCGGAAATATTAAAAATCATTAAGCCAGTGTATAATTTCAAAGCAAGTGAATAAAACAAAGTCGCAAGAGCCGAAATCAAGAGCCGGACTTTCCTGAATAAAAATGGGAAGGAGGCTCTTTTTTTGATGGAAGGAAGTATGGAATGGTACAAAGGACTGTTCCAACAAATTATAAGTGATGGATTGAAGAACAAAATCAACCAGAGGGATTGTCTGGACTTGCTTCTGAACATGAGAGAGGACTTTGCTTTCTCTGAAAACAAGGAAGTCCGGGACTACGCCATGAAAATCAGCAAGTACGCACATGAGATGGCAGGATACATGGCGGCTCAAACCGGAAGTGGAGAATTTGATGATTTGTACTGGAAGTATTTGCTGTTGGAAGCACAAAACTATCAGGTAGACAGCGGATTGCTTTATCTCGAAAAAAACAGACTTCCAAAAGAACGGTTTTATGAACCAAGACGGGAAGTGTTCGTAAAACATCAGATTATACAGAGCTTGCAAGATTTAATGGATGATGAATTGGATATATTTGGCTTGAGTGTCCCGCCCGGATGCGGAAAATCCACACTTGAAGATTTTTTTCTTTCACTTGTCGGAGGGTGGTTTCCGAACGATTTCAACCTTTCATCAGCACATAGTAGCATTTTGACCCGTTCCCTTTACGATGGGGTACTTGAGATTATCAATGATCCGGTGGAATATACATGGCATGAAATTTTCCCAACAGTACAGCTTACCAATACCAATGCGAAAGAAACAACTGTAAACCTTGAAAGAAATGGACGATTTAAGACGTGGACATTCCGGTCTATAGACGGTTCTCTTACAGGTGCTACCCGATGTAATAGATTTCTTACAGCTGATGACCTTGTGTCTGGTATTGAAGAGGCATTGAACAAAAACCGATTAGAAACCCTTTGGACAAAGGTTGTCAACGATTTACGTTCCAGACGATTAGAGGGGTGTAAAGAAATTTATATAGCGACTAGGTGGTCGGTACACGATCCAATAGGTAAGCTACAACAACTTTATGAAGGGAATCCAAAAGCTAAATTCATAGCTATTCCAGCTTTAGATGAAAACGGAGAAAGTAACTTCATGTTTACTGTAAATGGGTTCTCTAAGAAATATTTTATGGATGCTAAAGAGTCTATGGATGATATTTCTTTCAACTGTTTATATCAGCAGCAACCGATTGAAAGAGAAGGATTGCTTCTCCCTGCATCTGAGTTGAGAAGATTTTTCTTTTCAAAAGATCAAGTACCAGAGAAACAAATGCAATTTACTATTTTTCCGGATAGAGAACCTGACGCCATATGGGGAATATGTGATACAAAAGATAAGGGAACAGACTTTGAATCATTACCAATTGCCTATCAGTTTGGAGAAGATTTTTATATTCCGGCAGTGGTGTTTGATGATAATACAGACTACGATACCTTAGACAGGAAAACAGCGGACATAATTATTGAGCATAACCCTCATAAGATGAGGTTTGAGTCAAATCAAGCCGGAGGACGTATTGCAGACAATATCGAAAAAATGGTTAAGGGAAAATGTAGGACAAGTATTGAAACGAAATATACTACAGCGAATAAAGAAACCAAAATACTGGTTAATGCAGACTGGATCAAAAAACATTGCCTCTTTTTAGAGCCAAGTCTTTACACGCCGAAATCCGATTATGGATTGTTTATGGGGAACGTTTGCAGCTATACAACAAAAGCAAAAGTGCCTCATGATGACGGAATAGATTCACTCAGTATGTTGGCGGAGTACGTGCAAGATATGTTTGGAAGAAAAGAATCCAGAATCATAAAAAGTCCCTATTAGGAGGTAGAACATTGAAAAAGCGAACCTTAACATTACAAAAATATGGAATATCGGCAAAAAGATATAAAGAACTCTGCGGATTCTGCGAGCAGTACCCGGAATGGAAAGAAGAACTTTTAGGGCTTGAACCATCTGCGAAAACACAAAAAGTAGATGGACTTCCATTTTCTCAAACAAATAACACTAGTGATGAAACTTCTGAGCTGGCAATCAAAAGAATTGGCATATTAAAAAAAATTCAGTTAATAGAAGACACTGCAAAAGCGGCATCTCCTGAAATGTGGGAGTACATAATAAAATCAGCGTGTTATGAACAACCTTTCTGGTATCTCCGGGATATTGCAAAAATACCCATGAGTGAATCAGCATTTCTAGACCGAAGACGGTATTTTTTCTATCTTTTGAGTAACAAACGATAAAAAGTGAACTCCTAGGGGGCGTTAAAATAAGGTACAATAGTATTGTGAAAAATTAATTAAAGCACTTGGTTAAAAACCAGGTGCTTTTTTTATTAGGTGGGTAAATGAAAAAAACAGAAAAAAATAAAGAAAAAGACAGAAAAAAGCATATTGGTAAAATTTGGGTTGATGAGCATACACCGTTTGAAAAAAGAACAACTGGATCTGGTTTGACTTTTTCGGGCAAATACAAAAACAGGATGTGACTGGTGGTGATGTTATGGGTTTGCTTGGCAGACAAAAAATATATACAGATGTAGAAAAAATAGATAAAAATAATGTGATTGATGTTTTGCAAAAAGCTTATGCAAAGCATAGGCAGAATGTATTGGACATTCAATACCTCATAGATTACGAACGTGGAGAACAGCCACTTAAAAGACAAAAAACAGTGAGAGCTGATATTGACATAAAAGTCAATTCAAGTTTACCGAATTATATTAAAAAGTTCAAAAAGGGATATAACTGGGGAAGTCCAATCCTTTTAGTCCAGAGAGGAAATAAAGAAATTCATAACACCGATTCGAATACGGATGATTCTGGAATTTCCGGATTAAATGAAATCCTTAAAAACGGGGAAAATATTTCATTTAAAGATCAACAGATGGCAGAGTTCATTGAAATTTGCGGAATTGGTCATAGAATGATTGAACCAAAAACGTTTCCAAAAGAAATCAATGAAGTTCCAGAATCGCTTGTGAATATTTACACATTGGATTCAAGATTTGCCTTTATGGTATATCAAAATGGCCCAGGTCAAAAAGAAATGATGGGCGTATCGTATACGAAAAGGTCTGGAAAGAACTATTTTACCTGTTTTACAGATACAGAAAGATTTGAAGTTGAATCAGGAGAAATAAAGAGGCATACGGTAAATATTCTTGGAGAAATACCTATCGTAGAATATGAACGTTCAGTTGACCGGACAGGATGTTTTGAAAGAAAGATTAAAGAGATTGATGCTTTAAACATCTTGGAATCGGATTTTACAAATGACGTCAGTCAAAGAACTCAGGAAATGTGGTGGGGAGATAATATTGATTTTAAAGAAGACGAAAAGACGGGAGAACCATTAAAACCAAAATCTGGTGACTGGATTCTCACATACAGTTCAGATGGAAAAGTCGCTAAAATTGCTCCACTGTCCAGTACATTTGACGGAACAAGTACATTAAATGCGATTGGTCGTCTAAGAACAACAATTCTCCAAGATTGTTATGTACCAATCCAGTACGAAAGTTCGGGCGGTGGTTCCACAGGCACGGCCACAGATATGTCTTCCGGTTGGAGTGCTGCGGAATTAGATGCGTTGCAAGAGCAGCAAATGACAGAACGTGGAAAACGAAAAGAGTTATCTTTAATACTCAAAGCCATTAAAACTGTTCCGACAAGAGCTTTACCGGAGAACAGCCCGATAAGAATGGTTCATAACAGTGATTGCGACTTTCATTTTAGCCGAAGACGCAATTATGACCTGATAAACAAAGCAAATTTCCTTGTTCAGCTTGCAAACATCGGAGTTAGCGGTCAACACCTATTTAAACAGTCCGAAATTTTCCCAGATCCGGTTCAGGCATGGATGGATTCAAAGGATATGTTTGAAGCAATTCAGAAATCTAAAATTTCCGAAACATCATCATCTGACACTCGAATTTCATCTGATGGTTCAGACCAGACAGGAAACAGCCCGATTTTAGATGGGATAAACACAAGCAACAGTAAACAGGTGATTTGATATGTTTGAGCATATGACATTTGACGAACTGAATAGGATTGTGGGCAAGAATAGGAGCGAACCATATCAAACCTACTTTGGCGAAATGGATTTGACCGAAGAAGAAATTGAAGAACGTATTGTGCTGGCTGAAAAGTTGGAAGAAAACTTTCTTTTTGTATTAGCTCTTTTATTTACGATGGTGCAATACAATTCCGTGAATTACGAACAGATAAGGAATAGATTTGAAAAAAGCTATTTAAAAGCTATTGGTGGAACAATTGTAGCTGATGACTACATAAACCAATATATAAGAAATTTTTCTTACGACATAATTGATTCAACGAAAGCCCATGCAGATGATATGTACTACTATTCATCCGACAGGGCTATTTTTATGGCTGAAAACGAATCACTTAGCTGTTGGAATCATCAGGATTTTGCAGACGCAATAAAATCCGGAAAAAGAAAGAAACAATGGATGGACGTACGGGACAAAAAAGAAAGAGAAACGCATTTACAGGTTGGAAGAACAATTAAGCCTATTGATCAGCCTTTTGTTGTCGGAGGCTTTCTTATGCAGCATCCAAAAGATACTTCGTTAGGTGCGAATAGTTCTCAAATTGTCAATTGTAGATGCACAATTAAATATTTTTAGTTAATCATCACTGGGGAAACCTAGTGCTTTTTATACGTCAGAGAAGACGTTAAAACACAAACGTTCAGAGAAGAACGGAAACCAAACACAAAATAATAGCTGAGAGAACAGCTTTGAAAAACACAGAAAGGTAGGAAAGAACATGAAGTATATGAACAATCACTTTGGAAAGAACAGAATCCCAATGAATTTACAGATTTTTGCCGAATCTGGAGAGAGTAAAGGTGGAGAAAATGGAGAAACAGATGGGGAAGACGGAACCGGCGGTGACAAACCTACATATGAACAGCTTGTAGAAGAACTGGCAAAAGCCAGAACCGAGGCATCACAGGCAAACGCGGATAAAGAACGGTTTAAAAATTCCGTAGACAGATTGACTCGACAGAATGGAGAACTCACAAATCAGGTTCGTGAGCGAATGAGCGCAGACGAAAAAGCCGCGGCTGAAAAAGCAGAAGCAGAAGCAGCTAAAGATGCAAGAATCCAGGAACTGGAATCAAAGTTCCGCCTTATGGATTATAGCAAACGGTTTATGGGAGTTGGCATGGATGAAACATCAGCTACGGAACTGGCAGGACTGACCGGAGAGATTGCAGAACCAGATAAGTTCTTTTCTGCACTGGATAAATTTGTAAAAGCAACAATCAAAAAAGCCGGAGAAGATTCCGTGGAAGCTCTTATTAAAAGCAATCCAAGCATCAAAGCAGGAAACGGAGACGGAGGCGGAGAGTCCTTGGCTGTTAGAAAAGCAAAAGAACTTTCCAGAGGTAACAGAACAGTAAATCAGGACATTCTTAAAAATTATATGTAGGAGGAATGATGAATGGCAAGAGGAGATATGAAGATTGACACTCTGGCGGTTAACGCAGAGGAAGAAATTCTTAACAGAAAAGAATTTCAGGCAGTAGCAAATACAGTAGATTTTGCAGATGTTTCAGATATTGCAGCTAATGGATTAAAGGTAGTAAAAGCAGGAACCCCAGTTGACAAGGATGGAAAACCTGTGAAGTCTACGCCATGGGCAAATTCAGTAGGAATTTTGCTCCACGATGTATATGAGGATAGGCCACAAACAGCAGTTTTAAAACAGGCGTATATTCATGTAGCCAGAGCGCAGAAAAATAGCGGACTCACTTATGACGGAGCACTTGCAGCCGCTCTGAATTTGGCAGGATGCAGGATTGTATTTGAGGAACCGGTGATTCTGGCTACCGTCGGTGGGGCGTAAGCAACAGTACCGATTAAAAAAATGAAATTTAATTGCTGACTTCGAATAATTGAGAGGTAGAAAGGATTGGTAAAATGAGATTAACAGATGTATTTTCCGCAGAAGCGGTAGCAATCAGACAGACTTCCGACGCAAGCAATCGGATGCCATATGTTGGACAGGCTTTCTGGCCGAATAAAAAGAAAATGGGAATCGACTTAAAGTGGATTAAAACACACAAGGGGCTTGGTATTGCCCTGAAGCCATCTGCACTTGATTCCCTGGCAACCATCAGACCGAGAAAAGGATTCGAGGCTATCACTCAGGAGATGCCGTTTTTTCGTGAATCCATGACAATTAAAGAACAGGATTTAGCAGAAATCCAGAGAGCACAGGAATCAGATGACCCATATCTGAATGAAGTTTTGGAACATATTTTCAATGATGCGGATGAACTGGTTATGGGTGCTGATATTTCTGTTGAGCGTATGAGAATGAATCTTCTTGCACCGCTTAATGGAGAAATGAAACTTACTATTGGAATGGCTGACAACACTTTGTACAGTTATAATTATGATGCAGATAGTAGCTGGAAAAAATCAAATTATCTGTCTATTGATTCTGAAGGAGATAAGTGGAGCAAAACAGAAACATCTAAACCACTCAACGATATTCAGAAAGCAAAAGATTCACTTGCAGCTAATGGTGTAATTGCTACATATGCAATGATGACAACAAAGACGCTGAATTATTTGGTGGAATCTAGTCAGATTAAAAGTGTATTTATTACCACATCAGGAAAACCAGTTGATTTTATTGATACTGAAATGGTTAAAGAGTTATTCAAACGTAAAACTGGTCTAACACCGATTATTAACGATAAGAAGTTTACGGATTACGATGGAAAGCAGAAAGGATTTTTCCCGGATGACTATGTTTCCGTAATTGGAGCAGGAACACTTGGAAATACATGGTATGGTGTAACCCCAGAGGAAAGAACTCTTCTCGGAGATCCGAAGGTTGATGTATCTATTCTTGATAGCGGAGTTGCGGTTGCTGTACAGACAATCTATGGACCGCCGGTACAATATTCTACAACTGCATCACAGATTGTACTTCCATCTTATGAAGGAATGGACAGCGTCTACGTTATAAAAGTTGCTTAAGGAGGCAGTGTTTACATGATATATGACCATGTAGTAAAAATAAACGGAGAATATTACCAAGCAGGCGAAGAAGTACCAGAACTAAATCAAGATACAATAGAGACTTCTGAATTTAATTCAGAAATCAACGAAACAGAACCTGTTAAAAGAGGAAGACCAAGAAAAAGTTGAGGTGACAATCTATGGAAGAACTGCTTCGAGAATTAATTGAATACATAGGAGACGATTATAGCCCGGAGCAGGAATCCTTCCTGCTTACGCTTCTTTCTGATGCTACGGATGAGATTGTATCAGAAATGTATCCTTATGGTTTTTTTTCGGATAAAGAAGAAATTTCAGTAAAGGAACGAGCAATAAAACGATATAAAAGTAAAATAAGAAAAATAGCTCAGTATCATTATGATAAACAAGGGCGAGAGGGTGCTACTGGTTGGTCTGAAAATGGCACAAGCGTATCTTATGATGCTTCAGGAACTCCTTCTAGTTATTTGCGTGGAATTATTCCGATAGCAAGAATTGTTTAAAAAAGACGGAGCGTGTCTGACTCCTCCCGGTCGGACGCAGGGGTGCTTATTAAGGAGGTTGGGGAAAGCACAGTCTTAAAAAGGGAGAAAAAACAATGAGGTGTTTGAATTATGGGATGTGAAAATAATTGCATAAATGAGCATCGTTTTACCGCACTCCAAAAAGAATTGGATACTTTAAAAGAAAAGAATTCTAATGACCATGAAAAGTTTTTCAATCGAATTGAAGAAAACAGAGAAAAAATGGTCGAATCGCAAAGCGACAGACAAAATATCAGAGAAAAACTTGACGAAATTGGAGTTGATGTTAAAACCATAATGCAGACCCCGGCAAAGCGATATGACATGATTATAACAAGTGTCTTGACCGGAGTTATCGGAGCATTGATTGGATTTATTATGAGCGGTATATTGCCGATGTAAAATATTCCACTAAAGGGAGGTTGGTGGGATGGATTTTAGCAAAAGAAATTATTACGCAGATTTTATAAAAGAAGAAGTAGATTTTTATTTAAAAGAAGCCAATTTCGATTCGCGAGAGCGGCTTCTTTTTTTGTTACGAAATGAAAAAGTTCCTATTGAAGAAGCTGCGGAAAAAATGAATTGTAGCGTAAGCACAATAAATAGAATTAACAGAACCATGAAAAAGAAAATAATAAAATCATCCGATGGATATTATCCTGGTATTTCCAAGACATGGAAATGACACTTAACTGATATGGAAAACCTCTATTTTTCTATTATAATATAGGTATAAGGAAAAAGGGAGGTAACGATATGCAACCTTATCCAACAGTACAGAATTATGGATATGGAAACAATCAATATGGTTATCAGCAACCAATAAATCCATATCAAGATAGATTAACACAGCTTCAAAATCAATACAACCAGTCAACACCATATAACCAGCCTATGGTTCAACAACTGCAGCAATTATCAATGTTAAGCGGTCAAATGGTCGGAAGCTTGGATGAAGTTAAAGGAAAAGATGTTGATTTATCTGGAAACCCCACATGGTATCCAAAAGTGGATGGTACAGAAATATATAGAAAACAGCTTCAACCAGACGGAACGAGTAAAATCCTTACTTACACGCTTTCACAGGGCGGTATGCAGGAAAATTCAAAACAAATGGTTGATGCGGACATACTAAACTCTCTTTTGGGACAATTAAAGCAAGATTTAATGACTGAGATTTCTGGAATTAAGAACTTGGTTGAGTCATCAATGGCGTTGCCAGAAGAATCTCCCAAAGCGCAGAGAGGAGGTAGCCAGAAATGATGAATTTACCACCTGTAATTCAGCAAAGAATGCAACAAATGATTCAACAGAAGTATGGAACACCTGAAAATATGTTGAATGATATGAAGAAGTTTGCTGGAAATAATCCGGCGTTAAAAAATGCTTTGGATTTATTTGAAAAAGGTGATACAAAAGGATTAGAGCAAATTCAAAGCAATTTGTTTGAGCAAAAGAAAATAAATCCGATAAACATGATGCAAAACTTTTTTGGAATGAAATAAATATGGCAAATAAGCCATCTCCTCAAAATTGAGTGATTAAAAACGCTACAATTTTGGAGTCAGCCCGGGATGTCTCCGATTTGTAAATATATAAGATTGGAGACAATATTATGATGAATGGAAGTAATTATAGTCTTAGCGATATTGCCGCTGCTACAGGCTCTAATCGTGATGGAAACGGTATGTGGGGCGGAGACTGGGCTAGCTGGATAATCCTGTTCCTCATTTTCGGAATGTTCGGATGGGGTGGCTTTGGCGGTTTCGGCGGTGGCTTCGGTGGTGGAGCAAACAATCCAGGATTACAAGGATTGGCAACCAGAGCCGATATTAACGAAGGCTTTGCTCTGAATGGTATTGAACGTTCCCTTGCAGGAATCACACAGGGAATCTGTGACAGCACTTATGGTCTGACCGTAGCAATTAACAATGGTTTTTCCGCAAATCAGTTACAGCTCTGTAACGGTTTCAATGGAGTAAACCAGGGATTTAATGCTTTGCAGGCGCAGTTGGCTCAGTGCTGCTGCGATAACCGTGAAGCGGTTGCACAGGTTCGATACGACATGGCTACACAGTCTTGCGATACCAGAAATACAATCCAGAACACAACCAGAGACATTATTGATAACCAGAGTGCTGGAACAAGAGCAATTCTTGAAAAACTCGGTCAGATGGAATACAATAATCTGAACGACAAGTATCAGGCAGCTTTATCTGAAAATCAGTCTCTGAAATTTGCGGCAAGCCAGAATGCACAGAACGCTTTCATTACTGCAAACAACAGTGCACAGACAGCAGAACTGATTCGTAGACTTGGCGCGGACTGTCCGCAGCCTGCCTACATCGTACAGCCACCGACTCCGGTAAATTTCCCGGTAAATAACTGTGGAACATTTACAGGATGCGGAAACGGCTGCGGCGGTTGTTGCTAAGTAATTCGCCTTTAGAGGTTGACTAATTTCTAAGAGGTGGGTTACGGCTCGCCTCTTATTTGATTGAGAGGTAGAAGATATGAATTGTAAAAATGTATGCTCCCTTTGCTCGAAATTGGTACTGTCTGAATCTGTAGCGTTTACTGATGGAAACTTGGTTATCACAATTCCGGCAGGAAGTTATCAGGATGGATGCAAATATTGTATCGTTGTGGCACAAAGAATCCCGGACGAAACCACGATTGTCGCCCCGGTAGTTATTGAAATCTCTGGTGGAACAGAACAATATCCCCTTACAAAAGCAGGATGCCAGCAGGTAACAGCGTGTGGCATCAGAACCCGTACAAAATATAGTGTTGTGGTATCTACAAACGCAACAGGTGGTGTGTTCAAGATGCTTGGCAAGCCATATTGCACACCGGATAATAGATTAACAGCTATTAACGGTACAGCTCCAACACCGGCTCCTGCACCAGGACCAGCAACGGCAGCAGTAAGAAAGGGGGACAAGTAGTATGCATAAGTTCGCAGAGAAGATCATGGAATGTGTAAAATCCAAAGTCGAAGCTAGAGGAATTGATAATGTCAGTTATGAAGAGGCTAAAGAGCTTGGAGAATGGGTTGACATTGCAAAAGATATCGTTTGCTATGATAAGGATATGAGACTTATTGAAGCAATGGACGAAGAAGAAAAGTATGGAGACATGGACTACCGCATGGGCTATCGCGGCAGAGATTCCAGAGGAAGATTTGTCCATCGTCCGGGCAGAGGTCGTTCCGCAGGGTATACGCCATATGTTCATATGATGCCACCTTTTATGGATGGAATGTATGATGAATATGATGGTATGTTGCCGGAAGATTATCGCATGGGCTATTCTGAAGGTAGAGGTGGACGTTCTGGTAATTATGGCAGTTACAGCAACTCTGGAAATTCTGGCGGACAGGAAAGTAACTCTGGCAGTTACGGATATTCCGAAGGAAATCGCGGAGGTTCCAGATATGGCGAAAGCTACGATGATTACCGGAAAGCCAGACGCCATTATACCGAAACCAAATCTCCTGAACATCAGAAAGAGATGCGCGAGAAGATCGGGGAAGTTTTCGATGATATGGAATCCATTACCATTGATATGGTAAAAGACATGACGCCAGAAGATAAGCAGAAATATCAGCTTAAACTTCAGAAGATGATGCAGAAAATTCAGTAATACAGATAAGGGCTTGCTATTTTTAGCAGGCTCTTTTCGTTATAAAAGGTGGTAAAATCATGACAAGAAAAAGAAAAGAGAAGATTAAAATTGATTTTGTGTGTGAAAAATGTGGAAAAAAACAAGAACCGGATAAAAATAAATCAACAGAGCAATGGAAGGTTTTTGATTGCCATGAAAGATGTGAATGTGGTGGAAAATTTGTAATGAAGATTGAGGAATAAAATATGCAGGATTGTAAAGTGAACATTTTAGGAACTGAGTGGTCAATAAAATTCGGAGGTGAGGAAGAATATCCGGCATCAAATGGAATTGACGGATATGCAGATTCTTCCACAAAAGAAATCGTTGTAGACAACATGGAAAAGAGTAAAGGACAAGCCGATGCAAAAGGAAATCTTGAACGATACCAGAAAGAAGTTTTGCGCCATGAACTTGTTCATGCTTTTATGACGGAATCCGGTTTGGAACATAATTTTGAGCATAAACCGATTGGAATTGAAGAAACAATGGTAGATTGGATTGCTATACAGTCTCCGAAAATGTTTAAGGTATTTCAGGAATTGGATATTTTGTAAGGTGGTGGTTTAAATGTTGAAGCGGTTTGCAATCAATAATTCCATATGGAGAGTTATCACAGTTCCGCCAAACAGTGAGTATCTATGGGATAGAACTGGAAATTTGACAGTCGCAACCACTGACCCTAAAGAACATTGCATATTTGTATCAGAAGCAATTTATGGAGATTTTTTATTACGTGTGCTTATACACGAAATAACTCATGTGGTTTTGTGGGAGTATAAAATTATAGACAGGATACATATGTACTGTTTACCAGAATACCGCATACCTATGGAAGAGGAAATCTGCAATATTTTGGCAGACTATGGACGTATGGTGTATGAAACAGCATACATGGTTTTGGGCGGGAAAGCAATATTTACAGTTCCTTATGAATTGGAAAGGTTGGTGGCATAAAAATGAAAGCAGATAAAAATATGATTGTAGACGGTGTACTTTACAAGCCCGGAGACGAAATCTGGGACTTGGGAAGTTTTGTTGCGGTGGATGCAGTTGGAATGAAACGAGATTATGAGGGATTATCGGCGGATGTATCTAAATTGCCGCACTATGTCGATAGCGGAAGTAGTGCATTGACACTTGATACATCTGAACTGTATGAGTATCATAAACCGACGGATACTTGGTATAAATTGTAAGGCGGTGATAACATGGGATTAACAGCCAAAAAGGTATATGCGGTACTTAATGGAAAAATAGAAAAAGTAAGTAGTGACGTTGCATCTCTTGGGACTGTACTTTTTTACGCAGGATCAGTCCTGAACGAAAGCTTTTTGCCAAGCTCTCCTAAAGTTGGAGCGGTTTACAATATTGATCAAGATTCCATATATGGAAGCGGCGGTATGAATGTTGCGTGGAATGGGTCTTTTTGGGATCCACTAGGAGTTTCGTTTGACAAAACTGAAATGGCCGAACAAATAAAAAATCAGGTGAAAGATTATATTTTAAATAATCCACCATCACCACAAGTACTGTCACTTGAAAATGATGGAACGCTTGTTCTGAAAGTAGGTGTATAACATTAGAACATTAAGGTTTCGAATAGAAAATCAAAAAATATCAAAAAGTACTGGGTGCGATTTCTCAGGATTGGTAAAAGGGACAAGTGGATATTTAAAAGCTTATTTTACATTTTCTCAAGAGTGGAAAGGATGCCAAAAAGCCGCTTCGTTTTGGAAACTTGGGAAAGAATATCCAGTATTAATAATTAACGGGGAATGTGAAATTCCGCAAGAAGCTTTAACTTGGGATAATTTTCAAGTTTCTGTTACGGGTATACGAAACGATAATTTTGTTATAACAACAAATAAATTAATTATAGAACAGGGGTGATTATTTGACTGCAAAAGAATTACTTCAAAAGTCTGTATTAATTGAAAACAGTAATAACATTAGCCAGACTCACGTATGCGTTATTGACCCATGTTCAAAATCTATAATACTTCCACCTGATTTATGTGTAAAGGGTGCTGAGAATGATAAAAATTCAGAAAGAATATATTTTGAGTGCCCTAAGATTGTTGGTGATGATATTGATTTATCCAAAATGACACTATATGTTAATTATGAAAACGTCAAAAAAGAAAAAGGCACAACAATCATAACGGATATGTCTTCTGACCAAAATAACATATTTTTTTCATGGCTTATTCCAAGGGAAGCGGTTTTATATAGCGGTATGATGAAATTTTCTTTCCGAGCGGCAAAAACAGAACAGGGTATGCTTATCCAAGAATGGAATACTACTTACGCAGAAATGGAAGTTTTGATAAGTATTCCTGTCAACAATCCATCTGTTCCGCAAGAACAAGAAGATTTGATAACACAACTCCTGCAAAATACAAAAAATGTTTCGAAAGAAGCTGTAGATAATGTTATTAAGGAAAAAGAAAAAGCCATTTCGGAAATTATGAATTCTAAAATACCGCAGTTGTCTGAAGATGGCATATTATTTTTTTAGGAAGGATTGATTATTATGGATACATATTATGTAAGGAAAATACGAACACTAACCGGAGACAAACAAATTGATTATACTGCATTAGCAAATCTTCCTGTATCAGATAAAACGCTTTCAGAAGAAGGTGGTTTTGCAGATGCGAAATTCACCGGAGACGAGTTGAAAAAGAAAGCTTCGCAAAAAGAAGTGACTAAGTTAAAGGAGAATATAAGCGACATTAAAACATCTGCTTACACAGATACGTTTTTTAAAAACTTTTTTGCCATGCAGAGAACCGGAAAGAAGTATACTGTACGTTTTCCTTTATGGGAAACGTCCCAGGTGCCCACAGGTGAAAAACTGGATGATAACGAAGGGCTTATTATGGAGCCATCTACGCTTACAGAAAAAGGAAGGGATGATTACGAAACCATTCCACTTTTCCGGACTTACGATTGCAATGTAGAAAAAGTTGATGGGAAACTGAAAATTACTGCCATGAAGGGTGATACAGGATTTGACCCAAAAGAAAAAGATACCTTTGTCCTTGGTATGCCGTATTACCACAAAGCGTGGGAACAGGACGGATACTTGTACTATTCCAGATCTGATACTCCGCACGAAGGATATGTACTTTGTCCGGAAGCAAGAAAAACAGATGGTATGCGGAATTTTTGCCTTTACGGAAAATATATAGCTGGAAGAAACTCTCAGGGAACGCTTGGATCATACTATGGAGTAAATCCGACAAGAAGTTTGCCAAGCTACAACAACAACATAACGGAAGCAAAGAAACGTGGAGACGAATACTGCTTTGGAAGCAGCTACGATTACGCATATATCCAGACTACGTTTTTACTTAAATATGCAAACAAAAACTGGAACAACGTCCTCGGTGGGTGTTTTGCATATAGCTATCAATATCTTGTATCTGTTCCAGAAACTGATGCAAAACGTGTTGTTCTTAAAAAAGCGGAGGCGGACAAGTTTTTAATCGGGTCATGTGTAATAGTTGGAGATTCAGGAGATGGTAGCAAAGCTCCGGACAGAAGTACCGCAGTAGCATATAATTTATGCGATTCTGCCAAAATCCTTGACATCGTGAAGGTAGACGCGGAAAACAAGGCTCTTGTGCTGGACATTGCAAGTAATATTACTACCACCGCCACTACATGGGTAAGCACGATTCACTGGAGAAGTGGATTCTCGGACGATATTCTCGGAAGAGATGGATGTCCGTGCCAGACGAAAAGCCAGATATCATCGATGTTATACCCTTCCGTGATCCAGGGAATTGAATTAATGGTAGGTGGCTACGAAGTGCCGGGAAATACATTTATGGATATCGTAGACGGACTTACAAGAGATGTTTATGTTTGTACAGATTCCACCAAGCTTACTACTAATGTCACCACAGCAAAGGAAACCTATGTAAAACTTGCAAAGCAAATGACGGTAGAGAGAAACAATGAATGGAATTATGGAACAGAAATTTTTATCGATACCGAAAATGGAATGAACATAATCACAAAGGCAGGTGCTTCCGGAAGCGGTACAAGCACAGGGTTCTGCGATGGAATTTATTTTGATACCGCCGAAACAGGACAGAGAGAGTTCCAGTTGCTCGGTGGTCTCTGGAGCTGGGGCGCCTGCGGCGCGTTTTGCGCGGATTGCCGCGGCGGGCTTGGGGTTACCTGGTGGGATATCCTCGCGCGCCTATCTCTAAGCGTTTTCAGGGGTGAATTTGCGTAGCGTAGCGTAGCAAAGAGGGGGGTTCCCCTTCTTTTCTAATAAAAAACAATAAAATTAATATATAAGGACACACAATTAATGCGTGGTTCCAGTTGCTCGGTAATCTCAGGAACAGGGGCACCAGCGGCGCGTTTTACGCGAATTGCAACAACAGGCTTGGGAATACCAGGTGGAATATCCTCGCGCGAATATATAGATAAATTGCCAGTAAACTATTTAGATTGTGTGCCGCACCTTGGAAGGGCATAAGTTTTACTTATCTTTCACTCTGTGAGAATTTTGGCTGAAAAACGTACCGGGATTTTGTTTGCTGTAATTGCAAAGTTACAGTAATCCAGATTTCGGAGCATATACAATATGGTATATGCTGGGGTTAGTAGAAAAACCGAAAGCCCCTAATGTCAATATAGGAGAAAAAGATGAAAAGGTATTTAAGCAACTTTAAATTAACCGAAAATTTTATCCTGGAATCCATGCTTGAGTGCCTGTCACATAAAACCAAAAACATTGTAAGATGGAACCGCAAAGATACATCCTACTTTCTGGCAGATTATTATATCAAAGGAGGATTTGCAGAATCAGAAAACCTGCACGAAACTGCCAATTTTATACATAACGACATACACAACAATTTTGCATTTTACCGCGATGTATTAACTCCTTATATTGCCGGGGAATTATTCCTGGAAATCAAAAACCGGAACATACAGTTAAGCCCGATAAATTACCAGGAGCGTGTTGATCCGTCAAGTGGGAAAATACGCGAAATTGGAATCACATCCATCAAACAACAGGTGTACGATTACATTTGTGTAAATGCCTTAAAACCCATGCTGAATGCAAAAATCGGATACTATCAGTGTTCATCCATTAAAAATCGCGGACAAAAACGCGCAAAGAAAGCAATCGAGAAGTGCATCCGGAAGAAATACAAAAAGGCAAGATATGTAATAAAAAGCGATATAAAGAAATGTTACCAGTCAATTCGACATGATGTTTTATTCTCATTTTTAAAAAGAGATATTAAAAATGACGGTGTAGTATATTTGGCGACCGCTCTTGTATCGACATACAGCAAAAATGATGTTGGTCTTTGCATAGGCACGTACCTGTCGCAATATCTTGCAAATTATTTACTGTCCTACGCCTACCATTATGCTACAGAGATGGCTTGCGTAAACAGAAAAGACAGGAAAACAGGCGGGATAAAGAAAATACATCCATTCACACGGGTTGTCTTTTACATGGATGATATGGTTTTTATCGGAGCAAACAAAAAGCGCATGAAAAGGGCTATGAAGATGATTATTGGATATCTTAAATCCACCCTGGGTCTGGAATTAAAACATGATACTTATCAGGTCATAGACCTGTTTAAACCTGGTTCTTTTGTGGATGTGGTTGGATACCGGTTTTACAAAGACCACACAACCATCAGAAGAAGGATTTTCTTCAGGATTTCCAACGATATAAAAACCATAAGAAAATATGGAGTTAATACTGAGCTTAAGGTGTGCAGAGGGTTTATGTCGCGGCATGGTTTTATTAAGGCATCGGATTCTGTCAAATTTAAAAGAAAAAGCAAATACGACACAGCTTATCAAATCGCAAGAGAGGTGATCAGAAATGAAGCAAAAAACAATGTACACGGAAACGCAGCCTGATGTGAGATACTCTAGGGTTAACGGACGCAAAGCCGATGTAATCGTTAATAAGTACATTGGCGAGGAAGAAATGATTATTGATCCGGAAAAAGGAGTAAAACAGATCATGTATGCGTACATGACAAATATCTTTTCTGTTGATCCAAACACGGTCACGGAAACAGATGTGAAGTCAAATCCCGATTTTTACCTGGATTACGAAGAGGAAAAAGAAAAGGATTTGACAGAAAAAGTTGCAGTGCTGGAAGAAGCAAACATGGAATTAACTGCAACAATAGATAACATATTAACAGATGTGATACCATCCCTGATGGGAATATAAGGAGAAGGAGAAATGGTAGATATGACAACATTTATTGCGAAAAGAATTATGGAACAGGCAGACAAGAATTTAGAAGCTGGTCAAAACAAGTACAGAGCTTATTTTGTAAGAGTTAAAATTTATGAAAAATGGAGAAGTGAAGTAGAATCCATCCTTATTACAGATGGATATGAAGACTGTATTGTAAGATCATAAAAGCAGATTTGCAGGAGGGCAATATGACAATCAGAGACAGACCGCAAGAGGTCTTTTTTAAATTAAAATACAGAAAACATGAGCGTCCGTTTGGGTGTTTTTTAGATAGGAGTATATCATGAGAAGCCCATCAAGATTAAAACAAAAAGTATGGTTTTCTAAAATCGAGGAAGTGATTGACGGAATTGATACAGTACAGAAATACAGTAAGCCAATTATGAGGCGTTTTACTGTATCGGCAACCGCCGGAACTCCAGAAGAAATCGCAGCGGGAATTGTCCCGACATATGACAGATATATCACATCTTATGATAGAAATTTCAAGCCGGAAGAGGGTATGGAAGTTTGGGTGGATACGGTTCCTCAGCTTGACGATTCTGGAAGTTTGGTTATGGCAGGGGATGGCATAACGCCTGTAACGCCGCCAGATTATACGTTAAAGAAGATACTCGGAACACAGAAAGGGAAAGTGTTCAGATATGGGATAAGTAAAATCGGAGGTTCGGAATAATGACAAAGAAAATTAGAATTTCTTTATCCGAGAAATCCATCCAGAATGCCATTAAAGAAATTGAAGCCTATAAGCGTGAATTTCAAAGAAAAAACCAGATTTTCATTGACCGATTATCTAAAATTGGTCTTGACGTAGTACAAGCCACAATGGAATCTATTCCGGAAGAAGAGAAGGGCTCTTACTATACAGAAATTGTAAACAATAGTCATGGAGATATTATCGGTGCGGCAATCAGATTGACCGGGGACAAAATTCTTTTCCTTGAATTTTCAGCCGGTATTGCCTACGGAACAGACAGTTATCCAACGCCAGCCGGGGATAAATATGGTATGGGAACATATCCAGGAAAAGGTCACTGGGATTCTCCCTACGGTTGGTGGTGGATTGATGAAAATGGAGAAAAGCACCATTCCTATGGAAATAGAGCTTATATGCCTATGTATCATGCGGAGGAAGCTATTGTGCTTGCGGTAAGACAGATTGCACGGGAGGTGTTCGAAAATTGAAATATATATACAGAGATAAGGAAATTACAAAAGAAATATTAGATTCAATCAAAGTTGGCGATAAGGTTCGGTGTAATGATTGGAAACGCTCAAAAAGAGTTGTTGGCGTTTCTACAAATTATTTTGTTATGGCTACAAAGGGCTTTGGGAAATGGCTGTATTCGGTTTGTCAGAAGAATCCGTTCGGAGGAATAAAATACAACTCTCTTGTGGGAGGGTATTTTTCTATTGGTACTGATAATTATATATTCGGCATACCGATGGAAAACGCTTATGAATTTGACAACGATACATTTTTAAAACAATATCTGAACGCTTTTGAAAATGGAGAATGTGAACTTTCTATGCGTAGGTCATGTGCTTTAGTATCCATAGAGATAAGGCGGTGATTGATATGGCAGTAACAGTAGAAAATCCAGTATCAAAAGTTTATTCTATTTGGTCTACGGCTGTTGAAAATAAAGTGGGGAAAGGTAATTTCTCTATGAGCCAAAGCGGAACACTGGCTTCTAACAAAACAAAGTATGCTAGAATTTTTATGATGGGAAATCCTACTAGAGATGGAGATTTAGAGGGAGATGAATGTTCCACTATTCCGGCGTTTCAAGTTGATTCCTTTGCTAAAGGTACAAAAGCATTATCAGAGGTGTATGCCATTGATGATGTAAGTCACAAGGCAATGGTCAGTATGGGATTTCGCAGAAGTTACGGGCCAGAGCTTTTGGAAAATTCTGACAGCACCATTAAGAGAGTGGTAAGCCGGTACAGCAGGGTATACACAGGTCAGCTTTTAGGAGAAAAAGTGAACTCCTAGGTGCCATTAAAATGGTTTATAATAGTATCATAAAATTAGGACATCTGGAAACAGGTGTCTATTTTTATACAAAGAAAGGCGGATTTTATGATGAAAGCTATGTTATCACAGCCAATGGCAGGAAAGACGGATGAGGAAATTATTGCTACTAGGGAAAAAGCCATTAAAGCTTTGAAAGAAAAGGGCTATGAAATTATCAATACCCTATTTACAGATGAGTGGTACAGCAAAGAGAGTATGGAAGAGCGTGGCGTTGTCCAGATTCCATTATGTTTCCTTGCAAAGTCACTTGAAAATATGTCCTTATGTCATATGGCATATTTTTGTAAGGGATGGGAAAATGCCAGAGGTTGCCGCATTGAACATGAAGCGGCAAAGACATATGGACTGGACATTATTTATGAAGAGTAAGAAAGGAGAATGAGCATGGATTTTGCAGGAGTAGCAAGCGTGGTTGGAATTACGGTTATCTGTTATCTTGTCGGCATGATTGCCAAGGCAACATCGGTTGATAACAAATGGATTCCAGTTATCGTTGGAATTTCTGGAGCAGTTCTGGGAGTTGCCGGAATGTATGTTATCAAAGATTTCCCGGCAACAGATGTGATTAACGCACTGGCAGTCGGAATCGTCAGCGGACTTGCCAGCACAGGAGCAAACCAGATTACTAAAATTTCTAAAAAATAGAAATGCGGTGATCCCATTTTATCTTCCAGCATTAGGGTTAGAAATGTATAAAAATGATTGATTGACCACTGTGTTATACCAGGCAGTGGTTATTTTATTACCGGCTATCAAAGAGATAGTCGCTGACCGCCAAAAATTAGCGGTAGAAAGGATGGAAAATATGGCAAAAGCAACAGTACCAGGATTATCGACACTTGGAATCACTCTTAGTTATGGAGTTGAAACAATCAAAGGACAAAAACCAACAAAATTTACAGTTCTGGAAAGATGTAATGATATTCCAGAAATCACACTGGAAACAGAAACAATTGACGCATCTGCGTTGGAAGACATGCAAAGCAGATATGTTGCAGGACGTCAGGACACAGGCGGTGAATGGGCTCCAGTATTCAACCTTACAGAAGAAGTGATCGGGCAGCTTGATACTATGATGAAAGCATCTGATACAGGAATTAAGACTGGTCTTCGTACATGGTTCCAGGTAATTGTTCCGAATCTCACAAAAGCATTTTTTGTTGTTGGACAGCCGGGAACAAAGGTTCCGCTTCCAGCAATGGCACAAAACGAACTTCTTACAGGTTCCATTAGTATTTCTATTGATGAATACGTTGGACTTGATACAAAAGTAGAGCCTACAGCGGTAGAAGAGCCTTAATATCTCAAAATCGGGAGGAAAATAAATGTATAAAGTATTAAATATCGGCGGTCAAGATTATAAACTTGAATTTTCTATTGAAGCATCTCTATATGCAGATTGTGTTTCTGAACTTACCAACATTCTTACAGATGTTGGTGTCGCAGGAATCCAAAAAAATGTAAAAATGATCATCTCTGGAATTTCAAACGTTCCGAAAGCAACATTATCTATGTTTTATGCAGGATTAATGGAAGCCCATGGAACACATCCTGGTGGAGATGGAAAAGTTCCAGATATAAATACGGCAAAGAAACTCATTGCACAATACATCAAAGAACATTCGGAAGATGGAACAGGAAACTTTTACAGTATTATGCAGATGCTTATTGCCCAGATGGAGGAAGACGGTTTTTTCAAACTGATCGGTCTGGAGGCTCTGACCGAAAAGATGATGGATGCTTCGAAGAAACCGAAAGAGAACAAAAAAGCTTCCGAGAAATAATACTTGGACCAGTACGAGAAAATGCGATTATGTGTGGGATGACTGAATATGAGTTTCGTCATTCCACATTAAGCGAAATAAATTTACGGTTAAAGAAATTCAAAGAAGAAAAAGAATATAGACAAAAAGAATTAGAATACCATTCTTGGCTGACTGGAGCTTATGTACAAATGGCAATAAGTAGCTGTTTAAGTAAAAAAGTAAAGTATCCAGAAAATCCGTTGGAAGAAAAAATTATTTCAGAAGAAATTGAAGTGCCAGAAGAAAAGGCAGATTTTTATAGAAAAGAATTTTTGAAACGGCTACAGAGAATGGAAAAAAGATTTAATAATGCAAACAAAGAAAACGCGGGTGAAGAATAACTCATCCGCGCTTTTTTTATATTAAGGAGGTGTGAAGATTGCCCGATAATACAATAGATACCTTGGAATTAGAAATAAAAAGCAATTCGCGAAGTGCGGCAAAATCATTAGATGAGCTTTCAAAAAAATTATATTCATTGAGCAAGGCTTTTGGTTTTGTCAATAATGGAGGATTTAAAAATTATTCTCAGGGAATTGAAAATGTAACACAATCACTTACTGAACTTTCAAAAGTAAATCTTAATAATACCGGTGTTAACAAAACACTTAACGCTATAAAGAGATTATCCATTGCTAAGATAGGTGCTTTTACTCCGATTAAAATAGCAATGATCGGAAATTCATTAAAAAGTCTTTCTGAGGTTTCGGATGTATCTCCAACGCTTAATAGATTTGTTTCGTCTTTTGCCAGATTGGCAAACGCAGGAGAAAAGACCGGAAAATCTGCTTCTGGAATTGCAAATTTGGGGAATCAGGTAAAAAAAACCATTATAAATCTTTCTGGTGTTGGAGAAATCTCAGATTCTCTTAATTTGTTTGTTCAGTCTGTAGGTAGGTTGGCAACTGCTGGAGGAAAAGCCGGAGAGACGGCAAGCGGATTAAAAACTCTGTCGATTGAAACGAGATCATTTTTCGACGTAATGAAAGACGCGCCAGAAATCAGCGAAAATACTATTAGAATGACAGAATCATTGGCGCAGTTGGCGTCCGCCGGAGGGAAAGTTGGAGTATCAGCAAATACGATTAGCAAATCTATTTTCGGAATTTCAAAATCCAGTGGTATTGCAAAAGCATCTTTTAATGTTCTGGTTAAGACTGCGAAATTTGCTGCAAATCAGATTGTGAAACTTGCTGGTAAAATTTCTTCCGCATTTAAAAGTATTATTTCTTCGAGCCGTGGATTAAACAGAGCTTCTTTAAATTTGGGAACACTTTTGAAAACAGCAATAGGTTTTCGCTTGGGTTATGGACTTTTGAATTTTGGAAGATCTGCAATAGAGCTTGGTTCCGACATTACAGAAGTGCAAAACGTTGTTGATGTTGCGTTTGGCAGTATGTCCGGAATGGTGGAAGATTTTGCAAATACGTCTATAGAGAATTTTGGATTATCCAAAACTGCCGCAAAAGAATATTCCGGTATTCTTATGTCAATGTTCAAATCATCTGGATTTAATAGTTCTGAAATGCGCCAACAAGCTGCTGAAATGTCGATTGCGTTGACTGGTCTTGCAGGTGATTTGGCATCTTTTTATAACATAAGAACAGAAGATGCCTTCTATAAGCTAAGGGCGGCCATGGCGGGCGAAATTGAACCAATGCGACAGCTTGGTGTCAACATGAATATTGCCAACTTGGAAGCATATGCGTTGGCGAATGGGATCAATAAATCTTATCAGTCAATGTCTCAGGCAGAGCAACAGTTATTAAGATACAACTACTTAATGGCAGTTACTGGAGCACAACAGGGAGACTTTGCTAGGACAAGCGGATCATGGGCAAACCAAACAAGAATTTTGGCAGAGAATTTTAAATATTTATCAGCAGTTCTTGGGCAGGGACTTATAGCTGCCGTTCTTCCGGGAATACAAGCACTTAATGCCCTTATGGGAAAATTAATCCAGGTTGCAGAGACGTTCCGAAATTTTGTTTATACCCTTATGGGCAAAAAACTTGAGGGTTCTCAAGGCGGAATCGTAAATGATCTGGCAGGAATTGGAGATACATCTTATGGGCTTGAAAACTTAGGAACTGCCGGCGGAGATGCTGCATCCGGAATGGAAGATGCCACAGGCGCAGCACACGATCTTAAAAAAGCTTTATCTGTACTTAGCTTTGATGAATTAAATCAGCTTTCGGAAAGTGCATCGGCTGCCGGAGGGGCATTAGGCGGAATTGGAGGCGGCGGTGGACTGGATAATATCCAGACACCGACTTTCGGAGGGTTAACAGACGCTTTAGATGATGCAATTAATAGTGGTGAAAATTTTGTCAGCTTATTTGCACATAGAATCATAAAAGCAATAAAAAGTGAAAATTGGCAAGCATTAGGAATTGTCCTGGCAAACGAATTAAACAAAGGTTTGCAAAAAGTATATGATGTGATTAGTTGGAAAAATGTAGGGCCAAAAATCACAGCATTTACTACGGCGTTTACAGAAACATTCAATAGTTTGGTTACTCACTTTGATTGGGACTTGCTTGGAAGGACTGTAGGTACAGGCGTCAACACAATTGTCAACACGCTGAACCAACTTGCAGATGGAATTGACTGGATAAATCTTGGATCCAAAATGGCAGAAGGCTTCAATGGATTGTTTGACGAAGTCGATTGGAACAATCTCGGACACCTCATAGGCAATAAATTCCGTATTGCATGGGATATGTTTGCTGGATTTGTAAAAAATCTGGATTATGCAGATATTGGCCGTTCTATTGCAGAACTTTTAACATCAGCTTTCGGCACTGTATCATTTGGAAACGTAGGTACAGCACTAAGTAACCTCATGAACGGAGCTTTTGAATCACTTCGTACTTTCACAAAAGAATTTGAATGGAATGATTTTGCAAACAATGTGGCTGAAGGAATAAGTAATTTCCTTAAAAACACAGAATGGAAAGAAAACGGCGCAGCTCTTGGAGAATTTCTCACGAAATTAGGAAGTGCCTTGAAAGGTGCAATAACAAACGACACGTTTTATGATCTTGGAAAAGGAATAGGCGAGTTTATAGGCGCTTTGCCGTGGTCAGAACTTTTAGTTGGAGCTGCAGAAACAATCATAGGAGGTATTGCTTCATTACTACAAGGATTGTGGGACAGCGATGATGAAGGAAAAATCGCAGCTGGAATTTCCGGAGCTTTTTTGGCTATTAAAGTAGCTGATATAACTGGAATCTCTACACTTGCAGGTAAAATCATACAACATATGATTGATAATATAAAAGACCAGAAGCAAATTGATAAAATGACGGAAGCATTTAAAAAGATATTTTCTACTTCTTCCCAAAATGCCTCTACGGTTGTAACAGAAGAGCTTGGAAAAATCGGTGGATCTGTTGATGAAGTTGGTGGCAAAGCTGTTAAAACAGGAGGACTTCTTTCAAATTTATGGAAAGTTTTATGGGGGCAAGGTCAAATTTCAGGAACTGCCGGGATTATTGGTGCGATAGATCTTTTTAACAAAGGGCAAAAAGATGCGGAACTATATTCTAGTGGTGCTTTTGATGCGATAAGTGTAGTCGGAAATGCAATCATGGAGGCTGGTGAAAAAAGCGGGACAAGTGCTTGGCAAATGTCACAGCTTCAAGGACAACTCTCTGGGTTCCAGACTGGATCATTAACATTTGAAGAGGCCTTTGGAAAAATCATAAAAAATCTTGAAAACGCAGGAATTTCTTCTGATGAATTTAAGACTGCGCTCGGAAATGCTATGCAGCAAGTGGGACTTACGACAGGAGAATATGCAGGAGTTATTCAAACATACATTGGTCAAGTCGGAGAGTCATTTGGAAATGCTTCGCAAAAATCTGAGTCCATGAAAAATTCTGTTACAAATAATACTAGTTCAATGAAATCTAATGTTTCAAGAAATTTATCACGTATTCGATCGGATGTAGATACATCTTTTGGTAAAGTCAACGATACAACCGTCCTTAACTGGGGAAATTCCGCAAGAGAAGTTACACTTAAACTTCGTGAAATGAAACTTGCAGCATCCACAGAACTTGGAAACATGACAGAAACCGTAAGAAGTTTTTCTGAATCCATGTATAATATCATGACCAAGAAGTTTGAATATCTTGGAGAAAGAATCAAGCAACTTATCCAGAGCATGAGTACATCCGTAGATTCTATATTTGACACGATGCTTTCTGGTCTTTCGGAAAGTGTCCGGAATGCGACGAATAATATAGTTAGAAGTTTTTCTAATTTATCAAAGCGTATATCTTCGAATATGGGAAATGGAATGTATAATGCTGGGCGAAGCGCAGCTATCTCTTTTGCAAACGGAATTTCTTCTGTCCACATTCCGATGCCACATATTAATGTGGATTCCAATACATGGTTCAATGGAAGCGGATATTCATACCGAATGAGTTCTTCCGTAAGATGGTATAAAGCCGGTGGTTTATTTGGTGCTCCTTCCGTAATCGGTGTTGGAGAGGCTGGTAAAGAAGCTGTCTTACCACTTGAAAACAAGCGCACCATGTCCATGATCGCGGACAGCATTATGTCCAGAGCACCGCAAGGCGGATTAGATCAGACAACCATTGAGAATGCGGTTGCCAAAGGTGTAGCTATGGCAATGATGAATAATCAGCAAAACCCTATTAATGTAACATGCTATGCAGAATTGAAAACAGAAGATAATGAGGTACTGGCAAGAGCGGTAACAAAAGGTCAGCAGAGTCTTGACTACCGCATGAACCCGACTCCGCAGTTTGGATATTAATAATTTATTGACAAAACACTATTCTTATGATAAATTACATTCAAAACTGAATTATAGTTTTAGCGCATGTTTAGGAGCTATAAAGCCTGTCATCTAGTTGGTTGGGTCTAGTAACCCGTAAAATCGGCCAACATCAGAGCTTATATAGCTCCTTTTGCATTTTTTGGAATAATCCTTCGGGATTTCCATATAGGAGTGAGACGAATTTACGGGTATGCTCCGGTAGCACTTCAAAATCATTAGGCGGTTAGCGAAATGCAGACCGCCCAGTAAAAATGAAAGGAGTGCGTGTGATGCACGAAGTATCAAACATTTTTACCAAGGATAAAACCATTTCTTCATTGGAAGTGGCTGAGATGATGGAAATTGAGCACAAGGAAATATTAAAAAAACTGGAAGGAACTACAAAACCAGATGGGACGGTAAAGCAAGTTGGAATAATCCCAACATTAACTAAGGGGAATTTTCCCCTCAGTGATTATTTCCGTCTTTCTTCTTACAAGGATTCCAGTGGAAAAGAAAATAAATGTTATAATATCACAAAGCTAGGATGCGACTTTCTTGCTAACAAATTTACTGGAGAAAAAGGAATTTTATTCACGGCTAAATATGTAAAACGTTTCCATGAGATGGAAGAGAAATTAAAACCAAAAGTTCCGCAGACATACCTTGAAGCGTTGAAAGAACTGGTTACTGTATTTGGTTTGAATTATAAGAGGGTGGCAGCATGAATGAATTAAAAGTGATGAATATTGAAGGTATTGAATGCTACGAGAAGAATGGAACAGCGTATTTGAAATTGGAAACAATAGCAAGGGGGTTGGGTTTTGTCGATAATAGTAAAGGAACTGAGTATGTTAGATGGAATACAGTAAGGCAATATTTAAGTGATATTGGATTTTCGCAGGAAGTTGCGAAAGATATTTTTATTCCCGAAAACATCTTTTATCGCCTTGCTATGAAAGCAAAAAATGAAGTTGCTGAAAGATTTCAAGCAAAAGTAGCTGATGAAATTATACCTTCTATCCGCAAGCATGGAATCTACGCTACTGATAAAGTTATCGACGACATTCTCAACAATCCAGACTTTGGAATTGAACTTCTAACAAAACTGAAAGAAGAACGAACTGCCAGAGTGGCAGCTGAGCGCAGAAATGCAATCCTTACTCATGTGAATAAAACTTATACCATGACGGAAATTGCAAAAGAGCTGAATATGAAGTCTGCAATTCAGTTAAACAAACTTTTGGCAGAAAAGAAAATACAGTATCAAGTGAATAACACTTGGGTCATGTATTCACAGTACAGCAATTTGGGATATGAAGAAATTAAGCAGGAAGTTCTTGATAGCGGAAAGGTAATCTATCATAGACGAATCACACAGATTGGCAGAGAATTTATATTGAATTTGTTTCAAAATAAAGTTGCATAGCATACATAGAGGTGGCTTGACCGCCTCTTTTTTCTTGCATTTTCTTGTATATATGTTAAGATTATTATAAGTACAAAAGAGGGAGGAAATACAATGGCATTAATAAAGTGTCCAGAATGTGGGAAAGAATTTTCCGATAAAGCACAGGCTTGTCCGAATTGCGGATGCCCGACAGCGGAAGCAAAAAATCAAGAGTTAAAACAGGAAGAGATAAAAGAAGATCCTGAATTTGAATTACAACTCGAAAATGATTATTCAATAAAAATTAATTCAGATACAATGACCCTTTTTTACCAAAGTGGATTTATTTTGGAATCAGATGTTAGGGGATTTGTTCTTAACTGGTTATCTGAGGAAGAGGAACTTGGTCGGAATCAATTAAAGGTAGTTTTCTCCCATCCCGGATATAAAAAACCAATGAAATTAAGTGTAAGTAATACATCTGAGAGATACGAAAAAGCAAAGTATTTTGCAGAAAATGTGGCAGAAAAATATTTTAAAAAAGATATTTGCCCTGGTTATTTTGAATCCATACATTATGCAGAGCAGCACGTAGACAATGTTTTATTCCGAAAAGCCTATGAGAATGAGCGAAAGATTATTAAAGAAAAGAAACAAGCTGTTCAAAACCAGCCGAATAATCAACAGATTTCAAGCAGACCTGTAAATAATTCTGCACTTGTTCAAAATGTCCAAATACAATCCGCACCAAAAAAGAAGAAAAAATGTCATTGCGGAACTTTTCTTTGGGTGATTATTATTCTGGTTGTATTAGGTTCTGTTTTTGGAAATAAAGATAAAAAGAAAACTTCTGATGAGATTATAGAAAAAGATGGAACTATCTGGTCTAATATAGAAACACCATTAAGCCAATTTGAATATTATGCAAACGGAAACGATTTATACATCACAAAACATATAGGTGAAAGTCAAAAGATAAAAATTGCACAAGAATATGACGGAAAAAAAGTAGTTGGAATAGAAGACGCAACATTTTTTTCATCTGATGCAGTAAGTGTAATTATTCCAGAGGGAGTTACAAAAATGGAAGATACTGTATTTAATTCATGCGATATAGAATATATGTATCTTCCGTCAACTCTTCAAAACATAAATGAAAAATTTTGGGGATATATGCATGATATAAAAGAACTGTACTATGGTGGAACTCAAGAACAATGGAATGAAATATGTAATATTCCGCGTGGAGAATTAGAAGCTAGTGAAATGTATTGTGATGTAACAATAGAAGCACTTGGAACAAATGATGCAAAATCCACACCAATAATAATGCCAGAAGTTGTAGAAGAGGCCAAAGAAGAGGAACCAATTCCGATTCCTGTTTTAGATCAACATGATGAATTTATTACAGATGCTTCTGAATTTTTATCAACTGATATTTCTGAAAAATTATACAATATTTTATTAAATGACATTGGTTTTACAGAAATATATTTTATTGGAAAAAACGAATCCGGAGATTCAATATGGGATTTAGGATGTGATGATATTGGAGTTACTGTAACTGCCAGTGATGATGTTTATATGATATGGAGTGGTGACTACACATTTTATGATAGTGGCGTAAAAATGACAAAAGAGCAATTTGATAGTCTTCACGTTTCCGAATCAGATAAAGTTGCATATTATTTAATTGCAAAAGAGATTGTAAAAAATAGCTTGAAATCTCCTAAAAGCGCAGATTTCCCCTGGCTTATGGACGATATAGGTTTTGGCAAAAACGGAGACATAGTTGCGGTCCAGGGATATGTAGATGCAATGAATTCATTCGGAGCACAAATAAGAAGTCAATGGACAGTTGAATTTAAAGTTATAGACCTAGATACCTATTCATATGAAGTGGTTTATGTAAACATTGATGGTGAATCATATGGAACATATGTGGAAATGAATTAATTCAAGCGGAGATTAAATTCTCCGCTTTTTTGTTTTGGGTATTGACATGGTGATAAAATGGTGATATTATACACACTATAAGGAGGTGGATATAAATGTCACCAAGACAAAAAGCTAACTCAGAAAGAACTAATGTATTCTTTTCACCAGAAGTTATGAATGAATTAAGAAAACTAGCGGAAGAAAAAGGAACATCTGTTAGTGGACTTATCAGAATGATAGTTCTTGAGTATTTAGCTAAATTAAAATAGAGCATTACCGCCCTGAGAAAGTAGTAAATGCTCTATATCACCCAGAAGTCTCCTTCTGATAAATCCATCATATCACAAGTGAGACTTCTACGCAAGAAACTAAAAGAAAATAGTTTACAAACATATGTTCAAGTGATATGATTGATATGTCGAAAAAATGCGAATGGAAAAATTTGACTTTTCGACAAATAAATGTTTTAATGGGTAATGGGCGCAGGATAGCCCGATAAAAACTAAACCAATTGTTACAATAATTTATTTTTTATCTTTGGTAGTTTTCCTGCACTTGGCAGTCTTATCTTTTGTACGTTTTTTACACCATTTGCGAAATTTATTTGCAAAATAGGTGGTAATCATTAGTGAAAAAGTCAAAACCAGTGTTGTATCAATTACAACGTGCAAATTAAGAGTAAGGGTCAATATAGCACCATCCTTCCAAATGGTTATCCATACGCCCATCACATTTTCAATATACCACAATTCGACAAGCTTGTATATATATTTTCTTTTAGTGCCTTGCAACACAGGCACTATTTTTTGTGTCTAAAAAATACAGATGTGATAAGGAGAAAATACGATGAATACAAAAGAGGAAGCCAGAAGTTTGGCAAGTAAAAACATTTCAAAATCTTCTTGACGGTTACTAACAACCATGATAGTACAATGTTGTTAGCAACCATAAGGAGGTGTTACAATGGCTGCTAAAAGAGAGCGTGCCGAATACTTTAGGGAACGAAGAAAGGAATTTAAACAATTCAACGTATCATTAAAGCGTGAAAAAATCGAAGCACTTGAAGAATGTATTAAGTCTCAAGGAAAGACGAAAGTTGAATGGTTTGAAGAAATCGTTGATAAAGAATTAGGCAAATAGTTAAAGAAAAAGGGAACAGTCCACAATCCTACCAAGATAATCGACTGTTCCCAACCGCAAGGGTTGTAAATAGTATACCATGCAACCCTCCTCTTTAACAAGTAGAAATTACACAAACAGGAGGATTTTGAAATGGCAAATAGAAGAAAGTTTACTCTTGATGAAAAACGAATCATTTATGCAAAATATAACGGAAAATGCGCTATCTGCGGTCAGCCAGTGAAATTTAAGAAAATGACCGTAGACCATAAAGTACCTCTTTCCAAGGGTGGAACAAACGCTATGGAAAATTTACAACTGGCGTGTCATTGTTGCAACCTTATGAAAACTAATTTTTCCATGGATGATCTTATCGGAAAGATGACACAGGTTATGCAGAACTACCAGAAGAACAGAATCAAAAATATTTTTATGAGAGAGGTATTGTGATATGAGCAGATTTGACAAAGATAATGCAATTTTTAAGATAGAAACCGCCGTAGAGAAAGCTGATTATCTGGCAAAATGCCTGATTCAGAATTACAGTCTGGATGCCGGAGTTATAACGGATGAGACAGAAGCCCTTGTATTCGCTGGGAACAGAGAAAATATCGGAATGGAAATGGAAATCTTGTGTGACTATATAGACAGCATCCAAAGTTCCTTAAAATCTTTCAGAGAGGCGGTATCAGCATGAAGTATAAATCAAAAATCCTGTTTTACTTGAAATATATCACGGATGAAAAAGTTTTAGAAACAATTTACCGAATTGTACGTGCTGAATTTGACAAGGAGGAATTTTCATATGAATGATATGATAGAAAATAAAATTCAGAGCCCGATTGAGGTTGCACTGGGGATTGACGAGGATGGAATGACTACAGCAAGAAAGTTGTATGAATTTCTTGGATTGAACTCAAAAAATTATTCACATTGGTGTAAAAGAAACATTACAGAAAATGAATTTGCAACAGAAAACGAGGACTATTGGGCGTTCGTCCCAAAAGACGAACGGGAATTTAATCCAAAACCAACCACTGATTACCGCCTTACTGCCAGCTTTGCAAAGAAACTTTCCATGATGGCAAAGAGTGAGAAAGGTGAACAGGCTAGAAAGTATTTCGTCAAGGTGGAAGATGGAATGAAAGAACTTGCTGTCAGATTCCAGAATATGTCCCCGGAACTTCGGGCTGTATTGGTTGTAGACCAGAGGGTGACAAGAGTTGAGAAAAAGGCTGACACACTGGAGGAACGTTTCAACGATTTTGAACAGAACCTTCCGCTGCTCCCAGAGGATGCCGATGATGTTTCCAAAGAAGTTAAGAAGCGAGTAGTTGAAATCCTAGGAGGCAAAGACAGCAATGCTTACCATGACAAGAGCCTAAGCCAGAAAGTTTTTATGGATGCTTACCGGAATCTAAAGAGTAATTTTGATGTTAGTTCTTACAAGGCAATCAAGCGGAATCGCCGGGATATGGCGGTGCAGATTGCCAGAGAGTATAAGCCGCCGCTGTATCTGGCGGAACAGATTCTGGCAGAGAACAATCAAATATCTTTATTCTAATGTAGATAAAGGAAAAATGGTTTAATTTCGGCTCTAAATAGGACAATCCATAAAATGTATGCCTGTAAACTTTAAAGGCAAATTTGGATTCATGTGACTAGAATACATGTTGTTACGGATATGGAAAAATCATAAAAGATTATTGCGTAAATATAGGTATAGTGCTATATTATAAAGAGAGGCACTGCCGCATACAATGACAGTCAGCCCGTGGATATTTAACTTAAAAAAGTAACCGTATCCTTTTGGCGTGGGGCGGTTACTTTTTTGTTCCGTTGATATATGCAATCAAAATCTGTATGACAATTCCGAGAATCATCAATACGATGGATAACAATTCAAAGTCACTCATAAGCTAATCCCTCCTTTCATTGATTTCTGTTGTTTCAGATTTCTATGTAACTGGAGGGTTTAGTCCCTCCGAAGAGGGCTAACCGCCACTGTCCTCCCGATACGACAGTGTCCAAAGTTATTCTATCATATTTTTGAATATTTTCAATAAAAATAATATCCAATTATTCGGCATGATATGTTATAATAGAACCAGAAACGCACTTACAGAAGAGGAAGCCGGAAATTCGGCACAATCTGTAGGTGCGTTTTCTTTTATGCAGCGGACTAGCCCGACGGGGCGAAAAGCAGAACTGTGACTGCCTGTCTGCTGTGTTTGTAAATCACAGATGTTTCCTTAGCACAGGAGGGATTGATTATGAAATTTCAAGAAAATAATGCTGATACATATCCTAGTATACAAGAGCCTATAATATACTTCTTACTTGATAAAGAAGAAGTGGTATATGTCGGGCAGTCCAAGTTCGGAATGGGAAGGCCATATCAGCATAAAGACAAAATTTTTGATAAAATTTCCGTGTTGAAATGTAGCGAAAAAGATCTGGATGCTTTAGAAACAGAATACATAGAAAAATATAAACCTAAATATAACAAAAAAATTGGGAATACTCATTATTCATTAGCAAGGACTAAGAGAATAATTAAGGAAAATACTAATATACACGATTTCAATATATATGATTTGAATAAAATTCTAAAAAAACTAGATATTTCAACTTATGAATTTAAAGGAACAGATTACATAACATCATTAGATTTTGACAGAATCTTTTCATTTGTAAAAAAAACAAGTGATGGAATTTTTGAAAGAAATATATGGAAAAAGAAAGTTTTTAACTAATATAAAGGTGGTGATGTTATGAATTATAAAGAATTTTTATACGATAAAGACAAAGTCTTGTCATTCTATCCAGAGTTGGCTGTTATATTTAATAAATATGACGATATGGAAATTGAAAGAATAAAGAGAGAGGAAGAAGAAGCCGAAAGAAAAGGGATTATTTTAGAGGAAAAAGAAAAGAGGCCTGACAAGAATGGGCTTGGCAAGGCAATCGTTGTGAATCAGCTTAATTATTGGCTGAATCTAAATGAAAAGACTCATCACAACTACAAAGATGGGCATTATTGGCTATACTTTTCATATAGTAATTGGATAAAAGAGGATTTTAAGTTTTGGTCTGTTAAAACGCTACAGAGAATTTTGAAATCTTTAGAAAATTGTGGAGTAGTAGTTTCGACTTCTGAATACAACAGGTGGAAAATAGACAATACAAAGTGGTATAGGATTGATTACGAACGGCTCCAGGAAATTATTGATATAGTTTATGAAAGAGATTGTGCGTCTGGTCAAGTTGACCAGACTGTCGAGACAGATTGTCCAGATGGTCAATTCAATCTGACCAGGCCATTACCAGAGATTACTAACAAAGATTACAATACAGAGAATACTATTTCTCCTACGGAGTTAAATTCTTTTTCAAAAGAAAAAGGGAAAAACACTTCCCCTATGGGGTTAAATTCTTCTATTTCTAAAAGAAATAAGAAGGGCGGAGAAAATAATCCAGATAAATGGGTAGCTACTAAAACCCATATAGAAATCTGCATGGAGCGTAATGGACACAGCAAAGAATCATTTGAGACAGCAGAAGCTATCGAGGTTGTAAGAATCTATTATGAAAAATATATGGAAGTTATTGGACAGCCACATCCCCGATTGAATGATAAAACCATGATGTTTGTGGTTGATCAATACCTAAAAGGATTTGGGGACGGAAATACCAGTGTGCAAACATATCGGGACTTAATCGACTTCCACTTTTCCACAGAGTACCGGGAAAATATCGACTGGACGATTCAGCATTTTATGAGCGGGGAAATCCGAGAAAAGCTGCTTCGTCACAATATGCTCTGAAAAAGTGAGTTCCTAGGTAACGCTAAAACGTGTTATGATAGAAAAGTAAAAGATTGAACAGAGAAGCATCTGCCTTTTGGGTGGGTGCTTTTTTTGTTACAGGAAATTTAGGAGTATGTTGAGCATTTTTGAAGAAAAAACGTAAGGATGATTTGGAACTCTGACAAGACGGAAGTGTGGTTTAGTGCTTCCGATGTGGGAGAGGAATTAGGAATTATCAATATTCGAGATACATTGAGAAATATCGATAAGGAAGAAAAGAAAAAATTCATAAACGATATGATTTCAGGTGTCGGAAATATCTACACCCGAAATTTTCAATCTCCACTAAATAATTATGGTGAAACATTTGTGTCAGAAGAAGCGGTATACAATATGTCGTTCCGAAGCAATAAGCCAGAAGCAAAACTTTTCACAAAATGGGTTACAAAGGTTTTAAAGCATATTAGAATAAATGGTTATTTTGTTTCTGACCAAAAAACATCTGAATGGCTTGGCATACGTCAGGAAACCAAACAGGTCCGCAAAATGGAAACGGACACTATTAAGAAATTTGTGGAATATGCAAAAGAGCAGGGAAGCACTCATGCGGATAATTACTATATGAATTTTACGAAACTTGTTCAAAATCATTTAGGCATATCCCCGGAAAGCCGTGATAATCAAGACCAAAGATCGCTGCTTCGGCTCAAATCCATGGAAACGATTGTAGATATGCATTTGGAAACGCTTATGAGAGAGAAGCTTCCCTACAAAGAAGTGTATGGTGGAGTGAAAAATTTGATACAGAGCATTTGATATAAGTCCTATTCGTAGGGCTTATTTTTATACCGGCTAACAAGAGAAGTTGGTCGCTAACCTCAAAAAGTTTGGAGGTGGAATTTTTAATGGCAGAAATTATGATTACAGTGGACGGGGTGGAGATGCCCTGTCCTTCTTCTTTTCAATGGGGGTTGCAAGATATATCTGCATCAGAATCAGGAAGAACAGATGATACGATCATGCATAAAAATCGCATTGGTCAAAAAAGAAAGATATCTTTGCAGTGGAACGGAAAAGACTGGAAAACCACATCAAAAATTCTGAAAGCATTTAACCCACAGTATATACAAGTTAAATACCCAGATATGATGTCGGGTGCATATGAAACCAGGACATTTTACGTTGGAGACAGAACCGCACCTGTGAAGTGGTGGTGGATAGGGAACCAGAGAACAGAATCAATTAGCTTTGACATAATAGAAAGGTAATGTAATGAGAAATGCATCAAGTGAATACAAAGAAGCACTAAAACAAGATTCCAGAAATTATATTACATACGCTGATATTAAGTTAAGAGATGGAACTATTTTAAAAATATCGAATGAAGATTTGTGGAAAGGTGGATTTGCATTCGAAGATTCAGTTTCATCATCTGATTCTTTCGATGTGGGATCTGCAATAGTAAATAAATTCACACTTACGTTAAACAATATTGACGAAAAATATTCAGGATATGATTTTGAAGGTGCAGAAGGAGTTGTTTTTGTAGCAATTGCTCTTGAAGGAATGAATGCTATTCCTGAGCCTCTTAAAGATTCGGAGGGGCAGTTGATCACTGACCATAATGGAGAACAGATCGGAGCGTTTTTTAGAAGCGAAACAGAAAGAATCAGAATATGCACAGGATATATATCAGATAGCCCGAAAGAGGTAAGCTCAATAATTGCATTAAGCTTTTTCGATAATATGTCGAAATTTGATAAGCCATACTCAAAAAGCAAACTAGTATATCCAGCAACTCTTAATCAGATTGTAAGAGATGCTTGCTCTGAATGTGATGTTTCTCTTCAAACAGTAAGTTTTCCACATGATGATTTTATTGTTAAAATCAGGCCAAATGATGAGGCAATCACTTTCCGTGAAATTATTTCGTGGTGTGCACAGATAGCGGGATGTTTTTGCAGATGTGATGTTTATGGAAGACTTGAGTTGAAATGGTTTGACAAAAATGCTGTACATCAAATCACATCAAATTATTCGGCTCCTCAAATATCTGTGTCGGACGTTATTATTACAGGAGTTCGCGTTGTAGAAAAAAATGAATCCGATAAATCCGAAGAGAAAATTACAATATATCAATCAGGCGAAGACGGATATGTAATAAGCATAGAGGAAAATGAGTTAATAAAAAATGGCGCTGGGCAAACGGTAGCAGGATGGCTTGGAGAGAAACTTGTTGGATACAGATTCAGAAAGGCTTCTGTTAGTCATGCAAGTGATCCGACAATAGAAGCCGGAGATATTGGCGTCTTACAGGATCGAAAAGGCAATAAATATAATATTGTTATATCTTCTACAAAATTTTCAACAGGATCCGGACAGTCTACGCAAAGTAGCGCAGAATCTAAAGCATTAAATTCAGCAGCAAGATATTCTTCGTCAACAAAAAATTATGTAGATCTACAAAATGGAATTGCTAAAGAAAAAACAGAACGCGAAAAAGCGTTGGAAGAATTAGCCAATAGATTGGAAACTTCACCCGGTGTATTTACTACAGTAGAAACAGATACGGGCGGTGGAAAAATATATTATTTGCACAACAAACCGAAACTTTCTGATTCTGATATGGTTTGGAAAATGACCGCAGAAGCCTGGGCGGTATCTACAGACGGAGGAAAGACATGGAATGCTGGAATGACAGTAGATGGAGATACTATTGTTCGCATTTTGACAGCGACAGGCGTTAATGCGGATTGGATTAATACCGGAGCAATTACAGTAAGAGATTCAAATCAGAATATTATTTTTTCTGTAGATATGGATACCAAAAAGGTAATTATATCAGGTGATGCGGTTAGCATAGGTGGAAGACCAATATCTGGTGCGATCAATGATGCAATATCACAATCACAGCAATATGCGGATAAGGCATTAGGAGACTATGCAGATACAGTATCAAAAGAATTGTCCAGCATTCAGGAGCAGGTAGATGGGCAAATAAACGACTGGTATTTCGATTATGAACCGTCTATGCAAAATTATCCGGCATCTGAATGGACAACAACAGAAGAAAGAAGAAAACATATCGGTGATAGATTTTTCTGGAAATCTAAAGGTTATGCATACCGGTTTATGGAAAACAACGGTATATGGGGATGGACGCTTTTACAAGACACTGATATTACAAAAGCTATGCAGGCAGCTGCTAATGCCCAAGATACAGCGGATGGGAAAAGACGTGTGTTTGTAACTACACCGCAACCTCCCTATGATATCGGAGACTTGTGGACAAATGGACAAGATATATTGACGGCGACGGTTGCAAGAGAACAGGGAGGTGTTTATGTATCATCTGACTGGAGGAAACTGAACAACTATACCGATGATACGGTCGCAAACCAAGCTTTGGAAGAAGCTCGAAAAGCACACAATATTGTGATGCAATTAGATAATGAGTATCAAGGAATACCTACAGATTGGCAGGGAAACATAACATCATTTCCAAATGTTCAGACAACAGTTCAAGTGTTTTATGGGCATCAAGATGTTTCTGCAAGCTGCACCTATTCGATAAATAAATCTAGTGGAATAACAGGAAGTTGGAATAATTATCTTAGGACTTACACAGTGACAGCACTGAGTACAGATACAGGATGGGTTGATATTACAGCAAATTATATGGGAATATTTGATGTAACAAAACGATTCAATATTTCTAAAAATAAAGGCGGACAACCTGGTGAAAACGGTGCAGACGGAATTGGAATAAGAAGTATAACAGAATATTTTGCGACTAGTGCATCAAGTACATATGCTCCTAGTAGTTGGTATACTACTCCACAGCAAACAACAGAAACTTACCGATATTTATGGAACTATGAAAGAATATACTATTCTAATGGACAAAGTTTAGATACAGAAAAAAGAATAATTGGTGTTCATGGCATAAGTGGATCAAACGGGTCTGATGGGAAAGGAATAAAACAAGTTACGAATTATTATCTGGCAACTTCCCGGCAGAGCGGTGTTACCACATCCACCTATGGATGGACTACAAGCCCACAAAATACATCGACATACAATAGGCATCTTTGGAATTATGAAGTAATTACGTATACAGACAATACCACCCATACCGTAGAACCGCATATTATAGGAACTCACGGACAAGATGGAAATGATGGACAAGACGGAAGTCCGGGAAGAACATATTTTATAGAAGTATCAGCGAATGTACTGAAAAAAGGAAAAAATTCCGTAATTACTCCATCTTCTATTACAGCTTATGCATATTACAGAGATGGAAACAGTGCTACAAGATATTCTTATTCCGGACGCTGGCAGGTGCAAACATCAACTAATGGAAGTAGCTTTTCTACTGTTTTAACATCTTCCTATGATGAAACATCAAAGACATATTCTGTTGGAAGTTTATCAAATTCTATAGTAGCTATAAGATTTGTTTTGTACGCTTCCGGAGGAACGTCAACAAAATTGGATATGCAATCGATTCCGATAGTGTTAGACGCAGCATCTCTGACAAAAGATGATTTACTCGATATAATTACTGATAACGGAGCTTGGCAGGGATTCTATAAAGGTCCGGATAATCGAGTTTACATATCGTTCGAAGCGGCGCGAGGTGGATTAATGAAATTAGGCGGTAAAAACAATGGTGATGGAAGACAAGAAATTTTTGATTCAAGGGGTAGAATTATAGGTAGATTGGATAATTTGGGGCTGACATTTTATTATGATTATCTTACATACTCAAATTACAAGAGTTACAAAGGGGTAATGATAAGCAAAGAAGGAATAGGATACGTACAGGGATCACTATATAATGATGGCACTAGCGTTATTATATCACAAGATCCAGTAATATCATTTAATTCTAATGCATCAGGAATGGATGCTGATTTTGATAAATTTACAGCAAACGAATTAACGGTTTACAAATCTTCAAAATTTAATAAACCGCCACAACTTTTTAATCTTACTCATGTATCTTCTGGCGGACATTTGGTTTTTGCGTCAGACGGATCAACATTGGCATATCTGTCTTCATCGTCACAACGATATAAAGATATCAAAGGAAATATTAGTGACTCTGATATAGATGAATGGTATAAAGTATCTCCTGTTTGGGCTAAATACAAAGACGGATATTTAGCAAAAAGTGATAATCGAAATGGAAAATACATGCCAATGTTTATTGCGGAAGATGTAGAAGAACATATTCCGATAGCTACTAATTATTTAGATGGGAAAGTGGAAGATTGGAATGAAAGAATAATGATTCCTGCCATGTTTGCAATGATAAAATCGCAAAAATCAGAAATTGAACTATTAAAAAGCGAAATTAAAGAAATAAAAAATATGATAAAGGAGAATAAAAATGCCTAATTTTAATGAATATCCTCTTGAAGCAACGCCAACAGACGATGATACTATTTTAATGTATGAAGTTACATCTAAAAGAAATCGACAGGTTCAGTTTGGAAATATATGGGACTGGATAAAAGAAAAATTAAAAAATATTTCTATAGAGATTTTAAAAACAAAAGACAAAACTGTTTTTGGCTCAATTAACGAGTTGTACTTAAATAGCCTTCCTGTAGAAGATGGAGTTTCCATGTCCGAAAAAGATTTTAATAATATAACAAAAAATGGTATTTATGGATATAATCAACCACCCGAAAGCCTTGGGGTTTCTAATTGCCCATCCCAAAAAGAAGGGTATCTGAGTGTTCGAAATGTTTCAGGAATTGTGTTTCAGTGCTACATAGATAGCATAGGCACAATATATACGAGAGTAAAAAATAGCACATCATTTAGTGAATGGAAACAGCATTGAAAAGGAGAAAAATATGGAAATTAAAGGAATTGATATATCAAGCTATCAGGGAAAACCGGATTGGAAAAAAGTAAAAAAGGCAGGGATAAAATATGCGATTTTGCGTATTCATGAGAGGTACGGAATTGACGCAAGCTTTGAATATAACTATAAAGAATGTGACAAAAACGGAATTCCGGTAGGAGTGTATAAATACAGTTATGCTTTAAATGTGGCACAGGCAGAAGATGAAGCAGATTCTGTAATTTCTGTGCTTAATGGAAGAAAACTTGATTTTCCGGTGTTTTATGATTTGGAATGGTCTGAACAGAGAAAGCTCGGAAACACTGCGGTGGAAAAGATTGCTTTGGCATTTTTGAATAAAATTCAGGCAGAAGGGCACAAAGTCGGTATCTACTGCAACGTGGACTGGTATCAGAATGTGTTGACAGCAGCTCTTAAAAAATATGACTGTTGGGTTGCCAGATATCCATTAAATGACAATGGGGGCATACAGGAACGTCTCCGGCCTGATTTTGGTATAGGATGGCAATACAGTTCAAAAGGCCATGTGGATGGAGTAAACGGTAATGTAGACATGAATGTGTTTTACAAGGATTATAAAAAAACGGAAGGAGATGCAGGCAAAGTGAACTTATGGGATAAAGCAAAAAAACTTCTGGACGATCAGGTGGGGTATCTGGAAAAACGCAGCAATTCAAATCTGGACAGCAAAACCGCCAATGCCGGATATGGGAATTACACGAAATATTCCCGTGACGTAAATGATATGGGACTGATGGGATGCCAGGGACAGCCCTGGTGCGCGACATATCAGTTTTGGAATTGTGCAAAAATTTTTGGAAAAGCAAAAGCACTTGAAATCATGGGGAACGGTTTTTATAATTGCAATAGTGTCAAGGCTCATTCCCGGTCAAAAGGCACATGGCACAGTAAACCGAAGGTTGGAGCACTGGTTATTTTTCGGAATGGAGCACATATTGGTCGGGTCATACGAATTGAAAATGGACGGATTTACACAAATGAGGGAAATACATCTTCCGGTGGTCTGAACCATGTGGAGGCAAACGGCGGCTGTGTGGCTGAGAAATCTTATACCATTGGAAACAACCAGATTGATGGCTATGTATGGATTAATTATGGAGCAGAAACGGAATCTGGAACTGAGGGCGAACCATGGAAGGCAACTGGGACAGCCACATCCACTGTAGACAATCTTTTTGTACGAGCAGATCCAAATGGCGAGGTAATCGGAGAGCTGATGAAAGGTAACAGGTTCGAGATTAACGGAATCAAGGACGGATTTTGGACACAGGTTAATGTTGTCGAAATCGGCGTAGGCTGGGTATGGACTGCATATGTCAAGAAAGACGGATCGCAGTCTTCAGAGCCTCCAAAACAGGAAATCAACAATAAACAGGACAAAACACAGAGACTCTTTGTAGGAAAGGTGACAGCCGGTGTCCTGAATGTCCGGACATGGGCAGGAACAGAACATCCGCAGATCAAGTCCTATCCGACCCTCAACAAAGGAAACCTTGTGGATGTGATGAACTTTACTCAGGAAGCAGCGGACGGCGAACAGTGGTACTACATCCGGATTGATGGAAAATACCATGGTTTTGTAAGTGCTAAATACATTTTAAAACAGTAAGAAATATCCCCGGGGCGCAATCCCGGGGACTTTTTTTATTCTATGTAATTTCCATCTAATTTTCCAATGACTTTTCCTAATATTTTAAAAGTGTCATCGGGTCTTACATAAATGTGAGGGCTGCATACGTTAAATGGTATCAGTTTGGTTTCTTTTTTGGTACGGTAAAGCATACATATACACATCGATCCATTTACTTCAAAAAGACCTATTTCATTATGCTTTACAGTTGATTTTTTTATTAAAACAATATCACCAGCATTATACATTGGTTTATTCCGCGAAGATATTATCTTAACACAAAAATCAGCTTCTTGATTTAATACCGTAGAATAAATTTGTATGGTTTTTGGTGTTTCGGCAACAGCACATATGCCATTTAAAATTGTCGGCAAAACCATTTTTATTTTCCTTAGTTCTTGTGTCATAACACCTTCAAGCGCACGACGATATTCCAATTCTGTCACAACTCTAACAACTTCTTTGCCATGACTATTTAATCTGCGGTATTTAGATATAATGTCAAATTCTTCTTCTGACGTCCCCCTTATATTAGAAGTTCCAATATAATCTTGAAACAGATAATTGGCATCACACCCAAGCTTGTTCATTATATCTACCAGAACGACAGGCTTTGGATAATTCAGCCCGTTTTCGTAATTTGCAATGGCAGTATTAGAAACATGTATCATTCGTGCTAATTCTATTTGCGATAATCTTTTATTGGTTCTTAATTCTCTTAAACGTTCTCCGAATCCCATAAATTTCCTTTCTTTATGCAAACTTTGTCGAAAACCATTATATTACAGAAATACTTTAATATCAATAAAAACATATAAAAATACTTTAATATGTGCTAAAATTACAAAAACACAAAAAATGAAAAAATGGAAAAGAAAAATATGAACAAAAAAACAATTGTTGTAATTTTGTTGTTAATATATTTTATTGCAGCACCTAATGATTATTATAGAAAATACAATCCCTTATACGGAGTAGATAACTATAAATCAAAAATGACTATAGAGGTTGGAGATCATTTTTCAAATCTGACAGAAGTAAGCCATATTTTATTTGATCGTATAGATGTTGAACCGTGTTTATGGAACCTAAATAAGAAATATGAAATAATTAACATATACGAGAAAACAAGTCGGATTACTATTCTTAGATTGATTAAAAAGCAATTACCTCGTGGAAGACTAAAAAACAGAACATTTGTTCTTGAAAAGAACGAACGTTTGTAGTAGAATAAAATCAACACTTATGGTGGCTATATAATGAAAGAGGGATATGCTATGGATTACAAGAAAATGATTATTGAGTTATTAGATAATGTTCAGGATGAAAAAATAATTGAATATTTGTATGGATTAATAAAAGGATTAATAAAAAAGTGGGGGTGATTATTCCCCACTTTCTTTATTTATCATCGAATCCATAATTTCTAAAATAAGTTCTTTGTCTCTGCTCTTCAGAAGAGAAAATTTATATAAAAATTCAGAGTCTTTTAATCCTTCTTCTTTCGAGAATTCTTTTTTCATTTCTACTTCAAATCCCATAAGCCAAAGCGGCTCAACGCCTAATACTTTCGCTATTTTTCCAGCGCTTATATTGGATGGCGCATGAGATCCGTTTATATAGTGGCTGATAGAAGATTTTCCAACACCAGATTTTTCTACCAACTCTTGTTGACTCATATTAGCATTTGATAATGCAAACTGTAATCTTTTTGCGGTTACTTCGTTTTTCATAGGAAACCTCCTTTCTAATTTCTATAATACAATAAAATATGTTTTTTTTCAATAGAAAGTTCAACTTTTTTAAACTTTTATATTGACAAAATGGTTTAACGATGTTAAACTAACAACAGTCAAAGAAAGGAGTGATTAAGTGCCATATAAGTATGATAAACTAAGAGGACGGATTGTAGAAAAATATGGGACACAAGGAAAATTTGCCGAAACACTGGGAATATCAAAGAATTCCATGTCAAAAAAAATGAATTGTGAGACTGGTTTTTCTCAAGAGGATATAATCATTTGGTCAAATCTTCTTGATATAAAAAAAGAAGAATATGGGTCATATTTTTTTACATAACAAGTTCAACTGAGTTAAACTAAGAATAATTAAAAGAAGAGGTGAGTAAGTGAACAAAAAGAAACCGATTGTTTATTCTCTTGACTTCATAAAACCAACCATTTCTAAAGTTGTCTTTACCGATTCAAGAGAGGAAGCGCAACGATTAGAAAAGAATGGAATGCATATTTACTTCCCCTCTGAATTGGCAAAGTTTGACACTGGAAACCTTATTTATGTTTTGCTTGACGGATAAATTGGTTCAGATTCCTTATCCCAAGTAAAACAAGCCCACAAATGTGGTGGAGGAAAGTCAATATATGCATTAAATTCCCAATCGCATTCAACATATGATCTTATACGCTCTTGCACAGCGTTATCGGTCATTTTAGAGCAATCAAAACGTTCCTTATGCATATTCAACACCTCCCTTCTACGGGAGATTATACAAGAAAGGAGAGATTAAGTGAACGAGTTACAAATTTTTAATAATGAAGAATTTGGAGAAATCCGAACAGTAACTATTAAGAATGAGACGTGGTTTGTTGGAAAAGATGTCGCAACGGCTTTAGGATACGCAAAACCAGAAAATGCTATTGCTACCCATGTAAGTGGCGAAGATAAAACCAGTACCTTGATTCAGGGGAGTGGTTCTAACTACAAAAGCAAGGCGATTTTGATTAACGAATCTGGATTATACGCATTGATTTTTGGAAGCAAACTTGAATCCGCAAAGAGATTTAAGTGCTGGGTAACAAGTGAGATTCTTCCATCAATACGGAAGAATGGTGGATACATAGCAGGGCAAGAAAATATGTCTGATGATGAGTTGCTTGCAAAGGCATTGATGGTAGCACAGAACAAGATTGCGGAACGAGATAAGATAATTTTACAAAAGCAAAAGAGGATTGATGAGATGCGTCCGAAAGAAATTTTTGCAGATGCGGTAACGTGTAGCAATACCTCAATTCTTGTTGGAGACTTAGCAAAATTATTAAAACAGAACGGTTTCCATGTTGGACAGAATCGTTTATTTGAAATTTTAAGGAAAGAGGGATTTCTTATTAAAAGCGGTTCCAGTAAGAATATGCCAACTCAGAAAAGTATGGAGATGAAACTGTTCGAGATTAAGGAAAGCACAGTTACCAATCCAGACGGAAGTATCAGAACGACCAAAACACCAAAAGTAACCGGACGTGGACAGGTATATTTTATTAATAAATTTGTAAAGGAGAAAAGACAATGAGTGAATACAAAAAATATACCCCAGAAAACCATACAGAAGAACTTTTTGAGTTGGTAGGAAGAGTTAAAGCTTTTTCAGCTTATGTAAATTCTACAAAATACAGTATTGAAAGAGAAATTTGTGCTTCGATGATTGGGTTTGAACTTGAGGAGGAAACAAAAGATGCCAGAGAAGACAGCAATATTAAAATGGATTGCTGAGAGAATGGAAAACTTTGATTTAGAGTTTGCCAATGAAAAAGAAGCACTGGTTACCGATGAGAGCGGAAACACAATGCTTCTGAAATACGATAGCAATACCAAACAGGTATACGCAATATAAAATGCCCGGGCAGTGCGGTAACACCGCCCAGAGCTGATAGCAGTAAAGCACACTTACCACTATCAAGAGTTAAGTATATCAAATCCTCTTGATTTTGGCAAGGACAAATTTAAGGAGGATATTTTTATGCAAGAAAAAGTGAAAGCACCAGAAAACTGGGAAGAAATCGAACAGAAGTATGCAGAAATGCAGTCCAGAGAAACACTGGCATCGGAAGTTATTTCCTGGAGCCATAAAGTGGCAAAAGCGAAGGACTTTGCCATAGGATGCCTAGTTGCAGGAATCATCATCGTTGGTATCGGCATGGCAATCATTAACTATTGCAATGATCGGGATTGGCGAGAGCTGTTTTCTTCTTACGATTATGTTTCCCAGAACGGTGAAGGTTATAACTATTACAATTCAGGGATTGGAGGAAATGTAGAGAATGGGGCAGAAGATACGGAGACAGAAAAATAGAAAAAAAGTTCGGGGGACGGCAGTAAGAAGAAAGGGCCGAAAAAAATGAAATGGTTTTTACACTTGATGGGGATTGCATCATCAATGGGAATCTATTTGATTGTGTTTATGTTGATGTATGCATTCACCCAAAAAGATGCTTTAGAAATTATGATCGTAGATTTAATTTTTGTATATCCATTTTTTTTCTTTATAGAAGGAAATGTAGAAAAACTTATAAGGAGAATAGAAAATGTTGAAAAACGTAGTAGATAAAAACTGTGTTTTGGTCGCAGGGAAAATCACAGGATTAAAATATGATTTTACTTTTTGCAAAGAAAAGTTTTATAAGGCGAAAATTTATGTAAACAGAATGAGCGATACGGTGGACGAACTTCCGGTCGTGATACCAGAAAAAATTATTCAACCAGAAATTAATTACGAAGGAAAATTTGCCGAAATTACAGGTGAATATCGAAGCATTAACAAAAATGGAAGATTAATCCTGTATATATACGCCACAAGCATAACGGCTCCGGAATATGGAGAATGGAGTCTAAACATTATTGATCTGACTGGATGTATATGTAAAGTCCCGAACCTCCGAAAAACGCCAAAGCAAGAAAGATATATTGCGGATTTACTTTTGGCAGTAAACCGGGCATATAAGAAATCCTGTTATATTCCATGCATAGCATGGGGGAAAGATGCGAAATATGTATCCGAATTGTCTGTTGGAACAAAAATATCCTTAAACGGAAGGATTCAGAGTAGAGAATATGGTAAGAAAATTTCGGGTGGAGAATACGAAATAAGAACCGCTTATGAGGTTTCGATAAAAGAAGTAGGAAAGGTTGATACTGATGATAAAGATTGATGTTTCAAAAAATAGCAAAAATACCGTAATTGCTATGTTATCAAGTGCCATTGAACTTGATAGCTGCGCGGAAATTTGGATTAAGGAAAAAGGTGAAGCAATTAAAACAAATGAAAGGAAATTGAAGCAAGAAAATATTGGAGATGTTTTAAAAAGGATTGGAATTCCGTGCCATTTGCTTGGATATCACTATATACAGGATGCAGTTAGAATTTCAATTTCCGATCCAATGAAATTCAGTAAATTTGCAACGATCGTGTACGGTGACGTTGCATCTAAAAATAAAACATCATCAACTCGAGTGGAACGGGCTATAAGACATGCTATAGATGTGGCTTTCAAGTGCGGAGATATTGATGAGATATATAAATTGTTTGGCAGCTCTTATAGTAAAAACAGGGGCAAACCAACAAATAAGGAGTTTATAGCAACGCTTACAGAATTAATAAAAGAAGGGGACATGGAAGATGAATATTAAACTCAAGTCATTGACACTGGAAAATTACAAGAAATTTATAGGTCAGGAGACATTTAGATTTTATGATCGTACTATGATTTCCGGTAAGAACAAAGAGGGAAAATCCACTCTGGAAAATGCCTATATGGAGATTTTGACCGGAAAAGAGGTTGACGGAACACATCCAGATGGAATCAGACCACATGGAGAAGATGGAAAGGACTTAAACCGGGCGGATGTTATCCGGGAAGTGGTTCTGGACATTGACGGAAAAGAAACTACTATTCGGAAAATCACAAAGCAGAAATGGAGAAAACCTCATGGACAGACAGAAGAAGTTCTTGACGGAAACACAGTTTCCTATGAGATTGACGGTTTTCCTTATGCGCCGAAGAAATTTGAGGAGTACATGAAAGAACTTACAGACCCGGAAATCCTGCTGATGTGCAGCAATCCGAATCCTTTCCTTTCTACATTAAAGAAGTCAACAGCGGACGCAAGAAAAGTCCTCGAAAAACTGTCTGGGTTCAGCCTTGAAGAATTTTTGGCGAAGAATCCGCAGTATGCAGAGGTGCAGGACCTTACAAAAGGTCATTCCGTGGAAGATACCATGAAAAAGTTGAGAAAACAGCTTACAGACCAGAAAAAGAAGCTTGACCAGAAATCTACAGAACTGAAATATGAGCAGACCAGAGATTCCGGCGATCAGATCGAAACAGCAGATTTGGAACTGGCAAAAGGTGAATGGCAAGATAAGATTGCGGAGATTGACAAGCAGGAACAGGCACTTGATGAAGCAGCAAAAGCTTATGATGCGGCAAATTCAGAGATTATTTCTATGAAATCCAAACTGAATGAGATTGCTAATAACGCCGGAGCAGGATTGAGAGAGCAGAGAGCAAATCTTGACCAGAAGATTTCTGATCTGAATATTCAGAACATGGGTTATGCCAATGATATGAAACTGGCCGAACTGGATTTGCAACACTCTCATATGGGAATTGAACGTCATAAAGCAGAATTGGAAAAGGCAAGGAAAGATTATTCGGCTGCTTCACAAAAGACCTTTGACGAAACCAAACTCCATGAGATTGAAGTGGAACAGTTTGACGAAGATTCCTTGATTTGCCCGGAATGTGGACAGGTTCGTCCAGTATCTCAGAGAAACAACATTCGAGAAACTTTTGAGCAGAGCAAAGCCAGAAGAATTGCAGAACAGGAGAAAGCAAGAGAGGTATTCAACGCTGAACTTTCCAAAATGCTTGATTCCATTACGGAAATTGGAAATAAGGCTGCAGATGATTTGAAAGTAGCGCAGGAAGCTAAGAAAGAAACGGAACAGAAGATTGCAGAAGTGAGAAAACAGATTCTTGAAACGTCCTCTGAAATCGAAAAGTTGTGCGGAGAACTGGACAAGCTTCCAAAAGAGGTTGATTTGTCTGGAAATGAAGAATACCAGGAACTTTCAAAACAGATTAAAAAGAAAGAATTTGCCCTGTCTGCTATGGATAACGGCTCTGAGAAACGTATGGAATTGCGACAGCAGAGAAACCATTGCATAGATGAAATCTCAAAATTGGATGCACAGATTCAAAAAGCCAATGCAGACGCAGAACAGAAAGAGCGAAAGTTATCGGAACTTAAGGCAGAGTTTGACAAACAGAAACAGACCGTTGCGGATATTGAGCGGCAGATGGATGTTATCAGTCAGTTTTCAATCGAGAAAAATGCGGCACTGGCAGAGAAAATCAATCCGTTTATGGATGGGTTCAAGTTTGAATTTCTTGCATTTACACTGGAGAACAATCCTTATGATGTTTGCAAACTAATTCGTGAGGGGACAGAATACAGCAATTTGAATTATTCTGACAGATTACTGGTTGAAACAGCAATGGTTCGTGGATTCCAGAAGATGAACAATCTGGATTTGCCGATTTGGATTGATAACAGCGAGAGTATTAATGATTATAGATTGCCGGATCTTGACACACAGATGATTGTGCTGAAAGTGACGAACAATGAATTAAGAGTAGAACCTTTTTAAATAGTTAGCTTCCGGGTGTTTGCGTGGCAACAGTAGGTTACCAGAAAGTAAAAAAATAGAACAGCGCAAAACAGTACAGCGCAAAACAGTACAGTACAGTATATTACAGCACAGAACAAAACAAGACATCTTACTGTTGCGATTCAAGCACCCGGAGAATAGGAGGAAATAATGTCAGAAATTATCAAATGGAAAATAAACGGAAAATTCCATGCAGATGCTAAAAAATGCAAACAGGAAATTGAAAGCATTGGTTCTGACGTTAAGCCGAAACAAATTGTTGATTATGCGAAGAATCCAGATACAGAACTTCATAAGTGCTTCACATGGGATAACGATTTAGCGGCAGAAAAATGGAGGTTATACGAAGCAAGACAGATTGTTTGCAATCTGGTAATTGTAGAAACCGATTCTGGTGGAAAAAACGAAACACAGATTCGAGTATTCCATAAGACGGATAACGAAGATGGATATAAACCATTACAGTTTATATTACAAGACAAAGATGAATACAAGAAACTGCTTGAACAGTGTTCGTATGATTTGAAGAATTTAAAGAGAAAATATCAAACCATTTCTGAATATCAAGAGATTTGGGATTTGATTCATTGACAACTGAATATTGATTTTCTTCGGGCGTTTTGATGGTGGCAGAAGCCATATCGCAGTCACATAACAACAGAACAAAACAGAACAGAACAGCACACGACATATCAATACAGAACAAAATATATAAAAAAACAGCTTTTGTCACTTTGAAAGCGTCCGAAGATTAGCGGTAGGTGTGAATGAGGGCTTAATATATGCCTAAGACATTATAAATCAAATCATAATAGAACAGTTTATATCAGCATAAAACAATACAAAAAACAATTTTAAAAGAATTCAGAAATCATTAAGTCCTGATTCATGCCTACCGCATGAGCAAAATACAGAATAGCACAAGACAGTATAATACAGCAAATGACTCTGTATCATAAAACAGAACAAAACATAGAAAAGAGAGGAAACCAATATGGCAGAGAAAAAAGAAATTATCAGTTTGAACAAAATTCACGTAAGTCACGCAAAAGTAATGATTGCCGGAGATGGTGATTTGTGTTTAAACAAAATGAATGATGTGTCGGCAAGAGGTCTAATAGAACAGAGAAAGAGTAAAGCAAAAACACTTGAAAAAACAAATATGTGGGAAGAAGTGATTACCGCTATACATTGGAGAGATGGAAAACCGAAAGATTTTTCGGAAGAGGGACTTCATAAGGCGTTGGAAGAAAACGCTCCGTGTATTACAGCTTTTGGTCTTAAAAAGTCATTTGGTGATGCAGTTGTAAGAAATGGTATTGACAAATATAAGACCAAATTCGATGCAAGCGTTAATATCATTGCCACGGGCAATCTTGTTCCAATTAAATTCACCAATTATACTCTTGACGAAAAATTAATGTCACCGAAAAAGGGAAGCCCGGTGCTTGTACATTTGAGTAGATTTTCTGGTTGGAGTGCTGAAATAGAAATTGCATTTACCGAGAACACATACTCACTTGAGCAGATTATCAATATTATCAATCTCGCCGGTTTTGGAATTGGAATCGGTTCTGGCAGATCAAGTGGTTACGGGCGCTATCATGTTGTGGGGGTGGAGTAATGAAACAAAACCCATGTAGATATTGTGCTTTGGCATTTGTCCATAACGGGAGACATTCTCCCAGTTGGAATGATAAATGTGCAAAATGCGAGAACATTAAGGCACATAAAGAATATCTGGAATCTCAAAGAAAATTTATTGAGGGAGAGCCAATTACCACACTTGATGAACTTTTGGAACAGGAGTGGGTGATGTGGTATCACAACTCAAGGCATATTGAAGCAATAAAATCGACACCTATCCGAACTGTTCTGAAGTGGATTGAAATAGGAGTATTTCATAAGGCGATAAGAAAAGAAAGCGAGGAAAATTAAATGGCAGAAACAATCAAGGCGGTCAAAGGTTTTAATCCGGACATGACCTGTACTCCAACAGATGATATTAAATTCCAGTATGAAGAAGGAAAAACATATGAGGAAGAAACTGTTAAGGCATGTGCAAAAGGATTTCATGCTTGCGAGCTTCCGATTAATGTATTTCGATATTATACACCTGAAAAAAGCGTTTATCATGAAGTGGAAATGTCTGGTGAAATAGATAGTTCTCAAAACGATAAAATATGTTCTTCTAAAATTAAAATTGGGGCGAAGATCAATATATCAGGAATTATAAAAACATCTATTGATATTATTCGAAGCAAAGCAGAAAAAGAGTCAGCGGCTTCTTCCGGGTACAAAGGCAATGCGGCTTCTTCCGGGTACTGTGGCAATGCGGCTTCTTCCGGGGACTATGGCAATGCGGCTTCTTCCGGGGACTGTGGCAATGCGGCTTCTTCCGGGGACTGTGGCAATGCGGCTTCTTCCGGGTACTGTGGCAATGCGGCTTCTTCCGGGTACAAAGGCAATGCGGCTTCTTCCGGGGACTATGGCAATGCGGCTTCTTCCGGGAACTGTGGCAATGCGGCTTCTTCCGGGTACTATGGTTCCGCAGAAGCAGATCATCCCAATTCTTGCGCTATAGCATGGGGTCCAGAGTCAAAAGCAAAAGGAGTGATTGGATCACATCTCGTTTTAGCGGAATGGGAATCGAATGGAGGAAAATATTGGGAAGAAAAAACATGGAAATTTAAGGGCGCAACGATGGTTAGAGTTGATGGCAAAAACATCAAGGAAAAAACATGGTATGGATTAAAAAATGGAAAAGTTATTGAAATTAAGGAGGATTAAATCATGGCAGAAACAAAAAATGCAGTAGCAACAACACCGAAGCAGACATTTAGCGTGGCTTTAACAGAAAAACTTAATGGGGTTTCAGATGCACTTCCGAAAGATTTTAATAAATCAAGGTTTGTGCAGAATGCCTTGGCTCTTATCAATGATAATCCGCAGTTGCAGAAATATAATCAGGCACAGCTTATGGGCGGACTTATGAAAGGTGCTTATTTGGGTTTGGATTTTTATTCAAAGGAATGCTACTTGGTTCCTTACGGTCAGCAACTTAATTATCAGACTGATTACAGGGGTGCTAAGAAATTGGCAAAGAAGTATTCTATCCGACCGATTAAAGACATCTATGCAAAGCTGATTCGTGAGGGAGACGAGTTCGAGGAAATGATTTTAAATGGAGAGCCAACGTTTAATTTTAAACCTAAATTTCTAAATGACGGGAAGATTATTGGAGCATTTGCAGTTGTTCTTTATCAAGATGGTGGTCTTGGATATGATGTTATGTCACTTTCAGAACTGGAAAATACCAGGAAGCACAGCAAAGCCAGCAATTCTCCGGCATGGAAAGATTTTACCGGGGAGATGTACAAAAAGACTGTTTTACATAGGCTTTGCAAGCACATTGAGCTTGATTTTGAAAATCCAACACAAAGAGATATTTTTTCGGCTGGCATGGAAATTGAAACAGATGTTGCGGAACAGGTCAAAAATGATATTGAATGCAATGCAAATAAAACGGAGTTTGTTGTTGATGATATTGTCGAGGAAGATGTAGTTGAGAATGGCAAAGAATTGCCACCATTTATGACCGGTGGAGGAATGTAATATGAATGTAGTTTGGATATTATGTTTTGTTGGGTGGATTTTATCTTTTGGGTCGTGAGCATTTCAACTTGGAAGAAAAGGAAATACATATAAACCAATAATAGTTATGTGTGTTTTTACTGCTCTTTTGTGGTTGACGAAATAAATTAATTTGGGCGGTTTATCCGCCCTTGAAGAGAGGAAATGATATGACAAACAGATATATGAGAGAAAAATTCAAATACGCAGGTCAGACAGTAAAGACGAAACAGGGAGTTGGAATTAGTTCTTTTGGTCAGGATATGAGCGGACAGGATTTTATTGTTGAGGACTGGTGGGAGAATGTTACGGGATGCTCATGGATGAATGCAGACGGAAATCTGGCAGCATTGGAGTACGCTATACGTTCTGCAAAATACGGAGATAACAATAATGTTCCATTGCTTGGTAACGATGTGGTTTATGGGAAAATCGGACCGTTTGGACATATCTTTCATGTGAGTGAACTGGAGATTGAATTATGATAGGCACATTACAACAGGCTTTTGATGATATGGAGCATGGAGTTTACGATTTCACAAAAGACGGTAAGTGTTCTGGTTGTGGAAAACCGTCTGTATATGTTGATGATTTGGCTGGTAAAAAATTTTGGAACATGACCGTTATTAGATATGCAGGAATAAACCAGAAAGGAAGAAGTGTCTGGTTGTGTAAATGCGATTGTGGAAAAGAAAAAATTGTTGTTGGTAGCGAATTAAAAAGAGGAAAAGTGAAATCATGTGGTTGCTTAAATCGGAGTATAAATGGGATGTACAGAAGCAGACTTTATAGAATACACCATATGATGCTATGCAGATGTTATACGGAAAGTACCACATGCTATGATTTATATGGTGGGCGAGGAATAATAGTTTGCAACGAATGGCGTGGCAAGAATGGATTCATGAATTTCTATAACTGGTCTATGAAAAATGGTTACGCAGATGATTTGAGCATTGACCGAATTGATGCAAATGGAAACTATGAACCAAATAATTGCCGATGGGCTACTCATGAAGAACAGTCTAACAATATGAGAAGAAATAAGTTTTTAGAATATGGTGGCGAAAGATTAACAGTGTCGCAATGGGCAAGAAAATTGGGAATAAATCATAATACTTTGGATAAGCGCTTGAGAAAAGGCTGGTCGGTAGAAGTTGCACTGACTAAACCGATAGATAAAAAATACGCTACCAAAACAAAGAGCTGTTCTGGCGAACCAGAAAGCCATGCGACATGAGAGAAACATTTTTCGGGGAGTAATAAATATGTTGAATAAATCAAACATAGTGGAAATTATTAAAGACCACGAAAAAGAAATGTCAGAGATAAGAATTGAGATAATGAAAGCTGACAGTGATATTGCGAAACGAGCCTTAAAGGATAAACTTAATTTTCTTGAAGATAACTGCTATCGGTACAAATTACAGGCTAATGCTTGGGGGATTGAAGTATGACAGTAGGAGAAAAAATACAGGTAGTTAGGAAAGAAAAAAGGCTGACGCAAAAAGAGTTAGGTAATTTGTGTGGAATGTCTGATTCCGCTATACGAAGGTATGAAAATGGACGAGCAATTCCTAAAATCAAGACATTGCAAAAAATAGCTAATTCTCTTGAAGTTCCGGTCGAAAGATTGATTCCGCACAACAAAACTTGCTTACCAAGCGAATCAAAGAAGCAAAAATTACAATCCATAGCCGACCATTACGGATTCAAAAAGCAGTCCATGATAACGATTGAAGAATGTTCAGAACTGCAAAAAGCTATTTGCAAATGGCATAGGGAGCGTGGCGATTATCTTCTGTCTGAATCTTCTGGCTGTGACGAAAGAACAGCCATTATTGATGAACTTGCAGATGTAATCATTATGGCAAATCAGATTTCATATTTACTTTCTGCGGAAGATGAGGTTTCGGAACAGATTGAATTTAAACTTGATCGCCAGTTGCGGAGAATGGAGGAAAATTTATGATTGAGATTATTTCGGACTACAAGCTAACAAATGCGGACAGAATCAGAAGCTTAAATGATGAAGAATTAGCACAAGAAAATGTGGTGGGATTCACTTATATGAACGGTTATAGACCTTCTCATTTATGGAGAAGTGTTCATGCCGGAGATTTTGACACAAAGGAAGAGGCTATTGAAGCAGAATTAGAATGGCTTCAGCAACCGGCAAGGTGAGGTGGAAAATGATTGGATATGTTCAGCTATATTTTAAGGTAGTAGGGGAAAAAGAAACCTATTACGCAAAATTTGATGGAGATTTTGAGAAGCCTTTGACGCGTTTTCGCTTATTCTCTATTAAGAGTAGCATGAAGCGTGCATATAAAAAATTTGACAAGATTTATTCGGTAGACTTCATTTCTAAGGAAGAATGGGAAGAAAATAGAAGTGGAGATGAAATAAGTATTAGTTGGGGTGAAAATGTAAAATAAAAAAATCGAAGAAAGATATTGCATTTGACAAAGAATGTGCAAAATATCGCCATGAAATAAGAAAGCGCGGTGATGCAATGTTCTTGAGAGTAATTTCAACGGGCAGTAAAGATTGGAGGAAGTATATGGATGATTGAAGAATGGAAATGGATAAAAGGCTACGAAGGAAGATATTCCATTTCCAATATGGGAAGATTGAAAAGTTATCTATCAGATAAAAATGGGAAAATATTATCCTTGAAAAATCAATATGGATGGTATTTTACTGTAAATCTTCTTGATGATAATGGAAAAAGAAACACCAAAAGAATACATGTTTTAGTTGCTGAACATTTTATAGGAGAAATACCAAAGGGTTATCATGTTCATCACAAGGATGGAAACAGGCAAAATAATAAAGTGAATAACCTTGAAATTATTCATCCTATAAAGCACTATCAAGAAACATTAAAAGAACATCCGCAAATAGTTACATGTATGAGACACTACAACCAATACGAGAGAACAAAAGAAATATATATGTACGATGTTGATGGGAATTACATTGCTTCTTTCCCTAACGCGGTAATGGCAGAGAGAATAACTGGCGTGTGTAGTAGAAATATTATACAAGTTGCTAACAAAGAAGAATATAAGCCTGGAAAAACAAGAAAAACTGCTGGTGGATATGTTTGGAGTTTTGATAAGGGGGTGGTCTAAATATGCTTATGAAAATAGTAAACTCTGGAAGTAAAAAAGGAAATTGCTATGCTTTGTGTTCAGAAAATGAAATATTATTGCTCGATTGTGGATGCGACAAGAAAAGTATAAAAAGAACTATTGACTATGATATTTCCAAGGTAGTAGGGTGCTTACTTACTCATGGGCATGGTTAGGAGATCATTCCAAAAGCTACAAGTGGTTACTTGAAAACCAGATTCCAATTTACACCAACGATGAAACGGCAGCAGAATTTGAAACAGTTACTGGAGAGCTTGTGAAAGGAGTTCCAGAAAAGAAATGGATTCAGCGTGGAGAATTTAAGGTTATGGGATTTTATGTACCCCATGACAACACTCCTAATTTTGGGTTCTTGATTGAACATGAGGAAATGGGACGGTTGCTTTACATGACAGACCTTGAATATTGCCCATATAGTTTCAAAAATCTTCGTGTGCAGCATCTTCTAATTGAAGCAAATTATATAGAAGATTTAGTAAATCGGGAAGCTGAAAACTATAGCCACCAGATAAGAGGACATTGTTCACTCAACACCTGTAAGGGAATTGTTGAAACAAACAAGACACCAGATTTACGAACGGTAACGCTGATTCATTTGTCGGATAAGGCTTGCGATTCAAACCGAGTTCTGGAAGAAATTAAGGAAGTTGCTGGAGATAGAGTTGAGGTGAATGTGGCGGTTCCGGGGTTAGAGGTGGTTCTTAATAGATTCCCTTTTTAGAAAGGATTGGAAGAAAAATAATGAACAAGATATTAGTAGAATTTTCCATGTGTTTTTCATTCCTATATTTTCTTGAAGGAATCGAAAACTGTATACGCAAAAGAGGAAATATAGCATATAGGATTACACACATTTTGTTTCCATTATTTATGACCGGAACAATGATTTATTTACTGTTGATAAGAAATTTGCAATGAACAGATATAATGAATGAAAATAGAAAGGTGGAATGACTTATTAATAAAGTAATTTTGTGTGGAAGATTGACTAAGGATCCGGATATAAGATATTCAGCAGGGGCAACCCAGATGTGTGTAGCAAAATTTACTCTTGCTGTTGATCGTAAATTCAAGAAAGAAGGAGAAGCATCAGCAGATTTTATTAATTGTGTATCTTTTGGAAAAACAGCAGAATTTGCAGAAAAATATTTCAGAAAAGGAACAAAAATTCTTGTTTCCGGAAGAATACAGACAGGAAGCTACACTAATAAAGATGGGAATAAAGTATATACAACAGATGTCGTTGTTGAGGAGCAGGAATTTGCAGAAAGTAAGAACCAAAATAACGGTACATATCAGAATCAGAACACACAGCCTACCCCGACGCCAATGACTGGAAATACAGATGGATGGATGAATATACCGGACGGAATTGACGAATCACTGCCTTTTGACTGATAGGAGGAGTTAAGTGATGGTTATACTCTTGAAGTCGAGTACAGATATGAATGTGAGGATTACGAGGAGAGAGAATGAATGGACAGTTAAGCATATTTGACCTTACAATGCCGATTTTTTCAATAAACAAGCGGATTCGTCTCATAGAACTTTTCGCTGGTATTGGTTCACAGGCGATGGCATTAAGGGATTTGGGCGTTGATTTTGAACATTATCGAGTAGTGGAATTTGATGATTTTGCAATTAAAAGCTATAACGCTATTCATGGAACGGATTTTCCTACAACGGATATTAAGAATATTCATGGTGAAGATTTAGAAATTGTTGATAAGAGTAAATTTTGCTATATCCTTACATATTCGTTTCCTTGCCAAGATTTATCAGCCGCCGGAAAGCGTAAAGGAATGAAAAAAGGAGAGGGAACACGGTCCGGACTGCTCTGGGAAGTGCAACGACTTTTAAACGAAACGAAAGAATTACCTGATGTGCTGCTTATGGAAAATGTTCCAGAAGTTATCGGACAAGCAAATATACAAGATTTCCATTTGTGGCAAGACTTTCTTGTTTCCAAAGGATATGAGAATTATGTTCAGATTCTCAATTCTAAGGATTATGGAGTAGCACAGAATCGTAAGCGATGTTTTATGGTTTCGTTGTTTGGAGAATATAATTTCCATTTTCCAGAACCTATTTTACTTAACAAATGTATTGATGATTATTGCGAGGAAATCGTTGATGAAAGCTACTACATCAATACAGAAAAGGCGAGGAAATTAATAGAAGATTATGTGAGGGAAAATGAAGCATGAATAAAGAATTGATAGTTGTAGGTAATTTGCGTCCAGAAAAAGGAATTGCAGATAAAGCAAGAGTTTTTGATGTAGGGGGGGTGGCTCCAACGATATTAGCAACTCATTATAAGGACCCTCCGAAGATTTTAGAAAGGAAATCGAAGGTATTGGAAATCGGAAATTTGAAAGCATGGGAGCAATCGTGGAAATCTCCACAAACAGGGAGGGTTTACCACCCAAAAGGTATTGCACCTACATTAAATACCTGTGGAGGCGGAGGTCATGAGGTTAAAATTTTGGAAGAAAAAAGAATTTTAGGAGGATTATACATAAACGACTCAGAATCATTTCACAAAGGTGTGTTAGATAGAATGAGCCGAACACTTAAAGCAAGCAAACATGATTCAGCTTGCATTGAACGGACTATAGTTGCAAGCCGTGGAAGAAATCCGGACAATCCATCTGATAGAACCACAGGAAGTCAAACGGAGCAGAGATTAGAGCCAAACAGTCAAGGAATATGTAATACTTTAACTAGTGTTCAGAAAGATAATTTGCTTTTGGAATCTGTAATAGCACAACTTCCACATGGATTTAATAAGGGCGGTTATTTCAAAATCTGTCCTACTATTACTGGAAGTTCTTTTCAAGAAAACAATTTCGTTGTGAATATTTATCGCATACGAAAATTGACACCAAAAGAAACATGGAGATTGATGGATTTTTCTGACAAAGATTTTGATATGGCAACGCAAATAAATTCAAAAACACAATTGTATAAACAGGCCGGGAACAGTATCGTAAGAGCTGTTTTAATGGCGATATTCAGCCAGTTGAATATTCAAGGGATAAAACCTTGGAACGATAGGACACTTGAGGAAAGAGAAGATATGTTAAAGGAGTGTGAGAACGATTGAACCAATACAAGAACATTGCAAAGGCAAAAGCCATAGAGAGAAAGAACCGGGAACGGCTGCTGAAAGTAAATCCGGTACTTGATGATAAAAGCGGCATCTATTTTCTTACAAGAACCGATGAGGACGGGATCAATTATTTTTATATCGGACAAGCGGTACACATCATGCAGCGAATGTGTAGTCACTTAGTTGGCTACCAGCATATAGATCTTTCGGTTAAAAAGAGAGGATTTTATTCCACTGAGAATCCGTATGGTTGGAAATTGAATTTCAAGCATTATCCTGTATCTGAGCTGAACAAGTGGGAGCAATACTGGATTCTGGAATATACAAAGCGTGGCTATCAGTGCCGGTACAATAAGACCGCCGGAGGGCAGGGTGAGGGAAAAGAGAAAATCAATGAATTTCGCCCGGCAAAAGGTTACAGGGACGGTTTGTCGCAGGGTAGAAAGAATATGGCCAGAGAACTTTCGCACATCATTGATACCCACTTGACCGTATCTTTGAAACCGGAGAAGCAGAATAACAAAGTATCTCAGCGGGCTTTTGAGAAGTTTAATGGGCTTTTGGAGGAAGGGAAATGACATTCAAACAGTTTGAAGCATGGTGCAATCAACGTGCTTGTGACGCATGTTGGGGCATGTTAGAAGCCATGACCTGTATTGATATTATCGGAAAGGTTCGAGAGAAACGGTTTTGGAAAAGGGAAAAGTTCTGGCAAGAAGAATATGCTACTGATGTCATGGAACAGATTGTAAACCCGATTGAAAAGAAGATTGCAGAACTAGCAAAAGCAGCAAATGACAATATTTAATTTTATGAAGATCTGGAAGAATTTGCGAACGAACATGGATTTGAAGATTTTTGGGTGAACGGTTTTGGGGTATCCCAAGAACCGGAAGGCGAAGAGCAGTCTGACGGAGAATACTGTGACCAATGGATGCGAGGAGAAGATTCCGGAGATGGAACATATTATTATCCAATCGAAGAAAGCACACAATATTTCTGGATAGCGTATTCGTTTTGATAGGAGGGAATGATGGACGAAAAGAAAGTTAGAGAAGCGATAGAAGCACTAAAATATATCAATCTTAAAAGCGTACACCCCTTTTATGATTGGGAAGAAATGATGGAAGTAAGAGATACAGCAATCGAAGCATTGGAAAAGCAGTTGGCGAAGAAGCCAGAGATGCGAACAGCATATAATGATTTTGTTGGACGTTTAATATGCTATAAAGGATTTTGTCCTAGCTGCGGAGGCGTTGTGGAGTCCTACAGAAATGAGAGTTGTCACCATTGTACACAGGTGCTTGATTGGTCGGAATAGGAGGGTGGAAGAATAAAAATGGCAATATATAGAGAAGTGACAACAGATGTTTACTGTGATGTATGCGGAGAAAATATATTGAGCTGGAGTAGTAGAGTTGGAGTAAGTAAAGCTTGGGCGGCATACTACGCAAGGCAAAAAGGATGCACGACAGGAAAAAAGATCGTTTGCAAGCAATGCCGCATAAATAAGCGCATGGAAAAGTGTAGTCTGCGAAAGAAATATGGTGCTACAGATACGAATGGCACATGCTCTGGAATCCCGGACGAATTTAATGACGAGACAACAGAAAAGTGCAGACAATGTATTGCATATTCTTCGTTCGATTGGAACAAAGAGGAAGGACGGTTAAAAAAATGAATGTATTAGAGAAAATTTTGGAAGAAGTTGAAGATTGCGCAATAGAGTTTGAATTATTTGGAATATGTGATGAGTATGTAAGCGTTGGCCGGGTAAAAGAAATCATACGTTTACACATGGACGATATTCCAGATACAAATGTAGGTGGAGACAACGATACAGAAGAAAAAATAAGAGTTCACATTGCAGAGTGTTTACACAGGATAGATAACATAAGGAGCTTCGTAGGAAGTAAAGAACATGTCAGCAATGATGAAAAATGCATTAGAAATATAGAAATATTAAAAACAAGCATAGCAGCATTGGAAGAATATTTAAGATTGAAAAAGAAGAATGGCAATGATAGTTGGATTCCGTATACGGTACAAAATATGCCTAAAAAAGAAGGATTATACTTTGTGACATGTGATGATGAAAAATACCCAGTAAAAAGAATGCGATTTAAAAATAATATGTGGCACTGGAATTGTGGTATATATGATGGGAAGATTCTAGCCTGGCAGCCACTTCCAGAACCATACAGACCAGAGGAGAGATAATTATGTCAGATAAAAAAGGATTTATTGTTACTAATATGCCAGAAACATGTCTGGACTGCCAGTTTTGTTTTGAACTTGACGAAGGCGTTGAAGCTTGTTGTAGTATTACAGATAACCCAAACGACACAAATTTAATGCGAGAAATTGATAAAGACTATTGCCAGGATAAGCCAGACTGGTGTCCGATCAAGGAATTTCCGGATAAGAAACCTTTGTACGCTGAAAACGGTGATCGTGCTTTAGATTGGGAATTTAATGTTGGATGGAACAGTTGCGTTGATTGTTTGGAGGGTAAGTGATGTGTGCGGATCTATTAAAATCGACAGAAAAATCTTAGAGTGGGAATGGTATAAAGATAAAAATACAAAAATTTTGTTTCTCCATTGCCTGCTAAAAGCTAATTATAAAGAAACAAAATATAAGGAATTAATATTAGAAAGAGGTCAATTTGTATCTTCAATAACATCTCTTTCACAGGAACTTTCACTTACACCTAACGAGGTTAGGACAGCAATCAATCACCTTAAATCCACAGGCGAAATCACAAGCAAATCACATTCAAAATTTACTGTGTTTACAGTGGTTTGCTACGATTCCTACACAAACAAATCACAAGCAGAATCACAAACTAATCACATGGATAGTAACAAACAAATCACAAACAAATCATATAGTGATGCACAATCAATTGACAGAATGTCAACAATGCAAAAAGAAAGTAAGGATAAAATTTATTATCCTAAGGATGAGCTTCTTAACTCTGCATTTAAAGAATTTCTTACTATGCGGAATAAAATTAAAAAGCCAATAGCTACAAAACAGGCGATGACCAGAATTAGGAATAAAATTGAATCATTGTCTGGTGGAGATAATGATTTAGCTATTCAAATTCTAAACCAGTCTACAGACCATTGTTGGCAAGATGTATACCCATTAAGAGAAGAAACTCAGATGAAAAGTAATAACATATATGATGAATGGAGGAACGCATAATGACCCGGGATGAAACCATAAATATTCTTATGTCAATACAGGCGGCATATCCAAGTTTTAAAGTTCCGGATAAAACAGTGGCCGTTAATACATGGTATTCTCTTTTAAGAGATTATGAATATAGTCAAGTAAGCGCTGCGTTAAAGAAATATATTCAGACCAATAAAAGCAGCTTTGCGCCTAGTATAGGGCAGATTATAGACGAAATTTCAGATATATACTCTGAAAACGAAGAAAATGAAATGGAAGCCTGGATATTGGTTCAAAAAGCAATTAGAAATTCTACATATCATGCAGACGAGGAGTTCGCAAAGCTTCCAGAGATCGTGCAGAAAGCAGTCTCACATCCAAGACAGCTCCAGGAATGGGCCATAATGGAAAATATTGATGGTCGTGCCTGGAATGTTATGCAGTCAAATTTCATGAGGACTTATAGAGCCGAAGCTGAAAAAGAAAAAAACATGAGAAAATTAAGTCCAGATTTATTAAATTTAATATCTCAGAAAGATAAGGAGAAAATAGGATATGAACAGGGCAGAACGGAGACGGATGAAAAAACAAAAAGGGAAAAGCTACTTAGCCCCCCCTATGAACTCGGTATCAAATTATACGATTGAGCAAATATCAAAAGCAACCGGAACAAAAATAGAATCTCTTATGTATTGGAAGGAAGCCAGAGAAAAGGAAATGTTCGATGGATTTCAAAAAGAAGCGCAGGAGAAACTATGGAAGGCCGAGGACTATATAGCTGTGGCAAACATTTTAATTTCTGTTTATGCAATAAAAATGTCGAGAAAAAGCCGAGAGCATACAAAAGACTTGATACAGAGGATGATTTCCAACATGAATCCTGCAAGAGAATATATTGAGAGGGTTGGAATTCAAAAAGCATATGAATATGCAAAGAATGATTTTGGTATAGAACTTGAATTTGATTCAATTGATATCAATAAAGAATTTGGGTTTGGTGATTTTGGTGATAAAACAAAGTGAAATGTACCGTATATCTGGTGGCTGCCGGTATGATAAACAATGCTTTGAATGTGATAATTTTATTCATAAGAAAATAGATCAGTGCATTGTATATCCTAAAGAACAAAATTTTTCATGGAATGGGAAACGAATGGCATGCAAGTTCTTTTATAAAAATGAAGATCACAATCAAATGTCAATCATGGATTTATTAAAGGAGATGAAATACAGTGGATAAAAATATTAAAGAAATCGAGAATGCTGCATCTGAAGAAGTTAAAGAAATGGACGAAAAACGCGAATATAACGATTGGAGAGAAGATTTTCTCAAAACATTTTTAGCTAATCATTAGAAAATTAGAAAGGAGTCGGAGCTCCGGCCGGATAAGGTGTACACCGGCTCCTTAAAAAAATATGGATAAAGAAGCGTTGAAATTTGCCATCGAGAATGGCATAATAAATGTATCATACATACAAGATGAATTTGAAATGAACAAAAGAGAAAAGATTTTATCAAAACACAGATGGGCAATTAGCCAGGGAAAAGATGGGCTTTGGAGAACGTATTTACCAGATGAGCAAAAGGGAAGGGCGATGATAAAAAGGACCACCAAAAAGGATGTAGAAGACAAAGTCATTGCTTTTTACAAAAAACAGGAAGAAAAGCCTAAAACATTCAATGATGCATATTTTATGTGGAGAAAGTTTCAGGATGAAATGGTTTCAGGAAACACTATATCAAAGTATAACACGGATTATAAAAGGTATTTTGAAAAAACTGAGTTTTCCAGAACAAAGATAGAAGATATAACGGAGGAAACTATAAAAATATTTATTGTAAGGACCGTGAAGAGTAAAAAGCTATGCAAGGAAGCCTGCAAGACATTGTTTGGATACATAAAAAACACGATTTATAGTGCGAGAAAAAATAAATTTATGGAAGATGACCCTATGGAATTTTTACAGGCTAAAAATTTCTATAAATATTGTACTAAAGCCAGAAAAAGTAATGATACAAGAGTTGTGTCAGAAGATGATATGAATCTTTTATACAAAAAATTCCGCGAAGATTACATAGAAAAGCCAGATTACATACCTACTTATGCAGTACACCTGGCTACTCTTACAGGGATGCGTGTTGGAGAGATTGCAGCTTTACGGTGGGACAGTATAACGAACAATTACATTATAATAGATAAATCTGAAAAATATGATCGTATTACAAAGAAATATTTTATTGACAAGACCAAAAATGAAAAGGAACGCATATTTCCCCTTACAGAAGAAATAAAAAAACTTCTTGGAGATGTGAAAAAAGCTGAAATGTCAAGTGGCTTTTTATGCGAATGGGTTTTTTGTAATCAAGATGGCAGAATTCATGCTCCGATGATATCATCGTGTTCCAAAAATAAATGCCGGCAGATAGGAATAACTGAAAAAGGGATACATGCATACAGAAGAACTATTAATTCAAAAATGAGATGTGATGGAGTTTCATCCGTTGTAGCCGCATCACTTCTCGGGCACAGTCCAGAGGTGAACGAAAAATACTATACATTCGATGTATGCTCGTTAAAAGAAAAAGCTGAAATCGTCGAAAATGTCACAAAAAATATGATTATGGCAAAGTAATCAAAAAGTAATCAAAAGTAATCAAAACATACGTTCACACAATGCTCGAAAACCCTTGATTTTAAAGGGAAAATCGGGGCAACAGGATTTGAACCTGCGACCTCGCGGCCCCCAGCCGCGCGCGCTACCAAGCTACGCCATACCCCGATAAATTATATTATAACAAATTGTGCATGATTTTGCAATAATTTTTTGATACATATTGTTCTGAAAATTTTTTGTTTTTTCTGTTATTTTATAAAAGATATAATCTGATACTATTTTTTCTTGACAAAAACTTGGCGTCGTGTTAGTCTATACTCAATTAATAATTTAATACATAAATGCGTTGATAAGGAACAGTACATAAGGTCTGAAGCCCAGAGAACTGTCGGCTGGTGGGAGACAGTGGAAGGAAATTATGGAACTCGCCTTGGAGCATCTGCCTGAACTTCTTTAGGAAAAGTAGGTGCAGACGGCAGCCACCGTTATCAGGAAAGGGTATAAGAATGTTGTGTGCTGGATTATAGATGTTCCGTACCCGCTGAGTGTATGAAGTTATTCATAAAAAAGAGTGGTACCGCGAGGAAACAAATCTTTCGTCTCTTAGAAAATAGTTAAGAGGCGGAAGATTTTTTTAACTAAGAAATTAGTATATTTTGTATTAACTTTTCCAGTGAACAGCAAATGCTCTGCTCTACTCATTAGGGAGACGCTTATGTGTATAGGAAATTGGAGGGAAAGCAATGAAAAATGTATCAAAGTATCAGAGACAGTATTATATGCCGCCTGTTAAATGTACAAAATGGACAGAAAAAGAATATGTAGATAAGGCACCGATATGGTGCAGTGTTGATCTTAGGGATGGAAATCAGGCGTTGGTGATACCAATGAGCCTGGAACAGAAAATAAAATTTTTTAAACTGCTTGTGAAAATTGGATTTAAGGAGATTGAGGTTGGTTTTCCTGCTGCTTCTGAAACAGAGTATATATTCCTTAGAACCTTGATCGAGCAGAATCTGATTCCGGACGATGTGACTATACAGGTTCTTACCCAGGCAAGAGAGCATATTATCCGTAAAACCTTTGAGGCAGTAAAGGGAGCACCAAAAGCTATCATTCATGTATATAATTCCACTTCTGTTGCACAGAGAGAACAGGTATTTAAGAAATCCAAGGAAGAAATTATCCAGATAGCTGTAGAGGGTGCAAAACTTCTGAAAAAACTGGCAGAGGAGACGGAAGGTAATTTTCAGTTTGAATACAGTCCAGAAAGCTTTACAGGAACTGAACCGGAGTATGCGCTGGAAGTTTGTAATGCAGTTCTTGATGTATGGCAGCCAACTCCGGATAATAAATGTATCATTAACCTTCCGGTGACGGTACAGCTTTCCATGCCGCATGTTTATGCCAGTCAAATTGAATATATGAGTGAAAATATGAAATACAGAGAAAATGTGATCCTTTCTCAGCACCCTCATAATGACCGTGGGTGCGGTGTGGCAGATGCGGAAATGGGACTTTTGGCAGGCTCAGACAGAGTAGAGGGCACACTTTTCGGAAATGGAGAGCGTACTGGAAATGTAGATATTGTAACACTTGCAATGAATATGTATTCTCAGGGAGTAGATCCGGAACTTGATTTTTCTGATATGTCTTATATCAGCGAGGTATATGAAGAATGTACCGGAATGAAGGTGGATGAAAGAAGTCCATACAGCGGAGCACTTGTATTTGCCGCATTTTCCGGCTCTCACCAGGATGCTATTGCCAAAGGAATGCACTGGAGAGAAGAAAAGGATCTCGGCCGCTGGACAGTGCCGTATCTTCCAATCGATCCGACTGATGTGGGAAGGAACTACGATGCTGATGTGATCCGCATCAACAGCCAGTCTGGAAAGGGTGGTGTGGGCTATATTCTGGAGACCAGATATGGACTGAATCTTCCTGCCAAAATGCGGGAAGCTATGGGCTATGCGGCCAAAGCTGTTTCAGATCATAATCATAAGGAATTGCGTCCTGACGAAATCTTCAGTCTTTTCAAACAAACCTTTGAAAATGTAAAAGAACCATATAGTATCAAGGAAGTACACTTCCAGCAGAAAGAAAGTGAAATTGTTACACAGGTGACTTCCTGCTTTAACGGAAAAACAATTACTACAGAAGCATCTGGAAACGGACGTCTTAATGCAGTCAGCAATGCACTGAAAAAGGCTTATGAACTGAAATTTAATCTGGTTACTTATCAGGAGCATGCGTTGGAAAAAAGCTCCAGTTCAAAGGCGATTGCATATGTTGGAATACAAAAACCTGATGGAAGCCTTTCATGGGGAGCTGGCGTGGATCCGGATATTATCCATGCATCTATCGATGCGCTGGTTACAGCCATCAATAATCGGTAAAAAAAATCTGTTAGTTGAGAAAGAGTCAAAAGACAGCTCATCAGGAGCTGTCTTTTTGCAGTATAAAATATAGATTTTTTTTTAAATACATGTTAAAATAAAATTAAGTATGCCCATTTGGCAGGGCAGACTGTATATCTGTTATTTGGATATTAATTGATAAAAGAAAGGAAGTTCATATGCTAAAGATTAAAAGCTATGTAAAGGTGAACAGTATTGCTGAAGCCTACGAGCTGAATCAGAAAAAAAGTGCCTGTGTTTTGGGTGGTATGATATGGCTGAAAATGGGAAACAGAAATGTTTCTACAGCAATTGATCTTTCAGGTCTGGGCTTGGATACGGTTCAGGAGCTGGAGGATGAATATGTGATTGGATGTATGACAACACTTCGTGATCTGGAAATGGATAAATCCCTGAATACATTTACACAGGGTGCCATCAGAGAAAGTCTCCGTCACATTGTTGGAGTGCAGTTTCGTAACTGTACTACGGTAGGAGGAAGTATTTTTGGGAGGTATGGATTTTCCGATGTCCTGTCGATGTTTCTTGCTATGGATACCTGGGTGGATTTGTATCAGGCAGGCAGAATTCCCCTTGCTGAGTTTGTAAAAATGAAAAAAGACAGAGATATCCTGCAGTCTGTTATCGTAAAGAAAACACCTTTGAAAACTGTATATCTCAGTCAGAGAAATACTGAAACAGATTTTCCGGTCCTTACCTGTGCGGCATCTCTGATCGGGGAGCAGCCAAGGACAATTATCGGTGCAAGACCCGGCTGTGCTATGGTGGTAGAAGACAGAGAAGATCTTCTTTATGGATTTACAGAAATGTCCAAAAAAGAAAAGGCAGAGGCTGTCCGGAAATTTTCAGAATATGCGGCTGCAAATGTGCCGGTTGGCAGTAATATGCGAGGATCTAAGGAATATCGCAGGCTCCTTACGGAAGTATTGACCAGAAGAGCCTGGGAAGCATTAGGAGGGATAAAAGAATGAATCTGAGTTTTTGGCTGAATGGTGTTTATCGTCATGATGAAGTGGAACCGGATACGATGCTTCTGGATTTTTTGAGAGATAAGGGATGTTATAGCATTAAATGCGGCTGTGAGACTTCAAATTGTGGTCTGTGTACTGTTTTGATGGATGGGAAACCGATCCTTTCCTGCAGTACGCTTGCCCTTCGTGCAGAAGGCAAGAAAATTGTCACAATGGAAGGAATGCAGAAAGAAGCAGAAGAATTTGGTACTTTTCTGGCAGATGAAGGTGCGGAGCAATGCGGATTCTGCAATCCGGGATTTATCATGAATATATTTGCAATGGAGAATGAACTGGAAGATCCTACAGAGGAGGACATTAAGGAGTATCTTGCAGGAAATCTCTGCAGATGTTCAGGATTTGTGGGACAAACGAGAAGTATTTTGAAATATCTTCAGTATAAAAAAACAAAGAAGAGGGAGGAGGCAGAAAAATGAGTTATGTCAGTAAGCCGGTAAGAAAAAAAGATGCTATGGCGCTGGTAACCGGAAAGCCGGTATTTACCAATGATCTGGCACCGAAAGACTGCCTGATCGTTAAGATTTTACGAAGCCCTCATGCGAATGCCTGGATCGAGGAGATAAAAACAGGCACAGCAAGGCAGGTCAATGGTGTTGTGGCTGTCTATACATGTAAGGATGTACCCCGGAAACGTTTTACTCTGGCAGGACAAACTTATCCGGAGTTAAGCCCTTATGACCATTATATTCTGGATCAAAGGTTGAGATTTGTCGGGGATGCAGTTGCGATTGTTGCAGCGGAAACAGAAGAAGCAGCTGAGAAAGCGCTTAAAAGGATCAAAGTAAAATATCGTGTAGATGAGCCTGTGCTCGATATGCATAAAGCAAAGGACGGAAAAATTCTTGTACATCCGGAAGAAGACTGGGAGACAAAAGTTCCGGTAGGAGCAGACAATAAAAGAAATCTTTGTGCCTCTGGTGTGGAAGAATCCGGTGATGTGGAAAAAATCCTTGGAGAGTGCAAATATACCATAGACAGGACTTATCATACCAAGGCTAATCAACAGGCGATGATGGAAACGTTCCGTACATATTGCTATAAGGATCATTTTGGACGTCTGAATGTGGTTTCTTCTACACAGGTTCCTTTCCATGTAAGAAGAATCCTTGGCAATGCACTGGATATCCCTTCATCAAAAATTCGTGTGATCAAACCCAGGATCGGCGGCGGCTTTGGAGCGAAACAGACATCAGTAAGTGAAATCTATCCGGCTTTTGTTACATGGATGACTGGTCGTCCGTCCAAAATTCTTTATTCACGTTATGAATCACAGATCTGTGCCTCTCCACGACATGAAATGGAAATACGGGTGAGAGCAGGAGCTGATGAAAATGGAATTGTCCGGGCACTGGATGTTTATACTCTTTCTAATGCAGGTGCTTATGGAGAGCACAGTCCTACAACAGTAGGATTAAGCGGACATAAATCCATTGCTCTTTATCGTCATACAGAAGCGTATCGTTTTGCCTATGATGTAGTGTATACGAATGTACAGGCAGCTGGAGCATATCGGGGATATGGGGCTACTCAGGGCATTTATGCAGTAGAATCTGCAGTGAATGAACTGGCTCATATGATGCATATGGATCCGGTGAAGCTGCGCGAACTGAACATGCCGATGGAAGGAGAGCCCCTTCCTGCATATCAGGATTGTACCACAGCGCCCAGCTGCACCATGGATCAGTGTATGAAGCGGGCAAAAGAAATGATGAGCTGGGATGAGAAATATCCATATAAAGATATGGGAAATGGAAAAGTCAGAGGCGTAGGTGTTGCTATGGCTATGCAGGGCTCATCTATTGCAGGCATTGATGTAGGTGGAGCAGATATGAAGCTCAATGAGGATGGATCTTATACCCTGGGACTTGGATGTACGGATATGGGTACCGGATGCGATACGATCCTCTCACAGATAGCTGCTGATTGTTTGGAGACTTCTATTGAAAATATTGTGGTATTTGGCGTAGATACAGATATTTCTCCTTATGATTCCGGATCTTATGCCTCGGCAACTACCTATACGACAGGAATGGCTGTTTTTCAGGCATGTCAGGAGATGAGAAAAAAGATTTGTGCTCTGGGTGCAAAAATGCTGGAGGCAGAACCGGAAGAAGTGAATTTTGACGGTGAATTTGTATTTACAGATGAGATACATAAGGTATCCCTGAAAGATATTGCAATTAAAGGAACCTGTGGAAATACACAGGAGCTTCAGGTTACCAGAACTCATTGCTCACCGATCTCACCGCCGCCTTTTATGGTAGGTATGGCTGAGGTTGAGGTAGACAAAGAAACAGGAAGCGTCAAGGTAGTTGACTATGCTGCTGTAGTAGATTGTGGTACACCGATCAATCCAAATCTTGTACGGGTACAGACTGAGGGAGGAATTGTTCAGGGAATAGGCATGGCACTTCATGAAGACGTCCAGTATACGGAGAAAGGAAAAATCCGTAATAATTCCTTTATGCAGTATAAGATTCCGTCTCGCCTTGATATTGGTGATGTTCGAGTGGAGATTCGTGGAAGTTATGAACCAAGTGGTCCGTTTGGTGCCAAATCTATAGGAGAGCTGGTTATCAATACTCCGTGTCCGGCAATTGCAGATGCTGTTTATAATGCCACAGGAGTAAGGGTACGGGAACTTCCCATTACTCCGGAAAAGGTTGCTATGGGGATTTTGAAACAGAAACTGGAGAAGTAGTAGGATGAGTATGGTGATAAAGGGATTCCTGGCGGTTTTGTGGCTGGCGGCAGTTCCGGCTTCAGTGGGGCTTCTTTTTACAGGCAGAAAGCAGCTGAAAATTTCTGAGCTTTTTCTTCATGGATATATTTTGCTTTTTGCAGTAATGGAAATTTTAGTTCTTCCCATGATATTATTAAAAATGCCTCTTCATATTCTGACATCAGTATATGGAATTCTTGCTGCTGGATTTGCTGCAGGAGGCTTACTGCTCTGGAAAAAAAAGAACAGCAGTAAGAATCTGCTGGGAAATATGGAACGGCCATCCATATATTTCTGGATGGCTGTTCTGGTGATTGTTCTTCAGGTACTTATGTGTGCAGCTATGGCACATATGGATGCAGACGATTGTTTTTATGTTGCGGCAGCGACAACAGATGTCCATACAGATTCTATTTTTGCTGTGGATCCTTATACGGGCTGTGAATACAGAGTTCTTCCCAGGCGTTATGTACTTTCTCCGTTTCCGGTGTTCCTGGCAGTGGCAAGCCGGCTTAGCGGTGGAATGCACCCGGCGGTCATGGCTCATATGGTTTTTCCTGTGATCTTTCTGCCTATGGCATATATGGTGCAGTATTGTCTTGCAGAAAAAATGTTTTCAGGGGAAAGAAAAGCAAAAGATATCTATCTCCTTCTGACAGCATGTATATGCAGTTTCTCGGGATATTCTGTATACAATACAGGGAATTTTCAAATGGTTCGGATCTGGCAGGGAAAGGCTGTTCTGGCATCTGTTTTACTGCCTTACCTGCTGTACCTTTGTATCTCGATATTTTTGGGAGAAAAAAGAAAAAATTCATGGACAGCTCTTTTTCTGACCAATATCAGCTGCTGTCTTTTGTCCTCCATGGGGATTATCCTGGCACCGCTTATGACAGGGTGTTTTCTGGCAGCATCCTTTGTAATGCAAAGAGAGTGGAAGACAGCGGCAAAAGGTTTTTTGTGCTGTCTTCCCTCGATTGTTTTGGGTGTGGCATACATTTTGATAGGCTGACAGGAGGGCAGAAATGAAAGAAATATTTCAACAGACACAAATTTTCTGGAAGAATTACTGGGGGAAAGGTCTGGTCATATGGCTCCTTCTGGCCTCCATGCTGTTTCTTCTGATATTTCGCAGGAATAAAAAAAGTACGAAATATCTGATTCCATATACAGTAGTCGTGCTGGCCGTATTTTCTTGTCCAATATCTGCAAAGGTTATTCAAAAATGTATTGGAAGTACAGTATACTGGCGTGTGCTGTGGCTTCTCCCGGTAATTCCGTTAATCGCATCTGCCATGACAGAATTTCTGAAGGAACGAAAGAATAAAGGTATCCAGTTCGTGCTGGTTTTATTGTGTATAGCTGCAATTGTTTGTTCTGGAAAGGGGATATATAAGGCTGGAAATTATAAGCTGGTCAATAATTATCAGCAAGTGCCGGACGAGGTGGCTGCCATTTGTGAAATGGTAAAAAAAGACGCAGGTGATTCGGAATTTCTTCTGGCAGCGGATAATTATATTGGACCCTATGTACGAGTGTACGATCCGTCTATCTGTATGATGTTTAACAGGGAGGGACGTGGAAATGCCGGAGCAGGAGCAAGACGGCTGTATCTGGAAATCAATGCACCGGTCTTTAATTACACTAATATAGGTGCAGTGGGAAAAAGCATTATGTGCAATTATCTTGTTGTAAAGATTCCGAACGAACAACAAAAAAAGGAAATAGAAGCACAAGACTATCAGGAAGTAGGAACAGCCGGCAATTACAGTCTGTATCGTCTTGGAGAATCTGCCGGTGCAGTCAGAAGCCCTTTACTGGACCGGTGGGAGTGGGCAGCCTGATCATATATCAGATTGCTATGAATTGGAAATTTGATGAGTACGTGGCGTGAAAAATACCCTGAAGTATGTTCTGCTTCAGGGTATTTTTGCGTTGATATATAAATCCCTTAAATACAGCTGAAATCCGGTGTTCCCATCAGATCATACGGTGTACTCTGGTAAACGTAGTAATTCAGCCAGTTGGTATAGAGGTTGTTTGCGTGGGCACGCCACAAAAGCAGCGGTTTGTTCTGTGGATCATTATCCTGATAATAGTTTTCCGGGAGATCAATGGGGAGACCTTTATCAGAATCCCGCTTGTATTCTCCGTCAAGAGTAATACGGTCATATTCAGGATGTCCCATAACAAAGATCCTGCGGCCGTCCTCTGCCATAGCAAGGAAAAGACCGGCTTCTTTTGATTCGGCAAGGACGGTCAGTTCTTTACAGGCATGGATGTCGTCAATAGGAATTTCTGTATGTCTGGAATGGGGAGCAAGGAACATATCATCAAATCCTCTTACAAGAGGAACCTTACGGTTTAATACTTTGTGCCAGAAAAGACCGAACATTTTTTTGTCCAGCATTCTTTTTTTGAGTCCGTAAAAATGATAAAGACCGGCCTGAGCTGCCCAGCAGAGGAAAATTGTGGAAGTCACATGGGTTTCTGTCCAGTCCATAATATCTGTTAGTTCTTTCCAGTAATCCACTTTTTCAAAATCCATCTGTTCTACAGGGGCGCCGGTGATGATCATTCCGTCAAAACGCATATGCTTCAATTCGGAAAAGGTCTGATAAAATTTGTTTAAATGGCTTTTGGATGTATTTTTTGCCACGTGGCTTTCTACTGCCATGAAAGTAACGTCTACCTGCAGCGGAGTATTGGAAAGAGAACGGAGCAGCTGGAGTTCTGTTTCCTCTTTCAGAGGCATCAGGTTCAGTATCAGTATCTGGATCGGACGGATATCCTGATGGATGGCACGTCCTTCATCCATGACAAAAATATTTTCTTTTTCCAGAATTTCCTTTACAGGCAGATCGCTTTGTATTTTGATTGGCATGTTATGTTTCCTCCTGGTGTATCATTTTGTTTGATAATCGGCCTGAGTGAGTTTCAAAAATTCTTCTTCTGACAGAATAGGAATTCCCAGTTCTCTGGCCTTTTTGTTTTTTGATGAATTAGATGCAGTATCATTATTGATAAGATAAGTTGTTTTTCTGGTTACAGAACCAGTTACTTTGCCTCCAAGAGATTCGATGAGATTTTTGGCCTCATTTCGATTGGAGAAATGGTTCAGGCTTCCTGTGATTACAAAATTCATTCCTGCAAAAATCTGCTGGCTTTTAATCTCTTCTTGCTGTATATGGAGGTGCTGCATAAGGTAGTCAAGTTTTTGATTGTTTTCTTCTTCGTGAAAATAGTTAACAAGGTTACGGGCGATAACAGGCCCGATTCCGTCAATGGCGCTGATTTCTTCCAGATCGGCTTTGCGTATGGCGTCCAGACTGTTGTCAAAATGACGGCAGATGACTTTGGCATTAGCCAGGCCAATATTGGCAATTCCGAGACTGTAGATTACCTTAGCAAGAGTGGTTTTTCTTGCGTTTTCCAGACTTTCCATAAGATTATCAAAGGATTTTTGACCAAATCCTTCCATTTCCATAATCTCATCCTTATAACGGCTGATTTCAAAAATATCACCGAAAGTATGGATAAAACCTCTGGCAATAAACTTTTCAAGTGTGGCTTCTGAAAGACCATCAATATTCATGGCATCCCGACTGACAAAAAGTGTAAAGGCTTTGATTTTTTTTGCGGCACAGTCAGGATTTGTACAGTAGAGTGCTTCTACTTCATTTTCTTTGATGATCTTTGCTTCGCTTCCACAGGCCGGGCAGGTGTCCGGAATTTGGAGATTCCGGCTTCTTGTAAGATTTTCTGCAATCTGAGGAATGATCATATTTGCTTTATATACCTGCAGAGTATCTCCGATCCCCAATTCAAGTTCTTTCAGGATGCTGACATTGTGGACGCTGGCCCGGCTGACAGTTGTTCCCTCTAATTCTACAGGGTCAAATACAGCAATTGGATTGATCAGACCTGTTCGGGAAGGGCTCCATTCAATGCTGCGCAAGGTCGTTTCGCGGATCTCATCCGCCCACTTGAATGCAAATGCATTTCTTGGGAATTTTGTTGTAGATCCCAGAGATTCCCCGTAAGCAATATCGTCATAAAGAGCTACAAGACCATCTGAAGGAAAAATATTCTTTTCCACAGCATCAGCAAAATAGTCCATGGCTTCATCCAGTGTATCTGCTGTAACAATACGATATTCTACAACTTCAAATCCCTGATCCTTCAGCCATTCCATCTGGTATTCTCTGGAATTATGCATATCCACATTAGAAGCAGATACCAGAGAAAATGCATAAAAACGAACATTTCTTTCTGCAGTTATCTGATTGTTAAGCTGACGAACTGATCCGCTGCATAAATTTCTCGGGTTTTTGTATCGGGCATCTGCATCTTCAATAGAATTGTTGATCCGTTCAAAATCAGGATAGGTGATAACGGCTTCTCCTCGAAGAATCAGGCGGCCCTGATAGGAGATTTTTAAAGGGATATTCCGAAATACACGGGCATTGTTGGTAATGACTTCACCGACGGTACCGTTTCCTCTGGTAACAGCTTTTTGAAGTTCGCCATTTTCGTAGGTAAGGACAATGGTCAGCCCGTCCATTTTCCAAGATAATAGTGTTTTGTGGTTTCCGATAAATTCTCTGAGAGTTTCTCTGTCCTTCGTTTTATCGAGAGAGAGCATAGGACTTTCATGAGTTTCCTTTGGCAGAAAATCAACGGCTTCGTAGCCTACGTTTACTGTGGGGCTGTCTGCCAGAGTGATCCCTGTCTCTTTTTCCAGCTTTTCCAGTTGATCGTACAGGGAATCGTACTCCCGGTTGTCCATGATTTCCCGGTCTTCCTGATAATAGGCTTTTGCTGCCTTGTTTAATATTTTTACCAGCTCTTTCATTTGCTGCAGGGCTGTTTCCATAATTACCTCCTGTAACTGTTTCGTTTGATGAATTCTTCAGCATCTGTTCCAGCTGTCGCTGTTCGTCAGGCCGGATGGTTCTGTATTCTCCAGATTTCAGGTTTCCTAATGTCAGATTCATGATCCGTATTCTTTTTAATGAGATGACCTCATAACCGAAATATGCGCACATGCGTCGAATCTGCCTGTTTAATCCCTGCGTCAGGATGATCCGGAAACTATTTTTACCTGTTTTTTCCAGAAAACACTTTCGGGTGACTGTATCCAGAACAGGGACGCCTGCCGCCATTTTTTGGATGAATTCTGAAGAAACTTCCTTGTTTACAGTGACTAAATATTCTTTTTCGTGGTAGTTTCCCGCACGCATGATTCGATTGACCAGATCCCCCTGATTAGTCAGCAGAAGAAGGCCTTCTGATTCCTTATCAAGGCGTCCGATGGGATAAATGCGCAGAGGGTAATCCAGAAATTCTGTGACAGTCGTTTCCTGCCGCTGCTTTTTTGTGCTGCAGACAATTCCTCTGGGTTTGTAGAACAGGATCAGTACCTGCTGTTTTTCCTGCTGAATGGGTTTCCCGTCCAGACAGACTTCTGTATCGGGAGAGATGCGCTCTCCGGTGGAAACCGGAGTCCCGTTTATTGTGATCCGTCCCGCATCTGTATACTGATCCGCTTCGCGTCTGGAACAGACTCCGGCATTGCTTAGATATTTGTTTATTCTTATAGTGTTCATTAATTTTTCCATTTTTTCATTATATAATTATTCTGATTTATTATCAACAAGCAAATATAAGGCAGGGTTGTATTTTTTGGTCGGTTATTGTATGATAGGGAAAGACACGGTGGTGTAAAAAATAAGAGGAGGAAAGAATATGCCAGGCGGCAATAAGCGGATTAATATTTTCCTGCTTTTGCTTACTGTCCTGCTCTGTTTTGGATGCGGATATCTGTTTCGGCAGACAACAGCAGTTCCTTCAAAACTTGAGGATGAAACCATTGAACTTTTTACGGCCGATGATACGGGAGAGCTTTTGTCTCACAAAAACGAAGCTCCGGAAGAAGAAAAGTCTTCTGTTCAGGTATCTCCTTCGCCTTCCGCAGAGCCTACAGCGACTCCGGCTTTGATTAAAGTATCTCCGGAAGCCAGCAGTGGTGTCTGGACGTCAAGCGGAAGCAGCTGGATGTTCATGGTTAATGGCGCGCCTTACACAGGATGGCTTACGGATACAGACGGAAAAAGATACTTTTTTGATTCGAACGGGATCATGCAGACCGGATGGGTGGAAGATAACGGAAAACGTTATTTCATGGATCTGGATGGGATCATGCAGACTGGTTTTGTTACTACAGGCGGAAAAAGCTATGAACTCTTAGCGGACGGATCATTAAAAGATTATCAGCCGGAAAAGGAACAGAAGAAAGAAGTACAAAAAGATACGAAAGCTTCAAAACAGACAAAAACATCAAAGGAAAAGCCTGCAAAAAAGGAAAAGAAATATGTTGCACTGACTTTTGATGATGGACCGAGTTCTTTTACAAACAGACTGCTGGATTGTCTGGAAAAAAATAAGGCAAAAGCTACATTTTTTATGGTAGGAAAAGAAATTGAATATTTTTCTGATGAAGTAAAACGGATGAAAAACTTAGGCTGTGAACTGGGAAATCATACATATTCTCATGCAGATCTTACTGGATTGTCACCAGAGGATATATCTTCGGAAATTGGTGCGGTTGACAATCTCCTTATGGAACTTACAGGACAGGGAGCGTCAGTTGTACGTCCTCCATATGGTTCTGTCAATTCAACCGTAAAATCTGTTGTTGGAACACCTATGATTCTGTGGTCTATAGATACTCTGGATTGGGAAAGCCAGGATCCCCAGAAGATTGCGGAGATTGTACGTTCTCAGGCTGAGGATGGATCAATCATCCTGTTGCATGATATTTTCAGTACATCTGTAGATGCTGCAGAAATTTTTATTCCGGAAATGATCAAAGAAGGTTACCAATTTGTAACAGTTCATGAACTTGCAGAGAAGAATGGAATCAAACTGCAGACAGGAACGACCTACAGTGATCTGAAAAAACAGTCCTGAAAATTCATGTGAGGCACAGAGTTTTCTGTGCCTCGGCTTTTATGGAAACGAAAAAATGAAGTCTGAACAGCGGACGGAAAATTTCTGCAATTGTGCACAGAAAAGAAAAATCTTTACTTTTATAAATTAATGTGATATTATATATCTCAATGAAATATGTTTATGCACCTGTAGCTCAGTGGATAGAGCAGTGGTTTCCGGTACCATGTGCGGGGGTTCGATTCCCTTCAGGTGTGTTTGCGCAGGACAATTGGGAGGTTCCGGCGCGTTGTAATTTAAGGAGGACAAGAACTTGGATAATTTCAGAGAATGGTTATCAGATAATCTCCGCTATTTTATGCTTGGCGGTGCGATTCTGGTGATCGTAGCTGTTTTGTTCTTCGGCATACGTGCTTGTGTAGGAAGCGGGAAGGGTGCTTCCGATGAAGATCAAAAAACAGTTCAGGACAACAGCCAGGGAAATGATCCTTCTTCTCCGGAAGATGATGGGGAGACAAACGACGGGAAGAAAGAAGATGCGAATCCCTTGGAAGAAGGCAGTGCAGATGTTACTGCGTTCATGCATAGCTATTACACAGCTTTAGGGGAAAGAGATATTGCAACATTAAGAACTTTGGTCAGTGATCTGACTGCATCTGATGAGTCAAGGATCACAAATGCCAAGGATTATATTGAAGCTTATACACCAGGCAATGTCTACACAAAAAAGGGGTTGGATGATAATTCTTATGTAGTCTATACTTGTTACAGTTATGTCTGCACGGGGATTGATACGCCGGTACCTTCACTGGGATATGCGTATGTTGTAAAAGACAGCAAAAATATTTATAAAATCCTGGGGGCAGCGGATCAGAATACAAAGATTTCTGCATATATGGAAAATCTTTTAAATGATGCGGATGTCCAGCAGCTGAGAGCAAAGGTGCAGGCAGAGTATGATGCTGCACAGAAAAATGATCCGGGACTTGCGGAATTCCTTAATGGTCTGGGTGAAGATGCCAGTGTTTCCGGAAGTGCAGAAAATGGTGCAGTTCTGACAGTTACGGAAGGCTGCAATGTCAGAGCTGGAGCAGATGACGAGTCAGAGATCATTGGAGGTCTGGATGAGGGAACAGAAGTAGAAAAGCTGGGCCAGGAAGGTGATTGGATACAAATTGAATATGAAGGACAGACAGGATATGTTTACAGTGGTCTGTTAGAGTAAAAATAGGGTACGGTTTCCGTACCTTATTTTTGTGCGGAAGATTGAAAAAAAGTTTCTTCTGTGATAGGATTTTAAGAAGAAATTTGTCGAAATATAACTTAAAATATGAAAGGGAAGAGTACATGAGGAAAAGGATGAAATGGTTTGTTGTTTCAGCAATTATGGCGGGAATGCTTCTATGGGGAGAAGCAAGCATTCCGATGGAAACGTTGGAGATTTATGCGGCAGCAGATCTTGAGGAAATTCCCTCATACACAGGAGAGCCATATGCAGTGGTGAATGATAATATTCCAGAGTTTGCAGAGGAGGATTTTGAGAAAGAATCTTTTGAAATCTATAGTGAATTTGATGAGCTGGGAAGATGCGGAGCGGCATATGCAAATATCGGACCAGATCTGATGCCCCGAAAGGAAAGAGGGAAAATAGGACAGGTTCGTCCATCCGGATGGCAGACTGTGAAATATGATTGTGTAGATGGAAAATACCTTTATAACAGATGTCATCTTATTGGTTATCAGCTTACGGCAGAAAATGCGAATAAGAAGAACCTTATAACGGGGACAAGATATATGAATGTAGAAGGGATGCTTCCTTTTGAAAATATGACAGCAGACTATATCCATGAAACTGGAAATCATGTGCTTTACAGGGCAACACCTTTGTATCGAGATGATGATCTGGTTGCTTCCGGAGTACAAATGGAGGCAAAATCTGTAGAAGATGACGGAGAAGGAATCTCTTTTAATGTTTATTGTTATAACGTACAGCCGGGGATTATGATTGATTACAGTACAGGCGACAGCTGGGAGGAATCAGATCCGGAAACAGAAAAAGAAACTGTACTGTCAGAGTTTTCAGATGGAGAAATGCAGGAACAGGAGGAAGTGCAGGGGTATTATCAGGAGACGTATATCATTAACACAAATTCTCGGGTTTTTCATAAACCAAAATGCTCAAGTGTTAAGAGGATGAAGGAAAAAAACAAAATGGAATGTACAGGAACCAGAGAAGAGATTCTTGACCAGGGGTATTCCCCGTGTAAAAACTGCAATCCCTAGAAAAAACTTTCTCGAAACTGGAGGTCATAAGAAAATCCGGTGAAAGTTTAGAAAAATTTTATTTGAAAAAAATTGAGTTTTCTGGTATAGTATGCCTTGGTTGCAGTAAACGGTTTCTTTAAGAAAGAGAGCAAAAGTTTTGAGAAAAAAATCACATATATTACTGGCAAGATATCTGGCTGATCAGATGAAAGCTTCTGAAAGCCTGCAGTCACATAGAAAAGCATTTTGCCTTGGGAGTATCCTTCCGGATATCCGACCTTCTTTTGTAACAAAGAGACATGAGTTTTTTGGAACCTTTGATGAAGTACAGGAAAAACTGGAGGCTCTTGTGGAATATGGAACTGAGCAGTATAAGGAGAGAGTGTTCTGGCGCAGACTGGGAGAAATTTTTCATTATATTGCAGATTATTTTACATTTCCTCATAACAAGACATTTACAGGTTCTTTAGTGCAGCATAACAGTTATGAAAAAGAGTTAAAGAACAGACTGAAAAGCTATATCAGAAACGGGGAAGCGGACAGATATACAGATCCGGCTATTTCTTTTGGGAATTTCGGACAGATTATAGAATATATTAAGATGCAGCATGAGACGTATCTGAAAAAAGAAAGAAATATCACAGATGATATCAGATACATCTTAAATGTGTGCGGCCAGGTGTTTCAGGGAGTATGCCAGCTTTGTACAGGCTTGACTCTGACACAGATGCCAGCCTTTTAAATTTATATAAGTATGAAAAAAATATGAATTTTATGCTAAAACCGCCGGGGTGTAAACTCCGGCGGTTGATTTTGGAAAAACTGTGTGCTAAAATGAAAAAGGTTATATGTAAGCATTTAGCATCTAGGAAGGCATACCTTTATGTAGGGGAATAAAGATATGTTCTTAGAAGGGAGTTATTCTACCAGAATGAAGAACAAATATCTTACAAAATATTTATGTATTACTTTGATATCAGCTACGGTTTTATCGACACCGGTATCTGTAATGGCAGACGGTGCTGAGGGAACCGCACTTTTGGATATTGGAGATGGAAGTTCACAGGAACCGGCAAAGCCTGAACCAACTGCAGTGCCGCTGCCGACAGTGGCACCTGCACCGACAACGGCGCCTGCTCCTACGGAAGCACCGGTACCGACTGCTGCGCCTGTTCCTACGGAAGCACCGGTTCCTACTACAGCTCCTGAGCCCACAGGGACACCGGAACCTGACGTGACGCCTGTGCCAAGTGTAACACCGGAACCAAGTACAACACCTGCACCGACCATAACACCGGAACCAAGTGTGACACCTATGCCGAGTGTAACGCCAGGACCTACGGGAACACCAACCCCGACTCCTGATGATCAGACTGTAAAAAAACTGATTTACGAGATTGAACAGCTGTCAAAAGAAACACTTACATTGAAACATGAGCCGAAAGTAGAAGCTCTGCGTAAGGCATATGATAAGCTTGCAGAAGAACAGAAAAAATTTATAACGAATTATGAAAAGCTTGTACAGATGGAAAAGAGGATAGCAGAGCTTAAGGAAGAAAACAGCAATGCTGACAGTGAGCAGCCGGATATTTCTGATGGAACAGAACCGGGACGGGAAGGTACTCCTGTGTATTACAGCAGTATGGTAGCGAATCTGCATGCCGGCCGTGAATTCTATCTGGATAGTCTGAAAAATAATTATCAGCTTTCTTTTTCTGAAGATTTTTCTTCTGTAATGGATGAGATAGAAAAAGAATATAAAGAAAAAAACAAACTTACGGATTCCAGTGATTCACGAAGCAATAAACTGACTGCTTCTTCAGATTCACTTCTTGTAAGAAACTGGCAGGATATTCTTGCTGTTTATGTATATGAAAAAAGTCAGGAAGGCGTGACAGAATTCAACCTTGATAGCAGTGCGAAAAATGATCTTGCAGAAATCTTTGCAGAACTGAATCCGCTTATAAGAGATGAAAAACAACCGTCACATGTTTCTTACGGAAATTATCATATCAATCATTACATAAAAGAAAATAAGATTAAACAGGAAGACAGGGCAATCCTGAAAAAATATGTAGAGACAGACTGTAAACTTTTGTGTGCTGTTGTTACGGACGCAAAAGGATTTGTGCGCCAGAGTGTGGGAGAAAATGTGTCGGAGGAACGAGTAAACGTTATTACGGCAGCCTATTCTCTTGTAGGAGAAGTCGGTTATTTCTGGGGCGGTAAATCAACAGTAATCGGTAAAGACTCCAGCTGGGGGAGTGCGGAAAAAGTATCTGCAGAGGGCAGTCCGAGTACAGGAACAGTAAGGGCTTACGGACTGGACTGCAGTGGTTTTGTTACCTGGGCGGTGATTAATGGCTATCTGGATCAGAATATGCAGGAAACGATTGGTGACGGGACATCTGCTCAATGGCTGAATGCCAATGTGGTAAGTGAGCAGGATGCACAGCCGGGAGACCTGGTATTCCAAAGCGGGCCGGAGGCAGGAAGCAATAATCATGTAGGTATTATCTGCGGTCAGACGGATGCGGGAGACTGGATCGCAGTTCACTGTTCTTCCAGCAAAAATGGTGTAACAGTGGGTGAAGCATATGGTGCAAGTTTCCGGTACATCCGACAGCCTGATTTTTATCCTACAGAAGAAGAACTGGCACAGATGCTCAGCGATGGATCTTCAGCAGACAATTCAGAAGTTCCGGATGATTTTACACCAGCACAGGGAGCAGATACGGAATTAACTTCCGGAAGTTCTCAGGAGAACGAAGCTGGTACGGAAGCTTTGGAATCAGAAGAAATTTTTGTTTCCGGTGACGAAGATGACGATGTTATTGTTACTTTTGAGGATGCTGCAGATGACAGCAATGCTGCTCTTTCTGACGGCAGTGGGGACAATGGAAATGTAGAAGTGACAGATACTTTGCAGGCAATTCTTGACCAGAATGCTTCTGTTTATGGAACTTCGGAAATTCTTCCGGGAAAACCAGAAACAGATGACATTGAGATTGTGTTCAGTGACTGATCACAGATATCTATAGAGATAAAAATATGCCCATGCGGATTGGAATACGGCCGCATGGGCATGATTTTTCAAAAAGGAGAATCGGATGAAGAGAAAACGATTTCCGAGTAAAGGATTCTTGATTCTTATTTTGCTCCTGGCAGTTTTATGTTTTGCATCTTATTGTATACAGAGGGATAAATGGGTTGGAGAAGATGGAAATTCGGTCCTGAATTTTGCAGAAGCATTGTTAAATCCGGAACCGGAAGAAATGCAGAAGCTTAGAAAACAGAACATTGCACAGATGGATGAGGGACATCAGGAATACTATTTTTCTCTTTTGTCTGACAAAGAGAAAAGAGTGTACAGAGAAATGCTTCAGGGGATTCGGCAGCGGAAAGAAGAAATTTATCTGACCACAGCAGATGAAGCTCTGGTTGATAAAGTCTATCATGGAATACTGAAAGATCATCCGGAACTGTTTTGGATTCATAATCGTCAGCCGGTTTATCGGACTTCATATCCGGGAAAAGATTACTGCAGTTTTTCGCCGGGGTATACATATACTGAACAGGAGATGCAGGAAATTCAGCAGTCAATGGAGGCTGCGTTTCAGGAAATTTGTACACAAACCACAGGTATGACAAATGATTATGAAAAGATCAAAGAAGTATATACTTACCTGATCGATACTGTAGATTATGTCTCTACAGAGGATGATCAGAATATTGCAGGAGTGTTCTGGAAAAAACAGGCGGTTTGTGCCGGGTATGCAAGGGCAGTTCAGTATATTTTGGAAAGACTTGGTATCCCTTGTATCTATGTGGAAGGAGATACAGCCGGAAGTACAGAGGGGCATGCATGGAATATTGTACGTCTTGACGGAAAATATTATTACGTAGATGCTACTAATGGAGACCAGCCGGAGTTTTTGGAAGGAGATGCAGTGGAACTGCTGGAACATAAGACCACCATGTATGATTATTTATGTCCTTTTCCAGAAGAGTATGAACGTATATATACAGCATCATCGGAATTTCCTGTGCCGGAGTGCACAGCAACTGACAAAAATTTTTATGTTTTAAATCAGGGATGTTTTGAGGATTATGACAGACAGGCTCTTTATGAATACTGTCAGATGCGTCTGGATAATGGTGCAGCAGTGGTTCGGTTTAAATTCAGCAGTCAGGAGGCGTATAATGAAGCTTACAGGGAATGGATCCAGGAAAGTTATATTAATCATATAGCTGAATATTACCTTCAAATTTACGGGATTAGTTCAGTGGAATATCATTATGGGCTTCTTGAAAATATGAAGACCATGTATTTTATGTTTTGATTTTATGTGTGATGGAGGAAAAGAGTATGAATGCTATTCTGGATATCTTGCTTCGAGGTATGGATATTATAGAAAGACTTCGAACATCATCTGCTTTAACGGATATTCAGATGATTATATTTGGAGTTTTGCTGGTGTTTGGTGTGATAAACTGTATTTTGGGGTATCGTCTGCTGCGGTTTTGGATGATGCTGTTTGGATTTGCGATAGGAGCGGGGCTGGGGTATGGAGCTTCGTTTTTAATGGGAATATGGGATACGACTATGCAGCTGGCAGTGTCAGCAGGAGTAGGCGTGGTTCTGGCGATCATTGTGTTTATAAGCTATAAAGCCGGCATTTTTGTAATGGGTGCAGGTCTTGGATTGGGCATTGCTGTCTATGTGCTGCATCCGACTACTTCTCTGATGTTTTTTGTGTGTCTGCTTGCAGGCGTAGGGATCGGAAGTCTTGCAATAAAGTGGGCAAGGGAAGTGATTATTACCGGAACAAGTCTCCTGGGAGGAGCTATGGCAGGTATGGCTCTGGCGAAACTGGGAGGACTTGCGGAATTTCCTTATGGGATTGGACTTAGTGCAGCATTTGCGGCATTGGGAATGCTGATCCAGTTTGCTACAAATAAGAAGAAATACATAGATGAGTATGAAGAAGAGGAAGAATATGTGAAACCTGTAAAGAAAAAGGTGAAAAAGTCTGTGGAAAAAGAATATGCAGACGACTTTGTTTACAGAGAGCCTTTGAGAAAAACGGAACCTCGTCCCAGAGGAAATTCTTCCCGGAGAGAAAGGCCTGTGGATATTCAAGTTGGTGAGGAGCATCCAAGGCGTGGAGAATATTATGGACTTGATTCAGATAAAACGATTATTTATCGTCCGCGTAAAAAATCAGAACCAGAATTTGATCTTCCGTTGGATTCTTATGCATATGATGACTCTTATGGAAGAAGACCCTATCCAAAAAATTCATCTAAGAAGAAAACCTATATGGTCAGGGTGGAAAATCCGGATTTTTCAGGCAGGGAAGAATGGAGAGGAAGCCGGAACGATCATTCTTCAGACAGTCATCGAAAAAACTCTTTTTATGCAGATCTGTATGATGAAGATTTCCGCGATAATGAGGAGTTTTATGATGATGCGGATTTATATGACGAGCTGGATCCTATTGACGAAGATGAACTGGATGAAGAGATTATAAGAGAAATGATGGAAGAAGAAGACAGAGAAAGTATTCTCCCATGGAAAAAGCATGGAGAGAAAAATTTTCGGAAAGAAGGACGCAATGGCAAAAGAGGCTAAAACAAATGCTATGAGATTACTGGATCGAAAGAAGGTGCCCTATGAGGCTTTTCCTTATGAGTGTGACGAATTTATTGATGGATGTCACAGTGCAGATCTTATTGGTGCACCCTATGAACAGTCCTTTAAGACCCTTGTAATGGAGGGAAAAAGCGGTGCTTATTATGTGTTTGTGGTACCTATTGAAAAAGAAGTAGACAGGAAAGCTGCAGCCAGAGCAGTGGGAGAAAAGTCAGTAGATATGATCCATGTGAAAGATATCCTGAAGATTACGGGATATGTAAGAGGGGGCTGCAGTCCTTTGGGAATGAAAAAACAGTATCCGGTGATCTTTGATTCTTCGGCAGAGCAGTTTCAGGAAATATATGTCAGCGGAGGAAGAATTGGTCTGACTCTGAAGGTTCCTATAGAAAAATTATTGGAAGTTACAAATGGAAAAACAGCAGACATCACAGTTTGAGTGGTGTCTGCTGTTTTTTGGACTTCAGCACGGACTGGTCTGTCTGTACTGAATATCAGTTGTCGTTTGCGTCATCCTCATTCATAGTATAAACATGACGTTTCTTGGCCATTTCATCGCTTGCCAGATATTCGTCATAGGTAGTGATTTTATCGATCAGCTTACCGTCAGGAAGGATTTCCATGATACGGTTAGCTGTAGTCTGCACAAACTGGTGATCGTGGGAAGTGAAAAGAATAACTCCCGGGAATTTGATCAAACCGTTGTTTAAAGCTGTGATTGATTCCATGTCCAGATGGTTGGTAGGCTCGTCAAGAAGAAGAATGTTGGCTCCGGAGATCATCATCTTGGAGAGGAGACAACGGACTTTTTCTCCACCGGAAAGAACTCTGACACGTTTTACACCGTCTTCTCCAGGGAAGAGCATACGTCCAAGGAAACCGCGGACATAAGTAGCATCTTTGATCTCGGAATATTGTGTCAGCCAGTCTGTAATTGTTAAATCATTATCAAATTCGGCTGTGTTATCCTTTGGAAAATATGCCTGAGAAGTTGTAACACCCCATTTATAATTTCCTTCGTCCGGCTCCATTTCGCCCATAAGGATTTTGAAGAAGGTGGTGATAGCCTGTTCGTTTGCTCCTACAAAGGCAACTTTATCGTCATGTCCAAGGGTAAAGGAAATATTGTCCAGGACTTTTACGCCGTCAATAGTTTTAGAAAGGTTTTCTACCATAAGTACTTCGTTTCCAATCTCACGGTTAGGACGGAAGTCGATGTATGGATATTTACGGCTGGAAGGACGCATTTCATCCAATTGAATTTTTTCAAGTGCACGTTTTCGGGAAGTTGCCTGTTTGGATTTGGAGGCATTGGCACTGAAACGGGAGATAAATTCCTGGAGTTCTTTGATTTTTTCTTCTTTTTTCTTGTTTGCTTCTTTCATCTGCTTGATCAGAAGCTGACTGGATTCGAACCAGAAATCGTAGTTTCCGGCATAAAGCTGAATCTTTCCATAGTCAATGTCGGCAGTATGGGTGCAGACTTTGTTAAGGAAATATCGGTCATGGGATACTACAATGATAGTGTTTTCAAAATTAATCAGGAATTCTTCCAGCCATTCGATAGCCGGGAGATCCAGATGGTTGGTAGGCTCGTCAAGGAGAAGGATATCAGGATTTCCAAAAAGAGCCTGTGCAAGAAGAACTTTTACCTTCTGGCTTCCGGTAAGTTCTGACATTAAAGTATAGTGAAGATCAGTTTCGATGCCAAGACCGTTAAGAAGGGTTGCGGCATCGGATTCCGCCTCCCATCCGTTCATCTCTGCAAATTCACCTTCCAGTTCACTTGCGCGGATGCCGTCTTCGTCTGTAAAGTCTTCCTTGGCATAAATGGCTTCTTTTTCTTTCATGATATCATACAGTCTTGCGTTTCCCATGATGACTGTATCAAGTACAGGATAAGTGTCATACTTGAAATGATCCTGCTGCAGGAAAGAAAGTCTCTGACCTGGAGTGATGACGATATCTCCGTTGGTGGGCTCAAGCTGACCGGAAAGGATTTTAAGGAAGGTGGATTTTCCGGCGCCGTTAGCGCCGATGAGACCGTAACAGTTTCCCTCTGTAAATTTGATGTTTACATCTTCAAACAGAGCTTTTTTACCAACTCTCAGTGTGATGTTATTTGCTGAAATCATAAGGTACCTCTTTTCTTCATTATGGTTTCGTTGATGTTTTTATATAATGCTGTTTTTGCAGCTCATTCCCATTGTACCTTAAAGTGTGGATTTTGCAAGCCTTATTTTCTTGAAAAATAAAAGAGATACTGCTATAATCATCTTTCAAAAGGAAATGAACGAGAAAAATACAGATTCATTATTATAAAGAAGGGAGTTTGTTGTACATGACGGAAATTATAAATACACTTACTGAGCTGATGACAGAAAACCTCTGGGCGGCTCCGCTGTTAAGCCTGGCAGCAGGGATACTAACCTCCTTTACTCCGTGTTCCCTGGCGTCAGTTCCTATGCTTTTGGCATGTGTAGGTGCAGTGAATGCTGACCGTAAAAAGGCGGTGCGTCTTTCTCTTTCCATGGCAGCCGGTATGGCTGTGACTTTTGGAATATTTGGTTCGGCAGCCTCTTTCATCGGGCATCTTCTGCATGAGGCAGGACACTGGTGGACATTTTTGATGGGGATTCTAATGATCTTTATGTCTCTGCAGGTTTTTGGGATAGTAAATATCATACCTCATATCCATATGTCAGAACATATGACAAAAAAAGGATATGCAGGGGCATTTCTGACCGGAGCTGTCGGAGGTGTTTTTGCTTCTCACTGTGCAATTCCGGTTATGGTTGCGCTTTTGGCGTTAGTAGCCAGACTGGGAAGAAATGCCTGGTGGGGAGTATTTCTGATGGTACTTTATGCATTGGGGCACAGCGTGCTTTTAGTAGGCACCGGGATCGGCTATAGTTATGTAGACCGTTTGATCAAAAATCCGGCCTATGCGTCAGTTGGTGTATGGCTTAGACGTATACTTGGTATTCTGATCCTGCTTTTTGGACTTTTGTTGATATTTGCAGAAAAATAATGATGATTATTCAAAAAAATGTTGTATTTTTACAAGGCTGTTGTTATAATCAAAATTGCAGTAACGTTAGATGCCATATATAAATGGCAGCAGTACGGACAAAAAATAGATACAGTTTGTATGAAAAAACTGGCAGAACATAAGAGGCAGGACATAAGAGACATTAGAGAGGACAGTAGATATGTTGATTACAAGAGAATGTGATTATGCAGTAAGGGTTATCCGTGCTTTGGCAGGAGAAGAGAGACTCAGCGTAGGAGAAATCTGCGAAAAAGAACAGATCACGGCTCCCTTTGCTTATAAGATACTGAAAAAACTTCAGAAGGCAAAGCTTGTAAAGGGATTCAGAGGCGTTCATGGGGGATATTCTCTTGACAGAAAAACGGAAGAGATCACATTGTTTGATGTGTATACAGCCATTGATCCGGAACTTATGATTATTGAGTGTATGGATCCTCATTATCAGTGTGTGAGAGATGACAGGGATAAGACTCCGTGTGTTGTTCACAGAGAACTGGCGGATATTCAGCAGGAACTGTGGAAGATGCTGAGACGCAGATCCCTGCAGGAACTTTTTGACAATATATAAAATGAACAAAAGAGAGAGGTCTGCACATGGCATATTTTCATGCGGAAAGGGCGGAACTCTCTTTTGTTGTATACAAAAAAAATCAGAATCCAGTTGGACAATAATATTATTATATGGTATAATCAAATACGGAATTTTAGATCGCTTAACGGTCTAGAAATAATTTTCATCATACCTTTAAGGAGGAAAAGAAAACTATGGCAAGAAAGATGAAAACCATGGATGGTAATCATGCAGCCGCTCATGCATCATATGCTTATTCTGATGTAGCTGCTATTTATCCGATCACCCCTTCATCTGTTATGGCTGAAGCTACAGACGAGTGGGCAACCCAGGGAAGAAAGAACATCTTCGGACAGGAAGTACAGGTTACAGAGATGCAGTCTGAGGCAGGTGCTGCAGGTGCAGTTCACGGTTCTTTGGCAGCTGGTGCTCTTACAACTACTTACACAGCATCTCAGGGTCTTCTTCTGATGATCCCGAACCTTTATAAGATCGCAGGCGAGCAGCTTCCGGGCGTTATCAATGTATCTGCCCGTGCACTTGCTTCTCACGCACTTTCTATCTTTGGAGATCACTCTGATGTTATGGCATGCCGTCAGACAGGATGTGCTATGCTCTGTGAATCTTCCGTACAGGAAGTAATGGACCTGACACCGGTTGCTCACCTTGCAGCAATCAAGGGAAAAGTTCCGTTCATCAACTTCTTTGATGGATTCCGTACTTCCCATGAAATCCAGAAAATCGAGACATGGGATTATGAAGATCTGAAAGATATGGCTGATATGGATGCTATCGCAGAGTTCCGTAAACATGCTCTGAATCCGAACCATCCATGCCAGAGAGGTTCTGCACAGAACCCGGATATCTTCTTCCAGGCAAGAGAAGCATGTAACCCGTATTACGATGCTCTTCCGGCAGTTGTACAGGAGTACATGGATAAAGTTAATGAGAAGATTGGAACAGACTACAAACTTTTCAACTACTATGGTGCAGAAGATGCAGAGCATGTAGTGGTAGCTATGGGTTCTGTAAACGATACCATTGAAGAAACTATTGATTACCTTGCAGCAGCAGGCAAAAAAGTCGGTGTTGTTAAGGTTCGTCTTTACAGACCATTCAGCGCAGAAGCTTTGATCGCAGCATTCCCTGCATCTGTAAAGCAGATTACTGTTCTTGACAGAACAAAAGAGCCTGGTGCTCTTGGTGAGCCGCTGTGGTTAGATGTTGTTGCAGCTCTGAAGAACAGCCAGTTCAAGGATGTTCCGGTATTCTCCGGACGTTATGGCCTTGGTTCCAAAGATACAACTCCGGCACAGATCGTAGCTGTATTTGAGAACACAACAAAAGAGAAATTTACTCTTGGTATCGTTGATGACGTTACAAATCTTTCTCTTGAGACAGGTGCTGCACTTGTTACTACTCCGGAAGGAACAACAAACTGTAAATTCTGGGGACTTGGTGCTGACGGTACTGTCGGAGCAAACAAAAACTCCATCAAGATCATCGGTGACAATACAGACATGTATGCACAGGCTTACTTTGATTATGACTCCAAGAAGTCAGGCGGTGTTACTATGTCCCACCTGCGTTTTGGTAAAAAACCGATCAAATCCACATACCTGATCCATACAGCAGACTTTGTTGCATGTCACAATCCTTCTTATGTGAACAAATACAACATGGTTCAGGAGCTGGTAGATGGCGGTACATTCCTTCTGAACTGCCCATGGGATATGGAAGGACTTGAGAAACACCTTCCGGGTCAGGTGAAAGCATTCATCGCCAACCACGATATTAAATTCTACACCATCGACGGTGTTAAGATTGGTATTGAGACAGGCATGGGACCGACACGTATCAATACAATTCTTCAGTCTGCATTCTTCAAGCTTACAGGAATCATTCCTGAAGAGCAGGCAATCGACCTTATGAAAGCAGCAGCAAAGGCTACTTACGGACGTAAGGGTGATGACGTTGTTCAGAAAAACTGGGCAGCTATCGATGCAGGTGCAAAACAGGTTGTTGAGATCCAGGTTCCGGAAAGCTGGAAAGATGCTGAGGATGAAGGTCTTCATATGACTCATGCAGAAGAGGGAAGAGCAGACGTTGTTGACTTCGTTAACAACATCCAGGCTAAGGTAAACGCTCAGGAAGGTAATTCCCTGCCTGTATCTGCATTCAAAGATTATGTAGATGGTACTACTCCGTCCGGTTCATCCGCATACGAGAAACGTGGTATCGCTGTAAATATTCCGGTATGGCAGCCAGAGAACTGTATCCAGTGTAACCGTTGTGCATATGTATGTCCACATGCAGTTATCCGTCCGGTAGCTCTTACTGAGGAAGAGGCAGCAAATGCACCAGAAGGTATGGTTACTCTGCCGATGACTGGTATGAAAGATTATAAATTTACAATGACTGTTTCTGCTTATGACTGTACAGGCTGCGGTTCCTGTGCAAATGTATGTCCTGGCAAGAAGGGAGCTAAGGCTCTTGTTATGGAAAACATGGAAGCAAACGCAGGCGCACAGAAATTCTTTGATTATGGTGTACAGCTTCCGGTTAAAGAAGATGTAATTGAGAAATTCAAAGAGACAACTGTTAAGGGAAGCCAGTTCAAACAGCCGCTGCTTGAGTTCTCCGGAGCTTGTGCAGGATGTGGTGAGACACCATATGCAAAACTGATCACTCAGCTTTTCGGTGACAGAATGTACATTGCAAATGCAACAGGATGTTCCTCTATCTGGGGTAACTCTTCACCGTCCACACCATACACAGTAAATGCTAAGGGACAGGGTCCGGCATGGTCCAACTCTCTGTTCGAAGATAACGCTGAGTTTGGTTATGGTATGCTTCTTGCACAGAAAGCAATCCGTGACGGTCTGAAAGATAAAGTTGAGGCTCTTGCTGCAGCTACAGATAAAGAAGATGTGAAAGCAGCTGCTCAGGAATGGCTGGATACATTCTCTGTAGGTGCTACAAACGGAACAGCTACAGATAAACTGGTAGCAGCTCTGGAAGCATGCGGATGTGATGCAGCTCAGGAAATCCTTGTACAGAAAGATTATCTGTCCAAGAAATCCCAGTGGATCTTCGGTGGTGACGGATGGGCTTACGATATCGGATTTGGCGGTGTTGACCATGTTCTCGCAAGCGGACGTGACATCAACGTTATGGTATTCGACACAGAGGCTTATTCCAATACTGGCGGACAGTCCTCCAAATCTACACCGACAGGTGCAATTGCTCAGTTCGCTGCAGGCGGTAAAGAAGTGAAGAAGAAAGATATGGCTTCCATCGCTATGAGCTATGGCTATGTATATGTAGCACAGATCTCTATGGGCGCTGACTTCAACCAGACTGTAAAAGCAATTGCTGAGGCTGAGGCTTATCCGGGACCGTCTCTGATCATTGCATATGCTCCATGTATCAACCATGGTATCAAGAAGGGTATGTCCAAGGCTCAGACCGAGGAAGAACTGGCAGTTAAGTGCGGATACTGGCACAACTTCCGCTTCAACCCGGCAGCAGAGAACAAGTTCACACTTGATTCCAAAGCTCCGAATATGGAAGACTATCAGGCATTCCTTGACGGTGAGGTTCGTTACAACTCTCTGAAACGTCAGAATCCTGAAAAGGCTGAAAGACTGTTTGCTAAGAATGAGGCAGAGGCTAAGGCTAGATATGAATATCTGAACAAACTCATCACTCTTTATGGAGCAGATGCTGAATAATTTCAGATCAGGAGCCGCGGTACAATATTGTACCGCGGCTTTTTTAGAGGAAATATTATTATGATGAGAATGAAAAAAAAGATTTCTACGGAAAGAAGAACAACATATTATCTGGTCTATACCCTTGCATTTGGGGTTATTGCATTAATTCTTTATATGCATTTTTTTCTGAATGGAAAATCACTGATCTGGAGTCATGACGGAGTTCCTCAGCATTTGAATTCTCTGGCATATTATGGAGATTATCTGAGAGAGATCCTGCAGCAGCTGTTTATAGAACATAAACTGGAAATCCCCATGTGGGATATGCATATAGGATATGGATCTGACATTCTGACAACGCTTCATTATTATGTGATTGGAGATCCGCTGACTTTATTATCTGTGCTGGTACCGGCAGATAAGACAGAGTATCTGTATGCTTTTTTGATATTTTTACGGATTTATCTGGCAGGGATCGCTTTCAGCAGATATTGCTTTTATCATAAAAACTCAAATCAGGCAACTTTGCTGGGATCGCTTGTTTATATTTTTGCCGGGTGGACAATTTATGCATCTATGAAGCATCCGTATTTTGCAAATCCCATGATTTATCTTCCCTTGATACTTCTTGGAATAGATAAAATATACAGAAAAGAAAAGCCTTATGTATTTATCTGGTCCGTAGCGCTTGCAGGAGTATCGAATTTTTATTTCTTTTATATGCTGGGAATCTTTATGGTACTTTATGCAGCATTTGATTATTTTGTAGTATTTACCAGTAAACAGGACAGAAGTCTTTTATGTATTGGTAAATGGCTGGCTGTTTTTGCGGGATATTCGATGATCGCAGTACTATTGGCTGCTGTGATCCTTCTTCCGGTGATCCTTCCTGTATTTGGAACAGGGCGTTTTCAGGCAGAAAACTATGTTCCCATACTTTATGACAAAATCTATTATGAAAAATACCTGACATGCCTGATTGGTGAAAATATGATCCAGTGGGGAGTTGCCGGATATACGGCAATTGCTATGACAGGCGTTTTTGTTCTGTTTTCAAAACGAAAGAAAAATACAGCTCTGAAATGGGGCTTTGTACTTTTAAATATATTTTTGCTCCTGCCTTTTGCCGGACATGTATTAAATGGCTTTTCTTATGTATCCAATCGATGGATTTGGGCATATGGCATGATGATCGCCTATATTTTTGTAAAGGCATATCCTGAATTCTATCTTTTAGACAGAGTGGAAAAAAGGCGGGTATTTGTTTTTCTTATGATTTATTGCTGTATGGCGTTGTTTCCGGAAGCGGCACGGACAGAAAGAAATATGTCTGCAATGATTCTGCTTGTATTTTCTACAGCAGTGATCCTGCTGTATGGTTCGATATTCGTAAGAAAAAGAAACCTTTGTATGATGATCAGTGTCCTGCTGACTGCCGGGATTGTTTTTAATATTTATTATCAGTATTCCTATGAAAAGAATTATCTTTCTGAGTTTACAGACAGAGGAAAAGCTATGGAAAAACTGGAGTCCGGCACAGATCTTGCAGTTCTGGATACAGATGATCAGTCAATTTTCAGATATGATCAGCAGGATGCGCTTTCTTATGATAATTCAGCTATGCAGATGGGGACAAACAGTACGGCATATTACTTCAGCGTAGCCAGCGGAAGTATTGGAAAATATTTTGATGAAATGTATCTGAATACTCCCTGGGAGCAGCATTATGATAATTTGGATGGAAGGACCATTCTTGACAGGCTTGCCTCTGTAAAATATTTTGTGACAAAAAATGGGGAATACCGTTATCTTCCGTATAGTTATTACTGGCTGACCGGAAGTGCAGAGAAAAACAGCAATATCTATGAGGCGTTTGAAAGCAGGGACAGCTTACCGTTGGGTTATACGTATGACTCGTTTATTCCACGAGAAAAATACGATAAGATGAGCGTGACGGAAAAACAGCAGGCACTTCTTCAGGGAGTTATTGTGGAAGAAGCTGTGCTTTCAGAAGCAGATCTGGAATTTACAGATCAGGAGATCCCGTTTGAGATAAAAAAGGGGAAGGGATGCAGTCTGAAGGATGGAAAGATTAAAGTAACAAAAGAAGGGGCAGAACTGGAACTGGTCTTTCAGGGGCTGGATAACAGTGAAACCTATCTGATTGCAGAAGGTCTTGATTATGATGGGCTTTCTCCTCGAGAGACAGTCAGTGAGAAAAAATGGGAAAAAATGTCCCGATATGAAAAAAATCAGGTCATTCATCAGGACAGTCATTGGAGATACTGGAAAGAAAGCCAGAAAGCATCGGTAAATGTGGGAGGTCAGTTTCCAGACAAAACTATTCGTATTTTTACAGATAAATATAATGCTTACAGTGGAAAACACAATTTCCTCTGTAATACGGGATATGGAAAAAAAGGAAAAACCTCGATAACGCTTACGTTTGAAAAGACAGGAGTCTATACATTTGAAGATCTTCGCATTGTCTGCCAGCCTATGGATAAGATTACAGAACAGACAGAAAAGCTGAAGGAGGATATCCTTACAGATATTTCCGTAGATACAAATAGAATAACCGGAAAAATTTCTTTATCAGAACCAAAGGCGTTGGTACTGTCACTTCCGTACAGTAAAGGCTTCCGTGCCTATGTAGATGGAAAAGAGACTGACTTGATCCAGGCAAATACTATGTATATGGGATTAATGCTGGAGGCAGGAGAACATGAGATTCAGCTGGCGTACTGTACACCGTTTTTGATCCCGGGGCTGTGCTTGACTTTTGCAGGGGCTCTGTGTTACATTGGTCTGGTATTTTTTAGAAGAAATAAAAAGAAGGTACAGAAACTATGAGCGTTTTATCAGTAGTGCTTCCGGCATATAACGAAGAGCTTATGATTCAAAAAACCTGCAGCGTTTTACGCCAGATACTTACGGAAGCAGAAATTGAGTACGAACTGGTGCTGGTGGATGATGGTTCCCGGGACCGTACCTGGAATGAGATTGAGAAAGCAGGGGCAGAGGATCCACATATCCTTGGTGTTCATTTTTCCAGAAATTTTGGTAAGGAAGCGGCTGTTTTCGCAGGTCTTGCCCAGGCATCCGGTGATGCGGTGGCAGTGATGGACTGTGATCTTCAGCATCCGCCTCAGACATTAGTAGAAATGTATCATCTCTGGAAGCAGGGCTATGAGGTGATTGAAGGTGTAAAATCCACCAGAGGAAAGGAAAGTCTGATCCACAAAAAATGTGCAGGATTTTTTTATGGGATCATGTCAAAGGCGACTAAAGTAAATATGCAGAATGCCTCGGATTTTAAACTGATGGACCGGAAAGCTGTTAACAGTATTCTTTCCATGCCGGAGAGAAATATGTTTTTCCGCGCAACTTCCTCCTGGGTGGGATATAAAACAACATCTGTTCAGTTTGAGGTACGGGAGAGAGAGGCAGGAGAATCCAAATGGTCTGCCTGGTCTCTGGTAAAATATGCTTTTACCAATATTGTGGCATTTACTACAGTTCCCCTGCAGTTTGTAACCGTGGGAGGCGGCATCTGCTTTCTTCTGTCTCTGGCGTTGATCGTATACTCGTTGATCCAGTATTTTACCGGTCATGCAGTGGAGGGATATACAACGATCATGATGGTGCTGCTTCTAATAGGCAGTGCGATCATGCTGAGTCTGGGAATCATTGGATATTATATTGCCAAGATTTATGAGGAGATAAAACGGCGTCCTCGTTATATTATTTCACAGATCATCAGAGGAAGTAAGGACGTGTCGGAACATGCACGGCATGATTCTGTATAATCGTTTACCAATGTGAAAATACAGGCAGAGTGAACAACAGTGATACAGGAGCAGAAGATGGATAAAATAAAGAATATGATCCTTCGGTTTTACAGGAATGATGTAATAAGGTATGTGTTTTTTGGCGGGTGTACGACGCTGGTAAATCTGATTTGTTTTTATGTGCTGAGAAAGCTGAATGTACAGCTGACCGCTGCAAATGTGATATCGATTATTACAGCAATCCTGTTTGCCTATGTGGTGAATTCAAAATTTGTTTTTCAGGATAAGTGTAAAACCATAAAAGATCATGTGCAGCCTTTTATAAAATTTATAAGTGCCCGTCTTGTTACTATGGTCATAGAGGTGGGCGGTGTATGGCTGCTGGTGGAGATCATACATATGAATGATATGCTGGGAAAATTTGCAACACAGTTTATTGTCCTTGCACTGAACTATATATTCAGTAAATTTTTTGTTTTTACTACAGGAAAATAAAAGATATTGTAAACAGAGTGGAAAGCAGTAAATACAGTGCAGAAGGGAAGGAAACAGAAAATGACACTTGAGGAAATAAAGGAACAGATTTGTCCGATTGACGAGCAGGCAGTCTCAGCGGCGCAGAAAAGATGGGACAGTATTGCAAAGCCCCTTCATTCTCTGGGAAAAATGGAGGAGCTGGTCATGCAGATCGCGGGGATCACAGGTTCTGCAGACATCAATATAAAAAAGCGGGCTCTTGTGGCAATGTGTGCGGATAATGGCGTTGTGGAAGAAGGTGTGACTCAGACTGGACAGGAAGTGACAGCTATTGTTGCAGAGAATTTTCTGCAGGGAGATACGTCTGCCTGTGTCATGTGCCGACAATGCGGAACGGACGTTTTTCCGGTAGATGTAGGTATGGTTTCTGATACTAAGGTTCCAAAAGATCTGAAGGTTATGAATGGAACCAGAAATATGGCAAAAGAGCCTGCTATGACAAGGGAAGAGGCTGTGCGGGGAATTGAGGCCGGTATTGAAATGGTAAGGCGGCTGAAGGAACAGGGATATGCTCTGATCGCAACCGGGGAGATGGGAATTGGAAATACTACCACCAGCAGTGCGGTAGCCTCTGTTCTTCTGGACCAGCCGGTTGAAACAATGACTGGACGGGGAGCTGGTCTTTCCAGCGAAGGCCTGAAGCGAAAAGTGAATGCAATAAAAAAAGCAGTGGAGCTGAACCGGCCGGATCCTCAGGATCCTATAGATGTACTTGCAAAAGTGGGAGGACTGGATATTGCAGGAATGGCAGGTGTGTTCCTGGGAGGAGCAGCCATGCACATCCCGGTGGTGATCGACGGATTTATTTCCTGTGTGGCAGCCCTTGCAGCACAGAGAATCTGTCCTCTTACCAGAGATTATATGATTGCATCTCATGTTTCTAAGGAGCCTGCAGCGGTTCTGATCCTGAAAGCACTGAAGAAAGAGGCAGTGATCCACGGAGATCTGTGTCTTGGAGAAGGGAGCGGAGCAGTAGCTTTATTCCCGTTTATGGATATGGGAATAGCGGTATATGAATCTATGAGTACCTTTGAGGAAATCAAAGTAGAGCAGTATGAGGAGTTTACTTAAATGATGATTCTTGTAACCGGCGGAAGTGGAAGCGGAAAATCGGCTTTTGCTGAAGACTGTGTACTTGCCTGCGGAGAAAAAAAACGAATATATATTGCGACGATGTACCCTTTTGACCAGGAAAGCAAAAAAAGGGTACTTCGCCACAGGAAGATGCGCGCAGGTAAGGGGTTTGATACAGAAGAGTGTTATGTGGGATTGAAAAATGTACAGATCCCTTCCGGATGTACAGTTCTTTTGGAATGTATGTCCAATCTGACTGCCAATGAAATTTTTCGGGAAGATGGTGCAGGAGAAAAAACAGAGGACGAGATTCTCCAGGGAGTGGAAAGTCTGAAAAACCAGGCGGAAGATCTGATCATTGTAACAAATGAGATTTTTTCTGAAGCTGATACCTACGAAGAAGAGACAGAAAACTATCGGCGTGTACTGGGAAATATTAACCGGAGACTTGCCAGGATGGCAGATACGGTGGTAGAGGTTGTCTATGGAATTCCTGTATATTATAAGAAGGGAGAGGATTTTTGTGAAAAGTCTGTGGAACAGTTTTAAGATTGCATTTTCCATGTTTTCCAAAATTCCCATGCCTCAGGCAGAGTGGACAAAAGAAAATATGAAGTATATGTTCTGTTTTTTTCCATTTATTGGTACAGCCATTGGAGCACTGATTCTTGCGGCATCCTGGGCAGCTGGATATCTGGGGATAAACGTTTTGTTTCTGTCTGTGATCCTGACGGTGCTTCCTGTACTGGTAACAGGAGGAATCCATGTAGACGGACTTCTGGATACAGCAGATGCTTTAAGCTCCTGGCAGGAGAGGAAAAGGCGGTTGGAAATCCTGAAAGATTCCCATGCAGGGGCTTTTGCGGTGATCACTGCCTGTGTCTATTTTCTTTGTTGGCTGGGAGCCTGGAGTGAGATTTGTTTTGATGTTCGCCTGACTATGATAATGGCATTAGGATTTATGGTATCACGCTGTTTTTCAGGAATCGGCGTGCTTACACTTCCAAAGGCAAAAGAAGAGGGGACTGTGGCGGAATTTTCCAGAAAATCAGAGGATGGGATTGTGCGCAATATACTGGTGGTGTATTTAGTGATTCTTTGTGGACTGATGATCTGGATTTATCCGGTAATCGGAGGTGCAGCATTTCTGACTGCCTGCCTGGTGTATTTTTATTACAGATATATGGCGATGAAGTATTTTGGAGGTACTACAGGAGATCTTTCCGGCTGGTTTCTCTGTCTCTGTGAGGTGGGGATGGCTCTGGTGATCGCGGTGGCATCTGCTTTTCCACTATAAAGGAGTTTGTTATGGAAATGATGATCGGAGGCGCTTTTCAGGGAAAAGCGGATCTTGCAAAAAAAACATATCCTGGAATCCAATGGATCCAGGGAGAGAAAATGACAGAAGAAGAACTGATGAACGCTCAGGGGGTTCTGGGTTTCCATCAATTCATTAAAAAAGAACTGGAACAGGGCAGAGAAGTACAGCATCTGGCAGCGGCGTTAATACGGAACAATCCTGATGTTATTCTGGTATCTGATGAGGTAGGTTACGGTGTGGTTCCTGTAGATGCCTTTGATCGTGCGTATCGGGAAGCTGTAGGAAGAGTCTGTACAGATCTGGCTGCTTACAGTAAAAGAGTGATCAGGGTGGTCTGCGGTATAGGGATGGTGATCAAGAATGCCTGATATTTATCTGATTCGTCATGGAATGACAGAAGGTAATAAATACCAACGGTATATTGGGACAACAGACGAGCCGCTGTGCCCGGAAGGACGAGAAGAGATAAAAAAAATTTCCTATGGCGTTCCGGATGAGGTGTTTGTAAGTCCAATGATCCGGTGCCGGGAAACGGCAGAGCTGCTTTTTCCTCAAAAAAGACTGCGGATCATAGATCAGCTTTCAGAGTGTGATTTTGGAACTTTCGAAAATAAAAATTATCGCGAATTGTCAGGAAATCAGGAATATCAGGATTGGATAGACAGTGGCGGAACACTTCCTTTTCCTGGGGGGGAAAGCAGAGAGAGTTTTAGGAGAAGGACGCTGGAAGGTTTCTCACGGGTAGTGACAGCCTGTATACGAGAAAAGGTAAATGCTGTAGCCGTAGTAGTCCATGGAGGGAGTATTATGAATATAATGGAAGCCTACGGACATCCGGAAAGAAATTTTTATAGCTGGCATGTAAAAAATGCTCATGGGTATCTGGTACAGGTGGATGCGTCTTTGTGGATGAAAAATAGAAAGCTTCTGGAATTGAAAAAAGAACTGTAAAAAAATAAAAGCTGTGTGCAGAAAGCATTTTCTATATAAAAACTGCTTTCTGGCACAGTTTTTTTGTTTGAAAATAATACAAAATTTTTTAGAATAAAAAAATATTTTTAAGATTTACTATTGAAATGGAATAAAAAATGTGATACATTAATAGTATAAAATTCCTAAAAGAACTGAACGATAACAGAAAGTAGTTAGAAGAATTATACAAGTTAAGGAGGGTTATATTATGCTTATTATTGGTAATGGCAGAATGATTACAAGAGATGCATCCAATCCTTTTATTGAAAATGGTGCAGTTGCTATGGATGGAAATACAATTGTCATGGTGGGAGAACTGGAGACTGTAAAGGCTGCTTATCCGGATGCGGAATTTATTGATGCGAAGGGCGGAGTGATCATGCCGGCGTATATTAACGCTCATGAGCATATTTACAGTGCTTTTGCCAGAGGTCTGAGCATTAAAGGATACAACCCACAGGGATTTCTGGATATACTTGATGGACAATGGTGGACCATCGACCGTCATCTGACACTGGAACAGACAAAATTGTCTGCATATGCCACATACATTGATTCTATTAAAAACGGTGTGACAACTGTATTTGACCATCATGCAAGCTTCGGACATATCACAGGTTCCCTGTTTGCAATTGAGGAGGCTGCAAAGGATCTGGGAATTCGTACCTGTCTCTGCTATGAGATCTCAGACCGTGACGGTATGGAGAAATCCAGAGAATCTGTAATGGAAAACGTAAACTTTATCAAACATGCTCTTGCAGATGACAGCGATATGATTGCAGGAATGATGGGTATGCATGCATCCTTTACCATTTCTGATGAAACCATGGCTCTGTGCAATGAGCTGAAACCGGAAGGTGTTGGTTATCATATTCATGTGGCAGAAGGAATCTATGATCTTCATCAGTGCCTGAAAGAGCACAGCAAACGGATTGTGGACCGCCTTTATGACTGGAATATCCTTGGACCAAAAACTCTTCTGGGTCACTGTATCTATATCAATGAGCATGAAATGGATCTTATCAAAGATACAGATACCATGGTGGTACATAATCCGGAATCTAATATGGGCAATGCCTGCGGATGTCCTCCAACCATGGCACTGGTTCACAAGGGGGTTCTTACCGGTCTTGGTACAGACGGCTACACCCATGATATGACAGAATCCTGGAAGGTGGCAAACATTCTGCATAAACATCATCTCTGCGATCCGAACGCTGCATGGGGAGAGGTTCCGCAGATGCTGTTTGAAGGAAATGCAAAGATTGCAAACCGTTACTTTAAAAAAGAACTGGGCGTTCTGAAAAACGGTGCGGCAGCAGATGTGATCGTTGTTGACTATGATCCTTTGACACCGATGCGTGCGGATAATGTAAACGGACATCTTCTTTTCGGTACTACAGGAGCAATGGTGCAGACTACCGTATGTAACGGAAAGGTTCTGATGAAAGACCGTGAAGTTCTTGTCTGTGACGAGGCGAAGATGATGGCGGATTGCCGTCAGGCTGCAAAAGAGCTTGCTGACGACATTAACGCTGGTAAATAAATATAGAACTATCATCTGGGAGGTAAAAACAATGAGTGAAAAAATGACCTGTATGTCCTTTGGACAGTTAATGGACTGGGTTTTAACTGAGCATAAAGAAAAAAATACTGTATTTGGCGTACACAGAGCATATCAGGCAGATACTGCCAAGGCTATGGAGATTTTCGGAAGAAATCTGGAAACGCCTATTGGACCTGCGGCAGGCCCGAACACCCAGCTTGCACAGAATATTGTTGCTTCCTATTACGCAGGAGCAAGATTCTTTGAACTGAAGACTGTTCAGAAAATGGACGGAGACGAACTGGCTGCATGTATCAGCAGACCATGTATCCTTGCAGAAGACGAATGTTATAACTGTGAGTGGTCTACAGAACTTTATGTTCCGCAGGCTATGGGAGAGTATATTAAGGCATGGTTCATCCTTCATGTAATGGCAAAGGAATTCGGCCTTGGAGGAACAGACGGATTTCAATTTAACATTTCTGTAGGTTATGACCTTGCAGGCATAAAGGAGAAAAAGATCGATACCTTTATCAACAGCATGAAAGATGCAAAGGATACAGATATATTCAAAGAATGCAGACAGTGGCTTCTTGATAATGCAGATAAATTTGAAAAGGTGACAAAAGAAGATATTGAAGCAATTCCTTCAGAAATCTGTAATTCTGCTACAATCTCTACACTTCATGGATGTCCTCCAAATGAGATCGAGAGTATTGCAAATCATCTTTTTAAAGAAAAACACCTGAACACCTTTATTAAATGTAATCCGACTCTTCTTGGCTATGAATTTGCAAGAAAGACCATGGATGACATGGGCTACGATTACATGATGTTTGGTGATTTCCACTTTAAGGATGACCTTCAGTATAAGGATGCCATTCCGATGTTCAAACGTCTTCAGGCTCTGGCAGATGAGCTGAACCTTGCCTTTGGCGTTAAGATCACAAACACCTTCCCGGTAGACGTGACCAGAAATGAGCTTCCAAGCGAAGAAATGTATATGTCCGGAAAATCTCTATTCCCGCTTTCTATTTCTCTGGCAGCCATGCTTTCCAGAGAATTTGACGGAAAACTGCGTATTGCATATTCCGGTGGTGCAGACTTCTATAACATTGACAGAATCGTAGGCTGCGGTGTATGGCCAGTAACAGTTGCCACAACAATCCTCAAGACCGGAGGATATCAGAGATTCACCCAGATGGCAAAAAAGGTTATGGCAGACGGTGTGAAACCATGGACAGGAATTGACGTAGAGGCTCTGGAAAAACTTGCTGAGGATGCAAAAAAAGATCCTCATCATGTAAAGAATATCAAACCTCTTCCAAACAGAAAGAGCGATGAGACAGTTCCTCTTCTGAACTGCTATTTTGCTCCATGTCAGGGAGGATGTCCAATCCATCAGGATATTCCGGAATATATCGCGCTTGCAGGAGAAGAGAAATATGCGGAAGCTCTCCGTGTGATCCTTGACAAAAATGCGCTTCCGTTTATTACAGGTACTCTGTGCGCGCATAACTGCATGTATAAATGTACCAGAAATTTCTATGAAGAATCTGTAAATATCCGCGGAACCAAACTTCTTGCAGCGGAAAAAGGTTATGATGAAGTGATCGGAGAGATCCATGCAGGAGAGAGAAATAGTAAGAAGGTTGCCATCGTAGGCGGCGGCCCTGCAGGTATTGCAGCAGCTTATTTCCTTGCAAGAGCAGGCGCTTCTGTTACAATTTTTGAAAAAGAAGCCAAACTTGGTGGTGTGATCCGTTATGTGATCCCGGGATTCCGTATTCCGGAAGCAGCTATTGACAAAGATATTTCCTTTATCGAAAAAATGGGCGTGGAGATCCGCACGAATACAGAGATAACTTCTGTGGCAGATATCAAAGCAGAAGGATATGATGCGGTGATCCTTGCAACAGGTGCAAACAAACCTGGCACACTGAAACTGGAAAAAGGGGAAACAGTAAATGCTCTGAAATTCCTGGCAGACTTTAAGGCAAATGACGGTAAGGTTGACCTTGGAAAGAACGTAGTTGTTATTGGCGGCGGTAATACAGCCATGGATACTGCAAGAGCAGCCAAACGCACCGAAGGCGTTGAGCATGTTTATCTGGTATACAGAAGGACCAAACGCTATATGCCTGCTGCAGAAGATGAGCTTCTGGAGGTTCTGGAAGAAGGAGTAGAATTTAAAGAACTCCTTTCTCCGGTAAGTCTGGAAAACGGAACTCTGATCTGCAAGAAGATGGAGCTTGGCGCTGTGGACGCTTCCGGAAGAGCCGGTGTAACAGAGACAGACGAGATCGTTGAGGTACCTGCAGATACTGTGATCGTAGCAGTTGGTGAAAAAGTTCCTACAGAGTTCTATGAAGCAAACGGTATCAATGTAAATGAAAGAGGAAAAGCAAAACTGAATCAGGAAACTCTGGAAACCAGTGTGAAAGACGTATATCTGGCAGGTGACGGAGCAAAAGGCGCTGCTACCATCGTTGAGGCGATCCGCGATGTACAGATCGTTGCAAAAGCAATTCTGGGTACCTCTGTTGTTTCTGACAGAGCAGTTACCGGTACAGACGCAGAATGCTACGAAAAGAAAGGTATTCTGAAAGAAGAGAAAGAAGCTGAAAAAGAAAGTCAGAGATGTCTTTCCTGCAGCAAAGTCTGCGAGAACTGTGTAGATGTATGTCCAAACAGAGCAAATATTTCCATTAAGGTTCCCGGAATGGAAATGGCACAGGTGATCCATGTAGATTATATGTGTAATGAATGCGGTAACTGTAAGACCTTCTGCCCATATGCAAGCGCTCCTTATAAAGACAAATTTACACTGTTTGCAAAGGCTGAGGACATGGATGACAGTACAAACGACGGTTTCGCCGTACTGAATGCAGAAACAAAGGAATGCAGAGTAAGATTCCTTGGAAACACCACAGACTGCAAAGTTGACGATCCGGCAGACACTGTTCCGGCAGGAATCCGCGACCTGATCCTGGCTGTGATCAATGACTATTCCTATCTGTTGTACAAATAAATAATCTGATCAGAAAGTAAAGAAAAGTGAGCGCGTCTCTGTGTTCTGCACAGGGATGCGCTTATGCTGAATATATGTTAGGAGGAATTCTATGTTCAGTTTTTATGTAAATGGAAAAGAATATCAGGAAGAGCAGGATATGAAACTTCTCCGTTTCCTTCGCGACAGACTCCACCTTACTTCGGTAAAAGACGGTTGCAGCGAAGGCGCCTGCGGAACCTGTCATGTGCTGATCGATGGAAAACCGCAAAAAGCCTGTATTCCCTCTCTTTCTATGATGGAAGGCCGACATATACTTACTGTAGAAGGATTTTCAGAAGAAGAAAAAGAGATTTATGACCGTGCCTTTGGAGAGGCAGGGGCAGTGCAGTGCGGCTTCTGTATACCGGGTATGGTCATTAGTGCCAAAGGTCTGATCGACCAGAATCCAGATCCTACCCGTGCTCAGGCAGCTCATGCGATCCGAAATAATATCTGCCGCTGTACAGGATACAAAAAGATCATTGACGGTATCCTGCTTGCTGCAAAATACAAAAGAGAAGGGCTTCCTGAGAAAAAAGAATATACATGGAAACTGGGAGACCGTGTTCCCAGAGTGGATGTCCGCGAAAAGGTTCTGGGTTACGGACAGTATCCGGACGATGTTTACGAAGAGGACATGATCTATGGAAGCGCTCTTCGTTCCGCTTATCCAAGAGCACTTGTAAAATCTATTGATACGGAGAAAGCAAAGGCTCTTCCGGGAGTGGTCGGCGTATTTACTGCAGAAGACATTCCGGGAAGCGTAAAGGTAGGTCATCTGAAACAGGACTGGGATGGTCTGATCCCCGTTGGCAAGATCACCCATTATCTGGGAGATGCCATTGCACTTGTGGCGGCAGAGACTCCGGAAATTGTAGAAAAAGCAAAGAAACTTATCAAGATAGAATATGAAGAACTTCCCATGGTCCGTGATCCCTATGAAGCTATGAAGGAAGATGCGCCTCTGGTGCATGGGGATGGAAATCTTCTTGCTCACTGGCATGTACATCGTGGGGATGCAGATAAAGCGATTGAAGAATCTAAATATGTACTTAGTGAAAAATTCCATACACCATGGACAGAACATGCCTTTCTGGAGCCGGAATGCGCGGTAGCTAAACCGGACGGAGAGGACGGTGTGATCATTTATTCTACAGACCAGGGCGTATACGATACACAGCATGAATGTATGGCGTTTCTGGGACTTCCTGCGGAAAAAGTAAAGGTACGCAATAAACTGGTAGGAGGCGGATTTGGCGGAAAAGAAGATGTGACTGTTCAGCATCATGCCGGAATGATTGCTTATCTTACCAAACGTCCGGTGAAGGTAAAACTTACCAGAGAGGAAAGCATCCTGATTCATCCCAAGCGTCACCCTATGGATATGGAATTTACTATGGGCTGTGATGAAAACGGAATCATCCGGGGAGTAAAAGCCACAGTTATTGCTGATACGGGAGCATATGCATCTCTTGGAGGCCCGGTACTTCAGAGAGCGTGTACACATGCCTCCGGTCCTTACAATTACCAGAATTTTGACATTGATGGAAAGGCATATTATACAAACAATCCGCCGGCAGGCGCCTTCCGGGGATTTGGCGTGACACAGACTTGCTTCGGCGTGGAAATGCTGTTGACAAAAATGGCGGAAAAAGTGGGGATTTCTCCATGGGAGATCCGTTACCGCAATGCTATCCGCCCAGGCCAGGAGCTTCCTAACGGTCAGCTGGTAGATGATTCTACAGGGCTTGCAGAAACGCTGGAAGCAGTGAAAGATGTTTACGAAAGCCATCCTTATGCCGGAATTGCCTGTGCAATGAAAAACGCCGGAGTGGGTGTAGGACTTCCGGATTGGGGACGCTGTAAATTATATGTCCATGACGGAAGAGTAGAAATCCATTCCGGAGCCTCCTGCATCGGTCAGGGACTTGGAACGGTACTGGTACAGATGGTAACAGAACAGCTTGGACTGAAACGGAATCAGATCTATTATGATGCTTCCAATACCTATAACGCACCGGATTCCGGAACTACTTCCGGATCCCGTCAGACTCTTGTTACCGGTGAAGCGTGCCGTCGGGCATGTGAGAAGCTTCGCGAAGATCTGAAAGAAAAAAGCCTTCAGGAACTGGAAGGTTGTGAGTATCTGGGAGAATATCTGGCAAAGACAGACGCAATGGGATCCGATGTAAAAAATCCCGTTTCTCATGTGGCTTACGGTTATGCAACTCAGGTATGTATCCTGGATAAAAATGGAAAGATTGAAAAAATTGTTGCAGCCCATGATGTAGGCCGTGCGGTGAATCCTCTTTCTGTGGAAGGACAGATCGAGGGCGGCGTGGTAATGTCAGCAGGCTTTGCTCTTACAGAGGAGTATGGGCTGAAGGACTGCAAACCTCAGAATAAATATGGTACACTCGGTCTTTTCCGTGCCAACCAGGCGCCGGAAGTAGAAAGCATCATTGTGGAAAAAGAAGGGCTGAAAGTAGCGGAGGGAGCTATCGGTATCGGCGAGATCACTTCTATCCCTACAGCGCCGGCTATTGCAGGAGCATATTATAAATATGACGGACAGTACCGTACCAGCCTTCCTCTTGTAAATACACCATATGAAAGAAAAAAGAAGGGGGAATGATCAATGGCAAGATTTCCAAAAAAGACGGCCTATGTTGCATGTAACGGCGGGGAACGCTGTCAGAGCTGTTCCTATGGCTGTATGACTTGTTCCTCCTGCATGGAGGCCTGCAGAAAGGATGCTGTTTTTTATAATGCATATGGGGTGGCTGAAATAGATGAAACCAAATGTATTGGCTGTGGCCTTTGTGTGAAAGCATGTCCCCAGGATATCATTCACATTCATCTCACGGATAATCCGTTCCTTGTGAAATGTTCCAATAAGGATAAGGGAGCGGTGGCGAGGAAGGTCTGTGAAGTCAGCTGTATCGGCTGTGGGATCTGTGCAAAAAACTGTCCGGCAGATGCAGTTGCAGTTACAGACAATGTTGTAGCGATCAATGACGAGCTTTGTCTTGCCTGTGGAAACTGTGCTGTAAAATGTCCGCGGAATGTGATTGCAGATACACGTGGGATTATTTTAAAATAAATTAATAAAAAGTTCACAAAAATCAATGGAAAATCCACTTATAATATGCTAAAATGAATAAAAGTCAAATGTTCCTGATGTTTTACAGAAATTCAGGATACGCATTATAAGAAAGTAGCATGGTTCGGAGCCGGACGATCGTCCTGAGGGGAACACAAACTCCTGGGATGTAGTCCGGCTTTTTATATCCGAACAGAGATAAGAGCTACAGGGACAGTCCGTCGGAATTTATGCAAAAAAAGAAAAGAAGGTGAAGAGATGGTTGGAAAGAGTATTCCAAGAGTAGATGCTTATGAAAAAGTTACAGGAAGAGCAAAGTTTACAGATGATTTGATTCTTGACCGATGCCTGGTTGCCAAGATCCTTCATTCTACCATTGGAAACGGGATTGTAACATCTATCGACACCAGTGAGGCGGAGGCACTTCCAGGTGTGGTAAAGGTGGTTACCTTTCAGGATGTGCCGGATCATTGTTATCCTACACCGGGACATCCGTGGTCTGTAGAGCCGGCTCATCAGGATATAGCAGACAGAAATATTCTTACCGGACGTATCCGCTACTATGGGGATGATATTGCAGCAGTGGTGGCAGAGGATGAAGTGACTGCATCCCGTGCACTGAAGCTGATCAAAGTAGAATATGAAGAATATCCGGTGGAAATTCACCCGCGTAAATCCATGTATGGAAGCAACCCGCCTATTCACTTTGATAAAAAAGACAACGTATTGGCACGTTCAAACTTTTTTATCGGGGATGTCGACAAGGGGCTGGAGGAATCTGAAACTGTTGTAAAAAGAAGCTATAAAACTCCGATCGTACAGCATTGTCATATTGAAAACCCGATTTCCTTTGCCTATATGGAAAAGGGAAGGGTTGTGGTAGTTACTTCCACTCAGATTCCCCATATTGTAAGGCGTGTGATCGGTCAGGCTCTGGGTATTCCCTGGGGCAGGGTAAGAGTGATTAAACCTTATATTGGCGGAGGCTTCGGAAACAAACAGGATGTGCTGTATGAGCCGCTGAACGCTTTTTTGACGATGCAGGTGGGAGGCCGTCCGGTGAAGCTGGATATTTCCAGAGAAGAGACGTTCCGAAATACCAGAACACGTCACTCAATTGAATATGATCTGACTGCGGGAGTAGATAAAGATGGACGTCTTGTGGCAAAAGAGATGAACGCATACTCTAATCAGGGTGCTTATGCTTCTCATGGTCATGCAATTGCTGCCAATGGATTAACCGCCTGGAGACTGCAGTATGCCTGCCCGAATATAAGAGGAGAAGCGTATACCATTTATACAAACAGCCCGACAGCAGGCGCTATGCGTGCTTACGGAATTCCGCAGGCTGCTTTTGCTATTGAGTGCTTTATGGATGATATAGCAAAAGAAATCCATATGGATCCGCTGGAATTCCGAAAGAAAAACCTGATCCACGGATACTATGAGGACGCATACCTGAAACCGATCGCCGCAAATACAAATGGTATTTTTGAATGTCTGGAAAAGGGTGCTGAATATATACACTGGGATGAAAAACGGAAAGAATATGCGGATCAGACAGGGGATATCCGAAGAGGTGTCGGTGTTTCTGTATTTTCATATAAGACAGGTGTATGGCCTATTTCTCTGGAAATTGCAGGTTGCCGCCTTTCTCTTAACCAGGACGGAAGCGTACAGATGCAGATTGGCGCTACAGAGATCGGGCAGGGAGCAGATACGGTATTTTCTCAGATGGCGGCAGAGACTCTTCATATGGATGTAGAAAATATTCATATTGTGACGGTACAGGATACAGATGTAACACCATTTGATACAGGTGCTTATGCGTCCAGACAGTCTTTTGTTACCGGAACTGCAGTAAAACAGTGTGCAGAACTGCTTTATGATAAAATCCTTGCCTATGCAAAGACGCTTCTGCCAGAGCAGGAGACCAGAGAACTGTCTATGGATCATGGGTGGATCTATGCGGGAGATGAAGAGGCAATTTCTCTGGAGGCAGTTGCACAGGAGGCGTACTACAGTCTTTCAAATTCTTCGGTACTTACCGCAGAGGTTTCTACCCAGGTAAAGAAAAACACACTTGCTTCCGGCTGCTGTTTTGCAGAGGTGGAAGTAGATATGAAACTGGGAACGATCAAGATCCTTCATATTATCAATGTCCATGACAGCGGAAAACTTCTGAATCCTCAGCTGGCAGAGATGCAGGTGCATGGAGGCATGTCCATGGGTATGGGCTATGGAATCAGCGAGCAGATCGTGCTGGATGAAAAAACAGGCAGGATGCTGAACGGCAACCTTCTTGACTATAAACTTATGACAGCTCTGGATACACCGGACATTAAAGCAGATTTTGTGGAGCTTGACGATCCTGAGGGACCATACGGAAACAAGGCTCTTGGAGAGCCGCCTGCAATTCCGGGAGCACCTGCTATCCGAAATGCAGTTCTTCACGCAACAGGCGTGGCATTTAATGAGAATCCTCTCACACCTCAGAAACTGATCGATGGATTCAAAAAAGCCGGACTGATCTGAAAGGGGGAACTGTTTTATGTATGATATTGAAAATTACTATAATGCAAAATCTGTTGAGGAGGCAGCGGCTCTTCTGAAGGAGCATCCGGATACCCGGATCATTTCCGGGGGAAGCGATGTTCTGATCAAGATCCGGGAAGGAAAGATGGCGGGAACCTCGCTTGTCTGTATCCGAGATATTAAAGAAATACAGGGTGTAAGCAAAAAAGACAACGGAGATATTTATATTGGAGCGGGAACGACTTTTTCACATATTACCAATGATCCCATCATACAGGAGTGTATTCCGGTTCTTGGAGAAGCAGTAGACCAGGTTGGAGGTCCTCAGATCCGCAATATCGGCACGATTGGAGGAAACATCTGTAATGGTGCAGTCAGCGCAGACAGTGCCCCTACGGTATTTTCCCTGAATGCTCTTCTTCGTATTGAAGACGGAAACGGCGGAAGAACAGTTCCGGTAAAAGAGTTTTATCTGGGACCGGGCCGTGTAGATCTGAAGAGAGGAGAAATTCTGACTCATGTGATCATTCCGGCAGAAGAATATCAGGGATATCGAGGTCATTATATAAAATATTCTATGCGTAAAGCCATGGATATCGCTACTCTGAGCTGTTCTGTGGTAAGCAGAGTAAATATGGAAAAAAACATACTGGAAGATGTACGTATTACTTTTGGCGTAGCGGCTCCGGTACCTTTCCGATGTGAAAAAACAGAAGCTGCTTTAAAGGGGATGTCTGTCAGCGAAGAACTGTATCAGACAATAGAAGAAAGCGTTCGTCAGGAAATCAGTCCCAGAGATTCCTGGAGGGCCTCCAGAGAATTTCGTCTCCAGATTGGCGGAGAGATTGCAAAAAGGGCACTGATCCGCACTGTAGAGCTTGCAGGAGGTGACAGACAATGATCAGGGATAAAGTATTAGTAAAATGCATTGTAAATGGAAAGGAAGTAGCGGAGTATGTAGATCCAAGAGAATCTCTTCTTGATATGCTGAGAAACCGTCTGGGGCTTACTTCTGTTAAAAAAGGCTGTGAGGTTGGAGAATGCGGAGCCTGTACAGTCATTATTGACGGTGAAACCGTAGATTCCTGTATTTATCTGGCCGTATGGGCAGAGGGAAAAAACATCCGTACATTGGAAGGGCTTGAGAAGAATGGAGACCTGACACGCATTCAGGAGGCTTTTATTGAGGAAGGGGCTATCCAGTGTGGATTTTGTACTCCGGGATTTGTTATGTCAGCCACTGTACTTCTGGAAAGAGGAGAAGTTCTTACAAGAGAGGCAATCAAAAAACATATGTCGGGTAATCTGTGCCGTTGTACCGGCTATCAGAATATAGTAAATGCCGTAGAAAAAGTTATGAAAGAAAATGCGGCAGAGAATGAAGGAGCTTAAGCTATGCCGCAGAACAGTATACTGGTTGTCCGGGGTGGAGGAGATCTTGCCAGTGGAGTGATCCATCGGCTTTTCCGCTGCGGATACCGGGTTCTTATATTAGAAAGCAGAAAACCAAGCGCAATCCGCAGGGAAGTATCCTTCTGTGAAGCAGTTTATGACGGAGAGGCATTTGTGGAGGGAGTTCTGAGCCACCGTATCCATCATGTGGATCAGTGTGAAGAAATCTGGAAGCTGGGAGAAATCCCCCTTCTGGTGGATGAAGAGGGAACTGCAATCCGTACTTTAAAGCCGGATGCTGTGATCGATGGGATCCTTGCAAAAAAAAATATGGGTACCAGCCGGGAAATGGCGCCGGTGACGATAGCCCTTGGCCCGGGATTTCTGGCCGGGGCAGACGCTGATTATGTGATCGAGACAAAAAGAGGACATGATCTTGGCAGGATCATCGAGGAAGGCTGGGCAATCCCAAATACAGGGATTCCAGGTGAAATCGGCGGTTATGGAAGAGAGCGGGTAATCCACTCTCCGGCAACCGGAGCGATCCATAATAAAGCAAAGATCAGTGATCTGGTAGAGAAGGGGCAGGAGATTGCTGTAATCCGGACAGAAGAAGGTCATGAAATTCCGGTAACTGCATCTCTGACAGGGGTGCTGCGCGGTATTATCCGGGAAGGTTATGAAGTATTCCAGGGAATGAAGATTGCGGATATTGACCCCAGAAAAGAACAGAAAAAGAACTGCAATACCATTTCGGACAAGGCAAGATGCATTGCGGGCAGTGTAGTAGAGATTCTTTTAGCAGAAGGTGTTCTTCCATGAATCACAGCTTATGAATGGAGACGAAGATGAAAGTTCTGGAGCTTCTGGATATTGATATAAAAAAGAGCAGAGTTATTTCTGTTGTGGGAGGCGGCGGTAAGACGAGTCTGATCTTTCAGATGGCAGAGGAACTGGTCGCATTTGAAAAAAAGGTGATCGTTACTACCACCACACATATGGCTTATGAACAGGGAAGACCCTTTGTGGGAGACGGAAATCTGAGAAAAATCAGAGAAAATATCAGGAAATTCGGCTATACGGTAGTGGGAGTTATTGAAGAAAAAAAGAATTCTCATGGAATTTGTGATGCAGAAAGAGCTGATTTCGGCGACAGAATGGAAAGTAAACAGCCTTTTAGCCGTAAAATACAGGGACTTGCGGAAGAGAAAATTCGGGAGCTGCAAAAGGAATGCGATGTGCTTCTGATTGAGGCAGACGGTGCAAAGTGTCTTCCATTAAAAGTTCCCGCAGGCTGGGAGCCGGTGATACCGGAAATGACAGACCTGGTTATTGGAGTGATAGGCCTGGATTGTCTGGGAAAAAGAATTCTGGATACCTGTCACAGACCGGAACTGACGGCAGAGTTTCTTGGAAAGGACATCTGCGAAAAAGTGACAGAAGAGGATGCAGCCAAAATTGCAGCCTCATCTTCAGGACTTCGCAAAAATGTAGGAAACCGGGAATACAGGGTGCTTTTGAATAAGACGGATGTTCTGGAGGATCCAAAAGCAGCAGACCGGATCCTGGAAAAAATTAAAAAAGAAAAAATTTATGCAGCTGCTGGAAGTTTGAAACACAAAAGGCAGTACAAGCTGGCAATCGTAATTCTTGCAGCGGGAAACAGCCGGAGATTTGGAGATAATAAGCTTATGTATCCTGTTGAAGGAATTCCTATGTACCGCAGAGCTCTGGACAGAGCGCTTCTGGTACAGGAAAAAATGAAAGGGCTTATTTTTTCGGCTGCAATCGTCACACAGTATCCGGAAATACAGAAAGAAGCAACAAAACTTGGTGTAAAAACAGTATTTAATTCTCATCCGGAAACTGGGATTTCTTCTTCTATGAAGCTGGGGCTTCTTCCTGAAGCAGATGCCTGTCTTTTTATGGTGGCAGATCAGCCCTGGTTAAGGGCAGAAACTCTGGAGGGGCTGATTCTGAGATTCCTGGACAGCAGCAAAGGGATGGCGGCAGTATCAAAAAATGGTGAACCGGGAAATCCATGTATTTTCAGTCGGAAGTATTATGACAGCCTGATGGAGCTTACCGGAGATAAAGGGGGAAAAAGAGTGCTGAAAGCCCATCCGGAGGATGTGGTCTTATATGAAATTGAAAATGAAAAAGAGCTTACAGATGTGGACAGGCCTCTGTAGGCTCTTCTTTTTGCCAGGACTGAGCCGGTGTCTGGGACCGCCCGGATCATTTTGTTTTAGTAGTTTTATTCAGTTCCGGAAGTACGGTCAGCATCATTGTCAGGAAACAGGCACAGCCACCGATCAGGTTAGAAACAGGCTCTGCCCAGAATACACCGTTTACTCCTAAATTTCCAATGTGAGGCAGAAGTACGGTAAGGGGAACTACAATGATCACCTTTCTGAAAATAGAGAAAAAGGTGGCGTACCGGGCTTTTCCCAGAGCTACGAACACACTTTGTCCGGCAAACTGCAAAGCCATAAAGCAAAATCCGAAAAAGTAGATGTGGAGAGCAGGAACACCTTCAGTGATCAGTTCAGACTGATTGTTAAAAATACGGATAAAAAATTCCGGGAATAACTTAAGAATTCCCCATATGACAAGTGTATAAGAAATACAAAGCAGGGTAACAAAGCCAATGGCTTTTTTTACCCGATGATAAGCCTGCTCTCCATAATTGAAACTCATAACTGGAGAGGCGCCGCTGGTAAGGCCGTTAACCGGAGTTGTGGTGATCTCCCGGATGGAATTCAGTACTGTCATGATTCCCACATAAAGATCTCCGCCCCAGGTCTGCAGGGTGGCATTGCAGAAAATCTGAACCAGACTGTTGGTGAAGGCCATCATAAATCCGGAAATTCCCAGAGACATGATATTTTTAACCCGTGACCATTTTAATTTCATAGCATCTTTTTTTAAATGAAGGACAGCTTTTTTTCCGGTGAGAAATTTCAGAACCCACAGAGCAGAACACATCTGAGAAAGAACAGTTGCCGTGGCCGCTCCCTTTACACCCATACCGAATACAAAAATAAACAAAGGATCCAGAAGAATGTTCAGGATAGCGCCGATCAGAATGGTCAGCATTCCCATGTTTCCGAAGCCCTGACTGTTGATAAAGGGGTTCATTCCCAGAGTGACCATTACAAACAGAGTCCCAAGAAGATAGATACGTATATAATCCCGGGCATAGGGATAGGTAATGTCACTGGCGCCAAAGGCATAGAGAACTGGACGGTAAAACAGATATCCGAGAAGCATAAGAACGGTTCCTGTCAGAATCAGCATGGAAAAGGTATTTCCCATAAGGCATTCAGCTTCTTTTTGGTTTCCACGGCCTCGTTCCATGGAACATAGAGGGCTTCCCCCATTTCCAAAAAGATAGGTGAAAGCGGTGATCAGTGTGATTACAGGAAAGCAGATCCCCACACCGGTCAGAGCTGTAGTCCCCACATGTGGTATTCGTCCGATATAGATCCGGTCTACGATATTATAAAGGAGGTTCAGAAGCTGAGCCAGTGTCATGGGAACAGCAACCTCCAGAATGTTTCGATATACATTTCCCCTGGAAAAATCAGTCTGATGTATGTTCATAAGTTCACCTCGGGTAAAATCTTTCTTTCTATTATATACCATATAAATGAAAAAACAAGAATTCCCAAAAAGCTTAGGGTGAAAAATAACCACATCAGTCCACAAGAAAAAACAAATAAAAACCACATATGATTTCTTTTTTCTTGTTGTTTTTACTTGTATTTTTATTGAAAAACAGGTATACTGGTATTAAATACAACAATAGAGAAATTTTCTGGTAAGAAAAGTGGGAGGTATTATGGCTGAGAAATATAACGGCATGGCAGTGGGTGTATTTGAACTGGATAATCTGGTTGCCTGCTTTGTAGCTCTTGACGCTGCATCCAAGGCAGCAAATGTAAAGATCCAGAGTGTGGAACGTAACCGTCTGAAAAGCGGCGCCTGTGTGAAGATAAGAGGTTCTGTTTCTGATGTAAATGCAGCTATGGAGGTGGCGCTTGAGACAGCGAAGCCTCTTGGAGAGGTTGTAAGCCACACCATCATTGCTTCTCCGACAGAAGATACGGAAACAGCGCTTGCAATGACTATTAACAAATAATTCTGGATAAAGTGAGGAAATCAATATGAGATATGGAGCATTCGGACTGGTAGAAGTGCTGGGAAGCAGCAATGCCATCCTGGTGATCGATCAGATGCTGAAGACATCTGATGTAGCTTTTCGTACCTGGAATACAAAATGCGGCGGTCACGCCACTGTGTTTTTAAGTGGTGATGTTTCTGCTGTGACAGCAGCTGTAGAAAGTGTAAAGGGTAATCCTCCCTGTGAAGTCATTGCTGCAGCGGTAATTTCCAATCCTTCTGAGGAGACTATACGTCTGGTAGAAGAGGAAGCGGAAAAACATCATTTTTCTTAAAAGAACAGAATATATATAATAAAATAAGATCCAGCGGATCATTCTGCTTTTTCCGGGCATCTGTCCTGAAAAAAGTATGGAAAGTTCGCTGGATCTTTATTATGTTTACAGATGGATCGTGGTACCTGTTTTTCCCTGGATTCCGTCTTTGGCTTTTTCCAGAAGTGTGATCATAGCGGTACGCCCTTTGCCGGAAGAGGCGAAGTCCATGGCTGCCTGAACCTTTGGAAGCATGGAGCCGGCGGCAAAGTGTCCTTCGTCCACATATTTTTTGGCTTCCTTTACTGTAAGATCACTGAGCCATTCCTCATTTTCCTTACCAAAGTTAATAGCAACCTTTTCTACTGCAGTCAGGATAATCAGCATATCTGCATCCAGTTCTTTGGCGAGAAGGCAGCTGGCAAAATCCTTGTCGATCACGGCAGAAGCGCCCTTCAGATGGTCTCCCTGAAGCGTCACAGGGATTCCGCCGCCTCCGCAGCAGATGACGATTTTATTAGCGTCAACCAGGCTGTTTATGGCATCCTGCTCTACGATTTCTACAGGTTTGGGAGAAGCTACTACACGTCGGTATCCACGGCCGGAATCTTCTTTTGTGATGTATCCATATGCTTTTTCAGCATGTTCCGCCTCTTCCTTTGTCATAAAATGGCCAATAGGTTTGCTGGGATTCTGGAAAGCGGGATCCTCTGGATCAACCCGTACCTGTGTGACTACAGTGACGACCGGGGTGCGTACAAATCCTCTTTTGCGAAGCTCCTCGCGGAGTGCATTCTGAAGATCATATCCGATATAGGCCTGGCTCATTGCCACGCATACGGAAAGGGGTGTATTTGGCTGGCTGGCATCTTCTCGGGAAAGTGCTGCCATAGCGTTGTTGATCATACCTACCTGGGGTCCGTTCCCATGGACCACAACTACCTGATGTCCGTCTTCGATCAGATCGCAGAGAGCCTTTGCTGTTGTTTTTACAGCAACCATCTGTTCCGGGAGAGTATTCCCCAATGCATTTCCTCCCAGTGCAATAACGATTCGTTTACGCTTATACATGTAAAAACCTCCTGAATGATAAGAAAAGAGAAGGGCCTTGCAGAACAATGCTCCACAGGCCCTGTTACTCTTTTAGAAGAATTTATTTAAGGATTCTCGGCGCTGCTTTTACTTCCAGTTTTTTGAGGATATCCTGAGGTTTCTCAAACTTGGACAGCATAATCATAGCGGCGATTACATATGGTTTAAAGCTTGCTTCTTTATAAAGCGGGATTCTGTAGCGGTCAAATACACTTGCATCAACTTCGCCTGTCTCGCAGCTTACGCCTGTGATGTCAGCCGGCAGGCAGTGGAGATAGAGTGCTTTACCGTCTTTTGTTGTTTTCATAAGCTCTTCGGTACAAGCCCAGTCTTTGTGCTGTGCGTTCTGAGCAAGAAGCTCTTTTTCCAGTTTGTCGATCCCGTCGAAATCGCCTTCGCCGTAAAGATCGGTACGTTTTTCCATAGCTGCGAAAGGAGCCCAGCTCTTCGGATAAACGATATCAGCATCCTTGAATGCTTCTTCCATGCTGTTTGTCTTTGTGAAGGAACCGCCGGTAGCTTCAGCATTTTTCTTTGCGATCTCTTCGATTTCAGGCATTACGTCATATCCTTCCGGATGAGCAAGGACAACGTCCATACCGAAACGTGTCATAAGACCGATAACACCCTGAGGAACAGAAAGCGGTTTTCCGTAGGAAGGAGAGTATGCCCATGTCATGGCAAGCTTTTTGCCTTTCAGGTTTTCAACACCGCCGAATTCATGGATGATGTGGAGCATATCAGCCATACACTGTGTCGGATGGTCAACGTCACACTGAAGGTTTACAAGAGTCGGTCTCTGCTCCAGGATACCGTCGTTATTTCCCTCTGTTACAGCGTCCATAAACTCTTTCTGGTAAGCATGTCCTTTGCCGATATACATATCATCACGGATACCGATCACATCAGCCATAAAGGAAACCATGTTTGCAGTTTCACGAACTGTTTCACCATGAGCGATCTGAGATTTTTTCTCATCCAGATCCTGAACTTCAAGACCAAGAAGGTTGCATGCAGATGCAAAAGAGAAACGTGTTCTGGTAGAGTTGTCACGGAAGATAGAGATTCCAAGACCGCTTTCGAATACTTTGGTGGAAATATTGTTTTCCCTCATGAAACGAAGAGCGTCAGCAACGGTAAATACAGCCTCAAGCTCGTCATCTGTCTTATCCCATGTCCAGAAGAAATCGTTGTTGTACATTTCTTTGAAGTTAAGGCTGTTTAATTTGTCGATATAATCCTGTAATGTTTTCATGTAAAATCTCCTTTATTTATATAGTTTAATTAATATTTATATTTAGATAATACAATTAAATGCGGAGCTCGCTTTTCTGTAAAATCACTTGCAGTAGGAAGCTGGAAGTGCAGCGTAAACGGCAGCACATCTTACCAGGTCGATTTTCCATGTTTTTTCGTTTGGAGCATGAGCCTGTGCCTCGGCGCCCGGTCCGAAACCGATGCACGGGATTCCATTACGTCCCATAATAGAAACACCGTTTGTAGAGAAAGTCCACTTATCTGTAAGAGGACGGGCCTTTCTCATTGCCTCTGTCTCAGCATTTCCAAGTCTTGTTTCACCGTAAAGATTCTTATAAGCATCCTCGAGTGCTTTTGTTACCTTGTGATCTTTTGGAATTGCCCATGTGGGGAAGTAGCATTCAATCTCATATACACATCCGGTGTAGGATGGACGGTCATAGTTGTACATGGAAACAACAACGTCATCGCCGTATTTCTGAACGCTTGGCAGAGCACGGATCTCGTCCAGACAGCTTTCCCATGTTTCGCCAAAGGTCATACGCCTGTCAAGAGACACTGCACAGGAGTCTGCAACTGCACAGCGGCTTGGAGAGGTGTAGAAGATCTGGGAGCAGGTAACAGTACCGCGTCCAAGGAATCTTGCCTCTTCCCAGTCCGGATTGTATTTTGGATTCAGCATTTTTACAAGACCTTTGATTTCGGTTTCATCAGCATCATCGTTTTCGTTAAGAGCACGAACATCCTGAAGGATATCAGCCATTTTGTAGATTGCGTTGTCACCGCGTTCCGGAGCAGAACCGTGGCAAGAAACACCTTTGACATCAATGCGGATTTCCATACGTCCGCGCTGTCCTCTGTAGATGCCGCCGTCAGTTGGTTCTGTGGAAACTACGAATTCCGGACGAACTTTATCTTCGTTGATGATGTACTGCCAGCAGAGACCGTCGCAGTCTTCTTCCTGAACGGTTCCAACAACCATGATCTTGCAGCCTTCCGGGATCAGATCCAGGTCTTTCATGATTCTTGCACCGTAAACAGCAGATACAAGTCCGCCGCACTGGTCAGATACACCGCGGCCGCCAATCTCTTCATCTGTTTCATAGCCGTCGTAAGGATCGAATGTCCAGTTTTCAATGTTTCCGATACCTACGGTATCGATATGTGCATCATAAGCAATAATCTTGTCACCGGTACCCATGTATCCGATAACGTTGCCCTGAGGATCGATCACAACCTCGTCAAAGTCCAGCTTTTTCATCTCGGCAGCAATTGTTTCGATGTGTGCTTTTTCATCGCAGCTTTCTCCCGGTTTTTTTACGATAGCCCGTAAAAATCTGGTCATATCCTCCAGATAATTCTGAGCAGCTTCGTTTATTCTTGCATAGTCCATTGTAAATACCTCCCATAATAAATTGCTAAATTAGTAAGTTTTAATTTATGATCGCTCTGCAGTTATCTGCTTAAGGATTCGTCTGTTCCATAAAGACCGTCCCATACGATTTCGCGATAGCGGACAGGATCGGTATCACCCTCTGTAGAGATCACAAGAACATTGGAGTTTTCGTCCAGCTTCAATGCTTCCTTAAGATCAGCTGCATCTGCATCATGAAGCGCTGTATAACAAAGTCCAAGAGGAACGGAACCGGATTCACCGGAAACGATATGCGGGTCATTTTCCAGAGGATTCGCATAAATTCTGGTTGCTTTTGCACTCATCCAGTCCGGACAAGATGCAAATACAGTTACATGATTTCGTAAAATATCCCATCCGATAGTATTTCCCTCACCGCAGGCAAGACCGGCCATAATGGTCTGAAGATCTCCGGTAACGTTTACAAGCTCGCCGGTTTTTTTTATGGCAGAACGATAGAGACAGTCCGCAGCGCCGGCTTCACAAACTACCATAACCGGAGGATTTTCTTTGTATTTGTTGGCAAAGTATCCGACAACCGCGCCTGCCAGAGAGCCGACACCTGCCTGTACAAACACATGGGTCGGACGATCGATGCCCTGTTCCTTCAGCTGCTGGTCCGCCTCTCTTACCATAGTGCCGTAACCCTGCATGATCCAGGAAGGGATTTCTTCATAACCATCCCATGCTGTATCCTGAACGATGATACCGTGTTCTGTTTTGGAAGCTTCTGCAGCAGCCATTCTTACACAGTCGTCATAGTTGCATTCTTCTATGGTAACAGCAGCACCTTCTTTGGCAATGTTGTCAAATCTTGTTTTTGTGGTTCCCTTCGGCATTCTTACAACCGCTTTCTGACCCAGACGGTTGGCAGCCCATGCAACGCCTCGTCCGTGATTTCCGTCGGTGGCAGTAAAGAAAGTTGCCTGACCGAATTCTTCTCTTAATTTTTCAGAAGAAAGAACGTTGAAAGGAAGCTCGCTGATGTCACGTCCAAGTTCTTTTGCAATATAGCGTCCCATTGCGTAGGAACCGCCCAGAACCTTAAATGCGTTTAAGCCAAAACGATAAGATTCATCTTTACAGAAAATATTTTTTACTCCAAGATAGGATGCAAGAGCGGAAAGCTTCTGGAGTGGAGTTACTGTATACTGTGGGAAGCTTTTGTGAAATTCATTTGCTTTTGCTACATTTTCCTCGGACATCAGATCCAGGAATTTATCATCAGATTTTGGTATCTGATTCACAGTCCATTTTAATCCTTTCGTCATTTGAAAACCCTCCTTAAAAATTTTAATTTGTACTAATTAATTTCTGTTTGCTTACACATATCATACCATATTTACAGGATTTTGCAATAGAAAATACAAAATTTTTTAGGTTTTTCAAAAAAGATTTAGCAATCTTGAAGAGACGGTATTGCTATGTTAAAATAAGAATAAATTCAGGGCAGAAAAAAGGAGGAAAAGAAAACGGCATGGCAGTTTTTCGGGCATTTCGGGCATTGCGTCCCACTACAGAAAAAGCGGCAGAAGTAGCAGCACTTCCCTATGATGTGGTTGGCAGGGAAGATGCTCGTCTTATTGGAGAAAAGAATCCGGATTCGTTTCTTCATGTGGATCGTGCAGAGATGGACCTTCCGGAAGATACGGATCTTTATGATGATCGCGTATATGAAAAAGCAGCAGAGAATCTGAAAAAAATGGAAGAGAGCGGAATCCTTATTCAGGATGAAACCCCCTGTTATTATATTTATGAGCTGACCAGAAAGGGAAAAATACAGACAGGTATTGCAGGCTGCTGTTCCATTGATGAGTATATGGAGGGAACGATAAAAAGGCATGAACTTACCAGAGAGGATAAGGAACAGGATCGTATCCGGCATGTGGATGCGTGTGATGCAAATACAGGTCCCATTTTTCTGGCATGCAGGTATTCAGACAGGCTTCTTGATCTGATCGCAGAATGGAAAGAGGAGCACAGTCCGGTATATGATTTTACAGCGGAAGATGAAATAGGACATCGTGTATGGGTGATCGATGAAAAAGATCAGTGTGAAATTATAAAAACAGAATTTCAGGAGATTCCTTCTCTTTATATTGCAGACGGTCACCATCGTGCAGCATCAGCGGTAAAGGTAGGACAGCAAAGAAGAACAGAACATCCTGACTATACCGGGGAGGAAGAATTTAATTATTTTCTGTCTGTAGTTTTTCCGGCAGATCAGCTTACGATTCTTTCGTATCACCGTGTAGTAAAAGATCTGAATGGTCTTACAGAAAAAGCTTTTCTTGGAGGTCTGAAGTATAATTTTGAACTGATGATCATGCCGGGATTTCCATGCAAGCCTGTGGAAAAGCATTGTATGGGAATGTATGCAGGAGGTGAATGGTACCATCTGAAAGCCTGGGAGGATATTTATAAAGATCTGGATATTGTAAAACAGCTGGATGTATCTCTTCTTCAGGAAAAGGTTCTGGATCCGGTATTGGGGATCAAAGATCCAAGGACAGATGAACGGATCCGGTTTGTGGGAGGAAATCATAAGCTGAAAGAATTGCAGAAAATGGCAGATGAAACAGGCGGTGTGGCTTTTGCCATGTATCCTACATCTATGGATGATCTGATGCAGATCGCAGATGAGGGAAAACTTATGCCTCCAAAGTCTACATGGTTTGAACCGAAGCTGAGAAGCGGACTTTTTATCCATAAGCTGAGTTGATATGCATTATAATCAGTAGATAATGATATATAAGAGAAAAGTCACAAATCTTTTTCCTATAATTGGAAACAGATTGGTGACTTTTTTTGATTATACAAAATTTGCACAAAAATTAAAACAACTTTTTATAGCAATTTTCATATTTTTACGATTGATTTTTGGATTTCATATGCTATAATTCCGATAGCAAAAAAACAAAGATGGGGGTGTTGTTATTGGAGATGTTGTTATGCATTCCGTTTGCAGGTCTTCTGCTGTGTATCGCGGTTATGCCGCTTATCAAAGGTGAGTGGTGGGAATCACATCAGCCGTTGGTGGTTGGTTTCTGGATCCTTCTTATGATTGTGCCATTTGCTTTTGTTTACGGACCGGGCAGAGCAGCGGAAACAGTACTGGAATGTACGGTAAATGATTATCTGACATTTATTATCCTTTTGTTCGGACTTTTCTGTGTGTCCGGCAATATAACAATGGAGGGAGATTTTGCAGGCTCTCCAAGGATCAACGTATGTCTGCTTGCACTGGGAACACTTCTTTCAAGCTGTATCGGAACCACAGGAGCAAGTATGCTGATGGTGCGTCCTGTGATCAAAATGAATTCCTGGAGAAAGCGGAAAAGCCATATCATGGTTTTCTTTATTTTTATGGTATCGAATATGGGAGGATGCCTGACTCCTATTGGGGATCCGCCGCTTCTGATGGGATTTATGAGAGGGGTGCCTTTTTTCTGGAGTATGCATCTGTTTCCGGTTTTGATCTTTAATATGGTGCTTCTTTTGTTTGTCTTTTATCACCTTGATAAATGGGCTTATCGAAAGGATATTGCCCGGGGAAGAAAACCGGATATCAGTAAACCGGGTACAGAATTCCATATTGACGGACTGCATAATATTGTCTTTTTGGTTATGATCGTAGCAGCAGTGATCTTAAGCGGTGTACTTCCGGGAATGCCGGCATTTCAGGATGCCGCAGGTAATGTAAGAGGAATCCATATTTTTGGAGAGGTTACTCTGACATTTCCGGCTTTGATTGAATGTGTCCTGATTCTCCTTGCTGCATGGCTTTCTTTTAAAACCACAAAAAGTGAGATCAGAAGAAGAAACCACTTTACCTGGGGGGCCATTAAAGAAGTGGCAGTTTTGTTTATCGGTATTTTTATCACTATGCAGCCGGCACTGATGCTTCTGAAGGCAGTGGGACCGGAACTGGGCGTAACAGAACCATCCCAGATGTTCTGGGCTACAGGAGCTCTTTCCAGTTTTCTGGATAATACGCCTACATACCTGGTATTCCTGACAACTGCAGGAACCCTGGGCTTCAGCAATGGGATTATGACTTCTCTTGGAACTGTTCCTGTAAAAATTCTTTCTGCAATTTCCTGCGGAGCCGTATTTATGGGAGCTAATACTTATATTGGAAATGCGCCGAATTTCATGGTAAAATCCATTTCGGACGAGAATGGTGTAAATATGCCGTCATTTTTCGGATATATGCTCTGGTCTCTGGTATTTCTGGTACCTGTATTTATAATTGATATGCTGGTATTCTTTATGTAAGGAGGGCGGACAGATATGGAAGAAAAACAGAAAAAATATACAGAACTTGCCAATCAGATTTATGATCTGGATGGCGAGGTTTATGAAAGTGTAGGATCTTCTCTTGGCCGTACTTTTACCGGAGGGAGAGAAGCGACTGTCCGTACCCTGAGCATGCTGATGTACACCAAGCCGGATGGTCATCTCCTTCGAAGCGAGCTGGCTTTGATCAGCAATATGGCTCGTACTATTCAGGATAAGGAAGAAAAATCCCGTTTGATGAGGAAATATAATGACATCCTCAAAGAAGTAGAAGCTCTTCCGGATGGATTTGGAAAAGTGGACATTCTGGATCAGGACAGACTTTCTCTGAATCTTGCAGCTGGAAGTGAAAAGATGTCCAAAGACGATCATCTGGTAATCTGTATCAGCCGTACGCATGGCAGTGCAGGAAATGATATTGGATTTGAACTGGCAGATGAACTGAAGATCAATTATTATGATGTAGAAATATTTAACCAGGTTCTGAAACGCCTTGAGGCAGATAAAGATGCGGTCAATGACGCAGAGAATTTTGTGGAATTTAATAAGTACACAAAGAAAAAAAAGCTGACGATGAAAGAAAGATTTCGGGAGTTCAGTCGTTATCACGGACTTAAAAAGCAGGATGCTGTGTTTTTTAATATGAGTGACCTGATCTGCAGCCTGGCAAAAACAGAAGACTGTATCATTATGGGTCGCTGTGCGGATATGATCCTGAAAAACAATCATATTCCTCATATCAGTCTTTTTATCAGCGCACCATTTTCTGTGCGTGTGCAGCATACAATGGAAGTACGAAATATGAATCTGAAACAGGCGGTTCACTTTCTGAAGAAAATGGATCGCCAGCACAGAAAGTACTATCAGTTTTATACAGGTGAAAAATGGGGGAAACCTGAGAATTATGACCTGTGTATCAACAGTGCCAATTATGGAATGAGAGAAACGATAGATATGATAAAAAGAATGATCACGAGATAAAAGATCCCCGGTAAACGAATGAGAGGATTTCTGGTAAGTATCAGAAAAATATCATTCATTTGCCGGGGGATTTTTATTTATTTACATCAATATAACTGTAAAGTGTATACTTGGAAATTCCGAAATAATTAGCAACCTTGTCACCAGACTTGGTGATCAGGAAAGCACCGGAATCATTCAGGAACTGGATGGCAGTTACTTTGTCATCTTTGTTCATCAGAGCCACAGGTTTTCCTACAAGAGCTACAGATTCTTCAATCAGATGATCCAGAAGATCATTGACATTATGGGTGATCTCCTTTGGTTTTTCTTCTGTGTTTACAGGTGTCACCAGATCATGAAGCGCACTTTCAACCATGGTCAGTCTGGAAATATCATAATTGATACCAAATACATAGTGCAGACTTCCGTCATCATCACGGATATAGGAGGTGCTGCACTTAAGAATCTTGCCGTCAGAGGTTTTCATTAAATAACCGGCATGATCTTTTAAATCATCAGGATGGATATCATCCGGGTTTTTGTTTTTGTGGATATGACGGATCACATCAAAAACTGCATTGGATGGTCCGTCTCCAACCCCTCTGTTTGTTACATGACCGTTTTCAATATATACGATGGAAGTTTCCGGATCATTTGTTTTCAGGTCATGTATGACTACCTCGCAGTCAGGACCGAACTGACAGGCAATATCGTGAGCAATCTGTTTTAATACAGTAAGCCGTCCCATATACTTACCTCCTCCTTTTTCTTATCTCTAATATAACATAATAAAATGAAAATAAAAAGTTTTTTTACGAAAAAATTTATGTAAGCCTGAATAATTTTGAATCTGTGCCGGTGAAAAGGTTGAAGGAAAGAGAAAAGAATGGTATATTGAAAAAAACAGAAATTGGGGGTTGATCTTATGAAATTTTTGCTGAAAAATGGTACAGTTGTTTCTGGAGAAGGATGCAGACAGGAAGATGTTTTGATCGATGGCGAAAAGATTGTTAAAGTAGGCAGAAATCTGGAAGCTGAGGGAGCGGAAATCCTGGATGCAGCCGGCAAGCTTCTTTTTCCGGGCTTTATTGACGGACACACCCATTTTGATCTGGAAGTGGCGGGAACAGTTACAGCAGATGATTTTGAAACCGGAACAAGGGCGGCTCTCCTTGGAGGAACTACTTTTGTGATTGATTATGCATCACAGGATAAAGGCGGTCACACCTTAAAGGAAGGGCTGAAAAAGTGGCATGACAAGGCTGATGGAAAATGCTCCTGTGATTATTCTTTTCACATGTCTGTAGTTGAATGGAATTCAGAAACAGAAGCAGAAATCCAGGAGATGATCGATGAGGGTATTACAAGCTTTAAACTTTATATGACATATCCGGCTATGATTGTCGATGACTGTGACCTTTATAAGATTCTGAAAAAACTGGGACAGTGCGGCTGCTTTGCAGGTGTTCATTGTGAGAATGCAGGTGTGATCGATGCATTGATAGCGGAAGCAAAGAAGGAAGGACGCCTGGGGCCGGAAAATCATCCACTGGTTCGGCCGGATACCATGGAGGCAGAGGCTGTTCACAGACTATTGGCAATTGCAAAAGAAGCAGATGCTCCGGTTATGATTGTTCATCTTACAAACAAAAAAGCCTATGAGGAAGTGATGGCTGCAAGAGAAAAAGGTCAGACAGTCTATGCGGAAACCTGTCCTCAGTATCTGCTTCTGGAGGACAGTGTTTATTCTAAACCGGATTTTGAGGGGGCTGTTTATGTATGTGCACCACCTATCCGTAAAAAAGAAGATCAGGACTGTTTGTGGGAAGCACTTGGAAAAGAAGAAATTCAGACTGTTGCTACAGACCAGTGCAGCTTCAGCTTAGAGCAAAAAGCATTAGGCAGAGAGGATTTTACGAAGATTCCGGGGGGACTTCCAGGAGTGCAGACACGAGGAACACTTCTTTATACGTACGGGGTCCGGGAAGGAAAGATCACGGAAGCCCAGATGTGCAAGCTGTTAAGTGAAAATCCGGCAAAACTTTACGGTGTTTATCCAAGAAAAGGTGTGATCCAGCCTGGAAGCGATGCAGATATTGTCATTCTGGATCCTTCTAAGGAAGATGTGATCTCTGCCAAAACCCATGCATATAATACAGATAACAACCCATTTGAAGGCTTTAAGCTTGGCTGTACGATTGATGACGTATTCTTAAGAGGCCATCACGCAGTAGAAGAAGGAAAACTGAAAGAAGAAAAATTGGGAACCTTTATCCGGAGACAAAAAAATATGCTGTAAATTTTGTTTTTATACAGTGGATTTATATTCCTGCTGCTTTTTGTTCTCGGGAGGGATGCCGCAAAGTGCCGCACTGCTAACCCGCCTGCGGTCGGCAGCCGGCCAAAGGCCGGAATTAGCGGCGGATTTGAAATTTGGCTATTGCTCATATTCAGGTGCAAAAGGAAAAAGGCAGATCATAGTGCCTTGTGAGGCTTCCGTAGGTAAGCCTGTGTCAGCTGCTGCCGCCGAGCACGTTGTCTGAGCCGTCAGGCGAGTTCGTGCGAATGGCAGCAAATCAGCGCACAGGTTTACCAGGAAACGCAGCACAGTACATGATCTGCCTTTTTTATATGCATCGTCTATGGGAAATAAGAAACTGAAATCCGTCTGTCTCCACAAACAAAAATTTAAAGATTTACATTAATATTCTGCTCTTTGATCTTATGTTTCTTCGCATATCCGGTAAGGATCAGTGTCAGGGCGCCGTCGCCGGTAACGTTACATGCAGTACCGAAGCTGTCCTGAAGTGCAAAGATGGTGAGCATCAGAGCGGTACCGGTCTCGTTGAATCCAAGAACACCGGTGATGATGCCAAGGGATGCCATAACAGTACCTCCTGGAACACCGGGAGCTCCAATAGCAAATATTCCGAGAAGTACACAGAAGAGGATCATGGTTCCTGTTGACGGAATAGAGCCATACAGAATCTTGGAGATCGTCATACAGAAGAATACTTCTGTAAGAACAGAACCGCAAAGATGAATGTTTGCAAAAAGAGGAATACCAAACTGTACCATATCCTTACGAAGCGGTTTGGCCTTGCCTGCACACTGAAGAGCAACAGCAAGTGTTGCGGCAGAGGACATGGTTCCTACAGCAGTAAGGTATGCAGGACCGTAATAGCGTACAACATCCCATGGATTTTCTTTGGAATATACACCTGCCAGTATATAAAGCAGTGCCATCCAGATAAAATGTCCGATCAGTACGATCACAATAACCTGCAGGAATACAGGAAGCTGCTTGGTAATGGAGCCCTCATATGCCAGACTGCAGAAAGTAAGAGCGATGAAGAATGGAAGGATCGGGATGATCACCTTGGATACGATTGAAAGGACAATGGCCTGAAATTCATCCAGGATTCCGGTGATCATTTTTGACTTATTCCAGGTAGCGGCAAGTCCGATCATAATGGAAAATACCAGGGCGCTCATAACAGACATAATCTGTGGGATCGCCAGCTCAAATACAACCGGAGGGAGCTCTTTGAGACCCTCAACATCTGTGACAATGGAAAGATGCGGGATCAGCGCATAGCCTGCTGCAGTAGAAAAAAGAGCTGCACCGATAGAGGATGCATATGCGATCACAATGGCAACGCCCAGCATACGGGAAGCACTGTTACCAAGTTTGGTAATGGACGGGGCGATAAAGCCGATGATGATCAGTGGTACGCAGAAATTGATCACCTGTCCGAGAATATATTTCAGTGTGACAACAACGTTAAGAATGCTGACGGTGATACCGGAACCGTCTGTAGCGTTAAGAACGAGTCCGATCACGATTCCGAGTACAACTCCTACAAGAAGCTTAAACGGAAGGCTTTTAAAAAAACTGTTTTCTTTCATAAGACTAAAATTCCCCCTTCAAAATGAGTGTCAGATCAGCCGCTGCATCAGCATTCCTGATCTACATTTACACGGTCGATCATAATATTTAATATTTCGGTATCTGTAGAGCGCATGCCTACACGACCGATATATCCCATACTTTTGATGGTTTCTTCCACATCGCCGCGGATAATGCCCTCGCCGGGCAGGAAGCTTTTGTTCTGAATACTCAGATGGAATGCCATAAGAGCCGCATCTACAGAGGATGCGATCTTTGCCGCGCAGGATGGTTTTGCCCCGTCACATACGATGCCTCCGATATTACCAAGTGTGTTGATGATCGTCAGAGATACCTGCTGATAGCTTCCTCCATACATGTAAGTGATCCCGGCACCGGCACCGCAGGCTGCACTGACAGCGCCGCAGTATGCGGAAAGACTTCCGATATAAAATTTCTGATGGATGGCGATCAGATTGCTGACTACAAGAGAACGGTAAAGCTTTTCTCTGGAAACCTCCCATTCCTCGGCATAAGCGATTACAGGAAGGGAAACGGTCATTCCCTGATTTCCGCTGCCGGAGTTGATCACAACCGGCATAGAACAGCCGCCCATACGGGCATCGCTTCCGGCTGCTGCTCTGGCACAGGCCCTGGTGGTAATGCCTTTGCCCCAGACATGCATGAGCGTTTTGCCGATCTGAGCACCGTAATTATTGTCAAGTCCCTCCTGAGAAATAGCCGTGTTCATACGGATCTGCCGCTCCAGGATTTCTTTGACATCTTCGATTTTTACCTGGTCGGCAAAATCCAGGATATCTTTTACAGTAAGTTTAGATTTGTCAATGGCAGAATCAATCTTTTTTTCTTCTGTTTCTCTGGAGAGGATCACCTGGTCATCTTTTACGATCTGTATAATGTTGGTATGCTGATCTACAATGGTAACCTCGGCAAAATGATCTCCTTTGACTACTTTGGCAACAATATAAAGATTGGATACCCCTTCTGCCAGAGAACAGGAACAGATTTTCTTTTCTACCAGCTCTTTAGTTTTTTCAATATGTTCCGGACGGATCTCTTCCAGAACCTCCAGAGTCTTGTCTGCATTGCCGCCGACAACTCCCAGAACAGCTGCCACGTCGATTCCCTTCAGCCCTCCTGAATTAGGTACGGTAACGCCTTTAACGTTTTTGATGATGTTTCCGCTTAACTGCATTTCGATGGTATCTGGAAACTCTCCCAGAACCTGTCTGGCTTTTGCTGCCGCATAGGCAATGGCAATAGGCTCCGTACATCCCAGAGCGGGAACAAGTTCATGTTTCAGAATAGCCAGATAGTTTGCATATAATGCAGAATCCATATTTTTCTCCTTTCCGTGAGTCATGTTCAGCCAGCTGGCTGCATACCGCACTAAGCATTATGGAACTAGTATAATATAAAATGTATTCTAAATCAATAATTATACAAAACAACCATAAAAAAATGAAAAACATGCATTTGCTTGTGCGTTTTGCTTGTTTCTGGGCGAATGATATGATAAAATAAAAATATTCACCGGACTTTTAAGGACAAACCTGCGAAGAATGGATGTGAGAGAGAAACAGAAAAAAGAGTATTACTGCAGAAAAATGCAGTATTTCTGTACATATCCCCGGTGTCTGTCTGACATCGGGTTTTATTTTGTATAAAAAATGATCAGACACCGATAGAAAAACAGGAGAGGAGATGTGATATGGAAACAAGAATCGCAGTAATTGCCATTATTGTAGAAGACAGGGAGAAAAGTGAAGAACTGAACCGGATCCTGCATGATTATGGAGAGTATATAGTTGGAAGGATGGGGATTCCCTATCGTTCAAAAGGTGTTTCTGTGATCAGTGTGATTCTGGATGCACCCCAGGAAAAAATCAGTGCGCTGTCTGGTAAGCTGGGAATGTTGAAGGGTGTGTCCAGTAAAACTGTATATTCAAAAATACCGGAGAAAAATCAATGAGAGAGCTGATCGATAAACTTTATCAAACACAGGTCCTGAACAGAGAAGAACTGATCTTTCTTATATCAGAAAGAAGCAGGGAAACGGAGTTGTATGCCAGGGAACTGGCGTGTAAAGTCAGGGAAAATATTTACGGAAAAAAGATTTTTATCAGAGGTCTGATCGAATTTACCAATTACTGTAAAAATGACTGTTATTACTGTGGCATCAGAAGAAGCAATAAAAATGCAGCCAGATACCGTCTTACAAAAGAGGATATTCTTGACTGCTGCCGGCAGGGATACGATCTGGGCTTCCGCACCTTTGTACTGCAGGGGGGAGAGGATGGATATTTTACGAAGGAAAGACTTACCGATCTGATCTGCCAGATAAAAGAAACTTATGCAGATTGTGCCCTGACACTTTCTGTTGGGGAAAAATCAGAAGCAGAATACAGGGCTTTCCGTGAGGCCGGGGCAGATCGCTATCTTCTCCGGCATGAAACAGCAGATAAGGATCATTACCGTATCCTTCATCCGGAACCTCTTTCACTGGAAAACAGAAAACACTGCCTTGAGACACTTAAAAAGATCGGATTTCAGACAGGTGCAGGATTCATGGTAGGTTCCCCGGGACAGACGCCGGAAACACTGGCAGAGGATTTTCTGTTTTTAAAGAATCTTGATCCGGAAATGGTGGGGATCGGACCTTTTATTTCTCATGGGGACACCCCTTTCAGGGATAAGGCTGACGGTACACTGGAAGATACCCTTTTTTACCTGGCGCTTCTGCGTCTGATGCTTCCGGGTGTTCTTCTTCCGGCTACCACAGCACTTGGAACGATCCATCCTTCTGGAAGAGAATTGGGAATTCTTTCCGGCGCCAATGTGGTGATGCCAAATCTGTCACCTCTTTCGGTCAGAAAAAAATATATGCTTTATGACGGGAAAATTTCCACAGGAGACGAGGCGGCAGAAGGAATAAAAAATTTAAAAAAGCGTATGGAAACTATCGGCTGTCAGATTGTAACAGACCGCGGAGATTATTACAAAAAATAAAAGTGCTGCTGATGAAGCGGCAAAAAGGAGGAAATCATGTACGATCCGAAATCAACAAAAGCAACAGAATTTATCGATCATCAGGAGATACTGGATTCTCTTGCTTATGCAAAAGAAAATAAAAATAATACAGAACTGATTGAAAATCTGATCGAAAGAGCCAGAGACTGCAAGGGGCTCAGTCACAGAGAAGCAGCGCTTCTGCTGGAGTGCGAAGATCCTCGTCTGATCGACAAAATGTATCATGTGGCAAAGGAGATTAAACAGAAATTTTATGGAAACCGAATCGTAATGTTTGCACCTTTGTATCTTTCTAATTACTGCATCAACGGATGTGTTTACTGTCCTTATCATGCAAAAAACAAACATATCCGGCGGAAAAAACTGACACAGGAAGAAATTCGACAGGAAGTGATCGCACTTCAGGATATGGGGCATAAACGTCTTGCTCTGGAAACAGGAGAAGATCCTAAAAATAATCCGATCGAGTATATCCTGGAGAGCATTAAAACTATTTACAGTATCAAACATAAAAACGGAGCAATCCGACGGGTCAACGTAAATATTGCGGCAACCACTGTAGAAAACTACCGCAGACTGAAAGAAGCCGGTATCGGAACATACATCCTTTTCCAGGAGACTTATAATAAAGAAAGTTATGAGGCTCTTCATCCCACAGGACCAAAGAGCGATTATGCATATCATACAGAGGCTATGGATCGTGCTATGGAGGCGGGTATTGATGACGTAGGCTGCGGCGTACTTTTTGGACTGGAAACCTATCGCTATGATTTTGTGGGTATCCTTATGCATGCGGAGCACCTGGAGGCAAGATTCGGAGTAGGACCTCATACCATCAGTGTACCCCGTATCTGTCCGGCAGATGATATTGATACGAAAGATTTCACAAATGCGGTACCGGATGAGATTTTTCAGAAGATTGTTGCTGTGATCCGCATTGCAGTTCCATATACAGGAATGATCATTTCTACTCGCGAGAGCCAGAAGTGCAGAGAAAAGGTTCTGGACCTTGGTGTTTCTCAGATCAGCGGCGGTTCAAGGACTTCTGTGGGCGGCTATGCAGAGGAGGAAGCCCGGGAGGAAAATTCTTCTCAGTTTGATGTCAGTGACAGACGGACATTGGACGAAGTGGTAAACTGGCTCCTGGAGCTGGGCTATATTCCCAGTTTCTGCACTGCATGCTACAGGGAAGGACGTACCGGAGACCGCTTTATGTCTCTTGTAAAAGGCGGACAGATCGCAAACTGCTGCCACCCCAATGCACTGATGACCTTGAAAGAATATCTGGAGGACTATGCTTCTCCTGATACAAGAGAAAAGGGACTGAAGGTGATCGAACGAGAACTTCAGAATGTAGGCCGGGAAAAGACAAGAGAAATCTGTGCAAGGAATCTTAAAGAGATTGAAAATGGCAGGAGAGACTTCCGTTTCTGATGTTAATAGCAAAAAACACTTGCATAACATGCCTGTGATGGGGTATAGTGGTGGTATGCGATAAAGGAGGAAAATTCTTATGAAGAAATCCAGATTACTGATTGCACTGGCAGGTCTTACTCTTATTGCTTCCGGCTGTGGATACAGCACAGGAGGAGAGGACTCTACCGTGACTGTGATAAAAGCAACCCCTACACCAACTGCAACTCCAACACCGATTGCAACTCCAACACCGGCAGTAACCGCAACGCCTGTACCTGAAACTTCACAGACGGCAAGCGGCGTGAAGATCATAAAGAAGGATGCCACCTATTATGCAAATAATGAGGCAAATATCCGTACAGACTGCGTGACGACAGACCAGACAAATATCATCCAGAGCACCAAGGTAGGCGATCAGCTTACCGGTACAGGTGTCAGTGAGGATGGTCAGTGGATCGAAGTTGATATCAATGGACAGAAGGGCTATGTAAGCGCTCAGTATGTGACAACAGAGGCTCCGGCCGGAACAGCAGCACCTGCTGCAGATCAGGCCGCAGCTCAGTAAACAGAAGTAAAAAAGAAACCAGAGATGATTTCCGTCAGGAAAAGAATCTCTGGTTTTTTGTACGGCTGATTTTGAATGGAGCAGATTATTCCGGATATACCAGGCGGTCTTCTTTGATATCATAAAGGACTTCCTTCAGATATTTATCTGCCAGGTATTTTGCCATTCCAAGGTTCATATCCAGATAGTTTCCGCAATCTTTGGCAGAAGCACCGGGGATTTCGCCTTCGAAATCACGGATGAACTCAAACATTTCCGTGATCAGACCTACAATGTCTTTAGACTCCAGATCACCTGCAAGGAGAAGATAATTTCCTGTACGGCAGCCCATAGGCCCCCAGTAGATCACCTTTGATCCGAATTCCTCATGATTGCGGAGAAAGGTAGCTGCCAGATGTTCCATAGCATGGAGCTCTGCAGTGTTCATAACAGGTTCCTCATTAGGAGAGGTCATACGGATATCAAAAGTAGTGATCACCTGATCTCCCAGATAATCCTTGCGGGAAACATAGATTCCCGGCTGCAGCTTAATATGGTCTATAGTAAAGCTTGCAATTTTTTTCATGTGTGTTCCTCCTGAAATATATGATATATCATTTTAGCAGAGTCCGGGGCAGGAAACAAGCAGTTACTGTGAACAATAACGAAGGGGAACCAGTAATTCATTGACTTTATTTCTATAGAATGATAAACTGGTATACAGCTTAGAAATGCATCAACAAGAGAGGTAAATATCATGATAGACGGAAAAAAAGTTTTATTCAGCGGTATGCAGGCAACAGGAAACCTTACACTGGGAAATTATCTGGGTGCTCTGAAAAACTGGCTGACTTTAAGTGATGAATATGAATGTTTTTACAGTGTAGTGGATCTGCATTCCATTACCGTGCGTCAGGACCCGGCAGAACTTCGCAAGAGAGCCCGTAATCTTCTGACTCTTTATATTGCGGCAGGTCTTGATCCTAAGAAAAACTGTATTTATTATCAGTCCCATGTATCCGGACATGCAGAACTGTCCTGGATCTTAAGTTGCTTTACTTATATGGGAGAGCTGAACCGTATGACACAGTTTAAGGATAAGGCCGCCAAGCATGCAGATAATATCAATGGCGGACTTTTTACCTATCCGGTTCTGATGGCAGCGGATATCCTTTTGTATCAGGCAGATGTGGTTCCGGTAGGAATCGACCAGATGCAGCATCTGGAACTTACCAGAAATGTGGCAGAGCGTTTTAACAATATTTACGGAGATGTATTTACAGTTCCGGAAGCATATGTAGGCAAGGTGGGCGCCAAGATCATGAGTCTTCAGGATCCTTCCAGAAAAATGTCCAAGTCTGATGAGAATCCAAACGGAAGTATTTATCTTATGGATGATCCGGATACGATCATGCGTAAATTTAAACGTGCAGTGACAGATTCTGAAGGCTGCATCGCTTATCGTGAGGAACAGCCGGGAGTTAAGAATCTTATCGATATCTACTGTGCATGTACAGGAAAGACACCGGATGAAGCGGTAAAAGAATTTGACGGAAAAGGATATGGTGAATTGAAACCGGCAGTGGCAGAGGCAGTAATTTCTGTTCTGAAACCTCTTCAGGACGAATTTGCAAGACTTTTCAAGGATAAGGCATATATTGACTCTGTGATCAAAGAGAATGCAGAAAAGGCAAATTATTATGCAGCAAAGACACTGCGCAAAGTACAGAGAAAGGTTGGATTCCCGGACAGAATCCGATAATTTCAAGACGGGAAAGAGAGAAACTCCGGCAGACAAAACAGAAAAAGCGAAGGGAAAGATCCCGGTTCGCATACAACAACAGGATCAGGAGGAACAAAAATGAAACATAAGACTTTGGTAGTACTCTGTGCCGCGGTACTTTCGGCAGCAATGCTGACAGGATGCGGCGGAACGAAAGAAACATCAGAAGAAACAAAAACAGAAGCTGCTGCAGAAAAATCAGATGCAGAAGAAACTGTTAGTGATGAAGAGGCCGAGAAAGCCGGATTCAGCGATGGAGAAGAATCTTCTTCCCAGGATGAAAACAAAGAAAAAGCAGCTGTTCTGGATACCAGCAGTGAGCTGACCGGCATTCACCATGCGCAGATCATCGTTAAGGATTATGGTGAAATCCAGGTGGAGCTGGATGCGGATACAGCTCCGATTACAGTGACAAACTTTGTGAAGCTGGCGCAGGATGGATTTTATGACGGCCTTACTTTCCATCGGATCATGGATGGCTTCATGATTCAGGGCGGCGACCCGCTGGGAAATGGAAGAGGCGGATCTGATGAAGAGATCAAAGGAGAATTTTCCAATAATGGTGTGGAGAATGACATTTCTCATACAAGAGGAGTGATCTCCATGGCAAGAGCTATGGATCCGGACAGTGCAAGTTCTCAGTTCTTTATTGTTCATGAGGACAGCCCATCCCTGGATGGAGATTATGCCGGATTTGGACATGTAACAGAAGGCATGGATGTGGTAGACAAAATCTGCGAAGATGCCCAGCCAGTAGATAACAATGGAACAATTGTGGCAGAAGAGCAGCCGGTGATCGAGTCAATTACGATCGTAGACTGATACAAAAGAATAAAAAGAATATAAAAAACCTCTGCCTGGTTTTGCGGGCAGAGGTTTTTTGACCATGATTGTTTTTTATCCCAGATAACTTTTTAAAAGGTCAAATGTATTTTTGACACCCTTTTTGTGACTTCTTTCGTATCCATGGGAAGCGTAAACTCCGGGACCTATCAGACAGTGGCGGGCATCCACACCTGCGCTTAGAGCGGCATCCACATCAGAGCCATAGTAAGGATATACATCCACTGCGAAATCTACATCTGCTGTTCGGGCAGCATGGATAAGAGCTGAAACTACATCATAATGAGAGGGACCACGGCTGTCTTTGGCACAGATGGAAACCTGGCATTCTGTACATTCAAGTCCTTCTCCGACGCAGCCCATATCTACAGCAAGCATTTCTGTCACATCTTTCGGAATGGATCCGCAGCCGCCATGTCCGACTTCTTCGAATACTGTAATATGCTGATAGATCCGGCGGGAAGGTGTGATATTCTCGTCTTTCAGGTATTTTGCGTATCCAATAAGGATCGCGGTACTCAGCTTGTCATCCAGAAAACGGCTTTTGATGAATCCGGAGGGAGTGATCACGGTTCTTGGATCAAAGCATACAATGTCTCCGGTCATGATACCAAGGCTTTTGACATCTTCTTTGGTGGATACCAGTTCGTCCAGAAGTACTTCCATGTCTTTGTAGGTACGTTTGGTATCATTATAGTCTCCATTTACATGGATGGAGGCGTTACATAGCTGGAAAGTTCCTGTATAGGTTTTTCCTTCCCTGGTGATGATGCGGCAGTTTTCTGTTTCAGCATTATTTGGGTTCATGCCTCCTAAAGGAGTCAGCTTCAAAGTTCCTCGATCTGTAATGGAGGAAACCATAGCTCCCAGGGTATCTACATGACCGGTAAGGAGGATAGGACCTTCAGAAGGATCTGTTACAGCTTTTGTCCCCTCTGAAATCTGTACCAGTACACCGCCTTTTGTGGTACGCTGAGGCTGGTATCCCATTTCACTGTAAGTTTCCAGCAGCCAGTCTGTTACATTTCTGGTATAGCCGGAGGGACTGTCAATAGAAAGAAGCTTCTGCGCCTGTTCCAGGATATATTCTGTGTAGTCTTTCATGTTGTTTCTCCTTTGTGAAATAATAATCTGAGTTTATTATAAAAAAAAACAGCTTTCAGGTCAATTGTAAAAAAACCTTGTCATTTATTATATAAAAGTATATAATAAAATTGAAAATTAAATGAAGCAGACGGGAGCTTGTATGACAGGCTGAGAGGAAGGTATGACCTTCGACCGATAACCTGATTTGGATAATGCCAACGTAGGGATGCCTGAGCATGAGTGTATGTATAACGGGAAATTACCGAAAATGGTAATTTCCCGTTTTTTCTTAACAGGCAGGACAGTCAGGGCTCATCAGGAAAAGAGGTGAAGATTTTGGTAAAGATAAATGGAGAAGAACGGCCGGTACAGGGACAGACTGTAGCAGATTATTTAGAAAAAACAGGATACTGCAGAACCCGGGTGGCAGTTGAGAAAAACGGAGAGATACTGCCAAAGGCGGAATATGACAGTACTGTTCTGGAAGATGGAGACGTTATAGAAGTAGTGAGCTTTGTTGGAGGAGGCTGAAATGATACCCACAAAAGACGACATGTACAAAGCGCTTGAAGAGCGTCATGGAAAAGAGCTTCAGAAGAAATTTGCATCTGCCGCAGTGGCGGTCTGCGGTCTGGGTGGTCTCGGTTCTCATATTGCGTTTGCACTTGCCCGTGCAGGAATAGGACGATTGATCCTAATAGATTTTGACAGGGTGGATATTTCAAATCTGAATCGTCAGCAGTACAAGGCGGATCAGATCGGACGGAACAAGACAGAGGCGCTTAAAGAAAATCTGAAGGAGGCCGCGCCTTATGTGGAGATAAAAACGTATTGTGAAAAACTGACAGAAAAAAATATTCCGCAGCTTTTGAATGAAGCGGACATTATCTGTGAAGCATTTGACGATCCGGAATACAAAGCTCTGCTGACCGATATGGTGCTCAGCCTTATGAAAGAAAAATATCTGGTGTCAGCATCCGGGATGGCAGGACTTGGAAGTGGAAATGCTATCTGTACCCGGAAGGTCACAGAACATTTTTACCTGTGTGGAGACGGGGTCAGTGAGGTGTCAGAGGAGATGGGACTGTTTTCGGCCAGAGTGATGCTCTGTGCAGCTCATCAGGCTCAGACGGTTCTGCGGCTTCTGGCAGGAGAACATGATGCATAAAGTAAACAGCTAAAAATACAAAGCTTGCAGGAAAAGGAGAAACAATTATGAAGGACGATAAGCTGATCATTGGAGGACATGAATTTCATTCTCGTTTTATTCTGGGATCAGGAAAATATTCCCTGAAGCTGATTGAAGCAGCTGTCAAGGATGCGGGGGCAGAGATTATTACATTGGCTGTCCGCCGTGCTAACACAAAAGAACAGGAAAATATTTTGGATTATATTCCGGAAGGTGTAACCCTTCTTCCAAATACCAGCGGGGCAAGAACAGCAGAGGAAGCAGTGCGTATTGCCTGTCTTGCAAGAGAACTGGGATGTGGAAATTTTGTAAAGATCGAGATCATGCGGGATTCCAAATATCTTCTTCCGGATAATCAGGAAACGGTCCGTGCTACAGAAATTCTGGCTGAGAAAGGATTTGTGGTGCTTCCGTATATGTATCCGGATTTATATGCGGCTCGTGATCTGGTCAATGCCGGAGCAGCTGCAGTTATGCCGCTGGCCTCTCCTATCGGATCTAATAAAGGGCTTGCTACAAAAGATTTTATCCAGATTCTGGTAGACGAGATAGATCTTCCTGTTATTGTAGACGCAGGGATCGGAAAGCCCTCCCAGGCCTGCGAGGCAATGGAGATGGGTGCGGCAGCTATTATGGCAAATACTGCACTTGCCACAGCCGGAGATCTTCCGCTGATGGCAGCTGCATTTCGTCAGGCAATTGAGGCGGGACGGAAAGCATATCTTTCCGGACTTGGAAGGGTTCTTACCAGAGGAGGCTCTGCTTCTGATCCGTTGACAGGATTTCTCAGAGATTAAGGGGTGTAATTATGGAGAATCAGTTTTTTATCGATTCTGAATTTCTTTCAGAAAAGGCACTGGAAAAAAAACATCGTCTGGAAACGGATCCTTCTTTTCGAAAAAATCACATGGAATATCTTCCCGGAATGGAAAAAATCCAGTCAGATGTATGTGAAAATGTTATAAACCATATGAAAGAGTATGATTATAGCCAGTATACAGCTGCAGATGTAAAGGCAGCCCTGGAACACGAAACATGCTCTATTGAAGATTTCAAAGCCTTGCTTTCTACTGCGGCAGAACCGTTTCTGGAAAAAATGGCACAGAAAGCCAGCAGAGAGACCAGCAGACATTTTGGAAATACCGTATATTTTTTCACTCCTTTATATATTGCGAATTATTGTGAAAACTACTGTGTTTACTGTGGTTTTAACTGCTACAACCATATCAATCGGATGAAGCTTTCTATGGAACAGATTGAAAAAGAGATGCAGGTGATCGCAGACAGCGGAATGGAAGAAATTTTGATCCTGACAGGAGAAAGCCGCAGCCAGAGTGATGTGGAATATATCGGTGAAGCCTGCAGACTGGCACGGAAATATTTCCGCATGGTAGGACTGGAAATTTATCCGGTAAATACAGAGGAGTATGCATACCTGCATAAGTGCGGTGCAGATTATGTGACTGTTTTTCAGGAGACCTATGATGCGGATAAATATGAAACGCTTCATCTGATGGGGCATAAACGAGTATGGCCGTATCGGTTTGATGCGCAGGAGAGAGCGCTGAAAGGAGGCATGAGAGGTGTGGCATTTTCTGCCCTTCTGGGTCTTTCGGATTTTCGGAAGGATGCGCTGGCAACCGGACTTCATGCATATTTTCTTCAGAGAAAATATCCTCATGCAGAAATGTCTCTTTCCTGTCCAAGACTTCGCCCGATTATCAATAACGACAAGATCAATCCTCTGGATGTTCATGAAAAACAGCTATGCCAGATAATTTGTGCCTATCGTATCTTTCTGCCTTTTGCAGGAATTACCGTATCCTCCAGAGAGAGTGCACAGTTCCGTAACGGCATTGTAAAAATAGCAGCTACAAAGGTATCGGCAGGTGTTTCTACCGGCATTGGAGATCATGAAAAGAAGTACAGGGGAAAAGAGTCTCAGGAGATATCTGGAGACGAGCAGTTTGAAATTGATGACAGCAGAAGTCTGGATGACATGTACCAGGATATTGAAGAGGAAGGTCTTCAGCCGGTATTGAATGATTATGTTTATGTATAGGAATGTTGGAGAAAGGTACTGAAGGATATGAAAAAAAGAGCAGATATCATAAATGGTTCCGATATCCTGTCTGTAACAAACAGAAAGCTGTGCAGAGAAAAGTTCCTTGATCGTATAGAGAAGATAGCGGCAGCCCATCCGGCTGGAATCATTCTTAGAGAAAAGGATCTTTTGGAAGAAGAATACAGGAATCTTGCAGAACAGGTATTGGAAATCTGCCGGAAACAGGAAACGCAATGTATCCTTCACTGTTTTTGTGATACAGCCATTGAGCTGGAATGCGATGCAGTTCACCTTCCGCTTTCGGTACTTATGAATATGGATCCGGAAAAGAGAAAGAAGTTTCGGATTATGGGAGCTTCCTGTCATTCGGGAGAGGATGCAGTTATGGCAGAGAAGATGGGCTGTACATATATCACAGTCGGACATATTTTTGATACGGACTGTAAAAAAGGACTGCCGGGGAGAGGTCTGGAGTTTCTGAAGCAGGTGTGTCAGAGAGTTTCTGTTCCGGTTTATGCCATAGGTGGGATCACTGGAACTGATATGAAAAAAATACGGCGGACAGGAGCATCAGGAGCCTGTGTGATGAGTGGACTTATGACCTGTGAAGATCCGAAAGAATATCTGGAAGGATTCAAGGAGTGAACGGATGAAATTTAAAAAGGAAATGCTGCTGCTTTATGCAGTGACAGACAGGAAATGGACGGGAGAGAAAACTTTGTATCAACAGGTAGAAGAAGCGTTAAATGGCGGTGCGACGTTGATACAGCTTCGCGAAAAAGATATGTCTCAGGAGGCGTTTCTCAAAGAAGCCAGGGAGATGACGGCTCTTTGTCATAGCTATGGAACAGCTCTGATCATTAATGACAATGTGGAGGTAGCTTTAAAAAGCGGTGCAGACGGAGTGCATGTAGGTATAGAAGATACTCCGGTAAAAGAGATCCGAAAAATGGTTCCCGGGGATTTTATCATCGGAGCTACGGCAAAAACAACAGAACAGGCACAGAGAGCAGAGCAGGAAGGAGCCGATTATATTGGAGTGGGAGCGGTGTTCCCTTCTCCTACAAAAAAAAATGCCATTCGTATTACGTTGGAGCAGCTGAAAAAAATAAGTGGTTCTGTCAGAATTCCGGTAGTGGCTATAGGCGGGATCACATATGAAAATGCAGATACTCTTAGGGGCGGTGGAATGGCAGGAATGGCTGTGGTATCTGCGGTGTTTGGAGCTGCTGATATCAAAAAAGAAACAGCCCGATTAAAGAAAAAAATTCAGGAGACAGTGTGCTTATGAAACGTCCTACAGTTTTAACCATTGCAGGAAGTGATTCCAGCGGAGGCGCGGGAATACAGGCAGATATTAAAACTATGATCATGAACGGAGTCTATGCCATGAGTGCGGTAACGGCGTTGACTGCTCAGAATACCATGGGTGTAAGAGCAGTTATGGAGGTTGCTCCGGAATTTTTAGAACAGCAGCTGGACGCAGTTTTTGAGGATATTTATCCGGATGCTGTAAAAATAGGTATGGTTTCCTCCGGACCTCTGGTCCGCGTGATCGCAGACAAGCTTCGTTATTATGGAGCCAAAAAAATAGTAGTGGATCCTGTGATGGTGTCCACCAGCGGTTCAGTTCTTATGCAGGAAGAGGCACGGACGATCATGGAAGATCAGCTGTTTCCCATGGCATCAGTCATTACGCCAAATATTCCTGAGGCAGAGGTGCTTATCGGTAGAAAAATAAGAAGCAAAGAAGATATGGAGGAAGCAGCCTTATATCTGGGAATACGTGGTATCCGGGCAGTGCTCTTAAAAGGAGGACACAGTGTCAGCGATGCGGATGACCTTCTTTGTGCCAATGGCCGGCTTACCTGGTTTCCGGGGCGGAGAATCCAGAATCCCAATACACACGGAACAGGGTGTACATTGTCTTCTGCTATTGCATCATTTCTTGCAAAAGGAATGGATGTAGAAGAGGCAGTGAAAGAGGCTAAGGAATATATTTCCGGAGCTCTTGAAGCAGGGCTTGACATTGGCGCAGGAAGCGGACCTCTGGATCATGGATATCGGATAACTTATAAAAAAGACGAAAGGGAAAATATATGAGAGAATATACAACACAGATGGATGCGGCAAAGCGCGGCATCATCACACCGGAAATGAAGATTGTGGCAGAAAAGGAATATCGTACAGAGGAGGAAATCCGTGATCTTGTGGCCAAAGGACAGGCAGTGATCTGTGCAAACAGGCTCCATACCTGTATTGACCCTAATGGAGTGGGCTCCATGCTGCGCACTAAGATCAACGTTAATCTTGGAGTATCCAGAGACTGTAAGGATTACGATGTAGAGATGAAAAAGGTAATGGCAGCAGTAGATATGGGTGCAGAAGCGATTATGGATCTTTCTTCTCATGGAAATACGCAGCCTTTCCGAAAAAAACTGACGGGAGAATGCCCGGCTATGATCGGCACCGTTCCGGTTTATGACAGCGTGATTCATTATCAGAGAGATCTTTCTACATTATCTGCAAAGGATTTTATTGATGTGATCCGCCTGCATGCGGAGGATGGAGTTGATTTTGTGACTCTTCACTGCGGGATCACAAGAAAGACAATAGACCAGATCCGTACGCACAAAAGGAAAATGAATATTGTATCAAGAGGCGGATCTCTGGTGTTTGCATGGATGAGCATGACCGGAGAAGAGAATCCTTTTTATGAATATTATGATGAAATCCTGGATATCTGCCGGGAATATGACGTGACAATTTCTCTTGGAGATGCCTGCCGTCCAGGCTGCCTTGCAGATGCCAGTGATGTATGCCAGATTGAAGAACTGGTGCGCCTGGGTGAACTGACAAAACGCGCATGGGCCAAAGACGTGCAGGTTATGGTAGAGGGACCAGGTCATATGCCATTGGATCAGATTGAAGCAAATATGAAGCTTCAGCAGACAATCTGTATGGGAGCACCTTTTTATGTTCTGGGACCCATTGTTACTGATATTGCTCCAGGCTATGACCATATTACTTCTGCTATCGGCGGGGCGGTTGCAGCATCAGCAGGAGCTGCATTTCTTTGTTATGTGACACCGGCAGAACATCTTGCCCTTCCAAATGTGGAGGATGTGAAGCAGGGTATCATTGCTTCGAAGATTGCTGCTCATGCGGCAGATATCGCTAAAAAAGTTCCTCATGCAAGGGACATGGACGACGCCATGGCAGATGCAAGAAGAACCTTTGACTGGGAAAAGCAGTGGGAGTGTTCCATAGATCCTGAAACTGCTAAAAGTATTCGTGATGATCGTGCCCCGGAACATGAGGACAGCTGTTCTATGTGCGGAAAGTTCTGTGCTGTCCGCAGCATGAATAAAGCATTAAATGGAGAATACATTGATATTCTTTAAGAGAAAAAGTATCACAGCCGTATGATCAGTACTGGTATCGGCGGATTGTTGGGGCGATTATAATAGTCGCTGCGGATTACCAGATATTTTTTGGAGTCAAGGTCTTTCAGCCAGGAAAGAACTTGCTCTCTTTCCTGAAAACCGGAATCTCCGCCACTGTAGATGCACAGAGAAATCATACCTCCTTTTTTCAGTAAAGTAAGGGACTGTGTAAGAGCCTGTATACTGGATTCTCCTTTGGTGGCTTTTTTGTGGTCACCGCCAGGGAGATAGCCAAGATTAAAGACAATACAGCTTATGGAATCAGATTCTGCATAGCGGTTCATGTTTATATGAGATTCCAGGAGAAGTGTATAATTATCAGGAGCGCCTGCATCGGTCAGGCGCTTTTTTGTATGGATAAGAGCCTGTTCCTGGATGTCAAAAGCAGTCACATGTCCATCTTCTCCACATAAAGTGCTGAGAAGAAGCGTATCATTTCCATTTCCCATAGTGGCATCTATGCAAAGATCTCCAGGTTTTACCTGTTCACGTATAAAATGAGCACACCACTCAGTGATTTGATATGAATTCATAAAATCATCTTCCTTTTTAAAAGTTATAGAAATTATTATATCGAATATTTATGAAAAATGGTGTATAAAAATATAAACACGCAAAAAATCCATTGCAATCACAGAGGCAGATTGGTAGAATAGAAAATGAAACTATAAATTTACAGGAGGAAAACGGAATGTTAAAGGGAAAAACAGTGCTTCTTGGTGTTACCGGAAGTATCGCTGCATATAAGATCGCGTATCTTGCCAGCGCACTGAACAAGCTTCATGCACAGGTTCATGTACTTATGACGGAGAATGCCACGAATTTTATCAATCCCATCACATTTGAATCACTGACAGGAAATAAATGCCTGGTGGACACCTTTGACAGGAATTTTCAGTTTCAGGTAGAGCATGTGTCTCTTGCCAAGCAGGCAGATGTGGTAATGATCGCTCCGGCAAGTGCTAATGTGATCGGTAAGCTTGCCCATGGTATTGCAGATGATATGCTGACTACTACCGTTATGGCATGTAAATGTAAAAAATATATTTCTCCGGCAATGAATACGAATATGTATGAAAATCCTGTTGTCCAGGATAATCTGAAAATCCTGGAGCATTATGGTTTTGGAGTTATTGATCCCGCAGTGGGATATCTGGCATGCGGAGATACCGGAGCCGGCAAGATGCCGGAGCCAGAGGTACTTCTTCAGTATATCCTCAGAGAAATTGCCCGTGAAAAGGATCTTGCAGGCAGAAAACTCCTTGTAACAGCCGGACCGACGCAGGAGTCTATTGACCCGGTTCGTTATATTACAAACCATTCTTCGGGGAAGATGGGATATGCTGTTGCGCGGGCAGCTATGCTCCGTGGAGCAGAGGTGACACTGGTAACAGGTCCCTGTGCCATAGATCCGCCTCCTTTTATAAAAACAGTACCTGTGATCACTGCGAGAGACATGTTTGAGGCAGTCACATCAGTCAGTGAGGAACAGGATATTATTATAAAGGCTGCAGCAGTGGCGGATTATCGTCCGATTCATGTTGCAGACGAAAAGATGAAAAAGCATGACAGCGAAATGAACATAGAACTGGAAAAAACAGACGATATCCTGAAATATCTGGGAGAACACAGACGCCCGGAACAGTTTTTATGTGGATTTTCCATGGAAACACAAAATATGATCGGTAATTCCAGGGCCAAGCTTCAGAAGAAGCATCTGGATATGGTGGCAGCCAACAATCTTAAAGTGGCAGGCGCCGGATTCCAGGGAGACACAAATGTGCTGACCCTGATTACACAGAATGAGGAAGTGTCACTTAAGCTGATGAGCAAAGAGGATGCAGCCAATGTCATTCTGGATAAGATTCTCTCTATTTTAAAAGAGAGGGAAGTGTAACCCGTTTACCAGGAAGCGGGCAAATAAAAATTCCGGCCCGCAGTTCCGCACCGTATTGTATCCCTGAAGAGGGAACGATAACAAGGAGGAAAAAATGAAAACAACAAAGAAATTCACTACGTCACAGCTTACCATGTTAGGGTTGATGTCCGGCATTCTTCTGCTTATGGCATATACTCCTTTGGGGTATTTGAACATCGGTCCTCTGGCAATCTCTTTTAATGTGATCCCGGTTGCTGTCAGCGCTGTTGTGCTGGGACCCACAGGGGGAGCTATTGCAGGAGCTATTTTTGGACTTACCAGTTTTGGGCAGTGTATCGGAATCGGTGGTACCAGTGCAATGGGAGCCATGCTTTTTAGTATCAATCCGCTTCTGGCATTTCTCCAGAGATTTCTTCCGAGACTTCTGGATGGATTTTGCATTGGATACATATTCCGGTTTATGCGCAAAAAGACAAATATTTATGTATCCTGTGCAGTAACCGGATTTTTCTCTGCATTTCTTAATACGCTGTTCTTTATGACAGCATTGATCGGAATGTTTGGAAATACCTCATATATCAAAGAAATGATCGGCGGTCAGAATGTGATTCTGTTCTGCTGTGCTTTTGTGGGTATTAATGCGGTCTGTGAAATGGTTTCTTCTACCGTGATCACAGGAGCAGTAGGCGCAGCCCTTTCCCGGGCACATCTTCTTCCGGCTGCTCAGGCAATCCCTGCAAAATAAACAGAAGTTTTAACGAAAAATTATAAACGGAAGTATTAGAAATAACGTTAGGAATGAGAAAATATGATCTTAGCTATTGATATCGGAAACACCAATATTGTTGTGGGCTGTATCGATCGGGAAAAAACCTACTTCGTAGAACGTCTCTCTACGGTACGCACAAAAACAGAACTGGAATATGCCATTGACCTGAAAACAGTTCTTGATATTTATCATATCAAAAAACAGGATATTGAAGGATGTATTATTTCTTCTGTTGTACCTCAGATCACCAATGTGGCGAAGCTGGCAGCAGAGAAGATCCTGAAAAAAGAGGTTATGGTAGTAGGACCGGGGCTGAAGACCGGCTTGAATATCATGCTGGATAATCCGGGAGAAATGGGGGCGGACCGTGTGGCGGATGCTGTTGCAGCCATGACTTTTTATCCTGTGCCTCTTGTGATTGTAGACATGGGAACTGCCACAACTGTTTCTGTCGTAGACGAAAAGAAGCGTTTTATGGGAGGAATGATCCTTCCAGGCGTGCGGGTATCTCTGGACGCGCTGACAGCAAGGGCTTCCCAGCTCAGCGGGATCAGCATTGAGGAACCAAAAAGACTGATAGGAAGAAATACAGTGGACTGTATGAAAAGCGGTATTCTTTATGGAAATGCTGCTGCAGTAGACGGTATCATAGACAGGATCGAAGAAAATCTGGGACAGAAGGTGACGGTGATCGCTACAGGAGGAATGTCAAAAAAAATCATTCCTCACTGTAAACGGGATATGATCCGGGACCCGGATCTTTTGCTGAAGGGGCTTCTTGTGATTTACGAGAAGAACCGTTCATGAAAATCCTCTGACCATATCCTCCGGAACAGGAGCCAGGAAACACAGCTCTTCTCCGGTGACGGGATGACGAAATTCCAGCTGCAGAGAATGCAGAGGCTGCCTTTGGAAAAAGGTATAATCCGGGCAGTATAGATAATCGGCGGGAAGGGGAAAACCCAGATATCCCATATGGACCCGGATCTGGTGTGTCCTTCCGGTTTCCAGGTGAAGCTCCATGAGAGACATGTTTTTGTGAGAGGCAAGACGGTGATAAAAGGTAACCGCTGCCTCTCCTTTTTCATAGTCTACACATCGTTTGATCACAGAATCTCCAAGCCTTGCAATGGGTGCGGAGATTTTTCCGTTTAAGGGAGGAATCCCTTTGACTACTGCAAGGTATGTACGGCGAATCTCTCTTTTTTTCATCTGGGAGGAAAGAAGGGCCGCGCTGAAAGGATTTTTTGCAAGAATCAGAGCACCGGAGGTGTCACGATCCAGCCGGTTGATACAGCGGAAAGGGCAGAAACTTCCCTGCTGCAGGAAATAAAAGGCGGCGCCGTTTGCAAGGGTATTTTCGTAGTTGCCCATAGAAGGATGTACCGGCATTCCGGCAGGTTTGTTTACAACCAGGATATCCTGATCTTCGAAAAGAATATCCAGATTTATGGAGGTTGGAGGGATATTTTCCGGATCGCCGGTTTCCGGGATATGGATGCGGAGAATGTCCCCATCGGATAGAAGTGTTCTTCCTCCGGTTTTGAGTCCGTTTAAAAGGATGGCATCTTTCTGGGACTTCATGGAGGAAAGGATATTTCTGGAAAATCCTTTTGCACGCAGAAAATCCAGAATTTGTGTGCCGCTGTGATCTTTTGTAATGGAATAAGTAAGGATTCTGTCCATGGAAATACCTCGTCTGCTGGATTATTTTCTTGATTGTGATTGTAGTGCTGCCTTGTTTACGGGAAGAGCTTTTTTTGCCAGTTTACGGTAGCTTCCTGCTGACATACCGCAGTATTTGCGAAAGCTTTGAGAAAGATAGCTTTGAGAAGAGAAGCCGGTAAGGTGGGCAATATCGGAAATTCCGTAATCTGTAGTTTCCAGAAGCTCCTTGCAGACTTCGATCCTTCTGCGGTTCAGATAGCTGATGGGGGAGATACCATAATATTTGGTAAATTCATGACTCAGATAATACTTGTTTAAATGGCTGATGGCAGAAAGCTGATCCAGAGTTATAGGTTCGCTGTAGCTGGAATCCAGATAACGTTTGATATCTGCGCATTCCCGGCTGGGCTGCTGGGAGGAGACAACCTCAAAAGCTGAATCGGTGAGTCTTTTCAGCTGGATGGTAAGGCTTTCCAGCATGTTTCTGCAGATGCTTTCATATCCGTCCTGTTTCTGATCCAGTTCCTGAAAAATTGAATGAAAGTAAAAAAGCAGATCTGTTTTTTTCTGCCGGCAGTTAAAAATCTTAAAATCTTTATGATCGTGAAAAGAAAAACTGATCCCGTCTACACCTACAGTAAAATAACTGAGCGGGTGGCTGCTGTCAGAAAGCTCTGTGTGGCTTAAATGAGGGCTGATAATAATAAGATCATCTTTTGTAATGGGAAACACATCATCCTGGATAAGAAAATTCCCCTTTCCCTCCCGTACATAAAAAAGCTCGGTAAATCCATGGGAGTGGGGGATACTGGACCAGTCGCCCTCGTACCGGGAGGCGGAGGCAGAGATAAGTACCGCATCTACAGAGGGACAGGAACTGGAAGTGAAAAGCAGAGAACGGCTGCTCATGGCGGCTCCTTTCTATATGGCAAATATTAGTGTTTTTGTTTTTGGAATTGTTTTATAAAACTTAATAATTTCATCATATCACAAAAAAAGTTATACAGCAAGATTTCTAAAAAACAAAGCAAAAAGACAATTGAATTCACAGGCCAGAATCATTATCCTATACTTAGAAAAAGGAAATATTCGTACAGGGAGATTTTTACACAATAGTAATGGAGGTAAAAAACATGGCAGAAAAAAGAGGAAGAGTCACGATTCCTACGGATCTGGACGTGATCAAAGAAACACTTGATATTATGAAGGAATGGGGGGCAGATGCCATCCGCGACTGTGACGGCACAGAATTTCCCCAGGAGCTGAAGGATACCGGCTCCAAGATTTATGCAACTTATTATACAACCCGTAAGGATAACAACTGGGCAAAGGCACATCCGGAAGAAATCCAGCAGATGTATATTATGACTTCCATCCATACAGCAGTTGAGGAGAGTCTGGAAATCCACCTTATGGATCATCTGTATCCGGATATGCTTGCAGTCAATACAAGAGATGATATCCGCAAATGGTGGGAGGTTATGGACCGTACAACCGGTCAGCCTGTTTCCTGTGAGAAATGGTCCTATCAGGAAGAAACAGGAAATGTAGTGATCCAGGCAGAACGTTTCCATCAGTATACCGTAAGCTTCCTCGCCTATATCATGTGGGATCCGGTTCATATGTATAATGCAGTTGTAAATGACTGGAAAGACGTGGAACCGCAGATGACCTTCGATGTGCGTCAGCCGGCAACCAGAGAGTATTCTCTTAACCGTCTCCGTCGTTTCCTGGAAACACATGAGTATGTGGATGTAGTGCGTTTTACTACATTTTTCCATCAGTTCACACTGATCTTCGATGAAATGGCAAGAGAAAAATATGTAGACTGGTATGGATATTCCGCATCTGTCAGCCCGTATATCCTGGAGCAGTTTGAAAAGGAAGTGGGCTATGCGTTCCGTCCGGAATTTATCATTGATCAGGGATATATGAATAATACCTATCGTATTCCTTCCAAAGAATTCTGCGATTTCCAGGCATTCCAGCGCAGAGAGGTTGCTCTTCTTGCAAAGGAAATGGTAGATATCGTACATGAGTATGGCAAAGAGGCCATGATGTTTATGGGAGATCACTGGATTGGTATGGAGCCGTTTATGGATGAATTTGCTCAGATCGGTCTTGATGCAGTAGTAGGAAGTGTTGGAAACGGAGCAACTCTTCGTCTTTTCAGTGATATCAAACATGTAAAATATACAGAGGGACGTTTCCTTCCGTATTTCTTCCCGGATACCTTCCATGAAGGCGGTGACCCGGTAAAAGAAGCAAAGGTAAACTGGGTAACAGCAAGAAGAGCAATCCTGAGAAGTCCCATCCAGAGAATTGGTTATGGCGGTTATCTGAAGCTTGCTCTTCAGTTCCCGGATTTTGTAGACTATATCAAGGAAGTGTGCCAGGAATTCCGTACTCTTTATGACAATATCCAGGGGGTTACTCCTTACTGTGTCAAGAGAGTAGCTGTTCTGAACTGCTGGGGTAAAATGCGCGCATGGGGCAACCATATGGTGCATCACGGTCTCTATTATAAACAGAACTATTCCTACTTTGGAGTGATCGAAGCACTGAGCGGTGCTCCTTTTGATGTTGCATTTATCAGCTTTGAAGACATTAAGGCAGATCCTCAGCTTTTGAAAAACTTTGACGTGGTGATCAATGTAGGAGATGCAGATACTGCACAGAGTGGCGGAGAATACTGGATCGATGAAACTGTCAGCACAGCAGTTCGTGAGTTTGTATATAACGGCGGCGGATTTATCGGCGTAGGCGAGCCTGGCGCTCATCAGTGGCAGGGTAAATTCTTCCAGCTGGATGACATCCTTGGTGTAGAAGAAGAGAGAGGATTTAACCTGAATACAGACAAATATAACTGGGAAGAGCACAGAGATCACTTTATCCTGAAGGACTGTGCAGGAGAAGTGGATTTCGGTGAAGGCAAGAAGAATATCTTTGCCCTTCCGGAAACAGAGATCCTGATCCAGAAAGACAAAGAAGTTCAAATGGCAGTGAAAACATTTGGAAAAGGCCGTGGTGTGTATATCAGTGGTCTTCCATACAGCTTTGAGAACAGTCGTGTGCTGTATCGCTCTGTTCTGTGGTCTGCATCTGCAGAAGAAGAACTGAACTTATGGTATTCAACAAACTATAACGTAGAAGTCCACGCTTATGTAAAGAACGGAAAATACTGCGTGGTAAATAATACTTATGAACCGCAGGATACGACCGTTTACCGTGGCGACGGAACCAGCTTTGATCTCCACATGGAAGCAAATGAGATCAAATGGTATGAAATCTGATACAAAGTTCTTTATTTGAAGGCCTCCCCGCCCAGGTAATCCATAATTGCCTGGAGCGCCGGAGAGATCCATTTATTTTTATGATAAAGGACCTGTTTCCATATTTCTATGTCCGGTCCCGGTACATGGAGATATGCCAGCTTGTGGCTTCGGACAGCAGCTTCTGTCACATAATCCGGCAGAAAAGAAACTTCGGAACCTTTCTGCAGGATGCTGGTGATAAGACTTGTGTCGCTAAGTTCCAGAAAAGGTGTGATTTCCATGGATCGGCTGGTCAGATACTCATCCAGCAGCTTCTGATAGCTGGTACTGCGTTCTGTAAGGACAAAGGACTGGCGGATCAGTGTTTTCCATGAAACTGTTTTTTCGCAGGCAAGAGGATGTCCGGCAGAACAGACAAAGTGACAGGCAACCGGTGCTTCGTATGCGATCACGTAATTTCGGTCATAAATATGATGATCCAGCGTATAGACCAGATCCACTTCATTTCGGTTCAGAAGCTGGAACATGGTTTCTGTGCTGGTGCTGATCAGCTCCAGAGAGATTTCGGGAAAAAGCTGATGAAACTGTTCGAAATTATGCTGGAACAGCCAGTGGCACAGAGAGGGGGCAATGGCAATCCGGATATGCCCGGAAAGGGTGAGAGGATTGTCTGCAGTTTTTTTAATAGCGTCGGCAGTACGAAACAGCTGATGGGCAAGGGAAAGTATTTCCTTGCCCTTTTCTGTTAATTTGACACTGTGATTGATCCGCTCAAAAAGTGGGATCCCAAGTTCATTTTCCAGCTGACGGATCTGTGTGGAAACAGAGGACTGGGTATATCCGAGACTTTCCGCTGCTTTTGTAAAGCTGCCCAGTTCTGCTACCTGAATAAAGCTTTCCAGATTTCTGATCTCCATAAAAACCTCCTGTATTAAGCATTGAAATTTTAAATGCTTTTGATTAAAACTATCAATTTTTCAAATTATAAAAAGTATTATATACTAAATACTATCATTGTTCAAGAAAATCAGGAGGAGTTATGGGAGATTGGATAGTAGCGATTATTGAGGCAGTTTACAAATTTTTATGGGGAGATCTGATCACGATCCCGCTGCCGGGAGGAGGAACACTTCCTCTGTCACTTCTTGTGATCATTCTGATCCCTGCAGGGATTTATTTTACGGTGCGTACGAAATTCCTTCCTATCCGGTTGTTTCCGGATATGGTAAAGGCTGTTACCGGGAAGACAGAAAAGAAAAAAGGTTCTTTATCCGTGATGCAGTCGCTGATTGTTTCTACTGCTACCCGTGTGGGAATGGGAAATCTGGTGGGAGTTGTGGCTGCAATTTCGGCAGGTGGAGCAGGCGCTGTATTCTGGATGTGGGTAACGGCCCTGATCGGATCTTCAACAGCATTTATTGAAGGAACACTTGCACAGCTTTATAAAGAAAAAGACCCGTTGTATGGAGGCTACCGCGGGGGTCCGGCCTATTACATACATAAGTATCTGCAGGAAAAAAGAGGCGGAAAACAAAAAAGACATATGCTTCTTCCGGTACTGTTTGCTGTTTCCGGTCTGATCTGCTGGTGCGGTATCAGCCAGGTTATCAGCAACTCTGTATCTTCTGCATTTGAAAATGCCTTTCACATTCCTCCTCTGTACAGCACGATAGCATTGGTGGTACTGGCGGCAGTGATCGTTCTTCGTAAAAACGCGACGGTAAAGGTTCTTGATGTGATGGTTCCGATTATGGCGGGCTTATATCTGCTGATCACAGTAGTGCTTATTCTGCTGAATATCCGTATGCTGCCGTCTGTGTTTGCAAAAATCTTTCAGGAAGCATTTGGATTTCGCCAGGTTGTGGCAGGCGGATTTGGAGCGGTACTGATGAATGGTGTAAAAAGAGGTCTTTTTTCTAATGAAGCAGGTTCCGGATCAGCTCCATGTGCGGCAGCTACTGCAGAGACAGATCATCCGGCAAAGGTGGGACTGGGTCAGGCACTTGGTGTTTTTATCGATACCATTTTAATCTGTACCTGCACGGCCATGATCATGCTCCTTACACCAGAGACTCTTACAAATGGACTGGCAGGAATGGATCTTCTTCAGGAAGCTATGAGATATCATCTGGGGACTTTTGGTGTTATATTTATTGCAGTTACTTTGTGGCTGTTCAGTTTTTCTACTTTTATTGGAATTCTGTTTTACGCAAGATCAAATGTTGCATATCTGTTTGGTGATAACTGGATCTCTCAGACCGCATATAAGATTGTTGCTCTGATCATGCTGTTTATCGGAGGCCTGGCGGCATATACAGTTGTGTGGGATCTTGGAGATGTAGGTGTGGGACTTATGACACTGTTTAATATCTTTATCCTTTTCCCAATGTCAAAGAAGGCTTTGGAGGCTCTGAAGGATTACGAAAAACGGAAAAAAATCTGAATTTGCAGAGAAAGATGATTTACGTTTGCTGTTTGGACAGACGATTTATAAAAGGCAGATCATATGCTGTGCGGTATTTTCTGAAGAAATATGCAGAGCATGGTGATCTGCCTTTTCCTCTGTTTTGCTCTGTATCAGGTATTCACACACATATAAAAAAGGTGTATGATAATAGAAAAAGGCGGAAGTGATCTGCCGGAATAAAGGACGGAAACAGCTATGAAGATCATCACACTAATGGAAAACACCTGTGGGGCAGAGGGGGTTCTTTTTGAACATGGACTGTCCCTTTATATAGAGACGAAAAAGCATAAGCTTTTGATGGATACGGGATCCTCAGATGGCTTTCTCAAAAATGCAGAAATACTGGGAATTGATCTGACAGCGGTGGATACGGTGTTCTTAAGCCACGGACATTATGATCATTCCGGAGGAATCCTTGCATTTTCAGAATTAAATCCGTCAGCATCCATTTATATGCAGAGGCTGGCCGGCGGAGATTATTACCATGGGGATAGGTATATTGGTATTGATAAAGAAATTCTGAAGCTTCCGCAGATAAAACTGCTGCAGGGTAATTGCAAGCTGGATGAAGAACTGTCTCTTTTTACGGACATTACCGGAAGACGGTACTATCCTCAGAGCAATCTTGCGCTCACAAAAAAAGAGGGAGAAAAAGAAGAGCAGGATTCCTTTGCTCATGAGCAGTGTCTGGTCATTGAGGAGGGAGAAGAAAAAGTGCTGATCTCCGGGTGTGCCCACAATGGGATTCTGAATATCCTGGATAAATATCAGGAGCTCTATCAGGGATTTCCGACCAGAGTAATAAGCGGTTTTCACATGATGAAAAAAACACCCTATACAGAAGAGGAAGCAGCTACCATACTTGCCAATGCCAGAGAACTGGCAGGTTATGATACGGTCTTTTATACCGGACATTGTACGGGAGAGGAAGCCTTCGCTTTGATGAAGCCTGTTATGGGAGAAAAACTTGTGCGGCTCCGCAGCGGTCTTCGTGTAATATAAGCTAAGCCGCGTCAGAGATGCAAAATACAGATTTTGGAAAGGAAAGCGAAAAATACAGATTTCTTTCAGATGATTTATATAATGGAAACTGCAGTATCAGATGTATCGAACTGTGGTTTTGGAAAAGGATCGTGCTTCTGTGGTAATAGACAGAGGGCAGCTGGTCATAGATTGATAGTACAGAAGATGCAGGGGAACGGGACATGAAGCATAAAATCAGATTAAGCAGAAAAACACTGAAGATCATACTGGTGACTTGCATTGCAGCAGCAGTGCTTTTGACAACAGGTTTCTTTCTGTATATACATATTGTGGACAAAAATACGCTGGGGCGTGAGATAAAAATCTATGGGATGAATGTGTCCCATCTTACAGCGGAGAAAGCGGAACAAAAAATCGCAGAGACGTTTGCCGGCCGGGAGATCAGTTTTCAGGAGGACGGCGGAGAAGTGTATAGGATTACCATGAAAGATCTTGGTTATTCTCTGGATACGAATATTCTGAAGACGCAGCTGGATGCCATTAAAAAAGAAAGAGATGCAGACAGGCAGATTTTTGCTCATCCGGTGAATTTTAAGATTGGCTATCAGGTGCAGAAGGATAAACAGCAGGAACAGACGGCTCTTTCTGCGTCACACTTTAATAATAAGAAGCGCGCGGCTTCTGTCAGTGCTTCCATTGCCTATGATGAACAGAAAAAAGCTTTTGCCATTACAGCTGATGTACAAGGAAATGAGATCGATGAGCAGCGTTTGATCAGTCATGTGAATGAAACTCTTGACCGTATCTTTCAGGAGGATCTTCTGGGTGGAGAAATCCGCATTTCTCTTGGAACAGCCGTATATGTGCAGCCGGAAACTGTGGTAACTCCGGAGATGGAGCAGAAGCTGAAGAATCTGAATGATCAGCTTCAGAAATATCGCAGTACAACCGTAACCTATACTTTTGGTCCGGCTTCTCAGGTTCTGGACAGTTCTGTTATAGAATCCTGGATCCGTATCCAGGGAGATAAGGTCAGCCTGGATGAAGCTTCCGTAAAGGCTTACGTAGAACAGCTTGCTGCAGATTATAACACAATCTATGTTCCCCGGACCTTCCGTACTTCCTATGGGAATGATATTACGGTTTCCGGAAATGAGTACGGTTACCGGATCGATCAGGAAGGGGAACTGAAACAGCTTCTGGAGGATCTGAAAAGCGGTACGGCAGTTTCCAGGGAACCGGTATATGAGATTCGTGGTTTCCAGAGAAACGGACGGGATGACCTTGCCGGAAGTTACATAGAGGTCAGTCTGGATAATCAGCATTTGTGGCTTTATAAGGATGGAACCCTTGTGACGGAGACAGATATTGTCAGCGGCGCGCCTACTCCGGAAAGGGAAACCTACAGAGGTGCATGGCCCATTCCTTATAAGGCAAGTCCTTTTGAACTGACAAGCGATCAGTATGGATATAATGTAAAGGTTACTTACTGGATGCCTTTTGTTTACGGACAGGGGCTTCATGATGCCTCATGGCAGTCTTCTTTCGGAGGAAACCGTTATAAGACAGGAGCGGGAAGTCATGGCTGCATCAATCTTCCAAAGGATCAGGCGGCACTGATCTTTCAGACCATTGACAGTGGTTATCCAATTATTATTTATTAAGTAAGAAACAGACGGCTTTTGTTTTATATTATCATTTTACAGGTGGAAAACTTTTGTTTGCAGGATTTTTACAGTTGCAGACATGAGATTTTCACCTGTTTTTGTTTATTGAAAAAGTTAGTGCAGAGAAAATTTTCTGGTGAATAAGAAATGACAAAAATATTTGTCAAAAATGTTGACAACTTTTCTTGTCAATGATATACTGAATATGACAAGGAAAGTTGTCATAGAACATAAATCTATACAGAGAAAAAGGAGATGAGAATATGCCCTTATATAATAAGCTGAAGGAGTATCGCACTGCTCTGGGAATTAATCAGACAGAAATGGGAAAGCTGGCAGGAGTATCTCGACAGACCATCAGTTTGATTGAAAGAGGGGATTATTCCCCGTCTGTAACACTTGCTCTGAAACTTGCCAGGATATGTCAGGTAACGGTAGAGGATATTTTTATTTATGAGGAGGATACGTTATGAATACCAGAAAGAGAAAAAGTCCAAGTATAAAATTTGTAATTAAAATGCTGGTATGGATGCTGATTGGCGGAATACTGGGATTTGCAATGAGCTGGTTTGGAGGTCAGGCGGATAATGTGGGACAGTTTTTTGCAGTGATTGTAAAGAGTACTCAGTCGGCGATGATTCCTTTGGTGACTTTGGTCACAGTGTCAGGAATCTTATTTGGAGAGATTGTGCTGAAAAAAATAAAACAGATTGAAGAGCGGCTTAGATATGCAGAAGATGAGGAATGTGATGAACTGGAATATCAGGAAGAATATATAGGAGCATGGGGATTAAATGGAAGTAATTTTGCTATGGCGCTGGCAATTCTTATTAATTCTGTCGGATATTCCAGAAATTATATTTCCGGATCCAGGGAGACTGCCTTCCGTTTTATGATCGCAGTGGTTATTTTTGTAGTATGTTTTTTCTATGAAGGATTATGGCAGATGCGATATGTGAAGGTGATCCAGAGCAGCAGGCCGGAATTTTCCAATGCGGATCCTTCGTCTATGAAATTTCAGGAACAGTGGATGAAATCCTGTGATGAGGCAGAAAAAGAAATGATCTATCACAGTTCCTATCGGACCTATCTGTTTTTAAGCAAGGTGATTCCGATTTTTCTGGTGGCAGCCATGCTGTCAAATCTGCTGTTTGATACTGGAATGCTTGCAATTGTACTTCTTGCAGTGCTTTGGATCATGACCAGCATGTACTACACCCGCTCCTGCGTAAATATGCGCAAAAAAAGAGCCAGGGGATGATGTGAGAGATGACCTGGTGCTGAGAAAGCCAGGAACAAGGATAAAACCATTGATAAGCAGAATATAGAATTTTGAAAAAGCTGTGCGAAAAATGTGGCATGGCTTTTTTTTATTTGCCTGAAATCGCCAGATAAATTGACATTTTTATGTCAAAATTATATAATAATGAACGGAAATAAGGAGGGATTTTATGGCACATAGGACAGGACTGGAAGATCATTATGTGATACGGAATCAGAAAAAACTTCGCTTTGGTTATACCACGGGTTCCTGTGCGGCAGCTGCAGTAAAGGGAGCGGCCGAGATTCTTCTTGGGGGCAAGAAAATCTCAGAAGTAGAGCTGATGACTCCAAAAGGGATCCTTTTAAATCTGGAGCTTCTGGATATCCGGCAGGAAGAAAATGCAGTAAGCTGTGCGGTCCGTAAGGATGCCGGAGATGATCCGGATACTACAGACGGGATTCTGGTATATGCCCGGGCAGAAAAACTGACAGCATCTGATGCTTCGGAGCAGACCGGCATGGAGGCAGACCAGAAGGAACTGACGGAAAATAAAGACCGTTTCCTGATAGATGGAGGAGCGGGAGTTGGACGAGTGACCAGACCCGGTCTGAAGCAGCCTGTTGGTGAGGCTGCCATCAATCCTGTACCCAAGGCTATGATCCTGAGATCTGCGGAGGAGGCCGCAGACAGATTTGATTATGAAGGCAGACTGAAGATCACTATATCTGTACCGAAAGGTGAGGAAATTGCCAAAAAGACTTTTAATCCAAGACTTGGTATTGTGGGAGGAATCTCCATTCTGGGAACCTCGGGCATTGTGGAGCCTATGAGTGAAAAAGCTCTGATCGACAGTATCCGGGTGGAAATGAGCCAGCATATTGCCATGGAAGAGGAATATCTTCTGGTGACGCCGGGAAATTATGGTGCAGATTTTTTAAGAGAGCATATGGAGCTCCCTTTTGAAAAAAATATTAAATGCAGCAATTATGTGGGAGAGACCATAGATATGGCTGTAGATATGGGAGCAAAAGGCATTCTTTTTGTTGCACATATCGGAAAATTTATTAAGGTTGCAGCAGGAATCATGAACACCCATTCTCATAGTGCGGATGGAAGAATGGAGGTTTTTTGTGCGGCAGCTGTCCGTGCGGGGGGCAGTCTTGCATGCGCGCAGGAACTCCTGCAGTGCAACACCACTGACGAAGCGCTATCTGTGCTGAAAAAATATGATCTGATGGAAAAGACTATGAAAGTGATACTGGAGAAGATCCAGTTTTATCTGGATCATCGGTCCTATCATCAGATTCTTCTGGGAGCTGTGATTTTTTCCAATGAGTATGGTTACCTGGGTCAGACAGCCAATGCGTCAGAACTGATCAAAAAAATAGCTAAAGGAGAAAAAGAATGATACATTTTGTAGGAGCAGGACCGGGAGCACCGGATCTTATTACAGTCAGAGGAAAAAAATATCTGGAAGAAGCAGATGTGATCATATATGCAGGTTCTCTTGTGAATCCGCAGCTTCTGGAATACAGCAAGGATGTTTGTACCATTCACAACAGCGCAAAAATGACGCTGGAGGAAGTGATCTCTGTTATGGAAAGAGCGGAGGCAGAAGGAAAAACCACGGTCCGTCTCCATACAGGAGATCCCTGTATCTACGGAGCAATCCGTGAACAGATGGAGATTCTGGATGAAAAGGGTATTGCTTATGATTCCTGTCCTGGCGTCAGCTCTTTCTGCGGAGCTGCAAGTGCGCTGGATCTGGAATATACCCTTCCGGATATTTCTCAGAGTGTGATCATTACCAGAATGGAAGGACGTACACCGGTTCCGTCCAAAGAAAGCATCCAGTCTTTTGCGGCACATCAGGCATCTATGGTGGTGTTTTTAAGCACCGGAATGCTGGAGGAATTAAGCAGGAGACTGATCGAAGGCGGATATACAGAGGATACACCGGCAGCTATTGTGTATAAGGCAACCTGGCCGGATGAAAAGAAATTTATCTGTACAGTAGGAACACTGGCAAAAACAGCAGCAGAGAATAATATTACAAAAACTGCCCTGATGATCATTGGTGATGCAGTAAAGGCAGCACATTATGACAGATCCAAGCTGTATGATCCTTCTTTTACCACTGAATTCCGAAAAGCCACCAAATAAAAAGGAGCAGCGGATGAAACTTTCGATAATCTGCTTCAGTCTTACCGGACTTCATACCGCAGAAAGGCTGAAGACCGGACTTGAGGAACAGGGGCATAAGGTTCTTCTTGCAAAAAAAAGTAAATATCTGGAAGATTCTGTTACAGAAAGTACTGTAAAATGGGCAGGCAGTCGTTTTCCCCTGGATGATGGAATTTTATTTGTGGGAGCCTGCGGGATAGCAGTAAGGAGCATTGCTCCTTATGTGGCGTCCAAAAAGTCTGATCCGGCAGTACTGGTGATCGACGAATGCGGAAACTTTGTAATCTCTCTGCTGTCCGGTCACCTGGGAGGCGCCAATGAACTGGCTTTGCAAAGTGCACAGATTCTGGGGGCACAGCCTGTAGTTACTACGGCTACAGATCTTCACAGACGTTTTGCCGTAGATGTTTTTGCAAAAAAGAACGGTTGTGATATCCGGAATATGAAGGCGGCAAAAGAAGTGTCTGCAGCGCTTCTGGCAGGTAAAAAGGTTGGATTTTACAGTGAATTTCCCTGGAAGGGGGAACTCCCGGAGGGGCTTGTTCTATGTGATATTTATGGAAAATTACAGGAAGAGCCAGACGAAGAGTCAGAGAAATCGGAAAGTATCCAAAAGAACCCGGAGCAGTATCCGGAGATTGGGATAGCGGTTACGATCCATAAATCCTGTAAGCCGTTTTTATCTACTGTGCAGGTGATACCCCGGATTCTGACTCTTGGTATGGGGTGCAGGAGAGATAAAGAAGCGGAAGCCATAGAAAAAGCTGCGGACAGATGCATGGAGGAAGCAGATGTATTTCTTCAGGCAGTGGAGCAGCTGGCAAGCATTTCACTGAAAAAAAATGAGCCGGGGCTGCTTGATTATGCAGAAAAAAATAAAATTCCGTTCCGTACCTGGGACAGTGAAGCGTTAATGGAGGTGCAGGGAGATTTTACCCCTTCCTCTTTTGTAAAAAAGATCACAGGAGTAGAGAATGTCTGTGAACGAAGCGCTGTACTGGGGGCGTCAGACGGGACACTGATAAAAAGAAAATCTGGAGAGGACGGAGTGACAACTGCTCTTGCCATCCGGACATGGGAGGTACGTTTTGAATAAAATATATGTAGTAGGAATCGGCCCGGGAGGCTGTGACCAGATGACCGGGATCGCCATGGAGGCATTAAAAGCCAGTGATGTGATCATTGGATATACCGTATATGTGGATCTTGTAAAAGATACTTTTTCAGACAAAGAATTTCTTACAACACCGATGAAAAAAGAAGTAGACCGCTGTGTTCTTGCTTTTGAGGAGGCGATGAAGGGAAAAGTAGTCTCCATGATCTGCAGCGGAGACGCAGGTGTCTATGGAATGGCAGGACTTATGTATGAGGTTGGTGTGAAATATCCGGAGGTGGAACTGGAGATCGTTCCCGGTGTTACTGCTGCTCTGGGCGGAGCTGCCGTTCTTGGTGCTCCTTTGATCCACGATTTCTGTCTCATCAGTCTCAGTGACCTTCTTACGCCCTGGGAAAAGATTGAAGCCCGTCTTCTGGGAGCATCCCAGGCAGATTTTGTGATCTGTCTTTATAATCCTTCCAGCAGGAAGCGGCATGATTATCTGCAGAAGGCATGTGATCTGATGATGCAGTACAAATCTCCGGAAACCGTATGCGGCACTGTTGCCAATATCGGAAGAGAGGGAGAAGAATATCATCTTATGACCTTGAAGGAGCTTCGTGATACAAAGGTAGATATGTTTACTACCGTATTTATCGGCAACTCTCAGACAAAAGAGATCAATGGAAAAATGGTAACGCCAAGGGGATATCGGAATGTATAAAGCCATTGTATTTGCAGGCACAACAGAAGGCTATGAGCTGTGCCGTTTTCTGGCAGAGCATCAGGTTCAGGTCCTTGGCTGTGTGGCTACGGAGTACGGAACAAAATCTCTTTCGGAAAGTCCTTTCCTTCATGTACAGGGAAAATGCCTTTCGGAAGAGGAGATGGAAGTTCTTTTTGAGATGGAAAGGCTGGAGATCGTTCTGGACGCCACCCATCCTTATGCTGCGGAGGTGACTGAAAATATCCGCCGGGCCTGCGAAAAAAAAAGTATTTCCTATATCCGGGTTCTGCGGGAGAAAAGCAGCCATCAGAAGGCGGTGTATGTAGAAAATACAGAAGAGGCCGCAGAATTTCTGAAAACCACAGAGGGAAATGTGCTTCTTACGACAGGAAGCAAGGAGCTAAAACTGTTTACCAGTGTTCCGGATTTTCAGAAACGCCTTTTTGCCCGGGTTCTCTCTCTGCCTTCTGTGATTGATGCCTGCAGGGAACTGGGGTTTGAAGGAAGGAATCTGATCGCTATGCAGGGACCTTTTTCGGAGGAGATGAATGCAGCCATGCTGAAACAGTATGACTGCCGTTATCTGGTTACAAAGGATTCCGGAAAAGCCGGCGGCTTTCTGGAAAAGATACAGGCAGCCATTTCCTGCGGAGTGACGCCGGTGATCATCGGCCGTCCGTTAAATGAACAGGGAATAAGCCTTGCAGATGCCTGTTCTATGCTGGCAGAGAAGTTCCGGTTTACCTGGAAACCCCAGATAACACTTCTGGGTATTGGTATGGGAAGCCAGAATACTATGACCGTTCAGGGAAAAACTGCCGTAGAAAATGCAGATCTGATCATTGGTGCCAAAAGAATGGCAGACGCCGTTCGTCTTCCCCATCAGGATGTATTTTATGAATACAGAAGTCAGGAAATCGCGGATTATATCCACAGCCATCCGCAGTACAGAAAAGTGGTGGTCGCTCTTTCTGGAGATGTCGGTTTTTACAGCGGTGCCAAAAAGCTTCTGGAGCTTCTGGGAGAGGATACTCAAGTGATCTGCGGAATCTCTTCAGTGGTTTATTTTATGGCAAAGATAGGGCTCTCCTGGGATGATGCCAAAATTGTCAGTGCCCATGGAAAAAACTGCAATCTGGTGTCTTTGATCCGTTCAAACAAAAAGGTATTTGCCATTCTGGGAACCGCAGAGGGAACGGCAGAGCTTGCCCGTAAGCTGACTTTTTATGGAATGGAAGATGTTTTTCTCTATGTGGGTGAAAATCTTTCCTATGACAATGAAAAGGTTCTTGTAAAAAAAGCAAGTGAACTGACTGAGTATCAGGGAGATGCTCTCAGTGTGGTCTGCGCATATAATGAAAAGGCAGTGGAAGAAGCTGCCACTCACGGACTTCCCGATGAGGAATTTATCAGGGGAAAAGCGCCTATGACAAAAACAGAGGTTCGTACCGTTTCTCTTGGGAAGCTGAGGCTGCAAAAGAATTCCGTATGCTATGATGTAGGCGCCGGAACAGGATCGGTTTCTGTGGAAATGGCTCTCTGTGCCAGAGAAGGAAGAGTGTATGCCATTGAGAAAAAAGAGGATGCCCTTGCGCTGATCCGGCAGAACAAAGAAAAATTTGTCCTTGACCATATGGAAGTTATATCAGGAACAGCACCAGAGGCACTGGAAGGGCTTCCGGCGCCGACCCATGCCTTTATTGGAGGATCCTCCGGAAATCTTAAAGAGATCATCCATGTCCTTCTTGAAAAAAACAGAAACGTCCGGATGGTGATCAATTGTATTACTCTGGAAACAGTCAGTGAAGCCATGGAATGCATCCGTCAGCTGAAGACAGAGGATGAAAATACCGTATGGGAAACAGATATCGTACAGCTTGCAGTTTCCAGATCAAAATCTATTGGCCGCTATCACATGATGATGGGAGAAAATCCTATTTATGTGATTACGATTCAGGCAGCCAGTTAAAAGGAGGAGCAGCTTATGAAAATACCCAGGATACTTCTGGCGGCAGGAGCCAGCGGAAGCGGTAAGACGCTGATTACCTGCGGACTTCTCCAGGCACTGGTCGGCAGAGGCTTAAAAACAGCCTCTTTCAAGTGTGGACCGGATTACATTGACCCTATGTTCCACAGCAGAGTGATCGGTACAAGATCCGGAAATCTGGATACTTTTTTTACTTCGGAAAATATCACAAGGGGAATTTTTCAGAAAAATGCCGTTGGCTGTGACATCTCTGTGATGGAGGGAGTCATGGGATTTTATGACGGCGTTGGAGGAACAACTACACGGGCAAGTGCATATGACCTTGCCAGAGTGACCGATACGCCGGTGATCCTTATTGTAAACAGTAAGGGGATGAGTGTTTCGCTGTCAGCTTACATCAAAGGTTTTCTGGAATATAAAAAAGACAGTCATATCAAAGGCGTGATCTTTAATCAGATGTCTCCCATGTTGTATCCCAGAATGAAGGAACTGGTGGAGAGAGAACTGGGAATCGCAGTGCTGGGGTATGTGCCCCGGGTGGAAGACTGCGTGATCGAAAGCCGCCATCTGGGGCTGGTCCTTCCTCATGAGATCCCGGAGCTGAAGAATCGTCTTCAGAAGCTTGCGGAAATTCTGGAGAAAACACTGGATATAGACGGAATCCAAATGCTGGCAGACAGCGCACCGGATATGGATGAAGTTTCGATAAAACCGGAGTTTACTCTGGAGGAACCGGTACGGATCGGAGTGGCCGAGGATGAGGCATTCTGCTTCTTTTATGAAGATAATTTCAGGATCCTCAGAGAAATGGGAGCAGAGCTTGTGCCCTTTTCGCCCATTCATGACAGACATCTTCCGGAGGAAGTGGATGGCATTCTTCTTTATGGAGGCTATCCGGAGCTGAACGGCCCGGAACTGGAAAAAAACAGTTCTGTGAAAGAAGAAATCCGACAAAGGATCAGATCCGGGCTTCCCTGCATGGCGGAGTGCGGCGGTTTTATGTATCTTCATGAGGAAATGGAGGATATGGACGGGAAGATCCGTCATATGGCAGGCGTGATTCCGGGAAAAGTATACCGGACACCCAGACTTTCCAGATTTGGCTATATTTCTCTTCAGCAGAAAAAAACAGTTCTGGGAGAAAAGAATCTGGGAGAGATTCCCGCTCATGAATTTCATTATTTTGATTCGCAAAACTGCGGCGGAGATTTTTATGCACAGAAGCCGGAAAGCACCAGAGGATGGGGGTGTATTCATGGAACGGACACTCTTTTTGCAGGCTTCCCGCATCTGTATTACTATGGAAATCCCCGAATACCGGAGGCGTTTCTAAAAAAATGTCTTGAATATAAAAAACAAAGACACAGGATATAGAATTTTACTGTAGACACTGTGTCAGGAAGAGGAAATTTTGCTTTATCATACCATTGCCCTGGCAGCAGGGTACTTACTGGATCTTTTGATCGGAGATCCTAGATGGCTGTATCATCCGGTATGCCTGATCGGGAATCTGATCACATTGCTTGAAAAAGGAATCAGGAAAATTTTTCCGAAAACGGAAAAAGGAGAATTATTCGGAGGGTTCCTGGAAGTTATTCTGGTGTGTCTTATTTCTCTGGGGGTTCCCTGTGCGGTTTTATCTACGCTGTACCGGTATATGCCTCTGGCAGGGCTTGTACTGGAAACCTTCTGGTGTTATCAGCTTCTTGCTACAAAATCCTTAAAGGATGAAAGCATGAAGGTATATGACCGTCTGAAAAACGGTACCATTGAGGAAGCTCGCTATGCGGTTTCTATGATTGTAGGGCGGGATACATCAGAGCTTACAGAGGAAGGCGTAACCAAGGCTGCAGTGGAAACTGTGGCGGAAAATAGTTCCGACGGAGTGATCGCACCTATGCTTTATATGGCATTGGGAGGTGCTCCTTTAATGTTTCTTTATAAAGGGATCAATACCATGGATTCCATGCTGGGCTACAAAAATGACAGATATCTGTATTTTGGCCGCTGTGCAGCAAAGCTGGATGATCTTGCCAATTATATCCCTGCAAGGATTTCAGGATGGCTGATGGTAGCCGCTGCGTTTTTGACTGGAATGGATGGAAAAAATGCAGCAAAAATTTATAAAAGAGACAGAAGGAATCATGCAAGTCCCAACTCTGCTCAGACGGAGGCGGCAGTGGCAGGTGCCTTAAGAGTACAGCTTGCGGGAAATGCATATTATTTTGGAAAATTATATGAAAAGCCAACAATCGGAGATAAGCTTCGGGAAGTGGAGCCGGAGGATATCAGACGTGCCAACCGGCTTTTGTACGGGGCTTCTGTACTCAGTGTGCTCCTTTGCCTTGGAGGAAGACTTCTGGTACAGTTTCTGGTGTAGTGTTTTTTATCAAAAAAGGAAGAAGCATCGGTATTTCATGATGTGACAATACAGGAGAAAGACAATGAACAAACATATACATGGAGGAAATATTTATACTTATCGGGACTGCCTTGATTTTTCCGCCAATTGTAACCCTTTAGGAACACCGGAAAGTATAAAAGAAGCGGTCCGGGGCAGTCTGGAGCATCTGGGAGATTATCCTCAGGTTGGCTATGCTCCTCTGAAAGAGGCTCTGGGAGAATATGAGGATATGGATCCGGAGAATATCATCTGCGGAAACGGAGCAGCAGAATTGATTTTTTCTCTTTGTCAGGCAGTACGTCCGAAAAGGGCGCTGATCCCGATCCCAACTTTTGCAGAATATGAACAGGCTCTTGCAAGTGTTGGATGCGAAGTAGAGCATGTGCTCCTTCGGGAAGAGGACGCTTTTCAGATGCAGGAAAGCTTTATTGACTGGCTTCACAGAGACCTGGACATGGTATTTCTGTGTAATCCCAATAATCCCACAGGTATCCTTACAGACAGGGAGTTTCTGTTCCGTGTGCTGCGCAACTGCCGGGAACTGGGTATCCTGCTTGTTGTAGATGAATGTTTCCTCGACTTTATCAAAGAGCCGGGAAAATATTCTCTGAAGGCACAGCTTCCAAGATATCACAATCTTTTTATCCTGAAAGCGTTTACCAAGCGTTACGCGATGGCAGGTGTCCGTCTGGGATATGGACTCACCGAAAACAGAGAGCTTCTGGAAAAAATGGCCCAGGTGACCCAGCCCTGGAATATTTCTGTTATGGCGCAGGCGGCAGGGATTGCGGCTTTGAAGGAATGTTCGTATGTGGAACAGGGACGGAAGCTGGTTTTTGAAGAAGCTGTGTACCTGAAAGAAGGGCTGAAGGAACTGGGATTCCATATCTATCCTTCTGAGGCGAATTATATCTTTTTTCGGGGAGAGCCGGGGCTTTTTGAAAAAGGAATCCAAAATGGTGTGATCCTTCGTGACTGCAGCAACTATCCGGGACTGTCTGATGGTTATTACCGGATTGCAGTACGCACACGGGCAGAAAATGAAAAGCTTCTGGAAGCATTGAGAAATTGTCTGGAGGAAAACTGAATATGGCTAAAGCAATCATGGTACAGGGAACCATGTCAAATGCAGGAAAAAGTCTTCTTGCAGCAGGATTATGCCGCATTTTTAAGCAGGACGGCTACCGTGTGGCTCCCTTTAAATCACAGAACATGGCTCTGAATTCCTTTATCACAGAGGAAGGGCTGGAAATGGGACGGGCACAGGTAATGCAGGCAGAGGCGGCAGGAATCGCTCCTTCTGTGCTGATGAATCCGATCCTCCTGAAGCCTACTAATGATGTAGGTTCTCAGGTGATCGTAAACGGAGAAGTCCTGGGTACAATGAGCGCCAGAGATTATTTTAAGTATAAGAAAAAATTAGTGCCGGATGTAATGAAAGCTTATAATGCACTTGCATCCGAAAACGATATTATTGTTATTGAGGGAGCCGGAAGTCCTGCAGAGATCAATCTGAAAACAGAGGATATCGTAAACATGGGTATGGCAAAAATGGCCGCCGCTCCGGTTCTTCTGGTAGGAGATATTGACAGAGGCGGAGTGTTTGCCCAGCTTTATGGTACGGTAGAGCTTCTGGAGCCGGATGAAAGAGATATGGTCAAAGGGCTTATCATCAATAAATTCCGCGGGGATAAGACCATTCTGGATCCCGGTGTGGAAATGCTGGAGGAGAAGTGCCGCATTCCGGTGGTTGGTGTGGCTCCTTATCTGGATATCCAGATGGAAGATGAAGACAGTCTGACAGACCGGTTTGACAGAGACCAGGAGATCGGACTGATCGATATTGCTGTGATCCGTGTACCGAGAATCTCAAATTTTACAGATTTTAATCCGTTTGAAAGTATTCCGGGAGTATCTCTTCGTTATGTAAAACATCCGGCGGAGCTGAAGAATCCGGATGTGATCATGCTTCCGGGTACCAAAAATACCATGGAGGATCTTCAGTGGCTTCGAGAGAGCGGCATGGAGGCTCTGATTCTGAAGGCTGCCGCCAGAGGAACCTTTGTGTTTGGCATCTGCGGAGGGTATCAGATGCTGGGAGAATCTTTAAGTGATCCCCACGGGGTGGAAGCCGGCGGTACCATGAGAGGCATGGGGCTTCTTCCTATGGATACGGTTTTTGCGGAGAAAAAAACACGGACACAGGTTACCGGCAGGTATCTGGAAATCCAGGGGGGATATCAGCCGTTAAGCGGTGTGGAGTTTACCGGTTACGAAATCCACATGGGAGAAAGCACCTGGAAATCCGGCGCTCATGCTAGTACCTGGACCCGTGATGGAGTCAGCGGACAGGAAAAAACGGAAGGGACTGTTTTTGAAAACATCTGCGGCACCTATGTACATGGAATTTTTGATAAAGAAGAATCTGCCCTTGCTTTGATCCGTGCAGTGGGAGAGAAAAAAGGAATTGATGTTTCTCAGATGGAAGGTGTGGATTTTGCTTCCTTTAAGGAAACACAGTATGATATTCTGGCAGCGGAGCTGAGAAAACATCTGGATATGAAAAAGATTTATCAGATTCTGGAAGAAGGCATTGGAGGGACAGAAAATGAAGGTTGAACTTGAAAACGTAAAACCAATGGATATCGAAAAAAGAAGTTTTGAGATCATTACCGAAGAACTGGGTGAAAAAAAACTAATTCCGGGAACAGAGCTTGTGGTAAAACGATGCATCCATACCAGTGCGGATTTTGACTATGCGGACAATTTGTGTTTTTCTCCGGATGTGATCGAAAAAGCGCTGGAAGCAATACGGAACGGGGCATGTATTGTGACCGATACTCAGATGGCAAAATCCGGTATCAATAAGAAGGCGCTTGCCCGCTATGGAGGAGAAGTTTATTGCTTTATGTCTGATGAGGATGTAGCGGAAACAGCAAAGAAAAATGGGACTACAAGAGCTACAGCCAGCATGGACAAGGCGGCTTCCCTTAATAAAAAGCTGATTTTTGCCATTGGAAATGCACCTACTGCTCTGGTTCGCCTTTATGAACTGATCCAGGAAGGCAGACTGGATCCGGAGCTGATCATCGGTGTTCCGGTAGGATTTGTTAATGTAGTCCAGTCCAAGGAGCTGATCATGGAATCCGGGGCCCCTTATATTGTGGCAAAGGGCCGCAAAGGAGGCAGCAATATTGCTGCCTGCATCTGTAACGCTCTTTTATATATGATCGACAACCGGAGAGACTGAGATCACTTCTTTCAGAAGCTCACATGCCGGCTGAAAATCTGAAGCAGGGAGAGAGGAGCAGGAAAGAAGTATGGTGACACTTTCTGTATCCTCCCGGAGTATCTTCAGGCGCAGGCCACGGGTCCGCGCCTTTTTTTTCAGATTTTCACCTGAATCCTTCCAGGGAAGAGTGAGTGCCAGGCTGGTACCGGCGGCTCCAATCTGAATTTTGGATGTTTCTCCAAAGGCTTCTCGTACAACTGTCAGGAGTTCTTTCAGTTTGGCGGAATAAAGTCGTTTCAGCCGGCGGGTCTGGGCGGAAAGATGTCCGTCCCGGATAAACTGACAAAGGGCAATCTGTTCTGCCTTGGAGGCGGTCTGGTTATAGAAAGCGCCTTTGGCATGATACCTTTCTGTCAGTTCAGGTGGCAGGATCATAAAACTGATTCGGATAGAAGGAAGAAGCAGTCTGGAAAAAGATCCCATATAAACCACTCCTCGTCCTCCCGCAAGACTGAAAAGGGAGGGAGTCGGTTTTTGAAGATAAACAAATTCATTTTCAAAATCATCTTCAATAATCAGACTGTTATTGGAAGCAGCATGGCGGATCAGTTCCAGACGTCTGGATACAGGCATGATATCCCCCCACTTTGTCATATGAGCGGGGGAAACATAAATCACATCACTGTCTTTATTTCGATATCGGATTTCAAATCCGAAATCAGAAAAGATGGTGCTTCCCTGTACAAAAGAGGGATTGGGAAAGGATACATTTTTTCTGTTTTTTACAAGAGGGCAGAGAATCTGCAGAAGGCTCTGCACACCGGCACCTATAACAATGTCATCCGGGGAACAGGTAATGTTTCTCCGCTGTCTTACATAGTCAGACAGAGTTTGACGGAAATCCGCTTCCCCCTGAGGTTCCCCATAAGAGAGCAGACGCTCGTTCTGACGCAGAGCGCTTTTCAGATACCTCTGCCAGAGATCGAAACGAAAGCTTTCTCTGTCTACGCCGGAGGAAGAAAGATCATACAGACAAGGTGGTTCTTCCGGCGCAGATATTTTTTTTTCTATATGATCCTGAAGAGCGATATCTGTGACATAGTAACCACTTTGAGCCTTGGAAACAATATATCCGTCGGCTGCAAGCTGGAGATATGCATTTTCTATGGTGGTGCGGCTTAATTGAAGCTCCTGGGCGCATTTTCGCAGGGATGGCATTCGGCTTCCGGGCTGAAGACGGTGAGCAAGAATCAGGTCGCGATAGTAATGACAGACCTGCATATACAGATGCTCTGGATGTTCGGAATCTGTTATGGAAAAGAGAAAACTCTGGTTTTTTAATGATTTTTCTGAATCTGGCTGTGAGCGCATTGGAGGATTTCCTTTCTTTTTTGGAGTAAACTGTCCCCTTAAAAATAGAAAAAACTGGTCGTTTTTTGAGATACATGATGATGCTATTCTATAGCATAGTATAAAAGAATGCAAGATGAGGAGAAATATTTTGAAAAAAATAGCAGTGATCAATGATCTTTCGGGAATAGGAAAATGCTCGCTGACAGCAGCTCTTCCGGTAATTTCCGTAATGGGAGTCCAGGCATGTCCTCTTCCAACGGCAATTTTGAGTGCACAGACAGGATTTGAAACATTTTATTATGACGATTATACAGAACATATGGAGGAGATCATGCTTTGCTGGAAGCAGATGGGATTCTGTCCGGACGGTATTTATACAGGATTTCTTTCAGGTGTGGCTCAGGCGGATAAAGTTCTGAGATTTATTGACATTTTCGGTCATAAGGGAGCGAGGATCTTGCTGGATCCGGTGTTGGGAGACAATGGAGCAGAATATCCTATTTACACAGAAGCTCTTTGTGAAAAAATGCGTGTTTTGGCAGAAAAAGCGTCAATCATCACACCGAACCTGACAGAAGCTCTTCTGCTTCTCTATGGAAAAGAAAAAATCTGTGAAATATGGAAGAAGATGTCTGGATTATCTCCAAAAGACTTTATGGAAGAGGTTCAGAAAACGGGAAAAAAACTGTCTGAAACCTTTGGTGTGGAGGCAGTGATCACAGGTATTGATCTTATTGAGGAAGAATCTGTTTCTATGGGAAATCTGATTACAGATCATAGGGGATATACCTGGGTAAAAGTAAAAAAAGAGGGGGGCAGTTATTCTGGAACGGGAGATCTGTTTGCCTCTGTATTAAGTGCCGGGATGGTGAAAGGGACAGATATCGCACAATCTGTACAAAAAGCAGCAGATTTTATTTCAAAAGCTATTCATGATACTGTTCTGGAAGGAACTGACCGGAATGAAGGAGTATGCTTTGAAAAACATTTGGGAGAGTTATTATAAAAAGCGAGGTTGGAACAGTATGGAACAAAAGAAGGAAAGATACATTATTGCAGTGGACATGGATGGAACACTTTTGAACAGCCAGGGAAAGATAACAAAAAGAACCGCGGATGTTTTACAGAGGCTTCTTGATGAAGGACATTATGTGGTTCCTGCCAGCGGCAGATCTCTGGGACTTCTTCCTTTGGCAGTGAGTGCACTGGAAGGAATTTCCTATGCGGTCCTGGAAAATGGAGCGGTTGTCTGGGATTGGAAAAATTCCTGTGTTCTGAAGCGTTTTCCCATGCCGGAGGGAGCAGCGGAACGTATTCTTGCAAGTGCGGAAACATATGTAAAAGCAGAAGAGGAAGAAATACTTTATTTTGTGGAGTTTTTTGCAGAAGGGCAGGTATATGCGGACAAAGCCGATCTGGAAAGGTTTTCGGAAGTGGATATTCTGGGAAATTTTGCAGATTATATGCTTTATGGACATACATATCTTGAAAATTTAATGGAACAAAAAGATCTTTTGAATCAGGCGGAGAAATTAAATCTGTTTTTTGCAGTTCCTAAACATGGAGCAGCAGTTCGCAAAATATGGGATAATGATTTAGAAGTCAGCGTAACATCGTCTGTTCCTGGAAATGCTGAATTTAATGCCCGAGGTGTGGATAAAGGAAATGGACTTCTTCCTGTGATGGAAAAGCTTGGGATTGACAAAGAGCATGTGATTGCCATAGGCGACAGTGATAATGATCTGGAAATGCTGCAAATGGCTGGAATTTCAGTTGCAATGGGAAACGCTGCAGCCCATATAAAAGAAACAGCAGTTTATGTAACCGGGGATAATGATCATGACGGGGCAGCTGTATTTTTGGAAAAGTTTTTTTGTTTTGACAAATAGAACATATAATAAAATCCTCCTGCGGGCAAAAACTTGTGAACACATGTCAAAATGTCAGCAGAAGGATTTTTTATTAGAGATTTTTCTTTTTATAAATAAACCAGGAAGCGCCGGCAGTAAATATGGTAAGATAACCAATAAGAATACCGATGCCTGCAAAATTTGCGGATCCGCCGGCGGAAATACCGCGGATTATCTGACTTGTCTGAGAAAGAGGCAGCACGGCCACGAAGTCTCCCAGAATACCGGGGATTTTTTCTGTTGAAAAAAAGGTATTGCACAGATAAGCCATGGGCATGATGATGTAGTTTGAAAACCTTGGTACATCTGCGTGATTTTTGGCAAGGAAAGAAACCACTACACCAATAGCGGAAAAAACAGCTCCATTCAGGAACATGATAAAAAAAGACCAACCGTTAAAAATCAGTCCGGTTTCAATAGGAGCGGTAAGGATCAGGATGATCCCGCCTGCGTAAAGTCCTCGAAGGCTTCCGCCAATGATCTGTCCGGCAATAAACTGCCATAAAGGTGTCGGGGAGATCATAACCTGGTCAAAGGCTTTTTCGTAGAGGCGCTGAACGTTCAGATTCTGTGCAATGGCATTAAAACTTCCGTTCATGGTAGTTAAAGCCACAACACCGGGAATCAGGAAATTCAGATAAGGCTCTCCGTGAGACATGGTCTGAATTCCCATGCCAAAAACAACCAGATACATCAAGGGCGCAATCATGGCAGCCAGAGTGATCTTATAAAAATCTCTTCGAAATTCTACCCATTTCTCCCATAAAATTGTAATAATACCCATAGAAAACCTCCTTTATGACGGGGACAGGTGTCTGCCTGCCCGTTCTACAAAAACATCCTCCAGGGTGGTTTCCCTGAGAGCTGCCTGTCCGGTAAGACCGGAAAGGAATTCTATGGCTTCCTGACGATGATGGAAATAATGACTTTTTGTTTCCTCCGGCAGCATTTCATCAACCGTATATTTGCCAAGGCTGTCGATCAGACCGGAAGGTGTATTGATCTCTTCCAGCTTTCCGTGATCCATCAGAGCGACACGGCCGCAGAGCGACTGTGCTTCTTCCATATAATGAGTGGTAAGGAGAATAGTCAGGTTTTTGCCGTTCAGTTTTCGCAGAAGATTCCACATCTGCCTTCTGGATAAAGCATCCATTCCTGCTGTAGGCTCATCCAGAAGAAGAATTTCCGGATCTGTAAGCAGTGCACGGCATACCATCAGCTTACGTTTCATACCACCGGAAAGTTTCCTTACGGTACGTTTTCGGAATTTCAGAAGATCACAGAAATCCAGCAGTTCCTCTGTTCTTCTGCGGATTTCTTTTTTGGGCATAAAATAAAGCCGGCCCTGGTATTCCATGATTTCATCCATATTCATATCCTGACGCATGGAATATTCCTGGGTGATCACACTGATTTTTCGCTTCAGATCCGGACGATTTCTGGTAAGAGGCTGTCCGTTGATCAGAATTTCTCCTTTTGTTGGAAGAAGAAGCGTAGATAAAAGACTGATGGTGGTTGTTTTTCCTGCGCCGTTAGGTCCGAGCAGCCCGAAAAACTCGCCGGATTCAATCTTTAGATTTAAATTGTCTACAGCTGTGAAGCTGTCAAAGGTTTTCGTCAGATTTTTTGTTTCGATCATGACAGTGTTTTCGCTTCTTTGGCGATGATCAGGGAGTAATATCCGGCATCATCCGGAATTTCTTCTACACTGCGGTAAATATGTTCGTTTTCCATTCCGCAGTTTTCGACCATAAGGACATCACGTCCACTCTGGGCGAGGATTTCCTTTACCTGATTCATTTTTTTTCCGGATTTCATAAGAATATAATTTCCTGATTCATTCAAAGTGCTGTCAAGACGGTGCACGGCCGGAACTACATGCAGCTGTTCATTCCATTCAGAAAGAGGAATGTTCAGGCGGGCAGCGGCAGCGCAGAAAGATGTTATACCGCTGACAAGTTCTGTGTGATAACCGTCTTTTTCTACACGTTTCTGTAAATAGGAAAAAGTAGAGTATACGCAGGGATCTCCCAGAGTAAGAAATACAATATTCTTACCTTGGTCGAGAACTTCCTCCAGGGACTTTGCTCCTTTAGCATGGTTCCTTTCCAGTTCCTCCGGATCATGAGTCATGGGCATATAAATTGGTAAAAGTTCTTTTTCGGCAAGTTCAGGGACTGCCTGAACAGCGATTTTATACGCAACAGTTTCCTTTGGATCAGCGCCGGGAACAGCAATGATCATATTTTCACGGATCAGGCGCACAGCCTTCAGAGTCATAAGCTCCGGGTCTCCAGGGCCAACGCCTACACCGTATAAAGTTCCTTTCATTATAAGTTCCTCCTTAGAAAGATAGTATTTCTTACTATTATACTAAAAGAAGATATAGTTTACAATACGAGAAAAATTTTGAAAAAAGGTGTTGACATATGTTGAATAAAGTGATATTCTAATTGAGCTGTCGCAAGAAAATGTTTGTTTTGAAGAAACAATTTAAAAAACTTTGGAAAAAGATAAAAAAGTTGTTGACAAACATAAAGTAGTGTGATAA
>JAPFCU010000037.1 GCA_026169535.1 Blautia sp.
CTTGCTTTCCGGATTTTCAGCTGTGGAATCCTCATGGCAGCGCCAGTGATAAAGGATCTTCGGAATATGGCAGATTTCCTCCGGCTTCACCGCCTCGATACAGCGGAAAATAAAATCATAATCCTGAGCTCCGTCAAATTCACTGCGGAGCATTCCCACTTCCTGGATCACGTTTTTGTCCACCACGAAAAGATGGCAGATATAATTGACCGTACAGAGCAGATCCGGGTTGTAGTCCGGCTTGAAATGCGGCTGGAAAAACTTGTGTCCGTCCATAGACATTTTGTCCTCGTCCGAATAAAGGATTCTCGTCTGTTTTTTCTCATTCAAAGCCTTCACGCACTCAAACAGAGCGTTTGGAGTCAGTTCGTCGTCATGGTCGGCAAATGCGATATATTCTCCGGTTGCCGCCTGAATCGCCGCGTTGGTGTTCTCTGAGATCTGCAGCTGCTTTTCATTATGGATCACCCGGATTCTTTTATCAGACGCCTCCAGACTTTCCAGAAGCTTCCGGATAGGAGAATTTTCTCCGCTTCCGTCAGAAAGACAAAGCTCCCAGTTAGTATAGGTCTGGGCTTTTACCGTGTCTACCAGCTGACGGAGATATTTTTCCGGTGTCTTATACAGAGGGATCACAATTGAAATCTTTGGCTGATAGTCAAAAACTGTTTTTCTCTGCTTTTCCAGTTCTTTATTTCCCGGCAGATGATGAAGGATCCATTTCTGATAAGGAATCTCTCTGGTAGACGCAGTCTTAACCTTGGAAACAATCTTTCCTACCATAGCGGCGCTTCCTTGGCTCTTCCAGTAACGCAATCCCTTTTTTGCATATTTCTGAATCTTTTTGCGGAATACCACAGCCGGATTCAGATGGGCAATATGCACCGATTTTGTATTTCCTGCGTAAAATACCACATAGACCAGCTTTCCGGTAAGGTTGGTCAGCTCAGCAAAAAAGCCTGTCTTGTCCTCATGATCCATTTCCTCATACATCTGCTCCACATCTACTCTCTGGGTGCGAAGGATCTCTGCATGAAGCTTCTGTTTGTTTTCATCAAAAATCTGGATATTGACCGGTTCATCCGCAACAGCCCAGCCCCGGATCCGTAAAAATCCCTGCTGAACCTTTTCTTCCTCGATAAAAAACTGAGGCTTGCCCCGACGTTTTTCCAGTTCCTTTACGGAAACAGAAAACCAGCACATGGTCTTATCCGGCATATCTGCATAAACGGACAGCTTCTGATGCCCTTCCAGAGATTCCGGAAGCTGCACAGCGGCAGTGATCCTCTCTCCCCGCATCAGATCCGGATCCTTAAACCGTTCCAGAGCGCTGACTACCTCCAGCTTCCGGATTTCCGACTTTATCTCAGAATCATCCAGACAGGCACGCATCTTTGCTTCCTTAGGCCAGGTTCCCTGCAGGATATACTGACAGGGATCCTTCAGATGGAACCGGTCCTTTGTTACCTCAAAAATCTCTCTTGACATATCCAACCTCGTTTCTCAGTTTTCTCTCAGGGAGCAGTCTCCTTCTGTTACAGACAGATTTGGACTGTAATATGGATCGCCTTTTTTCAGCTGATCTCCCCACTTTTCCTGAAATCTTTTTATTTCCTTTTCAAAACGGAACTGTTTTTCCGGTGTGTCCTCCAGACCTCTGGATTTGGATTCATAATGATACAGCTCTGCATAAGGAGTAAACACCACCTTCTTACCAAGGGCTCCAGCCTTCATGCAGAGGTCTATATCGTTGAACGCCACCCGGAAGGTCTCGTCAAAGCCCTCCACCATCCGGAAGTCCTCTGTCTTCATCATCATACAGGCTGCTGTCACTGCGCTGATCTCCTGGACACTGATCATCCTTCCAAAATATCCTGCATCCTCTCTGGATGCGCGGCACATGATATGCCCGGCGATCCCGCCCAGCCCCATGACTACGCCCGCATGCTGAATGGTATCGTCCGGATAATAAAGCTTGGCTCCTACTATGGAAACCTCTTTCTGCTGACAGATCTGAAGCATCTCCTCCATCCAGTCAGGCGTCAGGATCTCCACATCATTATTCAGAAACAGCAGATATTCTCCTCTTGCCTGTTCTGCTGCAAAATTATTTATAGAAGAATAATTAAATTCTTTTTCCCAGGTAAGAACTCTCACCTTCGGGAAACGCTGCGGAAGCTTTTCATAATACGCAAAGGTGGTAGCCTCTTCACTGTTGTTTTCTACGATCAGTACCTCATAATTTTCGTAGGTGCTGCGCTCTGTCAGAGACGAAAGACACAACTCCAGATCGTCAATATGGTCTTTATTGGGGATGATAACAGAAATCATTGGTGTTCCCTGAATCTCCACCCGGCTCCGGTACCATCCCGGCCTCTGCGTCATCTCCACCTTTGCAGGAATTTCCATTCTCCGATAATGCTCCTCCACGGCTTTTCTTCCGGCTTCAAACGCATATGCCTTGCTTTCCGGATCGGCAGCTGTGGAGTCCATATGGCAGCGCCAGTGATAAAGCACTCTGGGAATATGGATGATTCCGGCAGCATTTTCGCAGCAGCGGAAAATAAAGTCAAAATCCTGCGCCCCGTCAAATTCTTTACGGAAATATCCGGCATTTTCCGCCACCTGCCTTTTCACCACAAAAATATGGCAGATATAATTATTTTCTCTCAACCGGAACAGATTAAAATCCGACTTGAAATGAGGGTCGAAATAATGCCTGCCGTCCATGCTGATCTTATCCTCATCTGTATAGATCACATCTGCATGTTCATGGTCGTTGACCGCCTTTACAATTTCGTAAAGTGCGTCCGGCTCCAGTGTATCGTCATGGTCGCAGAGCATCAGGTATTCCCCTCTTGCAAGCTCTATGGCCTTATTGGTGTTCACGGAGATTCCCCCGTTTTCCTTCAGTTTTTTATAACTGATCCGAACCTCATGCCTGTAATTTTCCTTCAGAAATTCGTATACCTTATCATCCGGGCTTCCGTCAGCCAGACACAGCTGCCAGTTCCCGTAAGTCTGTTTTCTTACAGATTCGATCAGTTCCTTCAGATAGGGAAGCGGCGTATTATATAACGGGATCACAATGCTGATCAGAGGTTTTTTTTCAAAATTTGCATGTTTCTGCTTCCACATCCGGGAACGGCTGACACTGTGACGCTTCAGCCACTGCTCATAATCTCCTGTCTTTTCTTCAGAATGTTGGAAAAGACGCTTCAGAATCCCCTTTGGCTTTCCATCCTTCAGAAGCTTCTGCACATCGATCTCATGATCTTTCCGGACAGAGGAACCTGTAAACCGGAGAATGACTTTTTTCCCGGCAATCTCATCCATAGCAGCAGAAATACGGAATCCGATCTCCCGGTTTTTATATTCTTCGTCAAGCCCTCTCCGTTCCACTACATCCGGTCTTCTTCCCCTGCTCATACGGCAGGGAACAGAAGTTTCATCCTCATTGAGAAGCTCTGCATCTGCATCGCCTCTCTGATCCATCGCCCAGCCCTGTATCTCCAGCATGGTATCATACAGAATCTCCACCCTGTCCATATGATATTCCAGCAGGCTTTCCTGCAGAAAGGCTTCCAGCTCTTCTCTGGATTTTTTCCAAACAGAATGAGTCTCCGCGCCGTCAGTCAGGATCAGTTCCACTGTATGATATTTTTGTGCAAGCCTGTCCGCCTCCGGAATACATACTGTAAACCCCGGAAGAAACTCTCCCAGATCCCGGTCCAGAGCCTGAACCACATCAGGTCTGGGGTATCTTTCCGGAGCCGGAACGGCGATTTCCTCCCCGTCTCCCAGAAACCGGAATTCCGGAGTCTGTCCGTCTGCGGGCACATACCAGCCTGTAAGGCTCAGAACCTGCCCGTGCCTGTCATCATATTTTTCTTCGTCCACACTGAAGCGCAATTCTTCCATGTTTTACCTCATCCTACTTTTTCTTAATGCTTCTATATAATTTCCAGACCTTTGTATTTTCCATCTGGGTAATCTTTTCATTCAGTCTGCGGATTTCCGCATCCTTTTCGGCAGATACTCTGGAAAAATTCTTCCAGAAATCTTCTCTTGCATCTGTTTCTTTCATGGTTCTGATCCGGATGCGGAGCTTTGTCTTTCCGGAAACATCCCCGATTACAAACTGAGGGTCACCTCCGCCAAAGTAATATGCTCCCTCTCCCATGGGGAACCCGTTTGCAGTAAAATCTGCCGGCGTCCCATCCTCATAAGAAAGTTCCTTCAGAATCAGTCCTCCTGCCGCTTCTCCCGGATCCAGGCGCAGTCTGTGTACGCCTTCCGGAATCCTGATTTCCAGATCCAGTCCTTCCCTGCTCATAGGATAAACGACTGAATCCTCCTCATGGAAGCCTTCTCCCCGGTCAAAAAATACCTGAAGCCTTCTCTCCGCTCCTGCAAGCCGCATCTGCTCATAATATGGCAGAATCTCTACCTTACCCGGAGAAACCTCTTCATAAAGCTCCAGAAGGGGAACATGATTTCCTTTCATGTAGTTCTGGAAATTCCGTTCCATTTCCCCGTAAATCTCCATGTCTTTTTCCGTGATCCCGGCTTTTCCGTAAAAATCCCGGTTCTTCAGAACGTGACGTTTGCCGTCGCTTTCCAGATAATAATGAATCATACGGTACTGGATGAAATCCGCAGGAATCGGAAAACGGAAGGTCCATTCATAATCAATGACTACCTGTCTGTCTCTCTGAATCAGAAGGTTTGCCGGAACAAGATCAATATTGGACATGCCGGAGGCATCATATTCTCCCTCAAGAGGCGCGTCTCCAAATACCCGGATAAACTCCGGTGTCTTTCTGAACTTTTCCTCGCTGTGAAGGCTGCGGATCTTTTTCAGATAAAAGAAAAACAAGTCTTCCAGTTCCTGATATTTTCCCTGTTCCAGAAGCATATCCAGTTTTTCCTCCAGAGTTACTCCCTCCAGATATTCCAGCTTTGCCGCCCCCTGCTCAAACCGGCAGTTATTCAGCTCAATACCTTCTTTTTCATAAATTGTGTTCAGCTCTCTCTGGATCCGTTCCAGATTCTTTACATGCTCCTCTGCCTTTGGTACTACCGGAAGCTTCCGTACATATCTCTCATACCGTCCCGGCTCACAGATATCTGTCCGAAGGGCAAACTGCTGGTCTCTTTCATTGGAAAATTTAGAATAGACCACCTCCGGTCTGATCTCCTCTCTTCCGATCAGCAGAAGGAACGAGTTGGAAAATTCCGGAAACATATCGTTATCCAGAAGAGAGTCATATACCGAGGATTCCTGAAACAGCTGAAGCCTCAGTCTGTCGAAGTTTGTTTCCATCCGGTTCAGCTCTCCCTTCAGAGGAAGACGTCTGTCGGAATATATAGTCATGGGAAGCTTGTAATCCGGGAAAGGATAATACCAGCTTGCCTTGAGATTTCCCGCTTTTTCCAGAATATTCGTCAGTTCCTTTTTTGTAAAAGTCTTAACGCCTTTTGTGGAAGGATATCCTTCCAGTCCCTCAAATAAAGTGCCAAAATGATCCTCTGTGCAGCCTGCCCAGTATTTCAGTCCGAAACGATTTTCAATAGCAAGAATGATCTTTCCCTCCGGCTTCAGATGACGGGCAATAGTCCTGAGAAAATCCACATAAGGAGTTTCACTCTGAATATAATTTTCCCCATACTCAAAAACGCCGATCAGAGTAATGTAGTCATACTTCTCCGTCAGCGCAGGCTCGATCTCCTGGAAATTCCCCATGAGAATGGTCAGATTCTCACAGTCTCTGTGTCTCCAGGCATTGATCTCACTTCTTTTTTTTGAAAGCTCGATACAGGTGACCTTTTTTGCTTTTTTGCAAAGGGCGCCTGTAATCGCTCCACAGCCGGAACCAATCTCCAGCACACTTTCCTTTCCGGTAAAAGGAAGCCAGCTTAAAATGTTTTCTCTTACATGAGAGAAATGGTAAAGGATGGGCCAGCTTTTCCGCTCTGCGATTACCCGGTTCCATTCCTCCTCCGGATATGTTCTGGCAATCTGCAACATTTCATCCTCTACACTTCCGTCACTGTATAAATCCTGCCCTGGATAACAGGTATCATCCAGGGTCACCTGTCCGATCTTTTCTTTCATACTTTTTCTCCGTAGTGAATCTCTACTTTCGAGTTCATATCATAAAAACCAACGGTATTTTTATTGGAAACTACCGTAATGTTACATGCGTCATACAATCTGTGGAAAACGGTGAACTCCCCGTCCTTATACCCTGTACATCCAAAGGACAGAAGATATTCGCCTCCCTGAAGAAACATATCCTGCCGGAAGGTTACTGTGCAGGTATCGCCTGCTTCCGAATGCTCCACAGCCATTTTTTCAAAAAGAGTGTTGGTTCCTGTGATCTCTGTTCCTTTAATATCCTTAAAGGTATAAGCCATGATAGGTTCCTGGATACTCTCATGAAAAACAACCTTCATTTTGATCTGGAAGGAACTTCCTTTTTCAATGGTATTTGTACACAGACCATTCTCATCCAGTACTGCAAAATCCACAATTTCTGCCAGCTTACTGCCATATTCCAGCATATTGGGGTTCACCTGGAACTGCTCGCTCCAATTCTCCTTCTGGGTTTCCTTATTTTCCTCTGCCTTTGCAGGATCCTGACCCACCAGAAGCTGTTTATACATATCCACCATCTGCTTTGGAGAGCCTTCCTCCATTTTTACCCCTTTGTTAAGAAGAATAACCCTGTCGCAATAGCGGGAGATACTGCTGAGATCATGGCTGACAAAAAGAATGGTCCTGCCCATTTTTTTAAATTCCTCGAATTTACGGTAACATTTGGCCTGGAAAAATACGTCGCCCACAGACAGAGCCTCATCTACGATCAGGATCTCCGGATCAATGTTGATGGCTACCGCAAAAGCCAGACGGACAAACATGCCGCTGGAATATGCTTTTACCGGCTGGTAAACAAAATCTCCGATATCTGCAAAGTCCAGGATATCCTGAAGCCTTGCGTCTACCTCTTCTCTGGAAAATCCCATCATTGTTCCGTTGAGATAGATGTTTTCGATTCCGGTATATTCCATGTTAAAACCGGCTCCCAACTCCAGAAGGGCTGAAATCCTGCCGTTTACGGTCACCTCTCCGGCTGTAGGGTTCAGAACTCCGGTAATGATCTTTAAAATCGTAGATTTACCGGAACCATTGGTTCCGATAATTCCTACCGTCTCTCCCCTCTCCACCTGAAAGTTTACATCCCTGAGGGCATAATGTTCCCTTACAGGCACCTTAAGCCCCAGGGTTTCCCGGAGCCTGTCAGAAGGTTTGTTATATAGTTTATACATCTTATCCAGATGTTTTACCTGAATTGCAATTTCACTCATCTTACTCTCCATTTACATGACATCTGCAAAGTGTACCTGAAGCTTCTTAAACAGTCGTGTTCCCAGAACAAACAGCAAAATGGTAAATACCCAGAAGTACAGGGTCAGCCATGGATGCTGCCAGATTCCGATATGGTCGATCAGGGAATCGCGATATCCCTGTACCACATAGAACACAGGATTCAGTTTCAGGATTTTTGTCAGAATCCCTTCAAGACCAAGATCGCTGAAGTTCCACATGATGGGGGTCACCCACACACCTACCTGCAGACCGATGTTGATGATCTGACTGAGATCACGGAAAAATACCACCACTGCGCTGGAAAAATAAGTCACTGCAAGAATCAGCATAAAAATACAGAAGCTGTAATAGATCAGCTGCAGCGCATACCAGGTAGGGGGATAGCCCATACAGGTGTAGATCACAAGTACGATCAGCACAAAAAAGCAGTGTACAAAAGCTGCTGAAATCACTTTTACCACCGGAAGGATCCGTATATTAAACACTACCTTTTTTACCAGATAATTGTATTCCAGAAGCGCGTTGGTACCGCCTACCAGTCCATCCTGAAAGAAAAACCAGGGAACCAGACCTGCCACCAGCCACAGCACAAAGGGTACTCCTCTGTCCGCTCCGCCTCTCAGGGCAAGTCCGAATACAAACCAGTACACACAGATAGTCACAATGGGCTGGATAAAAGCCCAGATGGTTCCGAAATAGGAACCTGCATATTTTGTTTTAAAGTCGTTTTTTGCCAGGGAAAATACTAACCTTCTGTTCCGGTAAAGTTCCCCTGGCAGCCAGGTTTCTTTTTTCAATCCTTTTTGCTCCTGTTTGCGGAATATTCCTGAAAGCTTCCCCACTTCTGATCTTTTTCGGACATGATCAGTTCCATTCCCTCAGGAATCGGCCACTCCACTGCAATGTCCGGATCGTTGTATGCAAGACCGCCCTCATCATTCGGATGATAAAAATCTGTACATTTATAGGCAAATTCTGCGGAATCAGAAAGCACCAGAAAACCATGTGCAAAATTCTTCGGAATAAAGAACTGTTTTTTGTTCTCCGCAGAAAGCAGCACACCATACCACTGTCCATAGGTAGGAGATCCTTCTCTCAGGTCTACGGCAACATCAAACACCTCGCCGCTGACTACACGGACCAGTTTATCCTGCGGATAGTTGATCTGGAAATGAAGACCTCTTAAAACGCCTTTTCTGGAACTGGACTGATTATCCTGCACAAACTCCTGATCAATTCCTGCCGCCTTATAATCATTATAATTATAAGTCTCCATAAAGTATCCGCGCTCGTCTCCGAACACTGCCGGCGTAATCACCTTCAGTCCTTCAATATGACAGGTTTCTACTGTGATTTTTCCCATTTTATAAGCCCTCCGCTACTTCGATCATATATTTTCCATAAGCAGTTTTCAGAAGAGGCTGCGCCAGTTCCACAAGCTGCTCTTTTGTGATAAATCCACGTTTATATGCAATTTCCTCAATGCAGGAAATGTAAAGCCCCTGACGCTTCTGGAATGCAGAAACAAAGTCAGCTGCATCAAGAAGAGAATCATGATTTCCGGTGTCAAGCCATGCAAAGCCTCTTCCCAGAGTTTCTACTTTGAGAGTACCTCTATTCAGATATTCGTTGTTAATGCTTGTGATCTCAATCTCCCCTCTTGCAGACGGTTTTACATTTTTGGCAATCTCCACTACATCATTATCATAGAAATAAAGTCCCGGAACTGCATAATTAGACTTGGGATTCTCCGGCTTTTCTTCGATAGAAAGGGCCTTTCCGTTTTCGTCAAACTCTACTACTCCATACTCTCTCGGATCTCTTACATAATATCCAAAGATGGTAGCGCCTTTTTCTGTCTCTGTTCTCTGATATGCATTCTGGAGCACTCTGGAAAAACTCTGTCCATAGAAAATGTTATCGCCCAGAACAAGAGCCACTGCATCGTTTCCAATAAATTCCTCTCCGATAATAAAAGCGTCTGCCAGCCCTCTCGGCTGCTCCTGCACCGCATACTCAAATCTCATTCCCAGCTGTTTTCCGTCTCCAAGAAGTTCCTGAAATACAGGAAGATCTCTCGGTGTGGAAATGATCAGGATCTCACGGATCCCTGCCAGCATCAATGTAGAAAGCGGATAGTAGATCATGGGCTTGTCATATACCGGCATGATCTGTTTGGAGATCGCCTTTGTTAATGGATATAATCTGGTTCCTGAACCGCCTGCTAAAATAATTCCCTTCATATTTTCTTCTCCTTATCGTCTGGATCTGTACATTTTTTTCTCTTTGAAATGCAGTGCCACCATCAATATCACAAGTATCACTGCCATAACCGCCATTACCCCCAGAAGTATTTTGGAAGTATTGGATAAACCGCTTTCGCCTTCCGTGGACGCTTCAGCCGCTGCCTCACCGGCCGACTGTGCATTTCCTTCTGCAGATACAGTCTGTGTCACCTGCGGGGTAGGGGAAAATTTTGGAGTCATGAGATAGCCTACAAACTGACCGCTGTAATAAAACTGATTCATGATCTGTCCGTTTTTTTCTTTTGTTTTTACAGTAAGGTCATCCACAGTAACCCCTTTAGGTACTGTCATATTTTTTCCATTTAAAGTTATTGTATCAAAATTATTAAATGCATAATCAAAAAGTGCAATCGTATCGGTACAGTTTGCTCCAAGATCCGGCGCCCGAAGCGTCACCGCTATATACGTCCGTCCGTTTCTTTCTGCCGCAGTTACAAGCGTATGTCCGGCATCATTGGTATTTCCGGTCTTTCCGCCAATACATCCTTCATAATAAAGATTGGACTCCTTTGCCATTAAAGGCATATGAGTATGCATTCCTCTCGCTTCGCTGAGGTTTGTGGCCGGAATAGTATAATTGACTCCGCTGATCACCTGACGGAATCTGTGATTTCTAAGTCCTGCCCTCATGATCTTTGCCAAATCATGAGCGGTTGTATAGTGATTCGCATCCGGAAGACCGCTGGCATTGGCAAAATGTGTATTCTTACATCCAATCTCCTTTGCCCTCTGGTTCATCATCTCTATAAACTGGGCCTCTGTACCGCCTACATATTCTGCCATCTGGGCACAGACTTCATTGGCCGACTTAATGATAGCTGCAAACCAGCAGTCTTTCATGGTAATCGTCTCTCCCAGTTTCATCCCGATGTTTGAACTGTCCCAGGTTACATCTCTGACCCCGGTTTCTGTAAAAGTAACCGTATCTTTTGGTGAACTGTTTTCGATTGCCGTAAGCACAGTCATGATTTTTGTAGTACTGGCCGGATATCTGTATTCATCCATTCCTTTATCATAAAGGACAGCTCCTGTGTCTGCGTCAATAAGCACAGCTGTCTCAGAAACTGTATCAGGACCTTTTGGCCAGCCCTGAATATTATCTGTAGCTACTGCTGCCGGTGTCCCAAAGTTTACAGTTACTGCCTGTACAGTGGATGCCGGCAGGATCAGGGATATCAGTCCCAGAACTGCAGCACCTGCAAATTTTTTTCTCATTCTTCTCTCCTCCGTCAAAACTCAAACGCAAGTATCTTTTCTGTAATATATTCTACATCAGACATAGACAGATTATAAAACATCGGAAGACGCAGAAGACGTTCACTTTCTTTTGTAGTGTAAACATCTTCGCCAGAAAATCTTCCAAATTTCTCTCCTGCCGGCGAGCTGTGCAGCGGTACATAGTGAAAGGCTGTGCAAATTCCGTTTTCCTTCAGGTAGGAGATCAGACGGCTCCTTGTTTCAAGGTCTTTTACTTTAATATAATACATATGAGCATTATGCTTGCATCCTTCCGGAACAACAGGTCTCTGGATCTTCTCCTGTTCCTCCAGACTCTTCAGGCCTTCATTATAATAATCATAGATCTGATGGCGCTTGCCATCGATCTTTTCTGCTTCCTCAAGCTGGGCATACAGATAAGCCGCATTCATTTCACTTGGAAGATAAGAGGATCCATAATCGATCCATCGGTATTTATCTACCTGTCCCCGGAAAAATTTACTTCTGTCCGTTCCTTTTTCTCTGAGGATCTCTGCTTTTTCCTGATATTCGTTGTTCTGGAATACCAGAGCACCTCCCTCTCCCATAGTATAATTTTTTGTCTCATGAAAACTGTAACATCCAAAATCGCCGATAGTTCCAAGAGCCTTTCCGTGGTAATAGGCTTCCACACCCTGGGCAGCATCTTCAACTACTTTCAGATCATATTTTTTCGCCAGTTCCATGATCCGGTCCATTTCACAGGAAACACCTGCATAGTGAACCGGCACTATGGCTTTTGTTTTTTCTGTAACTGCCTGTTCGATCAGCTTTTCATCTATATTCATGGTATCCGGCCGGATGTCCACAAACACGATCTTTGCACCTCGAAGTACAAAAGCATCTGCAGTAGATACAAATGTATAAGAAGGCATGATTACCTCATCTCCTGGCTGGATATCGCAAAGATACGCCGCCATCTCCAGTGCGTGTGTGCAGGAAGTGGTCAGAAACACCTGAGATGCCTGAAATCTTTCTTTCATCCACTGTGAGCAGAGTTTTGTATATTTACCGTCACCGCAGAGCATTCCCTGATCCACGGCATCTTTAATATAATTCAGTTCTTTCCCTACAAGTGCAGGTCTGTTAAAATCTATCATTCTTTATTTCCCTGTTTTTCTTCATCCTTGTTGTCAGCTGCTTCAGAAATATTTTCTCTGTCCCGGATCACATACTGAGGTGTTTTGTTCACGTTCAGCATCAGCTTTCCCAGATATTCTCCCACAATACCAAGCATCAGGAAGCAAATGCCAAACAGTACCAGCATGGCACACATAAGAGAAGACCAGCCGATTGCTATAGAAGGATTCAGCAATTTACGGATAAATACTACTACTGCTCCAATAAATCCGGCTGCCGAAAACAATGTTCCAAAAAAAGTTGCAAGCCGGAGAGGAATCACCGTAAAATTCAGACAGGACATAAAAAGCTTCAGCCCTCTCCTGAAATTATAATTGGAAGTCCCTACCTCTCTTTCAAAATGCTCGATCTCTATATTTGCAATATTGTGTGTGGTACGGAAAAACAGTACCTGAAGAAAGGTATTGTACCCGTCATATTTTACAACCTCATCCCTGACATACTTCCGGCAGCACCAGAAACTGCTCATCTGGATATCCTTCGGACGATCCAGAAGATGCCACAAAAGGAAGCGGCTTACTGCTCCTGTCAGATTTTTAAACCAGGAAAATTTCCTTTGTTTAAAGACTCCAAACACAATGTCATAGCCTTCTTCCATCTTATCCAAAAACTGCGGAATCTGAGAAGGATGGTTCTGCATATCATCATCCATTCCCAGGATCAGATCTCCCTCTGCATAATTCATTCCTGCCATAATAGCATTATGCTGGCCAAAATTTTTTGCAAGGTTGATTCCTTTTACATTCGGGTATTTCTCTGTCAGTCCATGTATGGACTTCCAGGTACCATCTCTGGAATAGTCGTTTACAAGCACAAACTCACATTCATAATCTTTTAATTTCTCGAACTCTTCTATTGCAAGCTCCACCACCTTGCCGATGGTGTGCTCCGAATTATAGCACGGTATGACAATCGATACCAGCATCTTTTCTCCCTCGTTTCTATAGGTTAAATATAAAAATCCCTGCAAGGATCAGGGCAAATCCCATAAGTTTCCTTTTGCTGAATGTTTCTTTCAAAAAGAAATATCCCATCACCGAGACAAAAATATATCCTGTAGATTCCAGAATCGGTGACATAGAAAGCGGCAGATTCCGCAGCGCCAGCATAGTAAGGATCACAGAGCAGAAAAAAAGGCCGTAGGCTCCGATCACCATAGGATTCAGATATTCCTTCAGCGGGCTGTCATATATTTTATTTGCTGCTTTTTTGAGGATGATCTGAGAAACAGATGAGATAAATACCGATAAAAGCAGGATACATACAGATATCTGAAAACTGCTCAATGTTTCTCACCGCCCTTCTGCAAATTTTCTGATGTTACCAGATAGATCCCGGCAAAAATAATCACTGCTCCGACGATCATATTCCAGGTAATCTTTTCCTCAAAGATCAGAGCACCCCAAATAATGCCCCAGATCAGTGTCACAGGGCGGTTGGCATACGCCACCGTCAAGGGCATGCGCTTCAGGATCTGCTGCCAGATCACTGCATATCCGAACATGATCACAAATACCAGCCCGAACCAGAAAATAAACTGCAGTGAAAAAATACGGTCGGTATATCCGGAAGCCATTTTAGAACAGACACCACTTAATGAGCTGAACAAAAGGCTGATATGAAGCAGCAGATATGTACTTTTTTTTGAGTCATGGTCATTTCTCATGTTATTCTCTCACAATCATACTGTAAATTCAATGTTAATTTTCGACAAAATATCCTCCAGACGCTTTTCACATGCATCCAGATTTTCCCCTGTCAGGATCACCTGACCAATACGGTCTCTTCCATTTTCGTAACGGTTCACCTGATCTCCCGGCTGAATATTAAAAGAAAGATCAATAATATCCTCTGCCGGACTATTTGTATTATGGATTTCTTTTACAATACCGCTTCTGTCCGAAGTCAATATCCTGGAAAGACTGGACTGCTGCGATTTATGGCCGGCAAATAATTTCTCCGGCTCCATGTCCATGGCAAGCCGCACGATTGCCTCGTAATAATTGATTCCGTAATATAAGCCTACTGTTTCTGGCAGGCAGGTTGCTCCCGCCCTTCCCGTAATCTCGATCACATAGATATTTCCATCTTTTTCGATCAGATCACAGTTAACGGCACAATTATCAAGCCCTACTGCCTGAATGGCAAGCATTACCTGCTCTTCCACCCTGGCTCCCAATGTCTTCTGTTTTCTGTAAGGAACAGAATGCCCTATGGGCGTTGGTACATAGCTCTGAAAAGCGTCGATATTGTTGGGAAGGCAGTAAAGAAGCTTTCCATTGGAGATCATAGCTTCACAGCCAAGAGTTTCGCCCTCAATAAATTCCTCTGCCAGACAGTAATCTTTTCCAGTAGCCTTCATTGTATCTTCATATCGCTCAAATGCTTCTTCTTTTGTATTGCACCGGAAGATCCCTCTGCTTCCCATCAGATCCACCGCCTTAAGGACCACAGGAAATTCCAGGCATTCCAGGGCCTCTGCAAGTTCCTGTCTGTTTCGGATGCAGATATGACGGGCGCAGTTTACCCCGCCTGCCATAAACGCTTCTTTCATTTTAAATTTATTACTGCTGATGTCTGCGGCTTTCGCACTGAGCCCTTTTAGCCCCAGATGTTCACAGGCATAACCCAGAGCTCTTACTCCGGTATCCAGGCAGCAGGTAGCGATCCCATCCACATGAAATCTTCTTGCCACTTCATATACGGCAGCAGGATCTGATATATCTGTATAAGTAAATTCATCTGCTGCCTGAAATCCCGGCCAATCTCCCGGAATACTGGCAGCAACTGTAGAAATGCCAAGTTTTCCTGCCTCCTCATAAAGAGGCAGCTGAGAATAACTGGCGCCAAGAATCATTATTTTTTTCATAATTAAAGATCATTCTCCTCCAGGAAATCAAAAAATAAAGGGGTTCCTCCCGTATGGAGAAACAGAATATTCTTATCATGGATCTGGTGTTCTTCCAGATATCTTACCATACCATAAAATGCCTTTCCTGTATAGGTCATATCAAGAGGTATTCCTTCTTCCCCGTATATTTTTCTGATAATATCCGCTGTTTTAGATGAATATCGTCCGTATCCGTCTCCCAGATATTCGTCCGTAAAATAAATATGCTCTTTCCAATCTTCCGGAAAGCTATAGCCAAACTTATCTGCATATGCATTAAGATCAGAGGCAATGACCTCTTTTCCCCTTTTTGCATTTCGAGAAACAGAGATACCTATGATTTTCCTGTTGTCTCCTGCTTTCAGGCTTCCGGCAAGCAGGCCGGCCTGAGTGGCATTGGTGCTGGATGCCAGAAAAATATAGTCAAAATGAACTCCTTTTTCTTCTTCCTGGCGGCATATCTCCTCATATGCCTCTGCATAAGCCTCCACAGGAACCCATTCCCGTCCCTGACCTTTTTTATTTCCATAAATATAATAAGGTCTGTATCCTTTTTCTGTCAGTTCATCCATAGCCTGCTGTACCGCATGCGCAATCCCTGTTTTTCCGCAGGGGATTTCCCTTACTCCCATAGCCCGGATCACCCGGCTGTTCTGTGTTTCTTTTTGTTCTTTTATATCTTCTGTATTATGAACCATATAGCAGGGCATTCCCAGCTTATGGCAAAGAGTTGACAGTATCCGGCAAAGATTAGAATGATAATTTCCATAAATGATCATACTGTCACAATATTCTCTTTTCATATCTTCCAGAAATTTCTGAGCAAAGCGAACCTTGTTTCCTCCAAAGGAAAACGGCAGCAGATCGTCTCTCTTCATATAAAAATGATTGCAGGGGATATGTGCTGATGATATCTGCCAGCCCGGAATCTCCGGTGCCTTCCAGCTGATTTCTCCTCCGGAAAATCCCAGCTTCTGTACAGGTGTTTCCGGAAGCCCTTCAAGAGGATTTTCCCATGGACCATGATGAAGCAGTTCTTCCATTTCTTTATGGGAGGCTGCCTGCAGGATAAAAAATCCCGGCCTGCTTCCACTGTCCACAATATCTGCCTTTTTTGCCTCTCCCTCTATTACCACTTTTCGCAGCTTATCCGGGTGTTTTTCCTGCAGTTCCGCAAGCAGTTTCTCATCATTTTCATTCATAAGAAAACGAATGGCAGCCACATGTCTGTCCGCTTCTTTTAATACAGGTGGTTTTCCTGATGCTGTATCTACTACCATTCCCACAAAATCCTGGCCTGTAGAAAGAGGAACAAGATCTGAACCAATGCAGTCTCCGCCCATACGGGAACCGATCTCAATGATACGGATTTCTCCTTTTTTGCTGATCCGCAGTTCACTATGAGCAGCTCCACAGACAATCCCCAACGCATCCAGTGCTCTGAAAACAAGTTTTTTCACTCGGTTTTCCATTTCCTCTGTTAAAGGAGCCGGCTGTATATGAGCCACTTCTATATAATTAGGACTTCCTGTTGTATATTTTTTGGTGACGGCAAGACAGGTGTGACAGCCATTATAGCTTATAGTCTCGACGCTGTACTCTGCCCCCTCTATATATTCCTCTATGATCGCCTTTTTTTCAAAAGACTGCGATACGGCATTCATAACAGCATCTGCCAGATCTTCTTCTTTATATACTTTGGTAATTGCCCTACTTCCAGAACGGTCTGTAGGCTTCACAATCACAGGATATGACTGTGGACTGTACTTTTCGCCCGCTTCTACTGTTTTAAAAAAGGGTACCGGAATACCGGCTTCCTGAAAAGCAAGACGCATAGACGCTTTATTGGTTGAATTCCGGATACACTCCCTGCTGTTCCCAGGAAGTCCTAATTCCTCTGCCAGATACTGAACTGTAATATTTGCCAGATCCGATCCTATGGTTGCCACTGCATCCGGCTGTATCTTTCTGCATATATCCAGAATCTGATCTTTTTCCGTAATACTGATCTCATAAAAGAAATCTGCATCCTCTGCACCTGCAGCGCCTTCCCGCCAGGCAAACACATGGGTCTCATATCCCATTTCTTTTGCTTTTTGTATCAAAGGTTTCTGAAAATCATTGGCTCCAATGATCACGATCTTTTTCATTTTTTAACACCCTCGTTTCTGTTCTGTCTTATATTTTATCATTTTATCTCCCGTCTTTCCACAGGATTTTAAAGTCTCTCCAAATACGCTTTGCGTGTCATCCTCAGACAGTCTTATCCCTCATAAACAAAATAACAAAAACAATGCTGCAGTTCCGGCATTGCCTTAAACTGCAGCATATAGACTTCTGTCAGGATTTCCGCCCTTATCCGGCCAGCTCCCTGTTCAGAAAACATTATTTTGTTTTGTACATATCTTCGTAATATTTCTGGTAATCTCCACTGGTCACATTTTTCATCCAGTCCTCATTTTCAAAGAACCATTTAATGGTCAGACGGATACCGTCTTCAAAACAGGTTTCCGGATACCAGCCTACTTCTTCTTTGATCTTATCCGGAGCAATGGCATAACGACGGTCATGACCCTTACGGTCTTCTACATAGGTGATCAGATTTTCACTGACAAGTTCTCTTCTTGGATCTCCTTCCGGAAGCATCTCCTGAAGAGTATCCAAAATAATATGGATAATCTGGATATTCTGCTTTTCATTATGTCCGCCGATATTATAGGTTTCAAAAAGACGTCCTTTTTCCTGAACCATATCAATGCCTTTTGCATGATCCATAACATACAGCCAGTCACGGACATTTTTACCATCACCATATACCGGAAGCTTCTTACCCTGAAGGGCATTATTGATGATAAGCGGAATCAGTTTTTCCGGGAACTGGTATGGTCCATAGTTGTTGCTGCAGTTTGTAATATTCGCCGGGAATTTATAAGTATCCATATAAGATTTCACCAGCATATCTGAAGATGCCTTACTTGCTGAATAAGGGCTGTGTGGATCATAGGGAGTGGTTTCATAGAAAAATCCACCCTCATCCTCAAGAGAACCGTACACCTCATCTGTAGAAACATGAAGGAATTTTTTGTCCGGTTTAAAAGTTCCGTCCGGAAGCTCCCATGCAGATTTTGCTGCATTAAGCATAACCAGAGTTCCCAGTACATTTGTCTTTACAAACACTTCCGGATTACGGATACTTCTGTCTACGTGACTTTCCGCCGCAAAATGAACAACACGGTCAATATCATTTTCATCGAAAATCTTCATAATTGCTTCGCTGTCACAGATATCCGCTTTTACAAAGGTATAGTTCTCCCTGTTTTCAACATCTTTCAGATTTTCCAAATTTCCTGCATAAGTCAGCTTGTCCACATTGATAATGCGGATCTCATTGTCATATTTCTGAAACATGTAGTGGATATAGTTGGATCCAATAAATCCTGCTCCGCCTGTTACCAGATATGTTCTCATATTATTTTCCTCCTGAGAAGAGGCTGTCACTTCTCCTGCAGCCTTAGATCGATATTAAGTGTCTCTCTTCGGAACAGTTTTGCAACAGCCTCCTTTTTAATTAGTTATATTCCGGGTCCGTAGGATCGAAAGTTCCGCTTCCTCTCAATGGTGTCAGCGGATTCCTTCCAAGAGGTCCCTTAAAGGTTTCATTGGCATTGTACTTTCCGTCAAAAATCCTGATTCTGGATCCATTGCAGTTTTCCCAGATCCATTTTGCATCTGCCACACAGCAGCGGATACATCCGTGGGAAGCCGGATTGCCAAGCTTCAGATATTCTCCCGCCGGAAGATTGTTTCCATGTCTCTGACCACTTGCTACAGAATGGATATAAATACCGCCTCTTACATGAGTTCCATACTGACCCCAGGACGGTCCCATGAGAAGCTGCCAGCGGTCTGCACGATCAATTCGTTCATTTGTCATCAGCGGTGTAGGAGTCCATGGATTACCTACAGAAACACGGATAGTCTTAATGGGCACATTTTTCTTGGAATTTGTATAAATGGTCATAACACCATTGACACGGTCACATTCCAGATAATAAGAGCTCTGTCTGAACTCATTGGTTCTGTCGCTGACACGATTTCCATATTTGTCAAAACGATAATTTACTCCGTCAATGATCTTGGTAGTGTTCTTTAACACATATCCTGTACTTGGATCCATATAGCGGGCACGGTTCTTTGCATCATCCATGATGATCCACTCTGTAGAATATCTTCCACGGGAATCCAGCCATCCCCATTTATTTGTAGACGGATCTTTTACTCTTTTATTAGTTACTGCTGTACAGTTCTGGAAATAATATCTTCCGCCTTTGATGTTTCTCCATCCATCAGAAGCCAGAACGCCGTTGCTTGCCGCATAATAATATTTGTTATTATACTTGATCCAGGTTCCTTTATATCTGTTTCCACGATATTTTGTAGTAGAAGAACGTTCGAAGAAATAATAATACTTGCCTACTTTTGTAACACCGCTTGCCATACGTCCGTCAGGAAGGAAATATCTGTCCTTGGACCAGTAGTTCTGAACATTATTGCCACCGGAAGTAAAAAGGAACCATCCAACAAATTTACCGTTAACAGTAACTTTCTGAATACCTTTCTTTTCCTGCACACGTCCTGCAACACTTCCAAAGTAATAATACCTATTGTTGGTATTTGCTCCCAGACGTACCCAGCGGTTTTTCCAGGTTGCACGCTTTCCGCTGCTGGTAAAGTAGTATCTGTAGCCTTTGATCTTGATCAGGCGATCTGTATATACCTGACCAAATTTATTGGTATAGTAGTAATAACCATCGGCTCCTTTTGTCATTTTACTCTGAACAAGATATCCATTGGCATCTGCAAAGTAAAGTGCGTCTTTGTTGTTAAAGATCTTATATGCCCCTGCCGGCATTTTTTTATAACGGCCATTATCTCCAAAGTAACGGTACTGTGTTTTCTTATTCAGGTCACGGCCTACCCAGAAATCACTCTTCATCTGACCAAAGTCAGAGTTATAAGGAGTCAGATTCTTTCCAGCTGCTGTATCCGGATTGGAAACACTGGTCTTATAAGACTCCATGAAATAGTATTCTCCATCACTGTTCTCAGTGTATCCGGCTGTTCCTTTTCGCATCAGAAATCTTCCGGTTACCATGTTTCCGTTTCCATCAAAGTAATAAATACCTTTTGCGAGCTGATTTCCCTTGCTGTCTACGGTTGTAACCTCTACCATGGTCTTTCTGTAATACTCTACCGCAGCTCCGGCGGTTTCAGCCGGCGTTTCCTCTGTCTGAGTCTCTGTCTCCGGTATTATCTCAGGTACAGCTTCCGGATCTGCCGGTATCGTTTCCGGTACAACTGCTGCTTCATCTGAAAAATCTGCAGTGCCTTCATCTGCAGTTTCTTCCGGCATAACTTCCACGGTTTTTGGAACCGCTGTATCCAGAACAACTTCCTCTCCCTGCATCTCTGGTTCTGTCATTTCTGCATCTGCTTCCGGCTGCTGCACATTGCCTGCATCCGGAACTGTATTTTCCTGTACTGTTTTTCCTTTTGGAAGTTTACTCAGTTTCCATGCTTTACCAAATTGTTTCCAGCGGGTATACAGAAGCGTGGCCTTATGCGTCTTTTCATCTGCTGATTCAAAAGAAGCTGCGGCGGCTTCGGTATTTTCTTCTTCCAGGACCGGATCCTGCTGTTCTGTTTCAGTCATATTATCTCCTGAACTGAACAGACCATCAGAAAACTCCTCTTCCGGATAATCCATTTCCTCCTGAGGAGCCTGCATATCCGGAATCTCTCCTGTGTTATTATCTGTAATCTCACCATCTGCATTGTCTGAAGTTCCATCCCCCGGTACTTCTCCTGCATTGGGATCTTCAATCGTTATACTTCCTCCATCGGATCCTTCAGGCTCTTCTGTCTGTACCTCACTGTTCCCATTCTGTTCTTCTGCATTATCAGATACTTCGTCTGAAAACACAGCATCAGATACTACTGCTGCAGAAGGGTCTGCTATTGCTGCTGCTCCGGTTTCTGCAACCATTGCTGAACACATTGTCAGGCTTAACAAAACTGCCACTACTCGTTTTTTCAACGTACTTCCTCCTTATTTCTTTTCCACACCACTTGTTGCTCTTTGTTTATTCACCAAGGCCTCTGCTGATCGCATCAACCATAGCTTTCATTGCTTCCTCCTCATCTGCACCTTCGCAGACAAGTTCAATTTCATCTCCACACTTCACACAGGCTCCCAGTACACTGAGAACACTCTTGGCATTCGCAGTGCCTCCATCATACGTGAACGTGATCAGAGACTGATATTTAATTGCTGTATTGCACAAAATACCGGCAGGACGTAAATGCAGTCCCGACGGATTGTTGATTGTAATCTTCTGACTGAGCATAATTCCTCTCCTGTTTAACTATTCTCTTCCGCTTTTGAAATTTTTGAAACTTCTATATCTGCCCTGACTTCATCTACCAGTTCATAACCTTCCGGAATACTGATATCGACAGGTATTTCATAAACGCCTTCTTCAATATCCTTCAGATCTATAGATGCCTTAATTTCCTTATCCTGCAGATTTTCCAGTTCTTCTTTTGTTTTCTTGACACGAACTTCGATTTGAGCTGCATCAAACGTAACCTGCATTTCCTCCGGCATATTTTCAACCTTGATATTCTTTGTGGGAATATCACATACAGTGCTCCCCTCCGGAAGAATATTCACATGTACAAATACATCTGAACTGGAATCACTTATAAGTTTTAACCCTTCCGGAAGATAGTCTGAAATGTTTATTTTTTCCTCGTAATCTTTCGTTTTTCCCGAAATATCAATTATATCTGCCGGTATGGAGATTGTATTGCCCTGTTCTGCCAATGCCATCAGAGTCTGATCGCTGCCTGATACACTGATCACATTTGGAGTAGTGGTAACACTTTCCACCTGGTATCCGTCCGCCGGTGTACCTGAGCATTCAGCACTGATCTTAACATCAGTACGCACCTTCCACAAACGTGCAGTTACATAAACCTTGGATACATTCAGATAGCTCATATCCTGAGCACTGAATTCCTCTCCATTCTTATCTATAACCGTAACCGCTGTTTCTCTTGTTACGTCCGAAGTTGCTCCATTCACGTCAACGGATGCTGTTACCTTATCTATTTTATTAATCAACGAGGTCGGTCCTGTAATTCTGATTTTCTCGGGACTTGACTCCAGTGTTCCGATCTCATAACCCTTTTCCGGTTTTGAATTATTTCCAACTGTTACATTTACAACAAATTCCTGAGTTTCTTTATCTTCAATATGAAGACTGAGATTCTGAGGGCTGACCTGGATATTTTCCGAAGGGATTCTGCCTATCGTGACAGAAATCGGAACCATTACCGGATTTGTATCCAGACTTACTGCCTGCTGCAAATCTGCTGCAGCCCGTATGTCCATCACAGACAGATCATCAAGAACTTTTCTCTGCGCTTTGACTGTTACACGGATAGGCTCCTGCTCCTTGTCTCTCATGCACATTTTGCCGTCCGCATCAATATATGCTTCATTTAACAGCTGAACGTCTGTAACAACAAAAGATCGTGTCACAATGGGATTGTCTACATTAATAACCAGAAGCCATACAAGAATTGCCACGATCAGAGAAAGAATCTTCAGAGAGAGATTATTTGTCAGTTTTTCCTTCATGCTTTGACCTCCCCTTAAAAAACTGTCTCAGTCGATTATTGTCAATAATGGTTTTGTTTTGTGCTTTCTTAAGAATATCTCTAAGCTGAGTGGAAGTAATATCCCGCACCAGTACTCCGTCCTGTGCTACAGAAACCTGTCCGGTCTCCTCTGAAACAATGATCGTTACCGAATCAGATACTTCACTGATTCCCACTCCCGCACGATGTCTGGTCCCCAGCTGTTTGCTCAGCTCCATATTATCAGATAAGGGCAGATAACAGGTTGCCGCAACGATCCGGTTTCCCCGCATAACCACTGCACCGTCGTGAAGAGGGGTATTGTGCTCAAAGATATTGATCAGAAGCTGGCTGGAAAGAACCGCATCCACAGTAATGCCCGTACGTACAAATTCATCCAGATGGTTAGTCTGTTCAATGACGATAAGCGCTCCTGTTTTTGCTTCTCCCATATCATAACAGGCCTTGATCAGCTCATTGATCGTCCTGTCGTTAAAACGTTCCTGTACTTCTTTTCCTACATCAAAAGGAATAATAGAAGCCATAATACGTTTTTGTCCAAGCTGTTCCACTACTTTGCGGAGCTCAGGCTGAAAAATGACGATAACTGCTGTGATCAAGGCACTGGCCAGTTTCGATACGATCCAGAGGATCGTATTCATCTTAAAAATATAGGCAACAAGCAGAAAAGCGCCAATAACCAGAAGACCCTTCAGGAGGGTATAGGCGCGGGTATACTTGATCCACACCATAAACTGGTATACAAAGACAGAGATCAAAAGGATCTCAATTACATCAATGATATTGACACTGGGCATATTGATACGTGAAAGATGACCGTCCAATATGCTTATGATGTTCTGCATAGCCTCTCCTTTCTATCCGACGCGTCCTCAGTCAGCAGATGGATCCTGTTACAGATCTTTCAGTGATTCCTCCAGTTTTTTCTCAAAATCCACATCATCTACAATGGGTTTCCGCATCACTGTTTCCTCATCCTGTACCGGACTTTCTTTTTTTCTCTTTCTGGGAGCTTCTTCTCCCTGGAAGAGCGGTTCATTATATTTTACCACACGTTCTGTCTGCTTTCGCTCTTCTCTTGCAGGCTCTGCATTGATCTTCTTAATGCTTCTTTCAGAGGTTGTTACAAGAGCCTTCGGAACTGCTTTCACATAATAATAATACTCATCGTCCTCATATTCAAGTCTTTCTGTACGAGTATAATCTCCTCCATATACAAAAAACTCCAAAACAAGTCCGAGCAGAACCGCTACCACTGCAAAAATGATCATTGGCACTACGGAAATGGAAACTCCCATCATGCTGCTTCCTGCAAGCATAAGCACAACATAGATCACTCCGCCTGCTACAATAGCTGTATGCCATGCATAATCAAACGTTCTTGTTCTGATCAGGTTTACTGCCAGAATAACAGCAACAAACGCAACCAGCGTAAGCCACATCTCACCATTCTTCATCAGACCATCTGCCAAAATAGTGATTCTGTCAAAAATCTGTGTGTCTGCACTCAGAAGGATCTGGGACTGTGTTCTGATGAATCTTATAAAATAATAAATGATCACTCCGCCTGCTGCCGGAAGAGCGGAAAGTGCATTTCCAAGCAGTCCGCATCCGATAGGCAAAAGTACCGGAAGATCAAACGCACATGCCATAGGCGTCAGGACCAGAACGATGTTCTGACCGGAGCTGAACCTGAGAAACATGATCAGCATGAACAGTATCAGAACAAGCATAAAAGCAGCCACATCAATACCCAGTACATAACTGTGAGCCACCATCAGTCCATAACCGGTAAATATCATCATTGCAGATGGGAGTATCGAACAGATCAATGCCAGGATCAGGACAACAAAAATATTATCCAGAACTGTCATATACCCCATATTTGAATTGATCCATACGAAATATATAAGCGCCAGAACAAATTTTATCAGCGGCTGCAGATACATCTCATATTTTGAATACAGGCTTTTGATCTTCTGTTTAAATTCCAATAATGCTGTCATTTTCGATTACCTCCTGCTGTTCCTCTGCCAGCGCTTCTTTTTTCTTCCCGTGTATAGATCTTGCTTAATTCTGTAAGCTGTATGTAATATTCTTTTACACTTTTTTTGGCTTTATAATATTTCACAGAATACTGTATATATGTCAGGATAGAATATCCCACAAGTGCTGCCACATAACCAACGATTATGTAGATTCCCATAGAAACCAGATCCATCTTATGAAGATTCCCCATCAGATATTCACCAAAATAAACGGCCACAGCTGCAACAGCCATGATGTATCCGATAGTTACAAGAAAGAAATTCTTGATCAGTGCCAGACCGATATAATCACTCCTGTAGTATTTGCTGACCGGAAGGTATTTCCTGCCCTTGCCCTGCTCATACATGGCAATCTTTGTCATTATCTTTACCTTTTCCTCATTGATCATAATCTGCTCCTCAATCAAACATACATTCTCAGACAGCCTGTCTGAACTCTCCTCTATTATCTGTTTTTCACAAACAGACACAGATATTCATAATACTTTAATTGTATCATATATCACTATGCATGAAAAGTATTTTTATGGTTTTTCTCATCCCTGCCCCGTACATAGCGTAATACAGTACACCTTTTCAGCCCCTGCCGCTTTCAGACATGAAGCCGCAGCTTCCATCGTACTCCCTGTAGTGTATACATCATCCACTACCGCCACAGTGAATCCTTGCAGGTCCTCTTTTACACAAAAGGCATCCTTCAGATTCTGTCTGCGCTGCACTGCATTCAGTTTTTTCTGAGATCTGGTTTCATGGATCTTTTTCAAAATATCATGCGACACCGGGATTCCAAGTTTTTCCCCTATCCTTTCTGCCATATATTCTGCCTGGTTAAATCCCCTCATTCTCAGTTTTGCAGAAGTAAGAGGTATCGGGATCAGCACATCCGGATCCCACCTCAGGATCTCATCTCCCACATACCTGCAGATTGATGCTCCATAAAAGTCTCCATACTCTCTGGCACCATAATATTTGTATCTTACCAGAGACTGTCTCAGCCTGCCATCATAAAGAAATACCGATCTGTTTCTGTCAAAGCTTCTTTTATGCCCCCTGCATTCTGCGCAGTATTCCTCCTGGGGTTTTACCGGTTTTCCGCACTTCAGGCAGTAATGACTCCCCACTCTGCTGAATCCGTCCTCACATTCCGGACATACAAGATCCGCCTGATTTCTCAGTATCCTGTGACAGACCGGACAATGTCTGGGATACAGAATATTTAAAAAACCATGAATAAGTTTTTTCACTGGGCTTCCTTTCTCCCCGATGAAAAAGGATTCTACAGTTCCTCTTTCAGACGCACATCAAGAGAACTATAGCGTCTCTGCTGCTTTTCATTTTTGATCATTTCTCGAAATGTCTCTTCGCTTCCTACTAATGTCACACATTTCCGTGCTCTGGTTACCGCAGTATAAAGCAGATTCCTGTTTAAAAGCATCCTTGGTCCGGACAAAAGAGGAATCACCACTGCCGGATATTCCGAGCCCTGGGATTTATGTATGGTCACCGCATAGGCAAGTTCCAGTTCCTCCAGCTGTTTAAAAGAATATTCAGCACATCGTCCATCTTCAAATTCTACTTCCGCTGTCTCCGAAAATTCATTAATAGATTTCAAAATCCCGGTATCACCATTAAAAACACCAACTCCCTTATCAACAGGAATTCCGTATCTTCCCCTGATTTCCCATTCAAGCTGGTAGTTGTTGCGTATCTGCATTACCTTGTCTCCCTCCCGGAAGAGTCCCTGTCCCAGCTCTTTTTCCTTTTTAGAGGAATCCGGAGGGTTCAGATACCTCTGAAGGATCTGGTTCAGACGTTCTACTCCCAGAAGTCCTTTTCTCATAGGTGTCAGTACCTGGATGTCAAAAGGTTTTGCTTCTACATATCGGGGCAGTTTTTCCTGGATCAAAGCTATTACCACCCGGATGATAATATCTGCATCCTGTCTTTTAAGGAAAAAGAAATCCCTGCTTTTATTGCTGAGAGTAACCTGTTCCCCTCTGTTGATCTTATGTGCATTGACTACAATATCACTTTCTGATGCCTGGCGAAAAATTTTCTTCAGCTCGACCACGGAGAACTCTCTGCTTCGTATAATATCACGCAGAACGTTTCCAGGCCCTACACTGGGAAGCTGATTTTCATCTCCCACAAGAATCAGCCTTGTACCTGCCGTCACTGCAAGAAGAAGCGAATGCATTAAATTGATATCTACCATAGACATTTCATCTATTATGATAACATCTGCATCAAGAGGATTCTCTGCATTTCTTTCAAAATGAACTGCCTGTCCTTCCCTTTCTTCCTCCGGAAGTCCGTTCAGCTCCAGAAGCCTGTGGATGGTCTGTGCTTCATATCCGGTAGCCTCCGTCATTCTCTTGGCCGCCCGGCCTGTAGGCGCTGCCAGGCGAAGTTCAACACCTTCACCTTCAAAAAAGCGGATAATAGCATTGATCGTCGTAGTTTTTCCGGTTCCCGGACCTCCCGTTAAAATAAACAGACCGTGGCTGGCGGCCTCGGTCACTGCCTTTTTCTGCATTTCATCAAGGATGGTCCCTGTTTCCTTTTCAATCTGGCTGATCCGCCGCTGAACAAACCCTTCATCCTCAGGGCAGAGGATATTCAATTCTTTCAGCATCCTGGCTGTATTCAGTTCCAGATAATAAAAACGACTGGGATACACCAGCACAGAATCTCCCTCTTCTTTCAGTATAACTTTTCTTTCCATTGCAAGATCCATCAAATGTTTCTCCATGTAAGAAGAGTCTACCCCCAGAAGCACTGATGCACGTCCAAACAACTCTTCCTGAGGAAGATACACATGTCCTTCTCCTGATGCCTGTAAAAGAGTATACATCATTCCGCTTCGAATTCTGTAATCCGAATCTGTATGGATACCGATCCTTCCTGCAATCTCATCTGCGATCTTAAATCCCACTCCACTGATATCATCTGCCAGACGATATGGATTCTCCTGAAGGACACTGTATACAGAGTCCCCATATTTCTGGTAAATCTTGGCTCCCAGATTCAGTGAGATCCCATATTTCTGCAGGAACATCATCGCTTTGCGCATATCTGCCTTTTCAGATGTCTGTGCAGCGATCTCCCGGGCTTTTTTTTCACTGATCCCTTTTATCTCTGCCAGACGTTCCGGTTCCTCTTCCACAATTCTCAGGGTATCTTCTCCAAAATGACGGACGATCCTGGCTGCAAGAGCCGCACCGATGCCTTTAATGGCGCCGGAGCCCAGATATCTCTCCATCGCCAGCGTATCCTCCGGCATTTTTTCTACAAAAGAAGTGATCTGGAACTGCTTCCCGTAAATATGATGATTGATATAACTTCCCGATGCTTCTATAGTGGCTCCCTGACTGAGCACCGGAAAATTCCCAACACAGGTCAGTTCCTCCTGGCCTTCCACTCCTTTCATCACAAAGACCGTATATCCATTGTCTTCATTTCTGAAGATAACATGGTCAATGTATCCGGTCACACATTCACTCATATCACTACTCATCCATTCTTGCCATGATCTCGGCATATTTTCCTGTCCCCACTGCAACCACATTCATAGCATTCTGTACAGTCAGTGTATTTACGCCTGTTTTTTGTTCTATCAGTACATCCATTCCTCTCAAAAGGGCACCGCCTCCGGTCAGAACGATTCCTCTGTCCACAATATCAGCAGCCAGTTCCGGAGGTGTTTTTTCCAGGACTCCATGTACCGTTTCCACAATCTGTCCGGTTGCATCTCTCAGTGCTGCCCGTACCTCCTCAGAAGTCAGTTTAATCTGCTTCGGAAGCCCGGTCATGATATTTCTTCCTTTTACTTCCATCACCTGAGGATTGGCCTCTTCCACTGCTGTTCCAATCTTGATCTTGATCTCTTCCGCCATATCCTCGCCAATAAAAAGACTATGTGTCTTGCGAACATACTCCAGGATTGCCTGATCAAATGCATCTCCTGCTACTTTTACAGAAGCAGAAACAACAACGCCTCCAAGAGAGATCACTGCCACATCTGTCGTACCGCCTCCAATATCCACAATCAGATTTCCAAAAGGCTTTGTCACATCCACTCCGGAACCAATTGCCCCTGCAATAGGTTCCTCCACAAGGAATACCTGACGGGCGCCTGCCTGATAGGTAACCTCTTCTACTGCTTTTCTCTCAATTTCTGTAATTCCGCTTGGAACACAGATGCTGATGCGGGGTTTTCGAAAAGCCCGGCTGCCCATCGCCTTGGTGATAAAATACTTCAGCATTTTTTCTGTAACATTAAAGTCAACAATTACACCCTGACGGATCGGACGTATCACTTCCATGTTGGAAGTCACATGACCAGCCATCTGGCGGGCCTCCTCACCTATGGCTCTGATTTTTTCCGTATCCTTATCATATACCACTATAGAAGGTTCCTGAAGTACAAGCCCCTTCCCTGTAGAATAGACCAGGCAGTTCTTTGTCCCCAGGTCGATACCAATATCACTTGCAGGCATAATGCCCTCCTTTCCGATTATCTTCTGCTATTCCGGTATCTGCAGAAAAATCTATTTTCATGCTCATTCTATTATTTCAGGTATTTTGCCACATACTGACCGGTATAGGATTCCGGTACCTTTGCAATCTCCTCCGGTGTCCCTCTGGCAATAACAGTACCTCCTCTGTCTCCGCCTTCCGGTCCCATATCTATAATATAATCCGCGGTTTTGATCACATCAAGGTTATGTTCGATCACAACCACAGTATTGCCGCCCTCGGCCAGCCGTTTCAGAATATCCACCAGTTTATGGACGTCTGCAAAATGAAGGCCTGTGGTAGGTTCATCCAGAATATAAATGGTCTTTCCGGTGCTTCTCCGGCTCAGCTCTGAGGCAAGCTTGATACGCTGTGCTTCTCCGCCGGAAAGTTCTGTAGAAGGCTGACCCAGACGGATATAGGAAAGTCCCACATCATAAAGCGTCTGAATCTTTCTGCGGATAGAAGGAATGTTTTCAAAAAATGTAAGCGCTTCTTCCACTGTCATATTCAGAACATCATAGATATTTTTATCTTTATATTTTACCTCAAGAGTTTCACGATTATATCGTTTTCCCTTACATACTTCACAGGGAACATAGACATCTGACAAAAAGTGCATTTCGATTTTGATGATCCCGTCGCCGCTGCAGGCCTCACATCTTCCGCCTTTTACATTAAAGCTGAACCGGCCTTTTTTATATCCCCGGGCCTTTGCATCTGCAGTAGATGCAAAGAGATCTCTTATCTGATCAAAAACACCGGTATATGTGGCAGGATTTGATCTGGGCGTCCTGCCTATTGGCGACTGATCGATACTGATCACCTTATCCAGCGCATCCAGCCCCAGTATCTCTTTATGTTTTCCCGGGATGACCCTTGCACGGTTCAGATCCCTTGCCAGAGTTTTATAAAGGACTTCATTGATCAGGGAGCTTTTTCCCGATCCGCTGACACCTGTAATACAGGTCATGATCCCCAGCGGGATATCCACATTTACATTCTTCAGATTATTTTCTGAGGCGCCGCGGATCTTCAGCCAGCCTGAAGGCATCTTTCTCTCTGATGGTACTGGAATACTGCATTTTCCGCTGAGATAAGCGCCTGTAATGGACGCTTCATTTTTCATCAGATCCTCTGCTGTTCCCATGGCGACAAGTTTTCCACCGTGTTCTCCGGCCCCCGGCCCGATATCCACCACGCAGTCTGCCGCACGCATGGTATCTTCATCATGTTCCACTACAATAAGACTGTTTCCAAGGTCCCTCAGACGCATCAGCGCTTTCAGCAGTTTGTCATTATCTCTCTGATGAAGTCCGATACTTGGTTCATCCAGGATATAGGCTACCCCGACCAGACCAGAGCCAATCTGCGTTGCAAGACGTATCCTCTGAGCCTCTCCACCGGAAAGTGTAGAAGTTGCTCTTCCAAGAGAAAGATAATCCAACCCTACCTCCGCAAGAAATCCCACCCTGGCACGAATCTCCTTAAGGATCTGTCTGCCGATCAGTTCCTGCTGCTCAGTCAGTTTCAGTTCTTCAAGAAATTTTTTCAGATTTTCTATGGAAAGAGCTGTCAGTTCATAAATGTTCTTATCACCGACGGTAACTGCCAGTGCTTCCTTTTTAAGCCGCTGTCCTTTACATGTTTTACAAGGAGTGATCCTCATAAAAGATTCATACTCCTGTTTCATGGCATCTGATCCGGTTTCCCGGTATCTCTGTTCCACATTTTTGATCAGTCCCGGAAACGCCACATCATAGACGCCCTCGCCTCTCTGACCTTTGTAATAAACTTTTACAGAATGTCCTTCTGTACCATGAAGTAGCACATCCTTTATCCTCTGCGGATAATCCTGAAAAGGAGTGTCCAGGCTGAACTGATATTCTTTTGCAAGTGCATCCAGGATTGCTCTGGTAAAACTTCCCTTATCTGTGCAGGACTGCCATCCGATCACAGCTATAGCTCCCTGCTGGATACTCAGGGATTTATCAGGTATCATCAGATCCTCATCAAACTCCATTTTATATCCCAGACCAAAACAATCCGGGCAGGCTCCAAAAGGATTATTAAAGGAAAAGCTTCTCGGCTCAATCTCGTCAATGCTGATCTGACAATCCGGACAGGAAAAACTCTGGCTGAAAGTCAGAACATTTCCATCCATTGTATCAACCATCAAAAGACCGTCTGCAAGATCAAGAACCGTTTCAATAGAATCTGCCAGTCTCTTCTCGATCCCCGGCTTTACCACCAGACGGTCAACAATAATTTCTATATTATGTTTAACATTTTTATCCAGTTTGATCTCTTCTGATAATTCATACAGGCTTCCATCTATCTGCACACGGACATATCCGCTTCTTTTGGCATGGTCAAGAAGCTTTGCATGCGTTCCTTTACGCCCTCTGACCACCGGAGCAAGCAGCTGTATCCTTGTCCGTTCCGGAAGAGACATGATATGATCCACCATCTGATCCACCGTCTGCTTTTTGATCTCTTTCCCACATTTCGGACAGTGCGGGATTCCGATCCGGGCATACAGCAAACGCATATAATCATAGATTTCTGTTACCGTACCTACGGTAGAACGCGGATTTCGATTGGTAGATTTCTGATCAATAGAGATTGCGGGAGGAAGTCCTTCAATCATCTCTACATCTGGCTTTTCCATCTGACCGAGGAACTGTCTCGCATATGAAGAAAGGGATTCCATGTAACGTCTCTGTCCCTCTGCATAGATTGTATCAAATGCCAGAGAAGATTTACCTGATCCGCTGACACCTGTGAGAACTACAAATTCATCTCTTGGAATATCTACACTTAGATTTTTCAGATTATTTACATTCGCTCCACGGATTTTGATAAACTTTTTTCCAGTGTTATGTTCAGCCATTTGTCCCTCCATTTTTCTTTCCTGTATATCAGATCACATCAGTCCTGCAGAAAATCTGACAGGATCTGGTTACTCACATGGATTCCCTGACGGGTAAATCGCCATAAATCCTTATTTTTTTCCATAAATCCCATAGATCTGTATTTTTCCAGCACTTCACCATAGACTTCTTCCATAGGAACATCAAACCTTTTATAAAATCCGGTTTCTGATACGCCTTCTGTCATCCGAAGCCCCAGGAACATAAATTCCTCCTCCTGTTCTTTCACAGACAGCAGGGTCTCATTCTTTCGTATTTTTTTCGGACAGCCGCTCCACTGCAGATACTCCTGCATATTCTCCGTATTATGGAATCGGAGTACGGCTCTGCTGCCTTTCCACGGCATCAAAGAGGCTGCACCAAGTCCCAGCCCCAGATACTCTGTCCGTTTCCAGTAACCGGAATTATGTCTGCATATATATCCATCTCTGGCATAATTAGATATCTCATACTGAGCGTATCCATACTCCTGAAGGATTCTGGACGTATCCTCATACATTTCATATTCTGTATCCTCATCCGGAAGATCCAGTTCTTTTTCTGCAAAAGGTGTTCCTTCCTCTATGATCAGACTGTAGGCAGAAACATGCTCCGGCTGCAGTTCGGCCACTGTTCTGAGATTATACTCCCAGCCTTTTCTGGTCTGACCGGGAACTGCAAATATGAGATCAACATTGATATTGTCAAATCCCGCTTTTCGGGCAAGCTCATAACTCTCCAGAAATCCCTGAAAATCATGGATTCTTCCCAACATACGAAGTTCATCATTATTCACAGACTGAAGCCCGAGACTCAGTCTGTTTATCCCGGATTCTCTGTAAATCCTCAGCTTCTGCAATGTCAGTGTTCCCGGATTCGCTTCGATGGTAACCTCTGCCTGATCAGAAAAAACAAATTTCTTTTTCAGCATCTTCATAATCTCGCTGATGTCTGATGCATCCAGCAGAGAAGGCGTTCCTCCTCCAATAAATACCGAAACGATTTCCCGGTCAGAATCATCCACACTTCCCTGTATTTCCTTTAAAAGAGCCTGCACATACGCTTTCTGTATCTCCTTCCCTGCCGGTCCGGAAAGGAAATCACAATACTCGCATTTTTTCACACAAAAAGGTATATGGACATATAGCTCCAAAGGAATTCTTTCTTTATTCCTCATCTGTACTTGCCTGCTTTGTCAGATATTCATTTACCATTGTGATATTTCCATTTGTCACTACAGCATCCTGATTTACTTCTTCCGGCTTCGGAGTAGGAGACGGTTCCGGTGTGATACTGATCTTCAGAACCTGCTCTGCTGCCGGATCTTTTTTCTTCTTTCCACAGCCGCAGCCAGACAAAAAAACACAAAGGATCAGAACGGAAAGGACTGTAATCTTTTTTGCTGTAATTATTTTCATCTTTTTACCTTCTTTATCCATCAGGGACTGCTTACTTTTCATCTAGTTTAAGAACACTCATAAACGCCTTCTGCGGAATCTCTACATTTCCTACCTGGCGCATACGTTTTTTACCTTCTTTCTGTTTTTCAAGAAGCTTCTTCTTACGACTGATATCACCGCCATAACATTTGGCAAGTACGTCCTTACGCATAGCTCTGACAGTCTCTCTGGCAATGATCTTGCTTCCCACCGCTGCCTGGATGGGGATCTCAAAAAGCTGTCTGGGGATTTCCTCCTTCAGCTTCTCGCACATCTTCCTTCCTCTCTCATAGGCAGTTTCTGCATGGACAATAAAGGAAAGCGCATCTACTTCTTCCTTGTTTACAAGGATATCCAGTTTGACAAGTTCACTGCGTTCATAGCCGCAAAGATCATAATCCAATGAAGCGTAGCCTCTGGAACGTGATTTAAGAGCATCAAAAAAGTCATAAATAATCTCATTAAGAGGAAGCTTGTATTTCAGAAGAGCACGGGTTTCTTCCATATAATCCATACCGATATACTGTCCGCGGCGTTCCTGGCAAAGATCCATGATTGCACCGATAAACTCTGTGGTCACCATGATCTCTGCATTAACCATAGGCTCCTCCATATATTCAATTTCAGAAGGATCCGGAAGATTAGACGGGTTTGTAAGCTCAATCATATCTCCATTTGTTTTATACACTTTATAAATAACGCCAGGAGCTGTTGTTACAAGGTCAAGATTATACTCTCTTTCCAGTCTCTCCTGAATGATTTCCAGATGGAGAAGTCCCAGAAAACCACAACGGAAACCGAATCCAAGAGCCACTGACGTCTCCGGCTCATAGAAAAGAGAGGCATCGTTCAGCTGAAGCTTCTCCAGAGCATCTCGAAGATCTCCATATTTTGCTCCATCCGCCGGATAAAGTCCGCAGTATACCATAGGCTGTACTTTCTTATAACCCGGAAGGGCTTCTGCACATGGATTTGCCACATCTGTCACAGTATCACCCACACGGGTATCACTGACATTTTTGATACTTGCAGTAAAGTATCCTACCATACCTGCACTCAGCTCATCACATGGAATAAAACGTCCTGCGCCAAAGTATCCTACTTCCACCACTTCTGCTGTAAAGCCAGTAGCCATCATCTTAACAGTAGTTCCTTTTTTTATCCTTCCGTCCATCAGTCTGCAAAATACAATGACGCCTTTATAAGAATCATAAATGGAATCAAAAATCAGAGCCTTCAGCGGAGCATCCACATCTCCATTGGGGGCCGGTATCTTCTCTACGATCTGTTCCAGCACATCCTCGATATTCAAACCTGTCTTAGCTGAAATCCGTGGTGCATCCTGTGCTTCCAATCCGATCACATCCTCAATCTCATTGATCACACGATCCGGCTCCGCACTTGGAAGGTCGATCTTGTTGATCACAGGAAGCACATCAAGGTTATGTTCCAGAGCCAGATATACATTGGCCAGCGTCTGCGCCTCTATTCCCTGAGCGGCATCTACAACAAGAATCGCGCCGTCACAGGCAGCAAGACTCCTGGACACCTCATAGTTAAAATCCACATGTCCAGGGGTATCGATCAGGTTAAAAATATATTCTTCCCCATCTTTTGCTCTGTATACAATCCGCACCGCCTGAGATTTTATCGTAATCCCGCGCTCGCGCTCCAGATCCATATTATCCAGGATCTGGGACTGCATCTCCCTCTGGGTCAGAAGCCCTGTTTTTTCAATAATACGGTCAGCCAATGTGGACTTACCGTGGTCGATATGTGCAATAATGCAGAAATTTCGAATCTTGCTCTGATCTGTCATTCCGCAGTCTTCCTCCTCTTATTTACTATATATTTCGCTGCTGTTCTCTCCGTCACAACAGCCATGTTTTCATGGCATTCGTGCCTCATTATAGCATAGATATCTGTATCAAGTCTATACATCCTCTCGTGTTTCCCGGGGTCCCAGCCCCGTTTTCAGAGTGTTTTTTGTATCTGTTTCCATTATACAAACGTATGTTCCAGCTTTCAAGCCTGTTTTTTATTTTATTAATCGAAAAAATACACAATGTCCTGTTTTCCAGTGAATAAAAAGAGACAGACATCCACAGGCACTGTACCTCTGGTCTGTCTGTCTCCTTTCATTGTAGAGCAGCTTTCCATTTCTTTCTCAGTCCATATCCTTACTTTTTTCCTGAGATATCAATCTTGCTCCGCCATAAATCCCTGCCTCACTTCCCAGTGAAGCCAGCCGGAATTCTACATTTTCACATGGAGGATAAGCATACTTATAATAATATTTTTCAACATAATCCAAAATAATATTCCCGGCCCGGGATACACCGCCGCCAATAACAATTCGCTCCGGATTTATAATACAGGCACTTGCCGCCAAAGCTTTTCCAAGATAATATCCGAACTTTTCTGCAATCTGAACTGCCAGATGATCCTGATTACGGACTGCATCAAAGACAATGCGTGCAGATATCTCCTGTCCGCGCAGAGCAGAATCTTCTGAAGAATTTTCCATAATCTGATTTCCCAGCCAGCAGATACCCGTTGCTGAGGCAAACTGCTCCAGACATCCATATTTTCCACAATTGCATTGTTTTTTCATATGATCTTCCACATGCATATGGCCTATTTCTCCTGCTGCTCCAGATACTCCGGAAAGTATTTTATCATCGATCACTATACCACAGCCGATTCCTGTTCCCAGCGTAACAAAAAGCATACTGTGACAATTTTTTCCGCTTCCTTTCCATATTTCTCCCAACGCAGCCAGATTTGCATCATTCTCTACTTTTATCTGGATTCCGGTAAGCTTTTTCAGCTCTCCAGCGACTGCTACCCTGTCCCATCCAAGATTTTCAGCATGCAGAACAGTTCCATCTTCCATTACCAGACCTGGCACCCCCAGCCCTGCTCCTGCAATTTGTTCTCTTTCAAATCCCCATATCTTCAATTTTTTTTCCAGAGAAATCGCTATGTCTTCCAGAATATTTTTTCCGCTTTCCTGTGTTCGTGTTGGAATGCTCCATTTTTTCAGAAGCATTCCTTCCATATCAAATAGTCCAAATTTTACTGAGGTGCCGCCTATATCAATTCCCAAACACCACTTTTTCATTACGCACCTCCCTCTGCATTCTGATTCTGATCAGGCTTTTTCTTTTTTCTGAAGCAGAACTGCTATAATAATAATCGCTCCTTTAAATGCCTCCCGCAAAAATGGCGGAACGCCCCACAGATTCAAGAGATTATTCATGATCGCAATTGTCATAACACCCATGACTGTTCCCTGAATACTTCCTTTTCCTCCGGAAAAGCTTGTACCTCCCACTACTACAGATGCAATAGCATCCAATTCATATCCGGCACCTGCATTGGCATAATCCATAGAGCCGATACGTGCGATTGTTAGAGTTGCCGTTAATGCTACAAGGAATCCCATGAGAATATAAACTTTACATTTTACTTTATTTACATTCACACCAGAAAGCCGTGCAGTACGTTCATTACTTCCAACTGCATACACCTGTCGTCCAAAAACTGTTTTCTGTGCTACAATATAAAGAATAACTGCCGTAATGATCCAATATACAATCGGAAGTATCATGTAACCTCCAATCTCTACGTTTGCCAGCTTACAGAACGGTGCAGGAACCTTCGGATTCACACTCTGCATAAAATGCTGAGTGACAGAGCGAAAAATTTTCTGCGTTCCTAAAGTAACAATAAAAGGCGGAATCATTCCCCATGATGCAAGTGATCCTGTAAATCCGCCCAGTACAAGACCAACAAGAATCCCAACTGCAATTGCAATCAGATATGCCGGTACTCCGGTGATTCCAAATCTTGAGAGTGTTCCAATGGTGTTGGCATCCATGATCACCATCATAACTGCACCAACTGCTACAAGTGTAGAACCAACTGCAAGATCAATGCCTCCGGAAATAATAACAAATGTCATACCAAGAGAAATAATTCCAATACCTGCATTATTTCTCAATACATTTGTAAAGTTCCTGATCCAGAGTTCTACGCATTCTCCAAAGCTTCCGCACGCAGAATAATTTAATGCCAGAGTCTGAAGAACAACCATAAAAAGTAATACCAGACCAATGCTGAATAAAGAATTATTTTTCCACTGACTCACCAGCCAGCTCAGGACATTTTTATTTTGTTTTTCTTTACCGTTCATTACTTACCCTCCTGATTATTTGTGCCCGCCGGTTGCAAGCCTCATAATAGTTTCTTCTTTCATTTCATCTCCATGAAGCTCGTCCTGGATTGTACCATGATACATAACCACTGCCCTGCTGCAGATTCGTATAATCTCCTGAGCCTCACTGGAAAGAATCACAACTGCAATCCCCTGTTTTGCAAGTTCCAGGATGATATTATAAATATCTTCTTTTGCTCCTACATCCACACCCTGAGTAGGATTGTCCAGGATCAATACCTTAGGATTTGCCATCAGCCATTTCGCCAGCACCACTTTTTGTTGATTTCCGCCGGAAAGACTTCCGATTAGATCCGTACCTTTTCCCAGCTTAATCCTGAGATTTTCTACAAACCCGTCAAATTCTCTCTTTTGTCTGATTTTGTCTATAATTCCATAACGCGTCATTTTAGGAAGTACTGCGATCGACGCGTTTTCCATAATATTCATATCCTTTATAATGCCATTTTCTTTACGATCTCTGGGAACATATCCGATTCCCTGATCCATAGCCTGCTGTACACTGGAAATCCTGCATTCCTGTCCTTCTACAAATATACGTCCGCTATATTCCGGCATACATCCGAATACTGTCTGGAACACTTCTGTTCTTCCATCACCCAGAAGACCTGTTACTCCAAGGATTTCCCCTTTATGTACTGCTAAAGAAATGTCTTTAAACTTCTTATCTAAAGACAAATTTTCCAATCTTAATACCTCTTCCCCATATTCCTGCTGCTGACGAAGAGATTCTGTCCTTACTTCATGCCCCACCATAAACTTTGCCAGTTCATTGATACTGGTATCGCTTACATTTCCATGTGCCACCATCTGACCATCCCGCAAAACGGTATAACGATCACAGAATTCCATAACCTCTCGTAGTTTATGTGAAATAAATACAATTCCTACTCCCTGTTTTTTCAGAGTCCGCATCATAGTAAATACATGCTCAATCTCCGGCTCTGTCAGAGATGTAGTTGGTTCATCCATAATGATCAGCTTTGCATTCATCATTAATGCTCGTGCAATCTCTACAATCTGTTTATAAGATGCATCCAGGTCTCTGACCATTGTTTTCGGATCAATCTCTACTTCTATTCGTTCAAATACTTTCCTTGTCTCCTCGCACATTGCCTCAATATCCAGAAGACCATTTTTCTTTTTAATTTCTCTGCTGATAAACATATTTTCATATACAGCAAGATCATTGATCAGGTTCAGCTCCTGATGAATAAACCCAACACCTGCATTCAAGGAATCCAGCGGAGTCGCAAATTCAACCAGCCTGTCATCAATGGAAATCGTTCCCTGATCTGCTTTCAGAACGCCACCAAGTATATTCATAAGTGTGGATTTTCCTGCTCCATTTTCACCTAACAGCGCGCAGATTTCACCACCGGAAAGCGTAAAATCAATTCCCTGCAGTACATTATTTGCGCCAAAAGATTTTGTAATCCCTTTCATCTTCAGATTCATATCTGACCTCCAGCTTTCCTTTCAAACAAGGCTGCCGTATACACGGCAGCCCTTCCAAATTTCATCATACTTATCAGTATGGAGAAGATGGATCAAGAAATTCTTCATAATTTTCTTTATCTACAATCGTTGTTGGAATAATCAGTTTCTCTTCCACTGTTTCACCGTCCAGAAGCTGTACAGCCTCATCTACAGCAGTTTCAACCATTGCAGGAGAATAAGTAGCAGAAGCTACATTAATATTCTCATATTCCGGCATCATATTAAAATATTCCTGGCATCCGCCACCGCCTGTGATAACTTTGATATCGTCTCTTCCAGCTTCCTGGATTGCCTGCAGAACACCGATGGATGTTTCATCATCCAGGGAATATACTGCGTCAATTTTTGGATTATTTACAAGAACATCCGCAAAATCGGCGAGACCAGCTTCACGGGTAAACTCTGTTGCATACTCGATCACTTCCCAGTTCTGGTCAATTTTTTCCATCTGCTCATAAAATCCTTCCATACGAAGATCGTTTACAGATCCTGCTGTAGGCACTGTCAGAGCGATGACTGTTCCGTCCGGGCCAATCTTATCAAGAATATAATTTACTCCCTGTACACCCATATCCTTATTATCACCAGTTACCAGATAATAACCTTCAAGATCGAATTCAAGGTCAAAACAGACCAGAGGAATGTCTGCATCAAGAATTTTCTGGAGTGGGGCTTCCATGCCGTCCCACTGTGGATATGCTACAATAGCATCCACATTCTGGGTAAGAAGGTCGTCAAGGTCTGCTGTCATATCTTCTGCATTTCCACTTGTTGCAATAATAAAGTCTTTGATCTTTCCTTCTTCTTTTAATTCTTCGCAGCGTTTTTCTGCATGGTATGCTACTGCCGCAACCCATCCATGGGTTACTTCCGGTGCCAGTACACCGATCACGTACTCACTGGTCTCTTCTGCCGCTGAAACAGTTACTGCTGTTCCGGAAAGAGATCCTGCTGCTAACCCCAGTGCCAATACCATTGCCAATCTTTTTTTCATGTTGATTCTCCTTTCACATGTACATTTTATAACTAAAGCGCCCTCGCTTATAGTTTCTTATTTATTTCCTCCAAATATCCCAGTACCCCCAGTATCTGATCATATTGGATCATATCCGAATCTTTGTCGTTTTGCAGACATTCTACAAAATGCTCCAGTTCTTCAAGATAAACTCCGGTTGGAGGAATATTGATTCCGGTTGGAATTTTTCGTTTCTCTGATGTATCCAGTATTTGCGGCTCTTTTCCCTCCGGATACAGAATTGCCTTTCCCTCTCTGGATTCCAGAACTCCATGCTCAAAGCATACACGATAGCCTGCTGACCACGGATAATCTCCATTGAACCACGAAGCTTCCGCACAGATATTTATTTTCTGTCCATTATACTCAAATTCATAAAGAAACCGATACTGCTGCGGCATACCGTCTTTTCCTGACCAGGAACTGGTACAATACTGTTTTTCAGGAAGTCCCAATATACTGACCAGAAAATCCAGATCATGGATATGAAGATCAAATGGAAGAAGCCCACTTTTTGTTTTATCTGTCAGCCATCCTCCACTTGTCCATTTCGGCTTTGCAGATAATCTCCAAAAATAACCGTCCAGCATTTTTCCACAAGTCTGTTCTTCAATAACTCGTTTCAGCACTTTATATTCCGGAAAAAACCGAAGGACCTGTCCCACATACAAATGATGTCCGTATTTTTTTGCAGTATTGATCAGTTCTTCTCCCTCTGCTCTGGTAAGAGACAGAGGCTTTTCACAGATCACGCTGCAGTATTTCAATGCCTCTTTTGCCTGTGTATAGTGAAGAAATGTAGGAGTACATATATCTACAACATCTAAATGTTCGCTTTGTATCATTTCTGTAATATCGGAATAATCATTTACTCCCCATTTTTCAGCTTTTTCTCTGTTTCCACAGACTGCTACAACCTGACATTCCTCTATATATTGGTAATTTGTATAATGCACAGTGCCCATACCGCCTGTACCAACAATGCCCACACGTATCATAGCTGCATCACCACCTACATCAAAGTGTGAAGATATCTATATGCTATGCCTATTCCTGCAAGGGTATCTTCTATGGAACCCTCAAATGCACGGTCTTCACATTCCAGACAGGCAGAGCTTCTATATCCGATTTCGTGCAGCCGGGTGATCAGTTTTGGAAAATCCACATCTCCATAGCCAGGAAGTTTTGGTGTGTGCCAGAGTCCCGGATAAGAAAATCTTCCATACTCCTCTACTTTTTCCTGATCAATCTGAAGATCTTTAAAATGAATATGAAAAATACGATCTGCAAAATCCACCACAGGCTTCCATACATTCATTCCCTGCAGGATCATATGAGACGGATCAAAGCATAAACCAATATTCGGTCCCATTGCAAACATTCTTCTCCATACCTGAGGACTGACAGCCAGATTATTACCTCCCGGCCACTCATCCTTTGTAAAATACATCGGACAGTTTTCAATGGCTATTCTCACACCCCGTTCCTGTGCATATTTAAGAAGAGGAGGCCATACTTCTTCCATCAGATCCAGATTTTCTTCTACTGTTTTTGTTTTATCTTTACCAATAAACGTAGTAACCAGATTTACCTTCATTAACGCTGCTGCTTCAATAACTTTTTTTAAATGCTCTCTGGACTTCTCTGCTGTCTCTGTATTATCCGACAGAGGATTCGGGAAGTAAGCCAGCGCTGCTATCTCAATTCCTTTTTCTTCAGCATAATCCAGATATTTCTTTGCGCTTTCTTCTGTCATTCCATCTACATCAATGTGTGATACTCCTGCATATCTGCGTGACGCCTTTTCTCTGGGCCAGCAGCACACCTCGAGAGACTGAAATCCTGTCTCGGCCGCAAAATCCACTACCTGCTCAAACGTATACTCAGCAAGAATCGCTGTATGTAAACCAAGCTTCATCATAGTTTTCATCCCCCTGTATTCAGATTTTTACCCAGGCACGTTTCTGTGCAGATTCATAAACTTTTTCGTTCAGGATCATCTCTCTCAGACCGTCCTCAAAGCCGGCAAAATCTTTTTTTGATGTATCCTTATCTATTACTGCCTGATAAAATTTATCAAATTGTGCTTTAAATGTATCCGGAAATCCCTCTACATGACCTCCTGGATATCCAATCACACCACATGCCTCTTCTGATAAGATAGAAGGATCTTTCGGCGCCTTCTGATTAAAGGTTTCCCGTCGTCCGATCCAGAGTTCCTGAGAATCTTCGCTGTCCCAATGAAGAGCACATTTGCTTCCGCTGATAGAAATGATCTGCTGGTTCTTACGTCCTGCAGTTACCTGGCTGACATTCACACTTCCGATCGCTCCGTTTTCAAAGCGGAAAAGAATGCTGCACCAGTCCTCAGTTTCAATAGGAACATCCTCATAATCTTCTGGTCGAAACGCCATTCCGGAAAAAGTAGCTACTTCTTTCAAAGGTTTCTTTCTGGTCTTATGCATAATTTCAAATTCGGCAAGAAGCTCTACGGCTCTCTGACCAGTTATATCCTCAACCATATCAATCCAGTGCGTACCTATGTCAGAAAATGCTCTTGTCTTTCCTGACATTTTAGGATCCAGTCGCCAGCTCCAGTCGCTTTCCAGAAACAGCCAGTCCTGCAGATAGCTTCCTGTGACCGCATAAATATCACCAACTTCTCCTCTCCTTACCATCGCCTTCATCTGCTGGACCTGCGGATTCATTCGCAGAGAATGATTCACTCCTGTAACAATATGATGCTCCTTTGCATACAAACACAGTTTTTCTGCTTCTTCCACTGTCATAGTGAATGGTTTTTCCAGCATAACGCTCAATCCATGCTCCATAGCATACATTGCCATTTCAAAATGAGTATGATTTGGTGTACAGATATGAACTGCATCCAGATTCTCTTTCTGGATCATTTCCCGATAATCATCATATCCATGAGCTACATAAAGCGCTTCTGCCTTTTCTGCTCCTCCTCCTGCATCTGCCACTGCAGCCACATCTACATACCCCAGTCTTCGCAGTGCTTCTACATGTGCGGTTCCAATAAAGCCAATTCCTATTACCCCAACTCTTAACTTCTTCATTACCTTCTCCTTTTTATACAGATTTTCATTTTACAGTTCAAATCCTGCCTGCTGAAGATAAAGTGCAGATTTCTTTACTGCCTCATCAATCTCTTTTAAATCTCCTGGTCCTTTTTCGGTAAATTCAATTTCTATTGAAAACGGACACCTGTTTTCATTTTCTTTAAGAATCTCAAAAATCTCCGAAAAATCAATCTGTCCATCCCCCAGCGCCGGAAAATTCCATTCTTTCTGCTGTCCGGCTTTATCTTTCAGATGCATATATGCCACCTGGTCTACACAATTTCTCAGATCATCTGCTACATTGACCCCGCCATAAAAAATCGCATTAGCTGTATCATAATTGATCTTTACTCTGGGATTTCCCACAAGATTTACGATTTCTTTCAGAATATTTCCGTTTCCGTGCTCCCCATGCACTTCCAGGACAAGAGTCATATCAAACTCTTCCAAATAAGGAATAAAATCAGAAATATGCTGTGCAACCGTCTCATTGGAAGCCACTGCCTGATCCTTCAGGTGAGCCTCTCCTACAGAAGAAACAATGTAATCACATCCAAAAAAAGCAGCCAGCTTAATATTTTCAATAAAGTCCTCCATTCGTTCTCTATCCATAAGATTACAATGTCCGCTCATGGCAAATGGAGTCATGTTATACTCTTTTAAAAGTTTTTTTACTTCCAGAAGCCTGTGAAATGACTGATCCGGAAATACATGTTCTGTCCATCCTTTTGTAGCTGTCAGCTCTATATAATGAAACCCTGCCGCAGCAGCGCCTCTGACAGCCTCCTCAATAGAATATCCATGATAACAATTGGAATTTACTCCTATGATTCTTTTCATTTTCTTGATCCTCCATTTTAATCATCTGGATTTACCCTTATCGTAACATTCCCCAGCTTTGCACTTTTCTCTATAGAATGCCTTACGCACTCCTGTATCATTCCCTGAGCACAGCAGGTGCTGTCTGTATTAATCTGCAGTCTGGGAAGTACATCCTTTGGAAAATATGGACGAATCCTTTCTTCTATTATTTCAAGAGCCTCTTTATCAATATATTTTCCCTGTATCACTACAATTTCAGGAGCTGTAATACAGCCTACGCTGACAATACCTTTTGCAATAAGATCATAATAATTTTCCAGCAATTTCTTACTGCCTGGATTCATCTGGATTTCCTGCTGAAGTTCCATTACACAATTTTCATAATCTCCACGGCCATTTACCGGCTCATGACTGCTGTTCAGATCATCATGAAAGATCAGAAAACCCAGTTCTCCGGAAAAACTGTCTTTTCCTCTGTGGAGTCTTCCATCTATAATAATCCCCGCACTAAGAGCATCCTCCGCATAAATATATACCATATCCGAATACTGACCCTGAAGTTTGCTTTCATAATATCCAAGAGTCATCATCCTGGTATCATTTTCTACAAGAACATCAATCCCAAACCGTTTCTGCAGTTCCTCCTGAAGATTATATTTTTCCCACTCCGGAATCTCCGGAATATGTTTTATAAGTCCACTGCTCCTTACCACACCAGGAACTGTAATACCGATAGAAAGAACCGTACCTTCTACCTTTGCAATCAGTTCCTTGATACATCCGCATAAAAAATCCAGATAATTTTGTTCATACTCCTTATGATAAACATATCTTTTTTCATACCGGATTTCTCCGGTAAGATCTACAAGAGCCGCCGAAAAACCGCCTGATTCATATAAAAGCAAAATCGTATTATGAGAACGGTCCGCCTCATATTTTGCAGCTTTCCGTCCCACACCCTCACCACTTCTTCCAGTCTCCCGGATCCACCCCTCTTTTAAAAGGATATTGACCCGTTTGGTAACTGTCGGGAGACTTAGTGCTGTCTGTTCTGCAATTTCAGGTTTTGAAATGGGACCTGATTTATAAATTAAATCCCGTACAATATCCGTATTTAGATTTTTTAGCAATCTTGGCTGACCTAATAACATCTATGCCCTATCTCCATTTCATATTTTTAGCAGAATTTCCATATTTCTTTATTTTCCCAGAAAAAGTTCGATGGGATATTTTACTTTTGGCGGATTCTCCAGTGGAAGTTTTACTTTTTTACCTGTTCCGGCAGATATATAAGCCGCATAGATCATTTCAAGCACTGCCCGCCCGTCTTCACCGGTAACTACAGGTATCTTGTCTTCTCTGACACACTCTATAAAATGAGAAAGCTCCTGAGGATATCCCTGGTTAAATGCTTCCTCAAAAATAGTAAATGTCCATCCCTGAGTGGAACCAGCCTTTTCCATTTGTTCCCTCCTCCATCCAATTAATTAATAAACTTTATTTATTATTTATCTAAAAATAACATTTATTTTAATGTTTGTCAATATTTTTTGTGTATTTTGTCGTTTTCTTTTGTGCTTTTATGATTAAAAAGCCTGAAACCGTATTACTTTCTCAAATATTCTTATTTCTCTCCCCTCAGCACTCGATCCAGAATATCTGCAAAAGGTTCCATTGCATTTTTTACCTCCTGCACTGTATTTGTCTGTGCTCCTGCTTCCAGAAGAACCGATCTTTTTCTCAGATGCAGGTTATACCTCAGCCCGGACAGATAGATACCTCTGTAAAAATCCGGATAGTACTGTGCAGCCTGATATTCCATTTGAAAAGAAAAAGCAAGGTTGTCTTCTATATATGGATTCGGCAGATAATCTACAGTTCCCTGAGAGCGTGTATAGCTTAGACCATTATAAAACATAATCTGTGCCGTTGGTTTTCCATTAATCGTCGTAACCAGATGACGATCCTCCGGCACCCCGTCTCTGTGAAGATCTATGATCACTTCTATGGACGGATTCTTTGCAAGAATTTTTTCTATATAAGGACGCGCGTAATCATAGGCCGCACTGCGGTCAAGCTGCCCGCCAGCCATATCAAACTGCTCTGTTATGTGAAGCACCTGATAACCATAGGTATCGGTAAGAATTTTTTCAAGATAGTCTCCTACTCCTACAATAGTGTCTGCAATTTCTCCTTCCCGGGAATCCGCAAAAGTTTCCTGCGTGTGACTGTGATAAATAAGGATCTGTGGATTATCAGGATCCTGATTTATAGTAAGATCCTTTTCCAGAAATCTTTTCGCATTCAGCTGCTCTGGATTTGTGTCAGTATTTTCATCTATAATAAAAAAATTATTCAACAGATAATCATAATCTGCAAGAATTTCCGGTGCCAGGTTTATCACCGGAGCCGGCTGGATCTGTGCCAGAACAGGAGCAGCTGTTACCGAAGGAGCTTCCGTTATTGCAGGTGTTTCTGTTACTGCAGGTGTTTCCGTTACTGCAGGTGTTTCCGTCTTCTTTTTATTTTCTGCCGGCTGAATATGCTCTTCTTTCTCCTGCTCCTGAGACAGCATGTCCTGATTTTCTGACACTGTCTCTGTACTCAGGTTCCTGTTTTCTTCAGCCATCTGCTTTGCCAGATATGCAGCGTTCCCCTCCATCAGCTTCTCATATGTTTCCGGGTCCTCTCTCTCCGGAACACTTCTGGCTTTCTTCTCCAGAAAACAATAAAGAGGAAACTGCCTGTATGCATTTCCTCTCATAAAAAAGGGATCTGGCATCACAGCCAGAACTGCCCAAAAACATAAACTCATGATAATACAGCATGCTTTCTGGAGCTTTGTCATAGGATCACCTCTTTCAAAGTATCCTATGACGCAATATCAGCGATTATGCCTATACCTCTTTAAGAAAATGCCATATTCAACCCTTCCGATATTGTAAAGCTCAGATATTTGACTGTCTCATCCACATCCTTTGGCGTTACAAACATACTATACAGATTTGGTGATATCATTTCCTCCAGAAATTCTTTCTGTTCCTGTTCTTCCAGTGTATCCAAAAGATGAGCCATGGAATCATGAACGATAGTTGCCGCATCCACCACCGTAGGAACTCCTATACCGATCACTTTTACCTGAAGATTCTCTTCTGTAAGCCCGTTTCTGTGATTTCCCACACCGGAACCCGGATGAATACCTGTATCCGTGATCTGAACTGTCCTGTTCAGTCTTCGCACACTGCGGGCAGCCAGTGCATCTACTGCAATTACTACATCCGGTTTTGTTTCTGCCGTCACACCCTGAATGATCTCCGATGTTTCCATCCCTGTCTGAGCCATTACCCCGGGTATGATCCCGCTGACCCTGTGTAAAATTTCTTTTCCGCTGCTTTTCAGTCCGTATTCCCGTATAATATGCCGTGTCATACGAAGATTATCTATCACAAGAGGTCCCAGTGAGTCTGCGGTGATTCCCTGATTTCCCAGTCCCACTACCAGAACCGAAGTTTCCCTGTCCAGATTGATCAGTCTTTGAAGATGTTTGGCAATTTCCTCTGATATTTCCCTGTGATAATCTTCATCGGAAGCGGACAGATCAGGGGCTTCTATAGTAATATAATTGCCCTGAGGGCGTCCCATGGCCTTAGCCCCGTTTTCTGTAGTGATTTTTACTATCGTCGTTCGAATATCCTTCTCTTCATTATAATCTTCCTGGATTTCCACGCCTCGAAGCTCTGTCTCCCTTTCTGCAAAGCTTTCTGTTGCCTCCAATGCCAGATCCGTTCTGATCCTGCTGTTACCCAACATTTTTTCTCCTCCGGATTGTCTTTTTATGTAGGATTTGTCTTTTTTATAGGAATTATGTATTGACATTCAAAGATATGTGTAATAAAATATATAAGCATGTTCACAGAAGCGCCCGTGTCTGTTTCTGGAACAGATTATCAAAAACTCGAAATGGAGGTGTATCACATTGGCTAACATTAAATCCGCAAAGAAAAGAATTTTAGTAAACAGAACTAAAGCTGCGAGAAACAAGTCTATCCGCTCTGCTGTTAAAACTTCCATCAAAAAGGTAGAAGCTGCAGTTCAGAACAACGATAAGGCTGCTGCACAGGTAGCACTCAACGAGGCGATCGCTACTATCAGCAAAGCAACATCCAAGGGTGTTTACCACAAAAACAACTGTGCAAGAAAAGTTTCCCGTTTGACAAAAGCCGTTAACAACATCGGCTAATAGAAAACGAACTTATTTTTAATTATAAGCTTATAATTAAAAAAGACAGTCACAACCGTCATGTGACTGTCTTTTTTCTGTTTTACCGGTCAGCCCAGCTCAACCATTCTTCTGATACATTTTTCTGCCCCGTCCATAATATCCTGAGAAAGCAGAATTTCTTCTCCTCCCTGTCCTTTCAGACAGTTATAAATATCCATCAGTGTGGTCACCTTCATATCCATACAGGTCAGAGCTACAGAAAGGGGATAAAATCTTTTTTCCGGATAAGAAAACTGAAGATGCTCCACAATACTGTTCTCTGTTCCAATAATAAATTCCTCTGCCTCTGATTTTTCCACATAGGACATAATTCCTGTTGTAGAACCGACATAATCTGCATATGCCACAACCTCAGGCCGGCACTCTGGATGCATAAGGAGAAGAGCTCCCGGATGAGCAGCTTTCGCCTTTTCTGTCTCCTCCCCGGTAACTGCCGCATGACGTGGACATCCTCCATTATAAAAAGCAAAGGTCTTTTCCGGAATCTGCTCTGCCACAAAATGTCCCAGATTAGGATCCGGAATAAAAAGAATCTTATCATGATCCAGACGACGGCAGATTTCTACCGCTGAAGCAGAAGTCACACACACATCACACTCTGTTTTCAGTTCAGAGGTTGTGTTGATATAAGCTACAACTGCATATCCGGGATATTTCTTTTTCAGTTCTCTCAGTTCCTCAACAGTGAGCTGCTCAGCCATAGGACACCCTGCTGTAGGATTTGGAAGCCATACCTTTTTATCCGGACTTAATATCTTGCAAGTCTCTGCCATAAAACGTACGCCGCACATGAGAATGCCTTCACAGTCGCTTTTGGATGCCTGCACGCTTAATCCATAAGAATCTCCTGTATAATCTGCCACCTCCAGAATTTCATGGCCCTGATAAGCATGTGCCAGGATACAGATATTCTTTTCCTTTTTCAGACGGAGGATCTCCTCCTGTATCTCTGCGATCTTCATAATTTGTTCTCCTCTTTTTCTTTCTTTTCCCATGGCTGCAAAGGCGCCAGAAATCCAGCTTTTTCAAGCTGCTGTCTGATTAGATCCAGGCGTTCCGGACTGGAAGCCTCCACAAGGTGATAATGATAACCAGAAGTAGCATTGCTCAGAACAGTGGAATGACTGCTGTTTAAAGCCTCTACAAACTCTGTCACATCATGCCTGGACCGGATATCCATTTCTGCAGATACACGACCGTATACTCTGTGACTGATACTGATATTTTTTATATGACCGCCGCAGTCTACAATCAGATTCAATTCTTCTGCCGCCTGCTCCTGTCTGTGACGCACCTTAAATTCTCTGGTAAAGCTGGTGTCCTGCTGGATCGCATATCCCTTTGTAGTGGAAAGGATACCCGGCGTAGACGCACGGATCACCGCCATATCCTGAACGATCACCTGACGGCTTACGCCAAATTTTGCAGCAAGTTCTCTGGCCGCAACCGGCTCTTCCTCTCTCTGAAGAATCTGAAGGATTTCCTTTCTCCTCTCAGAGGTGTTCATGATATGCCTCCTCTCAGACCGCATGAAGATTTTTCATGGAAATATCAAGGATCGGTGCAGAATGAGTCAGCGCCCCGCTGGAAACATAGTCCACACCAACGTCACGGATCTTTGCGATATTCTCTTTTGTCACATTTCCGGAACACTCTGTCTCTGCTCTTCCGTCAATAAGGGCAACTGCCTCTTTCATCTGTTCCGGTGTCATATTATCCAGCATAATGATGTCTGCTCCTGCTTCTACAGCTTCTTTTACCTGATCCAGAGTTTCTACCTCAATCTCAATCTTACGTACAAAAGGCGCATATGCCTTTGCCATAGCCACTGCCTTTGCCACGCTTCCGGCAGCCCCGATGTGATTATCTTTCAGGAGTACTCCGTCCGAAAGATTATAACGATGGTTGCATCCTCCACCTACACGAACTGCATACTTTTCAAATACACGACAGTTTGGAGTTGTTTTTCTTGTATCCAGAAGAGTCAGACTGCTGCCCTCAAGAAGTCCTGCCACCTCTCTTGTATAAGTAGCGATTCCGCTCATTCTCTGAAGATAGTTAAGAGCTACTCTCTCGCCGGAAAGAAGTACACGTATATCTCCGTTTACTTTTGCCAGAAGCTGTCCATTCTTTACCTGGTCTCCATCCTTGCAGAAAAATTCAATTTCAGTCTTATCATCCAGAAGAGTAAATACCCTTGCATAAACCTGAAGTCCTGCGATCACACCATCCTCCTTGGCGATCAGATCCACTGTTCCCTGCTGCGCTTCCGGCATTACAGCATTTGTAGAAACATCCTCACTTGTGATATCCTCCCTCAGAGCCATCATGATCAGCTCATCTGCCTGCATTTTCATTGTAATCTCATTCATGACTGTTTTTCATCCTTTCAATTTCATTTAATACATTTTTCCGATAGCCTGCCATCAGAGTTTCCCGGTCTTCATAGCATTTCCGATCAATGGCTCCGGCACGGCATGGCTCCGGCTTCTTTCCAAACAATATATCATCTGCGGCTCTTCTTGCAAACACCAGAGATTCCAAAAGAGAATTGCTGGCCAGACGATTTTTTCCATGAACTCCATTGCAGCTTGTTTCACCACAGGCATAAAGCCCTTGCATTGAAGTCCTGCTTCCCAGATCCACCTGAATGCCTCCCATAAAATAGTGCTGAGCCGGAACTACCGGAATCGGTTCCTTTCGTACGTCATATCCTTCCTCCAGACATCGTTTGAAGATATTTGGAAAATGTTTCATGATCATATCCTCACCCAATGGACGCATATCCTCCCACACATATTCGGTATCCTGTTTTTCCATCTGTGCGAAGATTGCCTTGCTAAGAAGATCTCTGGGCTGCAGTTCATTTGTAAAACGCTGTCCGTCTTTATCACAAAGATGCGCACCCTCTCCTCGGACAGATTCCGAAATCAGAAATCTCCTTCCTGGTTTTTCAGAATAAAGAGTTGTTGGATGAATCTGTATATAATCCAGATTCTCCAGATTAATCTGATGCTTCATGGCAATACCAAGTGCATCTCCTGTAATATGAGGAAAGTTGGTAGAGTTTTTATAAAGTCCGCCAAGCCCTCCGCAAGCCAGGACCACATAAGGCGCGCGGATATCATAAATCTCATCCTGCTCATCCATAACCACCACTCCCCCGCAGATATTATCCCGGGAGATCAGATCTACCATGGTCATATATTCACAGATTTCAATATTTTCTCTTTTTTTTGCCTGTTCAAGAAGTTTAGAGGTGATTTCCTTTCCGGTAATATCCTCATGAAAAAGAATCCTGGGCTGAGAATGTGCCCCTTCTCTGGTAAACAGAAGATCGCCTTCCTCACTCCGTTCAAAATCCACATTTCTCGTAAGAAGATCGCGGATAATACTGTTGGAGCTGCGAATCATCAGATCTACTGCTTTTTTATTATTTTCATAATGGCCGGCACGCATGGTATCCTCAAAATAATCATTGTAGTCAGCCTCTCCCCGAAGCATGCAGATTCCTCCCTGTGCCAGAAAAGAATCTGACTGATCTGCTTCTTTTTTTGTGATCATCAGGATCTTCTTCCTTTCCGGAAGATTCAGGGCACAGTACAGACCTGCGGCTCCTGTTCCCACAACAATCACGTCATAACGTTCTTTCATGTTTTCTCCTCATATCCTTAACATTTTTTTGCAAGTATACCACTAGACTTAACAGGTGTCAAGACACCTGTAATGATAAGAATAATAACTATAGGACTTATCTTCCGGAACTATATTTCACGATCAGCAGTTCTACACTGAGCACATCCTGAAGCCGCCCGGTCTTGACCGCTTCTTCTGCATCCACAAAATCCTCTTCTGCTTTGCGAAGTTCCTCCGAACTATAAGATCGTGCACAAGCTGCTATATTTCTGGCAACAAAAGAGGGAACGCCCAAACGGGAGGCAATTTCCGGCTGGGCCACACCCTCTTCCGCCATTTTTTTTGCCAGAAAAAGCTGATGGAACTGTTTTGCAAGAAGAAACAGAATTCTCATAGGAGGCTCCTTCAACGTCAACAGGTCATAATAAAGATCCAGTGCACGCTTCTGATTTTTTTCTGTTACCGCACGGACCATGTCAAAAATCTTGTTTGCTGTCTGCGTTGTACATACAGCTTCAATATCCTGAGCTGTCACAATATCTCTGCCTTCTGTATAGGCAATCAGTTTTTCCAGCTCCATACGGATATTTCCCATATCTGTACCGGTCTTTATAAGAAAAAGTTCCATATCAGATGTTTTGATCTTACGACCTTCTCTTCCAAGTATACCTGCCGCCCAGCGCATCAGAGATTTTTCATCCTGACGGGAAAATTCTGTTACCCGTCCTATATTTTTCACTGCTTTATACATCCGGCTTCTCTTATCTACTTCTTCCTCTACAAAGATCATCCTCACATAATCAGGAAGCGTTTTCATATAATCAGCAAGTTCTTCACATTTATTTTTAAAAAATCCGGAGTTTTCCACAAGGATTACCCTGTGATCTGCAAAAAACGGCATCGTCTCACAGAGATCGATCATCTCTCTTATCTCGATTCCCTTTCCTTCATACCTGCTGAAATTCATTGTATCTCCATCTGGGTTTAATTCCTTCAGCAGCTTATCTTTATACTGTTGTCTAAGATAGGCTTCCTCCCCATATAAAAGATAGGCCGTTTTAAAATTTCCTGTTTTCAAATCTTCCTGTAAGCTTTTCAAGATCTAACTCCCTTTGCTGTTTCTTTTTATTTTTCTATTATACAAATATTCACTGCCTCCCGCAAGACAAATCCCCGCCTTCTGCCGCTTCCCCTGTTTCCCATAACCTGTCCGCTTTTTATTTTACAAAGTGTTCTGTCCATATGCGCGTACCATCTGTACGCAAAGTAATCGCACCGTTTTTCATAGTATATTCTACTTTTACCCCACTTTTTTTCATTCGAAGGGTAGTTTCCGGCGAAGGATGTCCATAAGTGTTGGAATCAGAACAGGATATCACTGCCAGTTCCGGTTTTACCTGATCCAGAAATTCCTGACAGGTGGAATGCCTTGAACCATGATGCGCTGTTTTTAAAAAATCCACATCTGAAAACTCTGACAGCAGTTTTTTCTCTGTATCTATACCGATATCTCCTGTAAAAAGTCCCTTGAACTTTCCAAATTTCAGTTCCATCACCATGCCTTCCTCATTGACATTTTCTCCTAATGATCCTTCTATAGGAGCAAGTATCTGGAATTTTGCCTTTCCACAGGAAAAAGAATTTCCCTGTTCCATATATAACACCTGGATTCCAGCTTCCTTTGCCAGCTTTTCCAGAAGCTGATATGCCTCCGGTTTTTCTTTCCACTGAGGAAGCATCAGCGTTCCGGCTTTCACAGAAGTCAGTCCCTTTGTCATGTATTCCATAAGCTCCTGTATACCGCTGATATGATCATTATCTGTATGTGAGACAAGGATACCGTCTATATAAGAGATTCCTCTGCTTTTCAAATATGGAAGAAGCTGATATGCTGCAATATTCTTCTTATTGCTGCTTCCGCAATCCATAAGAAAAACACCTTTTTCCGGCATTTCCAGAACGATGCCATCCCCCTGTCCAATATCCAGGCAGGTGATACGAAGCCCTTTTCGGGGCTGCCAGGAAAGAAGCAGGATTCCTGCCATAACGCTCAGTCCCCATAAAAAAATGCTGCCTGCTTTCTTCTTTTTTTCTGTCCTTCGCAGTCCCCAGAATATTCCCAGAGCCATCAGTCCATAGTAGATCCCCCACTGCCAGATTTCCGGTTTTCCTCCGATCCAGGTACAAAAGGGCAGCTTCCCTGCCAGCATACCCAGTTTTTCATAAAACCACAAAAGTACTCTTCCGGGAACAGCTGCCGCCGAAGCAGCCCCCTGGTTTATAAAGCCGATCATACTGCAGCAAAGACCACTGAGCAGTACACCACTTACTGTAGGAAGCACTGCCAGGTTCAGAACAATACCGGCAATAGATATTTCGCCAAAGGATGCCAGCATGATCGGAAGTGTAGAAAGCTGCACCGCAACAGAGCCTGCCAGAGCTTTTCCTGCTTTGCCTCTTATATCCATAATTTTTATTATACAGGGAGATACAAAAGCCACACCTGTAACCGCCCCAAAAGACAGTAAAAAACTGCTGCTGTATAAATAAGCAGGAGAATCCAGAAGAAGCAGGATCGCAGATACTGCCAGAGCAGTCAGGATATCATAGGTCCTTCCCAGAATCTTTGCTCCTACAGAAAGCACAAACATGCATACAGCTCTCATGGAGGAAACACTTCCCCCTGTAAATATTCCATATTGAAGCATAACCATAAGAGACAGAAGTCCTGCAGTTCCATTTCCCAGTCCTATCTTTTTCAAAAGCGAAAAAAGACCCATTCCAAGAATACTGATATGCAGTCCTGAAATAGCCAGAATATGGATCATACCCGCCATCTGGTAGCGCATTTTTACTTCCTGTTCCAGCTCCGTTTTTTCTCCCAGAAGCATTGCTTCAAAAACCGGAGAATCTTTCCCTGCCGCATTTCTCAGGATTTCAAGAACCTGCTCTTTCAGTTCCAGCAGTTTCTGACGATATCCGGAATATCCTGTACTTTTCTTTTTCAGTACTGCTTTTTTCATAAAATAATAAATATGCTGGCAGGCATGATACTGGCGGGAATCAAATTCACCCGGATTCCTGGGATCTCCTACTGATTCCAGCTGTCCTGAAAAAACAGCCTGTGTACCAGGCGGCAGGTCTTCTTCTTTTTTTAAAAATACTTTTACATTTTCAATGGGAATTTTTTCTGATCGAACGATCAGAAAGACATGTTTTAAACAGACAGAAAAGGAGAACTCTGTGGTCTGACACTGCTGTACCTCCCCGCAGATTATAGCAGCCGGATGCTTTTCAATGTACGTCTGCACTGTGTCAGGCAGAGGAACACCACTTATCAGCGGTATCCCTGCCAGCTCAGCAATCCACATACACAGCATCAGGATCAGACACACAAGACATAATGGACGTCTTGTCATTTGTCATCCCTTTCATAAAATCCTTACAGATCAGGAATTGGAAGCTTCCTGTTCTACCAGGTCTTCATTTTTTTGATAAAACGTATACAGCGGCATACTTGTTTTCAGATTTCCTTCCATGTTTCCTTCAATGGAAATCTGAACCTTATCCGCTTCACAGGAATCCAGAAGAGAATTCACGACTGCATATACCTGGACATTTTCTGCTATATCAGGAGATTCTTCCTGAAAAGCCCGGTTCATATCTATATAACAGATTCTGTCTGCAATGATAGCACTGAGAGCCACCGAAGACTCAGAAATCACCGGATAATGCCCCTCCTCCATAGGTCCCTTTGCCAGCTGCTCCAGGACTACACTTTCTTTTGGAAGTGTTCTTCTGTAATAGATATTACGTTTTTCCTTTACCAGCTTCTGACCGCTTTTATCCGTAAAATATAAAGTAAAGGTATCATATCTGTAGCTGTCCATATTTTTTCTGGAAAGATTCAAAAAGCTCTGTCTTGTCATCTCCCCGATCTTATTGTTTCTGGAATCTGTTAATTCCTGTCCTTCTAAAGTAAAACGAACCCTTTCTATCTCCGGTATCTGGAGAAATGTCATGACAATACCGGCTCTCGTAAGCACCTCTCTTGCCCTGCTCATCTCCCGATATCCGCCTTTAAAATCAATCACCAGGGTACTGTCCTGAAAATCATAAGAATTAAGAATCACATTTTCCGGCAGAAGCGGAATCCCGTCCTCCGGAGCCTTTTTGCTGCTGACATACTGCATCAGTTCCCTCAGCATATTTTCTCCGGTCTCTTCCTTCGGATTATAAGCTTCTTTCCTCAAAGATGTCTCTGACTGGTTCAGATAATAATAACTGTATTTATCCGGCTCTTTTTCTTCTACCTCAATGCTGCATCCGGCAGCCGTAATACAGACAAAGACTGCCAGAAGAAGCATGCTGATTATTTTCTTCATCCGGCACCTCCTATGGAATATATGACAGCGGGATCCTGACTGAGAAGGTTGTTCCTTCCCCTTCCCTGCTGAACACCTTGATCACACCATGATGCATGGCAATGGTACTTCTTGTTATAGCAAGCCCCAGACCTGTACCGCCGATCTCTCTGGAGTGAGATTTATCCACTCGATAAAATCTCTCAAAAATACGATCCAGCGACTCTTCCGGTATTCCCATACCGGAGTCTGCCACAGTAACATAAAAATATTTATGATCTGCATCAATAGAAACTCTTACCCATCCATCATCTACATTATATTTGATCGCATTCTCAACCAGATTGCTGATCGCAGAAGTAAATTTAATCTCATCCACATCTGCCTCCACTGGACGGAAACTATCAAGGATCAAATCAATACTTCTTTTATCTGCAATAGGCCGGAGTCTCTTCAGTATTTCTTCAAGCAGATGATTAATATCCATATGCTGGATAGACAGATCTGCTGTCTTTTTATCCATTTTCACCAGGCTTAAAAGATCTGTGATAATACGGTTTTCCCTGTCTATCTCTGCAGTGATATCACGCATAAATTCCTGATAAAGTTCTTCCGGGACTCCTTCCTGTCCTACCAGGGAATCCGCCAGGACTTTCATAGAAGTCATCGGTGTCTTCAACTCGTGAGACACATTAGAAACAAATTCCGATCGGGATTCATCCAAAGTCTTCATCCGACTAAGCATTTTATTGAATGCATCTGTAATAAGCTCTGTTTCTGTGTAATCCGGAACAGAAATTTCATCATTCTGATATCCATCTGTCAGATCCTCAATGGATTTGGTAACACGTGCCAGCGGTTTCACAAGAACCGTAGACATGATGTATGCAAAAAATATAGAAAGAACAATAATGATCGCAAGAATCAAAAGTCCCTGATACTTCATATCCATCATAGTTGCTGTGATCTCGCTGCTTGAGACCGTAACCAGCATAGCTCCCTGCGTCTGGGGAACATCTGCACTTCTGATGGGAATTGCTGTTTCCAGTACCTGACCGTTTCGCTGGTAATCTGTAGGCTGTCCGCTTTTGAAACAGCGAATAACCTTAGGGGAAATCAGAGTCTTTCCTTCATCTACATGATAAGTATCCTTTACAATCCTGAAATCCCGGTCCACGATCAGCAGTCTTCCGCCATAGATGTTAGACAATAACTCCAGCTTACCATTTACTGTTTCAGAGCTGGAGTCATTAAGATAGTTTTCTTTGATAATCTGATCGCACAGAATACTGTACTGTGTGCTTATCGTTCCGGTTCTGGATGCGATTGCCTGTTTTTCATAGTTACTGAGCATCATCTGCGTAACGATCACACTGGGGACGATTCCCAGAATCACCAGAATGATCAGGATCCGAAAACGCAGGCTCTTAAAAAATCTTTTTTTCTTCTTCATGGACTACGCCTGGAAATAGTAGCCTACGCCCCATTTTGTGTGTACATATTTTGGCTCACTGGGATTTGCCTCAATTTTTTCACGAAGACGGCGGATATGTACGTCTACAGTTCTTACATCACCAGGATATTCATATCCCCACACAATATTCAGCAGGTTTTCACGACTGTAAACTTTATTTGGATTAAACACCAGAAGTTCCAGCACATCAAATTCCTTGGCAGTAAGATTGATCTCCTTGCCGCCAATGAACACACGACGGCTCTCACAGTCAAGCTTCAGATCACCGCTTTCAATACTTTTTGCTTTTTCTTTTTCTTCGCTTTCAGAACGCGCACGACGCATGATCGCCTTGATCCTTGCTTTTACCTCCAGAATATTAAATGGTTTGGTAATATAATCATCTGCACCGTATTCCAGACCAAGGATCTTATCCATATCTTCGCCCTTTGCAGTAAGCATTACAATCGGAACATTTGAAAACTCCCGAATCTGCTGGCAGACCTCAAGGCCGTCCATTTTTGGAAGCATCAAATCCAGAAGAATAATATCATAATGGTTCTCCTTGGCCTTCTCCACAGCCTCTTCTCCATCGTAGGCGCAGTCCACTTCCATTCCGTCCTGTTCCAGATTAAAGCGAATTCCTTTTACGATCAGTTTTTCGTCATCTACCACTAACACTTTCCTGCTCATTTAATTTCTCCTTATTCTACTGCAATTTTATCTTTTATCTTTATAAAAGTATTTTCTTTTATCCCCGGGACATCCATCAGTTCCTCTATGGAAGAAAACCCTCCATGTTCTTCTCTGTATGCCAGAATTGCCTGCGCTTTAGACTCCCCAATACCACTGAGAGTCTGAAGAGCCGCTGCGTCTGCAGTATTCAGATTGACCTTTCCGCTTTCTTCCGGCTGACTGTTCTCCCCTGTCTCCGCCCCGGCAAAAGCATCATCTGCCAAAGCTTCTCCGTTTTTCTCCGCCTCTTCTTTTGTAGGTACATAAATCTGCTGACCATCATTTAAGGGCAGAGCCTGATTTACATAACTGCCCGCAGCCTCCGGAAGAAAACCTCCGGCAGCCTCTACAGCCTGAAACACTCTGCTGTCAAAGGGCATACGATAAACTCCGGGTTTCACCACAGCTCCACACACATCAACAAAAATGTCTTTCGGAGGTTTTGTAATCTCCGGTGTGATTTCCGATTCCGGGACACCTGTCACTTTTTCTGCATCTGCCCTCTGTTCTTCTTCCAACAGAATTTCCGGTTCCTGTCTGCCGCATCCGGGTAAAGCCAGACTGACAAAAAGCACCAGAAGCGCCAACAGAAGTCTCAGAGCATTTCTTTTCTGATCATTCTTTTGTTTTATGATTTGGGATCACTCCTTATCTGTTCCCCCGATACTCATACTTGACCAATTCCTATTCTAACGAATTCCATCTGCTTTTACAATACCCAACTCTTATTTTTGCCATTTAAAGATCACTATACCAATAATGGCAACCGCCATTCCAACTGCTTTTCTCCACTGAAAGGCTGCCCTTTCCACACCAAACAGCCCCATCAATTCAATCACATAAGCGACCAGGAGCTGGGAAACCACGATCAGCATAGCGGCCCGTGCAGGTCCAAGTGCTCCCATGCTCTGGATAACCGTAACTGTAATAAACGCTCCGATCACACCTCCAAGAAGTGTATATTTATTGTCCACCTGCCATAAAGCTGAGATATTTTCCCTTCCTGTAAAACACCATGCAGCCACACAGACCAAAAAAGCTGAAAGCTGTACCCACCCTGTGGACACCCAAAGGCTCGTCTGCTTTGTCACCTCTGTGTTAAAAACTCCCTGAATACTCATCAAAGCGCCGGAAATAAGAGCTGCCGCAAATCCCCACATAAAAATCCCTCCACATATAGTAGTAAAAGAGGCCGGTATTTTTAACCAGCCTCTTGTTTATACTATCATCATATACAGAAATTCGATTTTTATACATTTCTGCTTTTTTGATTTTTATTTAAGTGTGTCGCTGCAATGACCGCTGCACTTACCGGAACAGCAGCCTCCTGATGAACAGCCGATGCATGTTTTCCCACTTTTTTTTGCTTTTATAATATACGCTGCCGCAGCTCCTACGGCCAACAGCAGAATGCCTGCTATCACAAGATCTGCCATATGAAACATCTCCTTTCATTCTCATCCCTGGGCATGAAGTCCATATTCTGTGCTGAAATTTTTTCGTGTTCTTCTTATTAAGAATACCACAACAAGAACCATTGCCGCAACTGCTGCCAGCCCTGGAACAAATCCACTTCCCAGACTTCCTGTAGTTATCAGTGTTCCAATCTGATATACCATAAACGCAACAGCATACCCGGTTCCCAACTGTAAGGCAATGCCTCCCCACAGCCACTTTCTGTCCTGCATTTCTGAGTTCATCGCACCCAGCGCAGCAAAGCAGGGCGGTGTAAACAGATTGAACATCAAATAGGCAAGCGCTGCTGCCTTTGTCAGTCCCATAACAGCCGCTACCTGGTTTCCGCTTCCTACAAGAGCAAAATCTTCATCAATAAAACTGGTAAGTCCATATACTACAGCCAGGGTACCTACTACATTTTCCTTGGCAATAAATCCTGTAATGGCTGCTGCTGCAAGCTGCCATACTCCAAATCCCAGAGGGATCAGAAGCACTGCAAAAGGTGTTGCTATAGATGCCAGAATAGAAGTACTTTCCATTCCTTCTTCTACGACCTGAAGATGCCAGTTGAAGCTTTGCATGATCTGTACTGCTGTATTGCACACCAGAATAATAGTACCTGCTTTTACAATATAAGCCTTTCCACGGGACAACATGGAAAACACGGCTCTTTTCAGGCTTGGAATTTTATATTCCGGAAGTTCAATGATAAAAAATGATTTCCGAAATTTATATCCTGTAATCTGGTTAACCAGAAGTGCCCCAAGAAAAATCAGCACAATTCCTACCAGATACATTGTTGGACCTACCCATCCTGCATCAGAGAAAAATGCTCCTGCAAATAACGCGATCACCGGAAGCTTTGCTCCGCATGGCATAAAAGGTGTCAGCATTGCAGTAGCTCTTCGTTCTCTCTCATTACGGATGGTACGGCATGCCATAATTCCAGGAATAGCGCATCCGGTTCCAATCACCATAGGGATTACAGATTTTCCTGAAAGACCGACTCTTTTAAAAATAGGATCAAGAACAACCGTAGCTCTTGCCATATATCCGCAGTCCTCAAGAAGAGCAATCAAAAAATACATAACCATTACCAGCGGCAGAAATCCTACAACAGCACCAACTCCGCCAATAATACCATCTACCAGAAGTGCCTGCAGAAACGGACTGGCAGATTCCACATGCCCGCCTACCCAGCTCTGGAAGGTTTCAATCCATCCCACCAGCCAGTCTGCGATCCAGGTTCCCACTGTAGATTGAGATATGTAAAATACCAGGAACATAACAGCCGCAAAAATAGGAATGCCTACAATTTTATTGGTAAGAACCGCATCAATCTGATCCTGACGGTTTTTATTTTTTGTAAAAACCTTTCTCTTTTCTACTGCTTTTACAATGTCATTTACAAAATCAAATCTTTTTCTGTCTGCAGCTTCTACCGCAGCTTTATTCTGAAGATTAATCTCCTCCTGCATATAAGGGGCTTTCTGTCCTTTTCCTTTTAAAGCAGCCGCATTGACAACCGCCTCCTTAAGACCCTTATGACCAGAAGAGGAGGCTACTGTGCGGATTACCGGACACCCCAGTTTTTTTGATAAAAGCTCAATGTCAATCTCTGTTTTTTTCTTTTCTGTCACATCACTTTTATTTAACGCCACCACAACCGGTATTCCAAGTTCCAGAAGCTGCGTAGTAAAAAACAGACTTCTGCTGAGATTGGTTGCGTCCACAATATTGATGATAGCATCCGGTGCTTCATTTTTTACATAGCTACTGGTAATGCTTTCCTCAGATGTAAAAGGAGACATGGAATAAGCACCTGGCAGATCCACTGCTACAAGTTCCTCATTTCCTTCATAATACCCTTTCCTGATTGGACTTTCCTTTCTTTCTACCGTAACTCCTGCCCAGTTTCCAACTTTTTCATTTCTTCCGGTAAGGGCATTATACATGGTAGTTTTACCACTGTTGGGGTTTCCTGCCAAAGCAATTCTCATAACCTTTCTCTCCTCCATAACCTAATTAATTAGTTCAGACTAACCTGTGGTCTGAAAAAAAATAGTGACAGAATCACTATTTTATATCGAAATAGCCTGTGCCAGATCATGATCGATATTATATCTGGCATCTTTAATAGAGACTACACAGCCGCCCTTTCTGTGAGCAATCACTGTAATCGGTTCTCCACTGTAGCACCCCAGAGAAAAAAGAAAAGCATCCAGCTCTTCGTCATCTGTAACAATATCCTTTACGATATATTCTTCTCCTTCTCTCGCTTCTGACAGATTCATAAGCATATAATTCTCACTTTCCCGGAATCCGTTTCACACATTGATCCGATCTTTTTGTTAGTATTAATAAACTTTATGTTAGTTAGTATACGCTAACACAGTTAGTTTGTCAACACTTTTATCGTAAAAAAAGTCCGGCATTACGCCAGACTTTTTTTCAGTTTCATGATCATCTCATCAATATCCTCTTTTTTTATAACCAGAGGAGGTACCATCCTCAGCACATCGTTGCCTGCTGAAATCACCAACAGCCTGTTTTCCAAGGCTTTCTTTACAACATTTCCTACCGGAATCCCCTGAATCACCAGTCCCTGCATAAATCCTTTTCCACGTCTCGCAGAAACACAGTCATACTTATCCACAATCTCATCCAGCTTTTCTTCCAGATAAGGCGTCAGCTCCTGCACATGATCCAGGATATGATTCTCTTCATAAATATCAAAAACCTTGCTTACAGCAGCGCAGACAAATGGATTTCCGCCATAAGTCGTTCCATGATCCCCCGGCTCCAGAGAAATTTCTGCAGCTTTCTCTCCAAGAACAAAAGCCCCCACCGGAACTCCATTGCCAAGAGCCTTGGCACAGGTCATAATATCCGGCTTTACACCATATCCCTGCCATGCAAAATATTCTCCGGTGCGTCCCATACCACACTGGATCTCATCAAGGATCAGAAGGATATCTTTTTCATCACAAAGGCTGCGAAGACCTTTCAGAAATTCCCTGTCTGCCGGATAAATACCTCCCTCACCCTGCACTGTTTCCAGCAGTATGGCACAGGTTTTATCTGTAATCTCTGCCTTTACACTTTCCAGATCATTAAACTGTGCAAACTTCACTCCACCGAGCAAAGGTTCAAAAGGCTCTCTGTAATGAGCCGTACCCGTAACGGAAAGAGCTCCCATACTTCTTCCATGGAAAGAATGTTCCATTGCAATGACTTCATATCTCCCGCCGTTATATTTTTTAAATCCGTATTTCCTTGCTGCCTTCAGAGCTCCCTCAATGGCCTCTGTACCACTGTTTGTAAAAAACACCTTGCTCATACCACTGGCTTTTATCAGTTTCTCTCCGGCTCTGCTCATAGGCTCATTGTAATAAAGATTGGAAATATGAGTCAGCTTATGGATCTGCTCCATCAGCGCCTCATCATAGCCCGGATAATGATATCCCAGTGCATTTACTGCAATTCCTGCTGCAAAATCAAGATATTCTTTTCCCTCTGTATCATAAAGCCGGCATCCCTCTCCCCTGTCAAACATCACCGGAAAACGGTTGTATGTATGAAGGATACTTTTTTCTGCCTGGTCCATCTGTTCATGCATGTTCATTGTAATATTTTTCGCCGTCCTCTCTTAAAATAGCAGTTCCGATTCCCTTGTTGGTAAAGATCTCCAGCAGAAGACTGTGCGGAATCCTTCCATCCAGAATATGAACTCTGTTTACTCCGTTTTCTATGGCATCAATACAGTTTTTCAGTTTGGGAATCATACCGCCCCCTACATATCCGTCTGATATCAGTTTCTCCGCCTCATGGATATGCAGTTCCGAGATCAGACTGGAAGGATCATCCTGATCTTTATACACACCTTCAATATCTGACAAAAAGGCCAGCTTCTCTGCATGCACTGCCTCTGCAATTGCACAGGCTGCGTCATCAGCGTTAATATTATAGGAATCATAATTTTCATCAAATCCCACCGGGAAAATGACCGGCAGAAAATCCTGATCCAGAAGTTCATGCAGAATCCTTGGATTTACCTCTTTCACTTCTCCTACATAACCAATATCCTCCCCGCCTGACAGCTTTTTGGTACATTTCAGAAGACCGCCGTCCTTGCCGCTGATGCCCACCGCATCTACGCCCAGAGATTCTACCAGGGTTACCAGCTCCTTATTTACTTTTGCAAGAACCATTTCCGCAATCTCCATTGTTTCCTTATCTGTCACACGAAGTCCATTGACAAATCTTGGTTTCATTCCCACTTTTCCGACCCAGCGGCTGATTTCTTTGCCTCCTCCATGGACAATGATCGGCTTAAATCCAACCAGTTTCAGGAGAACCGCATCTTTGATCACATTTTCCTTTAATTCCTCATCCAGCATCGCGCTTCCGCCGTACTTGATCACCACAATTTTTCTGTTAAAACGCTGAATATATGGAAGCGCTTCAATAAGCACCTCTGCCTTGTCCAGATATTTTTGTTTTACCATTTTATTTCCTCCTCGTTTTCTTTTTCATTCTCCCTTTCCTGTCTTCTGTGAAAGATCAGGAACGATAATCTGCGTTGATCTTTACATAATCATAAGTCAGGTCACAGCCCCACGCTGTTGCCGTACAGTTTCCCATCTTCACATCTGCGATAGCAGTCACAGCCTCTTCCGAAAGAATCCTGGTCGCTTCCTCTTCACTGTATCCGGTTGCCACACCGTTTTCAATGATCTTGACCTTTCCTGCCTTGCTCTCAAAGTAAAGATCCACTTTTTCCGGATCAAACTGTGCACCGGAATATCCCATAGCGCAAAGGATTCTGCCCCAGTTGGCATCGTGTCCGTATATAGCAGCTTTTGTAAGGGAAGAAGTCACTACCGACTTACTTAACGTCACTGCCTGTTCTTTGCTTTCTGCTCCGATGATCTTTACCTCAAAAAGCGCTGTTGCACCCTCGCCGTCACCTGCAATTTTTTTTGCAAGTGAAGTATTTATATAATTCAGTGCCTCGCAGAACGCCTGATAATCGTCATTTTTTTCTGTAATCTCCGGATTTCCTGCCATACCATTAGCCAAAAGAAGGACCGTATCGTTTGTGGAGGTATCTCCGTCTACAGAAACCATATTGTAAGTATCTTTTACATTTTCACTTAAAGCCTCCTGGAGAAGCTCCTTGGAAATATTAAGATCTGTTGTAACAAAGCCCAGCATGGTACACATATTGGGGTGGATCATTCCGGAGCCCTTGCACATACCGCCAACGGTCACAATCTTTCCTCCGATTTCAAACTCTACCGCTGCTTCCTTCTCTTCTGTATCCGTTGTCATGATTGCCTTTGCTGCCTGATTTCCGGCTTCCAGACTTCCATCCAGACCAGGAACCATTGCCTTTATTCCATTTGTCAGTTTCTGAATTGGAAGCTGCATACCGATTACACCTGTAGATGCTACAAGAACACTGTTGTCACTGACACCAAGAGCTTCTGCCGCTGCCTTTGCCGTTTCTCTGCAATATCCAAAGCCTTCTTCTCCGGTACAGGCATTGGCAATCCCGCTGTTGCACACAATCACCTGCGCTTCCGGCTGATGATACACAATATCCTGATCCCATTTTACCGGAGCTGCCTTTACTATATTCGTGGTAAAGGTTCCTGCTGCCTTGCATGGCTTCTCACTGTATACCATTGCCATATCGGTTCTGTTCTGATATTTGATACCGGCTGCTGTGGAGGCTGCCTGAAATCCTTTTGCCGCTGTTACGCCACCTGCTATAATCTTCATAGTAAATTTCCTTTCTTATTATATTGTTCTTCCCACTGGAATCTCCTGCCTGATACAAAGATCAAGGCATCATAGGAATCTGGCGAAGCCCCTCTGATTCATCAAATCCAAACATCAGATTCATATTCTGTACAGCCTGGCCTGCGGCGCCTTTTACCAGATTATCCATAGCGCCCATCATAATGATCCGGTTCGTTCGTGTATCAATCTTAAAATTAACATCTACAAAATTGCTTCCTTCTACCCATTTCGTCTGAGGATACACATCTTTATCCAGCACACGTACAAACAGTTCCTTATTATAATATTTATCATAAACTGCTTTTACTTCTTCATAGGAAACTTCTTTTTTCAGAGAAGCATATGCAGTTATAAGGATTCCTCTGTTCATCGGAATCAGATGCGGTGTGAAATTGATCATAACCTCTTCTCCGCATGCATATCCAAGCTGATCTTCAATTTCTGGTGTATGACGATGGCTTGCCACCCCATATGCTTTAATATTCTCATTGACTTCACAGAAAAGATTATCTACCTTGGCGCCTCGTCCGGCTCCGGAGGTTCCGGATTTTGCGTCAATGATAATGGTAGAAGGATCGATCAGCCCTTCTTTCAGAAGAGGATAAACAGAAAGCGTAGAACATGTAGGATAGCATCCCGGATTAGCGATCAGCCTTGCCTTCTTAATATCTTCTCTGTTGATCTCACAAAGTCCGTAAACAGCCTCATTAATAAATTCCGGGGACTTATGCGCTATACCATACCATTCCTCATATTTTTTTACATCCTTGATCCGAAAATCCGCACTGAGATCAATAACCTTTGCTTTAGAAAGTATTCCTTCATTTATAAGCGAAGCACAAAGTCCCTGTGGAGTTGCAGTAAATATTACATCCACTTCATCTGAAAGAGCTTCCATATTGTCATCCATACATTTTGCATCTACCAGCTGAAAAAAATTCTGATAGACATCTGCATATTTTTTTTCAATATAGCTTCTTGACCCGTACCATGCCACTTCTACACCTTTATGTCCCATCAAAAGTCTGGCGATCTCATTTCCCGCGTAGCCTGTTGCTCCGATAATACCAGCTTTTATCATAATATTCTCCTCCTCTTATACCCGCATGAATATCTGATGCCACTTACCCTGGTCATCCTTTCAAATATACATGGATTATACATCTATTATGCATATTATGCAATATATTTTTTTATGAATTTCTAAACTTTTTTTCTTTTTTGTTCATTTTTTCCTATCATTATAGTGTAATAATACAATGCGCAGAAAAATTTATTTTACTTTTTTTCAATTCCCTATTGCATATTTATAAAAAATATTGTATATTATTCATTGTCTTAAGGAACTGGCTGTTTCTATAAATAAAAGGATTTTATTTTCTATTCTAATTATAAAACGTTACCAAATAAGGAGGATTTATTATGAAAGAAAAAGTTGTTTTAGCATACTCAGGCGGCCTTGATACTACAGCCCTGATTCCATGGCTGAAAGAAACCTTTAACTATGACGTTGTCTGCTGCTGTGTAAACTGCGGACAGGGAAATGAACTTGACGGACTGGAAGAAAGAGCACGACTTTCCGGAGCTTCTAAATTATATATTGAAGATATCGTAGATGAATTCTGTGACGAATATGTTATGCCGTGCGTAGAAGCAGGCGCAGTTTATGAACATCAGTACCTTCTTGGCACTTCTATGGCGCGTCCGGTCATTGCAAAAAAACTTGTGGAAATAGCACGAAAAGAAAATGCAGTTGCCATTTGTCATGGTGCCACCGGAAAAGGAAATGACCAAATTCGATTTGAGCTTGGCATCAAAGCTCTGGCTCCGGATATCAAAATCATCGCTCCATGGCGTATGACAGACGTATGGACCATGCAGTCCCGTGAAGATGAACTTGCATTCTGCCAGGCTCACGGCATTAATCTGCCTTTTGATGCACGTCACAGCTACAGCCGCGACCGTAACTTATGGCACATCAGCCACGAAGGACTTGAGCTTGAAGATCCTTCCCAGGCTCCAAACTATGATGATATGCTTGTTTTAAGTGTAACTCCTCAGAAGGCTCCGGATAAAGAAACCGAGATCACTATGACCTTTGAGGAAGGTATTCCGAAAACTCTCAATGGAAAAGCAATGAAGGTATCTGAGATTATTACAGAACTGAACCGAATCGGAGGAGAAAACGGAATTGGTATTGTTGATATTGTAGAAAACCGAGTGGTAGGTATGAAATCCCGTGGCGTATACGAAACACCAGGCGGAACTATCCTTATGGCGGCTCATGATCAGCTTGAAGAGCTGACCCTTGACCGTGACACTATGGAAGCCAAGAAAAAACTGGGAAGTCAGTTTGCACAGGTTGTTTATGAAGGCAAATGGTTCACCCCGCTTCGCGAAGCAATCCAGGCCTTTGTAGAATCCACACAGAAATATGTTACCGGAGAAGTGAAAATGAAACTTTACAAAGGAAACATCATCAAGGCCGGAACCACTTCTCCATACAGCCTTTACAATGAATCACTTGCTTCTTTCACAACCGGTGATATGTACGACCATCATGATGCAGACGGATTTATCACACTGTTCGGACTTCCGCTGAAAGTAAGAGCTATGAAACTCCTGGAAGTAGAACAGAACAAAAATAATCAGTAAAATTTATGAGGATAGACGGAATATGATTTTTTGTCTGTAAATGACATGCAGGAGTGAATCCTTCTGAACCAGAAGGATTCACTCCTGCATTACTTTTTCCTGACAGCAAATTTACAAACAGAAATTCTTTCAATTTTCAACCTTAATGTTTTTTTTCTTAAGTCTTTTATAAGTCCACTCCCGGAACAGGGCATAAAGCACAGACACCAGAGGGATAAAGATCAGCATACCGATTACTCCCAGCAAACTGCCTCCGATGGTTACTGCCATCAGTACCCATACGGACGGAAGTCCTACGGATCCGCCTACCACATGAGGGTAGATCAGATTTCCCTCAATCTGCTGCAGAACAAAAAACAGAATCAAAAACAGCAATGCCTGCATAGGACTTACCAGAAGAATCAATAGAAAACTAATGGCGCAGCCAATAAAAGCACCAAATACCGGGATCAATGCAGTAAATGCAATCAGAACACCCACCAGCATGGCATATGGGAATCTGAAAAGAGTCATTGCCACAAAGAACATAGTTCCCAGGATCACAGCTTCAATACACTGTCCTGTTACAAATCCGGAAAAAATGCTGTTTGCCAGTGAACATACATGAAGAATATATTTCACTGTCTTTTCCGGGAATATTGCATAAAAAGCTTTTTTCGTCTGTACAGTCAGACGTTCCTTCTGAAGAAGAATATAGCAGGCAAAAACAAATCCGATTCCCAGATTCATTGCCGTATTAACAATCCCCATCGTAACAGACACAGTAGAAGTGAGAATATTGTTCACTCCGTTCTGAAGAGCTCCGATCACAGCATCTAATGTTTTCTGCGGCTGGATTTCCAGCGATTCTGCCCATTCTGCAATCACAGAGTCCTGTTTGAAATTCTCATTGATCCATACAGTCAGATTTTCGATTCCTCTTTCAATATTGCGTCCAAGTCCCATTGCTGTTGTTGCCAGTTCCGGAATCACCACCTGTCCTACAATATAAATAGCCAGCGCAGCTACCAGTATTGCAAGGATCATGCTTACCGGACGCGCTATCTTTTTTACAAACTTTGTATCTTTCCATTTACCTCTGCCAAACACATTCTTTTCAATGAATTTCATAGGAACATTCAAGACAAACGCAATACCGGCTCCTACGATAAATGGCAGAAACAGACCTAGCACTCTCATCAGAAAATCAAGAACAACATTCAGATTCTGAAGTCCCACATATAAAAGAACAGCAAATAAGATCAGGTACATACAGTTTTTCAAGTTTTCTTTTTTTAATTCCAAAAGCTCACAACCTTTCGTTTATACAATCTCTGATTTTCATTTTTATAAATATATGCCACTTATTCTAACACTTATAGATATTTCTTTCTAGTAGATTTCTGTATTTTTTATTTCTGTATATTCTGCACAAATTTCCATTCTGCTTTTTGGCTGTTCCGACATTTTAAAACATTAGTTTTTAATTGACAGAAAAATTAATTCCATATATAATAAATACATAGCTTAAGAAATTGCAGCAACTTATATAAGTCCATAATCGGTTGGACGTTTCTACCAACTACCATAATAGTTGCCTATAAGTTTTATTCAGGGTACCCAAAAAGGTAGTTGGCATTTTTATGCCTAAAAATCCCTAGCTGCGGAAAGGAAGTGATTTGCATGAAACATATGTCAGCCTTTGCACTAAAAGGAAATATCTGTTTCAGTCAGGGCAAAAACAAAATTTCCGTACACGAACAGTCCTATCTGATCTGTGAAAACGGAGTCTGCGCCGGAATCTTTAAAGAACTTCCGGAAGGCTTCCTTCACATCCCTGTAAGAGATGCCGGAGATTCCCTGATCATCCCTGGTCTGTCAGACATCCATCTCCACGCGCCCCAGTACAGTTTCCGGGGAATGGGAATGGATCTGGAACTTCTTGACTGGCTGAACACTATTACCTTCCCGGAAGAAGCCAAGTATGCAGATTTGGACTATGCCCGAAAGGCCTACTCTATTTTTACAGAAGACCTGAAAAAAAGCCCTACAACAAGGGCCTGTATCTTTGGGACACTCCATGTGGAGTCCACCGAGCTTCTTATGGATTTTCTGGAAGAAACAGGATTAAAAACTTTTGTAGGCAAGGTAAATATGGATCGGAACGGGCCTGATATTCTTCAGGAAAAAAATGCAGAAGAATCTGCCAAAGCCACCTTGCACTGGCTCTCAGATGCTTCAGAAAAATACCTGAACACCAAGCCAATCCTTACACCACGATTTACGCCGTCCTGCACCGATGAACTAATGAAAAAGCTGGCTGAGATCCAACAGGAATATCATCTTCCGGTTCAGTCCCATCTGTCCGAAAACATGGGTGAAATCTCCTGGGTTCAGGAACTCTGTCCGAAAACTGCATTTTATGGAGAGGCCTATGATCAGTTTGGACTTTTCGGCGGAAAAGGATGTCCTACTATCATGGCTCACTGTGTCCATTCTCCGGAAGCCGAAATAGAACTTATGAAAAAACGCGGCGTATATGTTGCCCACTGTCCTCAGTCTAACACCAATCTTTCCTCAGGCATTGCTCCTGTACGGGAATATCTGGACAGGGGACTTCATGTAGGACTTGGCACAGATATTGCCGGGGGACATTCCCTGTCCATGCTCCGTGCTATTACAGATGCCATACAGGTTTCCAAGCTGCGCTGGAGGCTGACAGATGACAGTCTGAAGGCTCTCACCTTTGAGGAGGCTTTTTATCTGGCTACTATGGGCGGAGGAGAATTCTTCGGAAAAGTCGGAAACTTCCTGGATGGCTATGAATTTGATGCTGTGATTCTGGATGACAGTTTTTACCGCCATCCTCAGCCTTTAAGTGTGAGAGAGCGTCTGGAACGACTTGTATATCTTTCTGATGACCGCTGCATAAAAGGAAAATATGTTTCCGGAAGGAAACTGTTTTAATAATTTTTCTATAAAAAGGGGGTATCACTATGAAACTTGACAAAATTTTTCACCTGAAAGAAAACCACACAGACGTAAAAACCGAGGTGATCGCAGGTATCACCACCTTTATGACCATGGCTTATATCCTGGCTGTAAATCCAAACATTCTGGAAGCCTCCGGGATGGATCGAGGTGCTATCTTTACGGCAACTGCACTGGCATCCTTTATTGCCACCTGCCTGATGGCTCTTTTATCTAATTATCCTTTTGTTCTGGCTCCCGGCATGGGACTGAATGCATATTTTGCCTACACAGTTGTCCTTGGCATGGGATATAGCTGGCAGCAGGCACTGGCAGCTGTTTTCGTAGAAGGTCTTATTTTCATCCTTCTGTCCCTGACCAATGTCCGTGAAGCAATTTTTAATTCCATCCCCATGAATCTGAAACATGCGGTTTCTGTCGGAATCGGTCTTTTTATTGCTTTTATCGGTCTTCAGAATGCAAAAATCGTAATTAATAATGATTCTACACTGGTAGGCGTTTTTTCATTTAAAGGCTCCGCACAGAACGGAACCTTTAACAGCGAGGGAATCACTGTCCTTCTGGCACTGATCGGCGTGCTGATCACTGCTGTTCTTCTCGTAAAAAACGTAAAAGGAAGTATTTTATGGGGTATCCTGATCACATGGCTGCTGGGTATCGTCTGTCAGTTTACCGGTCTGTATAAACCAAATCCAGAGCTTGGATTCTTCAGTCTCCTTCCTGATTTTTCCAGAGGTATCAGCGTGCCAAGCATGGCTCCTACCTTTATGAAAATGGACTTTTCCATTGTATTTTCACTGGATTTTGTAGTGATCATGTTTGCATTTCTGTTTGTTGATATGTTTGATACTCTTGGAACGCTTATCGGTGTAGCTTCTAAGGCAGATATGCTGGACAAGGATGGAAAGCTTCCAAGAATTAAAGGCGCTCTCCTTTCCGACGCTGTTGGTACTTCTGTAGGCGCTGTGTGTGGTACATCTACTGTAACTACTTTTGTTGAAAGTGCTTCCGGTGTGGCAGAAGGCGGACGTACCGGTCTTACTGCTCTGGTAGCCGGTCTGCTGTTCGGACTCTCTCTGTTCCTGTCACCGATCTTCCTTGCCATTCCGTCCTTTGCAACGGCTCCGGCTCTGATCGTAGTAGGCTTTATGATGCTTACTTCTATCACAAAGATTGATTTTAACGACTATACAGAAGCTATTCCGTGCTTTATCGCCATTATTGCAATGCCGTTTATGTACAGTATTTCCGAAGGTATTGCAATGGGTGTAATCTCCTATGTTGTGATCAATCTCATCTCCGGTAAAGCAAAAGACAAAAAGATCAGTGTACTGATGTATGTTCTGGCAGTACTTTTTGTACTGAAATACATTTTCCTGTAAATCCAAATTCATCTATAAGGCTGGGGTTTTCTGCCCCAGCCTCTTTTTTGTATTTTCCATTGTAAAGCGTTTCCTGCAATGATATAATGTCTTTTATATTGCTTATTGAGGAGAATTCTTATGAAAATATTTATTATCATGGGTATAGGGATTCTGATCGGCAGATTCCTTATGATAGGAAAATTAAAGAAATGGAATGAGCGACTTGCTATGCTGTGCACCCTTCTACTGATTTTTTCTATGGGTGTTATGCTTGGGCAGAAGGAGAATTTCATCAGCGAACTGTCTTCTCTCGGACTGAAAAGCTTTCTGTTTTTCCTGATCCCTACAGTGGTTTCCATTATCTTTGTTTACATTCTGACCAGACGTTTTATTGACAAAAAAGATACAAAGGGGAATGACAAATGATTGTTATACTAACATTTTTCGCACTGGTTTTTGGACTTTTCTGCGGTCTGTCCGGAACAGAATCCGAAATCATCCGCTTTATCAGCAAAAATTCCGATATGATCCTGTACATTCTGATGTTTTCTGTCGGCATCAGTATCGGCATGCATAACGGAATCCTGAAAAAAATACGTCAGTATCATCTGAAGATCCTGATTATCCCTCTTGGAATCACTGCCGGTTCTATTCTTGGCGGACTCCTTTGTTCACTGATCCTGAAGCTTCCTTTAAACCAGGGCGCTGCTGTTGCCAGCGGCATGGGCTGGTACAGTCTGGCAGGAGTTACCATCAGCCGCCTTGGAGGCGCAGAACTCGGAAGTATTGCTTTTATGAGTAATCTTATGAGAGAGTTTTTTTCCTTTTTTCTGATTCCCATAATCGCAGCAAAGCTCAATTACTGCACCTGTATTGCACCGGCTGCAGCCACCAGCGAAGATACCACCCTTCCGGTACTTTTGAAGTACACGGACGAAGAAACAGTGGTTCTGTCTGTTCTTAATGGAATGCTGTGCTCTTTCTTCGTACCGATACTGATCACATTTTTCTTTCATATTTGATAAAACTTATATAAAAAGACCGTTACATCTGTAACGATCTTTTTTGTTTAATCAAACTGTCCATCAGCTATCATACGCTCTTTAATTCTCTCAAAACTTTCTTCACTGATATCATGCTCCATCTTACATGCATCTGTCTTGGCAATATCTGACGGAACACCCAGGCCTTCCAGCATTTTTGTAAGGATCGTATGCCTCTCATAAACTCTATTGGCAATCTCAGCTCCCTTATCAAGAAGAGTCACTGTTCCATATCGGTCCATGGCAATATATCCATCTTCCCTTAAAAGCTTCATCGCATGGCTGACACTGGGTTTTGAAACTGACAGCATTGAAGCAATATCCACAGAACGGACACCATTGCCTTTTTGTGATAAAACGAGGATTGCTTCCAGATAGTCCTCCGCCGATTCTCTGATCTGCATAAAAACACCTCCCATTCCGCTTATTTTATCATAATATCTGACAGATTTCAACCGATAGACAGCTCTGTTCACAGCCTTTACCTGTCCAGTGCTGTTTTTCACAGCAGCAAGCTAAAATCTCATTCCTGCCTTAGGCAATGGAATTTACTTATCATCTCCTGTCAGACGAAGAGTATCCCTGATTTCCTCCACATCCATATCCAGAATCACTGCAAGCTCTCCGATACTAAAAGCGCTTTCTCCGCCCTCCTCATCTTCAGAAAGCTCCCGGACTGCACTTTCCAGCTTCTCCACTCTTGCCACCAGACTATCATCTTCAAATTTTCTCTGGCTTTGTTCCCTGCAGGCATCCATGATTCCATTTTTCACCTGTTCCAACAGCCACATCTCATCTCTGCGTTCCGTTCCAGCCAGTCCAAGAGCCTGAACAAGGCTGACATTAGCTTCCTGAATCAGATCCGCCAGAAAAATTTCCTCTTCATTGAGCTCAACGGCAAGCTCCGCCGCCTTTTTCATATATTTTGCTGCAAGTGTCTGGACTGCATCACTGTTTCCTTCCGCCAGACGTTCAAAAAGAATCTCCGCTTCCGGAAAGGTTTCCTCCTCCGGCAGGCTTTCCATATATTCTTTTAAATATTCTTCTTCCTCCGGTGTAAGAGGGATCTGCTTCTTTTCTTTTTCTGTTTCCGGACTGTTTTCTATTTCTGTCCCTTCTATTGTAATCCCCTGACCTGTAAGATATTTCAGAACACCGGCAAGCTGATCGTGGTTCAGTTCCATTCCTTCAAGAGTTTCACGAATCTGTAGTGCCTGAATTGTGTTTCCCTGTTCTTTTGCCAGAGTCTGCATTTTTTTCAATTTTTCCTGAAATTCACGGACGTCCATTCTCTTTCTCCTTTATGTGATAAAAGTAAATTTTTTCTATAGTCAGCTTTCTCAAGCATTCCTATTATATCATCTCCAAAAGCTCTTTCCAACAGAAAAACAATTTCCGGCTATTGAACTGTCTGTATTTGATACTCGCTCATGATCCTTCTTCTGCATAAAAGAAACACCCGGTAGGGGAGCTACCGGGTGTTTCGAGGGGAGTATAAATAATTAAATAAGGGGTTATGTAAAAAAAATTTTTGAAGGGTAAATTCTTTTTACAACAACGATTATAATATAAATTGGAAAAAAAAGCAATATGATTTCATGAATATTATTACAACTTTTTAACATACTATAGGATGTCATAAACAAGTTGACAAATACATCCGACATTCGTGCGGCTGTATTCAACAGATTATACCAGGAGGTAATAAAAATGGCCAAAAATTATGAATCTGAAAACAAAACAATGAACAACAACACAAACAAAACATCTGACAAAAACACACAGAATGCACAGAACTGCGGAAAAAACACTTCAAAAAACACCAGCAAAAACAGTTCCAAAAACAAGATTTCCAATGCCTATGATCTGGAAGAAAACAACTATTCTGACAGATACTAAAGCGAGAATCCACTAAACCGTAAACGCTTCTCCCTTCTTATATGGATAATGCAGACAGGAGTGCCGCCCACCGCAGCACTCCTGTCTGCATATATTTCCAATTTGTACTCCTTTGTGGTTTTCCGCATATGATAAATAAAAAAAGGAATACCGCTATGTTTCCAATCGAAACCATTTCTGCAAAAATGCTGGACTACTATGTCGGACGCTCCGACACACTCATCATAGATGTCCGCAAACCAGATGCTTATAGAAAAAGCCATATTCTTGGCGCAGTAAATCTCCCCTATCAGGAATTATCCATATGCAGAGAACTTCCGCCCGAAAAACTTCTTGTATTTTACTGTCAAAGGGGCGGCGCCAGTATGGCAGCAGCTCGTCTTTTTGTCCGGAAAGGATACCGTACCCGTTCTGTAATTGGTGGTTTTGAAGCTTATCGCGGAAGAAATCTTGTAATTTCTTCCTAACCATGATAATGTAAAAGAGAAAATCCCTTTTCGCAACAGGAAAGAGGTTTTTCCCAAAACTTCCATAAATAAGGAGAACACATTGATGAAATACATGTTTGCATCGGATATACACGGTTCACTCTATTACTGCCGCAAAATGTTAGATGCTTTCCAGCAGGAAAATGCACAGCGGCTGGTCCTTCTGGGAGATCTTCTCTATCACGGACCCAGAAATGACCTCCCAAAAGAGTATGCGCCCAAAGAAGTAATCGCACTTCTTAATCAAAATAAAAATCGGATCTATGCAGTCCGCGGAAACTGCGAGGCAGAGGTGGATCAGATGGTTCTGGAATTTCCTGTCATGGCTGATTACTGCATTCTTTCTATTGATGGCAGGACTTTTTATGCCACACATGGTCATACTTACAATCAGGATCATCTGCCTCCCCTTCAGGATAATGATATTCTGATCCACGGTCATACCCATGTCCTGAAAGCAGAACAGATGGACGGCTATATTCTTCTTAATCCCGGCTCTGTCTCCATCCCTAAAGAAGGAAATCCTCCCACTTATGCAGTACTGGAAGACAACTGTTTCACTATCAAAGATTTTGACGGAAATACTGTCAGAGAAATGAGGCTGCCATGAAATATATGGAACTGATTGCTCCCTGCCATTTCGGCATGGAGGCTGTACTGAAACGTGAGATCCTGGATCTGGGCTATGAAATAAGCAAGGTAGAAGACGGTAAAGTCACTTTCCTTGCCGATGCCGCCGGAATCCCACAGGCAAATATATTCCTGCGTACTACAGAACGTATTCTTCTGAAAACAGGAGAATTCAAAGCAGTTACTTTCGACGAGCTTTTTGAAAAGACAAAAGCTATTCCATGGGAAAATTATATCCCAAAAGATGGAAAATTCTGGGTTGCCAAGGCAAACTCTGTAAAAAGCGCACTTTTCAGCCCTTCCGACATCCAGTCTATTATGAAAAAGGCCATTGTAGAACGTCTCAAAGGTGTTTATGGCATTTCCTGGTTTCCGGAAGACGGCGCAAGTTTTCCTATCCGTGTTTCTTTTATGAAAGATATCGCCACCATCGGTATTGATACTTCGGGAGTATCCCTTCATAAAAGAGGCTACCGTCAGATGACCGTTAAGGCTCCTATTACAGAAACCCTTGCTTCTGCGCTTATCATGCTGACACCATGGAACAAAGACCGGATCCTGGTAGATCCTTTCTGCGGAAGCGGTACCTTTCCCATTGAAGCAGCCATGATCGCAGCCGATATGGCACCTGGCATGAATCGCTCTTTTCTTTCCGAGGACTGGAAACACATCATTCCGCGTAAATGCTGGTATGATGCCATAGAGGAAGCAAACGACCGGATAAATCTGGATATCAAAACAGACATCCAGGGTTACGACATTGATCCTGAAGCTCTGAAGTCTGCCAGAGCCAACGCAAAAATGGCAGGAGTGGACAAGCTGATCCATTTCCAGCAAAGAGCGGTCAAAGATCTGAGCCATCCTAAACCTTATGGTTTTTTGATCACCAACCCGCCCTACGGAGAACGTCTGGAAGAAAAAGCCGCACTTCCCCAGCTTTACCGGGAAATCGGCGAAAGCTTTGCACGTCTGGACAAATGGTCCATGTATCTGATCACTTCCTATGATAAAGCAGAAAATGACATCGGAAGAAAAGCAGATAAAAACCGAAAAATATACAATGGTATGTTAAAAACCTACTACTACCAGTTTCTGGGACCCAAACCGCCAAGGAGGAATGTTAATCCATGAAAAAAGTGATTTTTGCCACAGGTAATGAAGGAAAAATGAAAGAAATCCGTGAGATCCTTGGAGATCTGGATATTGAGCTTCTTTCTCTGAAGGATGCAGGCATTACTGCGGATATCGAAGAAAACGGAAGTACATTTGAAGAAAATGCTATCATCAAGGCAAAAGCAATCAGTCAGCTTACCGGAGAGATTGTCCTCGCTGATGACTCCGGACTGGAGATTGATTATCTGAACAAAGAACCGGGAATTTATTCTGCCCGCTACATGGGTGAAGACACCTCCTACCATATCAAAAATTCCAACCTGATCCAAAGGCTGGAGGGAGTTCCGGACCAGCAGAGATCCGCTCGTTTTGTCTGCGCTATCGCTGCAGCTTTTCCAGACGGCACCGTAAAAACAGTTCGTGCCTCCATGGAAGGAAGAATCGGTTATGAAGAAAAAGGAGAAAACGGCTTCGGCTATGACCCCATCTTTTATCTTCCGGAATACGGCTGTTCTTCAGCAGAGATCTCCATGGAAGAAAAAAACAAGATCAGCCACAGAGGGAAGGCTCTGCGCGCTATTAAGGATGAACTTCGATGAGAATCCTTGTGGTCAGCGATACCCACGGCCGTGACGGAAATCTGGAGCGGGCAGTCTTAAGAGAACAGCCCTTTGACATGCTGATCCACTGCGGCGATGTGGAAGGCCGGGAATTTTTTATCGAGGCACTTGCCGAATGTCCCTGCACCATTATCTCCGGAAATAACGACTTTTTCTCTGACCTTCCCAGAGAAGATGAGCTCTCCATTGCCGGACATCGGATCCTTATCAGCCACGGCCATTATTATGGAGTATCTATGGACTTTTCCAGAATCGTAGATGAGGCGCAATCCAGGAACTGTGACTGTGTATGTTTCGGACATATCCATCGTCCTGTTCTGGAAGAGATTGACGGAGTGCTTGTATTGAATCCGGGCAGTCTTTCTTTCCCCCGTCAGAGAAATCGCAAGCCCAGCTATGCTGTTTTAAACATAGAAGAAGGCAAAATGCCTCTTGCTGAAATTAAATATCTATAAAAGAGCAGTAAAAAGCGCCTGAAATAAGGCGCTTTTTCAAACTGCGGGCAACAGGACTTGAACCTGCACGTCGTAGACACCAGAACCTAAATCTGGCGCGTCTGCCAATTCCGCCATGCCCGCATAAATATATGAAGTTTTTCCGTACCATCCTTAACATCAGATGGATACTGTAAGAAAAAAAGCATCTGTATCTCTACAGATGCAATGAGGCATCGGGGATTCGAACCCCGGACAACTTGATTAAAAGTCAAGTGCTCTACCGACTGAGCTAATACCCCATAATGGACTGGGCTAGTTGGATTCGAACCAACGAATGCAGCAGTCAAAGTGCTGTGCCTTACCGCTTGGCGATAGCCCAAAGGCGAAAGGGTGGATACAGGGATTCGAACCCTGGGCCTCCAGAGCCACAATCTGGCGCGCTAACC
>JAPFCU010000085.1 GCA_026169535.1 Blautia sp.
AAGCAACCAGAGTCGGATTCAAGATGGACGGAGACAAAAAAGTCCGTGTTGCAAAAGCAACAGGCGAGGTTATCGATAAATAAGAGAGGAGGCATGACAGGTGAGTAGATTAAAAGAACTTTACAAAAATGAGATCATGGACAACATGACCAAAAAATTCGGATACAAAAACGTTATGGAAGTGCCGAAGCTCGAAAAGATCGTTATCAACATGGGTGTTGGTGAAGCTAAGGAGAACGCTAAGCTTCTCGACGCTGCTATCGCAGATATGGAGCTTATCACAGGTCAGAAAGCCGTTGCAACAAAGGCTAAAAAATCTGTGGCTAACTTCAAAATCAGAGAGGGTATGCCGATCGGCTGTAAAGTAACATTAAGAGGAGAGAAGATGTACGAGTTCGCTGATCGTCTGATCAACCTTGCACTTCCTCGTGTACGTGACTTCCGTGGTGTAAACCCGAACGCATTCGACGGCAGAGGAAACTACGCTCTTGGTATCAAAGAGCAGCTGATCTTCCCTGAAGTTGAGTACGATAAAGTAGACAAGGTAAGAGGTATGGACATTATCTTCGTTACAACAGCGAAGACTGACGAGGAAGCTCGTGAGCTTCTGACACAGTTCAACATGCCTTTTGCTAAATAAGGAGGAGAATTTAAATGGCTAAAACAGCAATGAAAATCAAACAGCAGCGCAAACAGAAATTCTCCACAAGAGAATACAGCCGCTGCAGAATTTGCGGTCGTCCGCACGCTTACTTAAGAAAATACGGTATCTGCCGTATCTGCTTCCGTGAACTGGCTTACAAAGGTCAGATCCCGGGCGTAAAGAAAGCATCCTGGTAATCGAAAACACTTAATGAATGCAAGCCGTCAGGCACAGCGTGAATTTAGTACAAAGGTCGTTCGAGGGAGCTTAATGAAGCCGGGCAAACGCAAAGGCTGAATTTAGTGAACCGAACTTCCTTGTGCAGATTTATATAAATAATAACGAATCATGTAAAGTCTGAAAAGAAAATTAGAGGAGGAAACTAACATGACAATGAGCGATCCGATTGCAGATATGCTTACAAGAATCCGTAACGCTAATACTGCAAAACATGACACAGTAGATGTTCCGGCATCCAAAATGAAAATTGCTATCGCAAATATTCTTCTTGACGAGGGATATATTGCAAAGTATGATTTAGTAGAAGACGGTGTTATCAAAACACTTCATATCACACTGAAATACGGTGAGACTAAAAACGACAAGATCATCACAGGTCTGAAGAGAATTTCCAAACCGGGTCTTCGTGTATACGCAGGCAAGGATGAGCTGCCGAGAGTACTTGGCGGACTTGGAATCGCAATCATTTCCACAAACAAGGGCGTTATCACTGACAAAGAGGCTCGTAAGCTTCATGTCGGCGGAGAAGTTCTTGCATTCGTATGGTAGGCCGAAAGCAACTTAATGAATGCAAGCCGTCAGGCGCAACATGAATTTAGTGCGAGGTCCATCCCGAACCTTAACGAGCCCAGCTGTAGCGCGGGCGAGTTTAGTTGAGGGATGCGTGTAAAATTATGATATCTTGAAATAAAGAAAGATATAAACACTGAAAACAGAGAGATCTTGCATCTCTCCGACAATCTAAGTAAGGAGGACAATATTATGTCACGTATCGGCAGACTTCCGGTAGCTATTCCTGCAGGCGTTGAAGTAAATGTTGCAGCAGGCAATGTAGTGACCGTTAAAGGGCCAAAGGGAACACTTGAAAGAGCGCTTCCTACAGAAATGGAAATCAAAGTAGAAGATGGTCATGTAGTTGTTACAAGACCAAACGATCTGAAAAAAATGAAAGCTTTGCACGGTTTAACAAGAAGCCTTATCCAGAATATGGTAACAGGTGTAAACGAAGGCTACACAAAAGAGCTTGAGGTAAACGGTGTAGGTTATAGAGCTCAGAAGCAGGGCAAAAAGCTTGTGCTTTCTCTTGGATATTCTCACCCGGTAGAGATGGAAGATCCTGAAGGAATCGAGTCCAAAGTTGATGGAAACAAGATCATTGTTTCCGGTATCAGCAAAGAAAAAGTTGGTCAGTTTGCAGCAGAGATCAGAGATAAGAGAAGACCGGAGCCATATAAGGGCAAGGGAATCAAATATGCTGACGAAGTGATCAGACGTAAAGTCGGTAAGACCGGTAAGAAATAAATAAGGAGAGTGAGAACATGATTAAGAAAGCATCCAGAGCGGAAATTCGTGAAAAGAAACATAGAAGACTCCGTCATCATCTGAATGGAACAGCAACTACTCCAAGACTGGCAGTATTCCGTTCCAACAAGCATATCTATGCACAGATTATTGATGACAGCGTGGGAAAAACTTTAGTATCAGCTTCTACTCTTCAGAAAGATGTAAAAGCAGAGCTTGAGCATACAGACGATGTAAAAGCAGCAGCATATCTTGGAACTGTAATCGGTAAGAAAGCAGTTGAAGCAGGTATCGAGAGCGTAGTTTTCGACAGAGGAGGCTACATTTACCACGGAAAAATTAAAGCATTAGCAGACGCAGCAAGAGAAGCTGGACTGAAATTCTAAAAGGGAGGAAAAAGACACATGAAACATAATCTTATTGATGCTAGTCAGTTAGAATTAGAAGATAAAGTAGTGTCAATCAAACGTGTTACCAAGGTTGTTAAAGGTGGCCGTAACTTCCGTTTCACAGCTTTGGTTGTTGTAGG
>JAPFCU010000068.1 GCA_026169535.1 Blautia sp.
GATCTGGCATCCCTGGTCTGCCAGGTCTGCTGCTGCGTCATAAGCCGCCTCGTTTTCTCCGATCAGAGTTTTTTCGATCACCTGGTCTTCTTCCAGTCCCAGATTCTCAACCATCTCATCAATTCCTGCCATATGAGCAGCGCTGTAACCTTCGTTTTCGTCACCAATGTAAATAATTCCCACTTTCAGGTCTTCTTTTGCAACGCCGTCTCCCTCTGCATACACCGGCGCTGTCATGGAAACTGCCATAGCCGCTGCCAGACCTACTGCTAATGCTTTTTTCATCCTCTTTTCCTCCATTCTTACCCATAGGTATTCCTGCCTGCGCAGGAACACAGTGAATATGTTTTATGAAACATAAAGAGGCACAACACCGTCTGCGTTCCGCCTCTCTGCAAGTACTTTAATCATACCGAAAATGGCGTAAATTGTCAATACAATCAGAAAATTCAAACTGTTTTTTCGGCTAACTAAATTTTTTTAAGCTGCTATTTTCTTTATTGTTCATCCGCTTGACTTCTTAGCGTTAAAGCGTTATACTTTAGAAGTTAAAAGCAGAGAAGTAAATCTTCTCTCTGTACAGTTAAACACAAATGGAATAAAAGGAGGATATATATTATGAAAAAAGAAATTTTTGCCTTAACACTTTCCGCTGTAATGGCTGCCGGTACCTGCAGCATACCTGTAATGGCTGCTGATGACACCTATAATGTGGGCATCTGTCAGCTGGTTCAGCATGAGGCTCTTGACGCTGCCACACAGGGCTTTAAAGACGCTCTCACAGAAGAATTCGGTGACAAGGTTACTTTTGACGAACAGAACGCACAGGGCGACTCCAATACCTGTTCTACTATTATCAATAATTTTGTTTCTAATGATGTGGATCTGATTCTGGCTAATGCAACTGCCGCTCTTCAGGCAGCAGCCGCAGGAACTGAAGATATTCCGGTACTGGGCACTGCTGTTACAGAATACGGCGTTGCTCTGGATCTTGATGATTTCGACGGTACGGTAGGAACAAACATTTCCGGCACTTCCGACCTTGCGCCTCTTGATCAGCAGGCTGCTATGCTTAACGAGCTGTTCCCGGATGCAAAAAATGTAGGACTTCTCTACTGCTCTGCTGAACCCAACTCTCAGTATCAGGTGGACACTGTGAAGGAAGAACTTGAAAAGCTGGGATATACCTGTGAATATTATGCATTTTCTGATTCCAACGATCTTTCTTCCGTTGTCACCACAGCGGCTTCCGAAAGCGATGTGATCTATGTTCCCACAGACAACACAGCAGCTTCCAATGCTGAGATCATTAACAATATCTGCCTTCCGGAAAAGGTTCCGGTAATCGCAGGTGAAGAAGGTATCTGCAGCGGATGCGGCGTTGCCACTCTTTCTATCAGCTACTATGATCTCGGTACTGCCACAGGAAAAATGGCTGTAAAGATTCTGAAGGGCGAAGAAGATGTTGCAGAAATGCCTGTGGAATACGCACCGAACTTCACCAAAAAATATAACCCGGAAATCTGCGAAGAGCTTGGGCTTGAAATTCCGGATGACTACGAAGCCATCGCTGCTGAAGAATAAGCCAGGAGGTTCCCCATGGATATAATGAGTTTAATAAACGCCCTTCCAGGGGCAGCTGCCCAGGGACTGATCTGGGGCATTATGGCCATCGGCGTATATCTCACCTTCCGTATTCTGGATGTTGCCGATCTGACAGTTGACGGTACCATGTGTACCGGAGGCGCAGTGTGCATCATGATGCTGATGAGCGGCCAGAACATCTGGGTTTCCATGCTGGCTGCCACAGGAGCCGGAATGCTGGCCGGACTTGCAACAGGAATCTTCCATACAGTTATGGGAATTCCCGCGATCCTTTCCGGAATCCTGACTCAGCTTGGACTTTATTCCGTAAACCTCAAGATCATGGGAAAAGCCAATCAGGCAGTCAATTCCAGTAAGTATGATCTTCTGGTATCTCTGAGAAATATAAAGGACGTACCTTTTTATCAGAACACCATTCTGATCGTAGCTGTTTTTATTGTGATCCTGATCGCTGTTCTCTACTGGTTTTTCGGAACGGAAATCGGCTGCTCTCTCCGCGCCACAGGCTGTAATCCAAATATGTCCAGAGCTCAGGGC
>JAPFCU010000080.1 GCA_026169535.1 Blautia sp.
GCCTCTCTGTACATCTGAATACTCACCGGATCACTGACCTGAATACTCATCCGTTTCAGATTCCTCATGGAAAGATAATATGACAGCAGTTCGCCTGCCAGTTTAAGTAATGCCACGCTCAGCCAGATTACTGTAACAATTACAGCTGCAATTTTTGTCCATTTACCTGACTTATACGTGATATATCCTTTTGGTGCTGAGACCTCGGTCTGACTTTCCATATTATTGCTCGCAGACGGCACAGCTTCTGTCAGCTGCTGACTTTCCTTGGGTCTGACAGCATGATTCTCTGTCTTCGGCTCCAGCTGACTGCTTCTCTGCACTTTAAAATTTACCAGTGACAGAGTTGATGGCAGCTGCACTGGAATCATAAGACTGACCGTTACAAACAGCCAGATAAAATATTTCCATCTGGCAGAGACTTTACCTTTTGACAAAGCCGCAAACACTTTGACCAGCAAGATTACAACTGCTGCAATAATATTCAGTTTCAGAATATGCAGAACAAAAACTTCCATAATTCGCTATTCCTCCCTGTCCTCCAGCTCCTTGAGAAAATTACTGAGATCCTGGATTTCTTCCGAACTGATCTTTTTTCCATGATATAGTGTTGTTACAAATTTTTTCAGTGAATTTCCATAAAGTTTTTCAAGAACACTCTGACTTTCATGGGTCTGATAATCCGACTGAGAAACCAGAGGTGTATACAGATTCATTTTTCCCTGTTTCGTCACTTTTACAAAATTTTTGCTCTCCAGTCTGGTCAGTAATGACAGGATCGTTGTTGATGCAAGTTTTTTCTTCGTATTGATTACTTTTTCAATCTCCGGTCTGGTCATGGGAGGAGTGCCATTCCAAAGAACAAGCATAATATCCAGTTCTGATTCGGGTAGTCTCTGATATGTTTTTTTCAACTTTTTTCAGCCCTCCTGTTACATATTCTCTATAAATCTAGTATTCGTTGTACTAGAAATAATTTTCTGATAATTTTATTTTACCATATCAGTAGAAAAAAACAAGCGGCTGCGAAGCAGACATTTGTTTTTTCTGATATGGTAACGACAGAATCTTCAAACTGCCAATGGCAGTGTCAGATGTACGAAGTGCATCTGGATTCTGGAGTGTTCATATTTTACCATGATTTACGGAAATAACAAGGACTTCTGCATATTTTACAGAAGCCCTTTGTTTCAGCTACTGACCGCTGTCAGTCTATCTCCGTATAACTGCTGCCGTTTTCATCGTACCATGTCCCGTCTCCATTGTTGGTAAATCCGGTGCCGTTTTCATCGGCGAAATA
>JAPFCU010000052.1 GCA_026169535.1 Blautia sp.
GAAGGTCAGTGCTGCAAAGATGTATACAATAAATACAAGAACGATCATAAATACAACATTGTCAGTTCTCAGTGTACCAATGGATTCATTCACTCTCTTCTTGGCCAGAAGGGAACCGGCAATTGCAAGCTGCGCTACAATAGCAATATACCTTCCAAAGAACATTGCAATTCCTGTTGTAACATTCCAGAATACACTGTTATCAGCCAGTCCCTCAAAACCGGAACCATTGTTTGCTGCCGAGGAAGCATATTCATACAATACCTGGCTCAGTCCGTGGAACGAGGGATTTGTAATACCATCCAGCCCTCCGGAAACTGCAACTGCCAGTGCGGAAAAACCAAGGATCAGAAGCGGATGGATCAGAATTACAATTGCTACCAGCTTCATTTCCTTTCCTTCAATTTTTTTATTCAGATATTCCGGTGTACGTCCAACCATAAGGCCGCAGATAAACACTGCCAGGATCACATACATAACCATGTTCATAAGTCCTACGCCCTTGCCGCCAAACACACAGTTCAGCATCATATGAAGCATTGGCACCAGACCGCCAAGAGGAGTCAGTGTATCATGCATGTTGTTTACCGTACCTGTGGTAAAAGATGTGGTTACTGTGGTAAACAGGGAGGACTGGGCAGTTCCGAAACGGACCTCTTTTCCTTCCATGCTTCCTGCGCTCTGGTCGATTCCCATTTCACCGATCACAGGATTTCCTGCCATCTCTGAGTTGTAGCATAACAGCAGTCCGACCATAAAGAGGATTGCCATTGCGCCAAATACTACAGCGCCCTGACGTCCCATAAGGATTTTTTTCTTTGCAGGCGCCACTGCTGCAGCTGTTGCCTTTACTTTGTTTTTCTTCCGGTCATTAAGCATATGGCCAAAGGTTACGATACAGGCTCCCGGAAGAATCATCATGGAAAGCATTTCAACCATATTGGAGATCACAGTAGGATTCTCAAATGGTGTGGTTGAGTTTGCCCCGAAGAAACCTCCGCCGTTTGTTCCCAGATGCTTGATGGATTCAAGAGCTGCTACCGGTCCCATTGCAAAATCCTGATATTTTCCTTCAATTGTTTCTACTGTAAAGTTCTGCATCAGTGTCTGCGGTGTTCCCTGACTTACCAGGATCAGACCTACTATAAAAGATACCGGAATCAGGATCCTGGTTGTGATCCTTACCATATCTCTGTAAAAATTCCCCAGCTTTCTTCCGGAAAGTCCTCTGCAGAATGCCATACATGCGGCATAACCGCTGGCTGCTGAAGTGAACATCATGAAAATGATGACACACATCTGCGCTGCATAGGAAAGTCCGCTTTCACCGGAATAATGCTGCAGGTTGGTGTTTGTCATAAAACTGATGATCGTATTAAAGGAAAGACTTGACTCCATTCCTTCAATACCATTTGGATTCAGAAACAGAAGATTCTGAATTCTGAGGATCAGGTATCCCACAAAAACCATCACAGCATTTGCAGTTACCAGAGTAAGGGCATATTTTTTCCATCCCATATCCTCATTTTTGATACCACAGATTTTATATATTAAATGATCGATTGGATTAAAAACTTTATCTGCAAAAGTTTTTTGTTCTGTGGCAATGTGATACATGTACTTTCCCATAGGAATCACAAGTATCAGGAAAATTGCCAGCGTAAGAATGATCTGTAACATTTCTCTCCTCCTGTTGCTCTCCCTTTTGTCTTAAATAAAATCCACCATTCTCTGAACAGATCTGTAATTTTTCACAGCTTTTCCGGATATATCAGCGCATATACCAGATAGCCGCCAAGTGCCAGAATGATGATTCCCAATGCTATCATAATCTTACTCCGCCTTTCCACCTATTTTTCTTTTGGATTCACCTGTGATTCACAGAAATCTGCAAACAGCTTCACAAGGCCAAAGCAGCCAAGAAGAACTGCTGTCATAGCAACGTCCATCATATATAAATCCTCCTCTCTTTTCTCAGACATTGTATACGACATTTTATAAAATAGGTGTTAAGTTCCGATCATTTGACGTTAAAGTAGCATAAAGAAAAACTGCTGCAGGATTTTGTTCCTACAACAGTTTTATAAAATAGTACTTATTATTCTATTCCGGATATGCACATCTGCAGGCACCTTTTTTCTGCCGCAGCCGGACTATCCGCTTCTTCCCCTGACTGAATCTCTGTCAGAAGCTCCTGACCTTTTTTATCTGTCACACAGTAAAGTCCTATTCCGCTTCCCGCAGGCGCGTCACTGGATATTTCCAGTTCATAGGTTTTTCCGTTTTCTACTTCAACCGGATGCTTCAGAAAAGAATAAAGGGCTGTATTTTCCTTAATCCCATAAGTATCTCCCTTACTTTCATAAAGCAGCTCCCCTGTTGTCTTATCCCGGAGAGCGATCTCCAAGCTGACAGGCTCTGTCCCCGCCTGAGTAAACACGCGGATTTTGATATTGGACAATGTGGTTCCGTCTGCGGTAAATTCCTGCACCACCGGCTGGTTTTCTTCCAGCATCACTACATTTTCCATTTCCATGTTCTGACGGCTGTTATCAAAGAAATTCACTTTTCCCTGAAGCACACCCATTGCGCATACCAGCATAGGAATCACAAAGGCTGCCACTCCAAAAAGAAAGGCGGAACGGATCTGCCATATCAGTCCTTTTGCCACAGCTGTGCCCTTTCTGCTGTGGTATCTTGGATGACCAAATACCACATAGATTACAAGAACGATCCACATTGCTGTGCAGAGAAGCTCCTGATCGTGGAACCGGTAAATATCCCACATCCTAACTGCAAATTCTCTGTCTTTTAAAATATATTTCAAAATTCCGCTGTTCAGTACTCGTTCATCCACCATACTCTGACTGCAGAAAATATACATGGCAAGCATAAAAATGTTTGTTACCATCAAAAGCAGATTTCCATTGCCGCTGATCATAATGTTCAGAACAAGGAATGGAGCCATCAGAAGGATCCACTGAGGATTCCAGGTGGAAAATCCAAAAATAGCAAAGCTGACTGCCACACAGAAAAATACCGCCCAGGATTCCAGTTCTCCTTTTGTCTCTGTTTTTCTCTGATAAGCCCACACAAGCACAAAAGCTGCCACAGCCGCCAGAAGATTGATGCCGCTGAAAAATCCCAGGGCAAAAGGCTTCTGCACATATTCCAGAGCGCCAAATCCGAAAACATTTCTCCTGAAGGCTTCTGATCCCATATTCGGAAGAATCTCCACTGCCAGAGGAACCGCCATAAGTATCGTATATCGAATCAGATTTCGTATCTTCTTTTCTTTCAGAAGAAGCAGAACCAGAAAATACAGCACTGCATGGTATTTAAAAGTTGCTGCCATGCCAAAAGCAAGTGCAAACTGCCACATTTTTCCTGTCAGAAAAAGATAGAAGCCCAGCACCATAAAAAACACTGTAAAAATATCATACTGGCTGAAAATGAACTGGCTGAATACTCCCATAGGAAACACCAGAAATGCAAACTTGCACAGGAGGGATTTCTTTTCTCCAAATCCCATTTCCTTACCGATCCGGTACATCAGCTGAGCTGTGATAAAATAAAGAATCACCGGAAGAAGCTTATACCACATGATATTGATGAAGCTATTGGTGAGAATGGCCTCCGGTGCATGTCCGGTAAGATAAAGAGGCAGGTTCCAGATAGCGTATGCCAGAAAGGTGCTGGGCAGGTAATTAGCCCAGTATCCTCCGGACTGCTCATAGCTTGCCTGATAAAAGTCTGTAAAATGCTCATACATCAGGAAAGAACGATTTCCGGTCAGCTTCACATCCGAATGGGCACAAAGCACAAAAAGCACTGCCAAAATCAGAAAAGAAAAGATCCAGTCAAGTCTGCAGAGTTCTTCTCCGTTCCACAGACGCATACCTTCCCACTCTGCTTTTTTCCGGGTAAAATATCCCGGCGTGTTTTTTTCTTTTTTCTTATTCATTACTGTTCTCCTTCGTATCCGCAGCTTCTGAATCCTTTTTCTCCACTTTCTCAGATACGTTTTTTTTCAGAGTCTCCTCTTCTTCAAAATTCAGACGTTCCTCCTCTACTACAAGAGGACGATCCAGGACTCTGGTATTGATACTCAGCACATACTCGCCCAAAAATCCAATAAAAAACAGCTGCAGAGATCCCAGAAAGAACATACCGATCACCATTGGTGCAATACCTGCCGAAAAACGATCCCAGTACATCAGCTTCAGTACCAGATACACAAGCGCCGCCACAAGACTTAATCCACCAATGATAAATCCGGCAAAAGTGGCAAGTCTCATCACCACTTTTGAGTAAGAAGTAATGCCGATCATGGCATAGTCATACAGGCTGTAGAAATTATTCTTGCTCTTTCCTGCCCGACGCTTCGGCTGTGTATAAGGGATTGCCTTATAATCAAATCCCAATTCTGCAATAATACCGCGAAGATACGGCATGGGATCATGAAGATCTCTCACTACATCTACAAATTTTTTGTCATACAGGCCAAATCCGGTAAACTGTTCTATATGGTCGATATCCGTGATCTTCTGGATCAGTTTATAATAAAGACCGCGGATCTTATACATAATCTTCCGTTCCTGACTGGCCTTTTTGACGCCGATCACGATCTTATGCCCGTCTTCCCATTCTTTTACAAATTTCGGGATCATATCTACCGGATCCTGAAAATCTGCACACATACGAACCACACAGTCTCCGTAGGCCTGCTTCATTCCGTAGACCGGAGATCTTGCCTGACCGAAGTTCTTAGCGTTAAAAATAGCCTTAATCTTTTTATTATTTGCACAAAGACCTCTGAGGATCGCCTGGGTGTTATCTTTTGAATGGTTATCGATAAACAGGATTTCATAATCATAATTACTGAGATCCCGTTCCATTACTTCTATGATCGCCTTTGAAAGAGCAGCCACATTTGCTTCTTCATTATAGGTGGGGATCACCACCGATATCTTTTTTTTCATTTTGTGTCTCCTGTACTCCCGGTTTTCAGCCAGGTAATGGTTTCTCTGATTCCCTCCCGGAAGGTGTATTCCGGCACAAATCCGGTATCCTCTGTAAGAGAAGAAATATCCGCACAAAGATTCATCACTGTGCCTGCCGGATATGGTCTGGCTCCAATCCCGGTTTCTTCTACGCCGGTAAGCTCCGCCATAATTTCTATATAGTCTTTAAGAGGCGCTGCCTTCCCGCTTCCCACACAGTACACGGCTCCGTCTTTTCCTTTTTCTCCTATAAGATAATAAGCTCTTCCTGCATCTGCACTGAAAAGATAATCCCATCTCTGCAAAGCCGGGGTAAAAGATGTTTTTTCCCCGGCAAGCATTTTCCTAAGTCCGGATGCCACCATGGTGGTTTCTTTTTCATAAATTCCGTAAACGCTGAAGATTCTTGGCCAGATACACTCCATCCCCAGCTCCTTACAAAGCATCCGTGCCAGCTGCCCGGAAGCAAGCTTTGCAGCGCCATAGGGAGTGGTTGGATTTACCGGACTGTCCGGAGAGATCTTATCCACATCCATAGGACCGTATTCCGCCTGGGATCCCGCACCGATAAACCGCCTGCAGCCAAGAGCATACGCCGCCTTCACTGCTGCCAGCGTATATGCAATGTTCCTGCTCTGAAGCTCTGTGCTTGAGTTTCGGTTTTCTCCTGTATTCCCCCATGCAATATGGTAAAAGGTGTCGCATTTTTCCATAATTTTCTGGGGAAGCGTCTCCAACTCTTCCAGAGAACAGTCTACCATATGAAGCTTTTCACTTTCCGGCAGACGTTTCTTCTTTCCTGAGGAAGCCCTGAGCACTGCATAAACCTCAATGCCTTTTTTAATACATTCATTTATCAGAGCTGTACCGATCATGCTGGTAGCTCCTGTTACAATAATCCTCTGCATATTTTCCTTTCTCTTTCCCGTCCGGTATTTCTGTCAGCCCCGCTCCGGAAGCGGAATGTACATGTTTTCTTCCAGCTCCTCTCTGGATAAAAACGGATACATATCCTCCAGCGGTGCAGAGATCATCCTTCCATCCGGAAGCTTTTTAGAGGAAGTCTTCGGCTCTGTTTTCTGATATTTGGTGACAAACACCTCGCAGATCACAGCCCCTTCCGTTTCCAGTGCCTTATTGATTTTTTCTTCCAGCTCCTCTGAGCTGTGAATACAGTCATAAGGAAATCCGTATGCCGGAGCAAGCCGGCTAAGATCCGGAAAGCTTAAATCTCCGCTTTCTTCCCCTACACCTACCAGCGGCTCTCCGAAATAAGTCTGCTGTGTCTGACGGATAGAATGATATCCCTGATTATTTATCACAAAAAGCTTCACCGGCAGACGATTGTGGATGATAGTCTGAAGCTCCTGAATATTCATCTGGAGACTTCCTTCTCCGGTCACACATACCACCGGCTTCTTTTCAGATGCAATACAGACTCCAATAGCTCCCGGAAGGCAGAATCCCATGGATGCCGTGTTGGGATTTGTAATAAATCGCTGTCCTTTTTTCACCTTAAAGGTCTGGCTTCCTGCTACGCGGGAAGTCCCCACACTGACCATCAGATTCTGATCTTCTTTCATGGCTTTTGACAGTTCTTCATAAAAAGCATAGATATTAGTGCAGTCTTCTTCTACAGTCTCATAATGCTTTTCTGTGACCACCGGATATTTTTCTTTCCATAGCAGACACTGCTCTCTCCATGCCTTTCCCTGAAACAGAGGGGTTTCTTTTGAAGCGCCCCTGTTCCGGGCAGACAGGATCAGCTTTTTGATCAGTTCTCCTGCATCTCCGCATACCGGAAGGCTTACATGAAGACTTGGTTTTTTTAATTCATTTTCATCAATGTCATTGAGAATGGTATAGCTTTCTCTTGCCCAGTCCTGAAACTGGAAACCGGTCTGGGCAAATCCCTGACGGTTTCCAATAGAAAGAAGCACATCGCTGTTCTGAAGAGCAAAGTTTCCAGGTCTTGTTCCGGTTCCTCCGCTTCTTCCCACAAACAGAGGATGGTCATATTCCATGGCATCTACACTGCTCATTCCTGTCACTACAGGAACCCCCAGCAGCTCTGCCAGCTGGTGAAATTCCTTCGACGCCCCTGCAAGACGCACACCGTTTCCCGGAGAAAGTACCGGACGGCTGCTGTTCTGGATCTTATCCAGAATCTGGTCTATAATCTCCTGCGAGATTTTCGCCGGCTGCTGTTCCGGATTTTCAGAAGGATCATAAGACGAAAGATCCTCAGTTTCCACCACAGCTCCCTGTACGTCCAGAGGAATATCCAGCCATACAGGACCGGGTCTTCCATTTACCGCAAGATAAAGGGCTTTTTCCAGATGATAACGGATCTCCTCCGGCCGGATCACCATATGGGCATATTTTGTCAGGGGCTTTACTACCGGGACAATATTACATTCCTGCACGCCCATACTTCTCAGCGGAAGTCCGGAAGCCTCCACTGTGGTGGCATATCTGGCCTGACCGGAAAATACGATCATGGGAATGGAATCCATCCATCCTCCCAGCACACCTGTCACTGCATTGGTAGCGCCGGGTCCTGTGGTGACACAGACCGCCGCCATTTTGTTTCCCAGACGCGCATAGGCTTCTGCTGCCATGGCACAGGCCTGTTCATGATGCTGATAGGTGCAGCGAAGCTTTGGATGATGACCAAAGGCGTCATTCATGTGCATGGCGCCTCCTCCGGTCACGGTAAACACATCCTGTATACCCCACTGTGCAATATATTCTGCAATATAATCAGATACTTTCTGTTTCATTTTTTCTCCACCTTACATATAATCCGGACATTTCTGCACACATACCATACGTTTTCCGGATGCCTCAATCGGAATCTCATCCACATACGTCACATCGATCTGCGCTTCGTCCCCCAGATATTTCCGATAGGAGGCAACTACCTCTTCCTCGTTGACTCTGGTACGATCTGCATTCAGAAGAAGCTCGTAGCGTTTCTTTTCCCACTGGATACATTTTGCCTGATGTACGATTCCTTCCATATTGATCAGAACGTTCATAAACACATGGATGGATAAAGGCTCTCCCTTGCAGTTGTACATCATGGAGCCCCGACGTCCGTAGATTTCCGTAAAATATCCGTGCTTTCTTCCCTTTTCATCAGTCACTTCTTTATAGATTCCGGTATCTCCGGTATCATAACGAATCATAGGAAAAGCTTTGTTATAATAGTCAGTTACAACAATCCTGCCCAGCTCTCCCGGTTTTACCGGTTCATCCGAATCAAGACTGAGCATTTCAATATAAAAATTATACAGATCCACGGTATAATGGTCCTCATCCCCTACCTGGCAGGCAAGGAAGCCGTTTTCATTATTTCCGTAGGAGCGTACAGCCGTAAAACCAAAAATCTCCCGTATCTCGTCATAAGTCTTCTGTGGAAGAGCCTCGCCCATAGCAAAAACCATTTCCACATCCCATTTGCTGATATCTACATTTTTTCTCTTCAGATAGCCGGCAAGAACCACCAGCGCGCTGGAGTAAGCTACCAGAACCTGGATCCGGTCTTTGCGGATCTTTTCACAGATCCCGGCCAGCGCCTCGTCTCCCATGTTGGAGATATCGATCATGATCAGGTTGTTTTTAAAAGATTTCCATTTGGAGATTACATTTTTTCCCGGGATCCATACACGAAATTCTCCTCTTTTCATTCCCATACGAAAGCCATTCAGCTCCATAAAGGAAATAAAGTTCATATTCACCCGGTTCATTTTGTCTCCGTCGCAAAGCACCGTAAACGGAGCGCCTGTGGATCCGCTGGTCTTCAGCTGGAACAGGCTGTCCTTTTTGTCCTGATACATGTGGCAGAGGATGGTATCCTTGTTTTCGTTGTATTTCATTTTTGTCATAACAGGAAAATCTGTGATATCACGGGCATTCTGATAATCCTTATAATACGCGGAGTGCTTTTTCGCATGTTCCAGAAGCATCTCCACACGGCGCTGCGCGTATTCCTCAGTGATCCCTTCTACGATCTCCCGTTTATTTACTGCTTTTATTTTTGCAAGCTTCCCTCCGTGAAGCCTGTCCAGACCGTTAAAAGCAGCCCTTCTCAAAATTTCTCCAGCCTGCATATTTTTTCCTTTCCATTAAGAGCAGAATTTTATTCTTCCGCATATTTATTTTACAGTGATCCCATTTTCCTCACTGAATCATGCCTTACTGCTTCAGCGGCTGTGCTTTTCTGTCTCCTGCTTTCCAGAATCCCAGAAGAATCACTGCCGCCACACGGATGGCATTAGCAATCAGAACCGCTTCCGCAAATCCCATGATACCGCTGTTCTTTGTAAAAAGCAACACAAGAGCAGTGATGATCACCAGATGAATGATCTGCAGGATCAACTGCCATTTTTCTTCTGTAAAGGTCAGCACTACAATAAAAAGATAAGCAGACAGAACTCCCAGTATCTGACTGAGGTTCACAACCGTCATCATTCCTTTTACAGACTCATAAAGATCCCCGTAAAACAGCCATACAAACAACGGTGTTCCAATCTGAGAACCTATAAAAAACACAAGACTGACACCCACACCGATTCCGGTAAACTGCAGAAACTGCTTCCTTCCCATACGTTCCTGATTCCGTGTAAGATAAGAAATAATGATCGTGTTCACTGGAGCCACCAGAAGCACCAGTGTTTTTCCGATCAGAGATGTCACATAATACTGTGTTACTGCCAGATGCCCGATCAGATGCTCCAGAACAAGGCGATCAATGTTCAGCGTCAGATTAGTGATCAGATAGGAAACAACAAGAAATCCACCTCTCTGAAAGGCTGTGCCAAACCAGCTGCTTCTCTTAAAAAATCCATGGAATACGGTTCCGGTGGCTGCAAGATATATAAGTGCCGCCACTTCTCCTGTCACAAATACCAGAAACCAGTTTTTTGTCAGCAGATAAAGTCCAAAGCCTGCCACATATCCCACAGTCAGCACTGCATAATAATTAAAATAATTCCGGTAATTCAGATTCAGACGATATTCCACATCTCCATAATACCGGAAGATTGTAGTCATAAGAAGAAGGACGGTCCAGAAGATCACGGAAACAGAGGTCATGGAGTTTTTTCCCACCATCAGAGTCACAACCGTACCCATACCCCCAAATAAAAGAAGCAGGATATTATAGTCTCCGTTCTTTACCTGGTAATCTCTTCTCACAACAAGGCGGCTGGTGTTTAAAGCCTGCCCCACCGAAGGACAGAGAATCGCCACCAGCCCCATAAGATACAGCAGCTCACCAAGCTGGTCACTTCCCATGAAACGGTTCAGCAGCGGATAAACCAGAACCTGCAGAACCCCGTTCATCAGAAGCGCGCCTCCTATGGTGTAGGCTGTATTTGATACAATTTTTTTATTTTTTTCTTTCGATGCCAAAAAGCACCCTCCCCAGTTATTTTTTTATGTATTTCTCACACCGGTTCTCAAAGGATTTCCGTTTTCCAGAATTCAGCACCGGGATCTCGTCCACATATTCCACGGTAATTTCCGCTTCCTCTCCAAAATACGGTCCGATAAAATCCAGGATGGCTTTTTCATCAATCTGCTCTTTGTCTCCGTTCAGCCAGAGAGTATATCGGGTTTCATCCTCCTGAATGAAACGGTACTGGTCGATCCCTTTCGCCATGGAAAGACCGTTCAGAAGCACAAAAGGAGAAACGATCCGTCCCTTGCAGTCGTAGATCATATCGCCCCGCCGTCCATACAGCTCCTTCAGATACAGGCGGAAACGTCCGTCTTTTTCCTTCCGTTCTGCCACTGCCAGATCTCCATTGTCATAGCGGATCAGAGGAATGGCATAATTATAAAGGTCTGTGATCACGATACGCCCCAGTTCTCCGGGCTCTGCCGGTTCATCACTGTCAAGCTTCAGAATCTCATAATAATAGCTTTCCGTATCTATATAGTAGCTTTCGTCTTCCTCCCGCTGAAGTCCCATGATCCCGTTTTCTTCATTGGAATACCAGGAGCGCACGGTACAGCGGAAAATCTTTTCCAGATTTCTCCGGACCTCGCCGGGCATACTCTCTGAAATCGGAAGAATAGCTTTTACGCAGAAACCTTTTGTGTCCACATGATATTTTTCGATATAGCGTCCCAGTTCTCCGATAGCAGAGGAATAGCCAATGATACACTTTACCTTTTTCTTCCGGATCACAGAAACCATCTTTCCAAGAGCCTTATCATCCAGATTGGAGCAGTCCATCATGATCAGATTTTCTGCAGTGCGGGAAAGCCAACTCTTTTTTGCATGATCTCCCACCCACATACGGATAAAAGCTTCTTTCATACCGATATAATAGCCTCCCGCAGCTCCCAGAAAAATACTGGCAGCTGTATTATGGAGGATCTTGTTGCGGTTCTGGATCATGGCAAAGGGTGTTCCTGTAGACCCGCTGGTATACATGATCCGGTTGTCGGAAGCCTCTTTGTAAACGCTGGACTGGCACTCCTCATAATGACTTCTGTAAGCGTCCTTATTCATCACCGGCATTTTTTCCAGCGGGGTATCCGGATCAAAGTCCTTATAAAATTCCGTAGTACGCACTGCATGAGCAATCAGCTTACGGATTTTTTCCTGCGTCCTGTCTATGGGAGTTCCTTTTTTGTAGCTGTCCCGGATCTCCTCGTAATACTTCCGGACCTTTCCGCCCTTCAGCCGGTCCACGGTCCAGAAACCGTACCAGCGCAGCTTTTCGTCAATTATCATCTGCATGTTCCTTCCCGGCTGTTCTTAAAGTTCTCCGGCCTCCCGGATAACTTTTGCCATATAGTCGATCTTTTCATCTGTCATTCCCGGATACAGACCTACCCAGAAGGTATCACGCATGATCCTGTCTGTATTTTCCAGTGTTCCGGCAATACGGTAACCCTTTCCTTCGGCTCTCATCTGGTCAAAACACGGATGCTTGGTGAGGTTTCCGGCAAACAGCATTCTTGTCTGGACGCCTTTGCTTTCAATATAAGGAACCACCTTGTTTCTGTCTACACCTTCTTTACAGGTAAGAAGGAAGCCGAACCAGCTTGGATCTGAATTCGGGCATGCTTCCGGAAGGATAAATTTCTCTTCCATTCCCTCCAGGGCTTTGCGGAGACGGGCATAATTATGACGTCTTCTTTCTACAAATCCCGGGAATTTCTCCAGCTGGGCGCAGCCGACTGCCGCCTGCATGTCTGTTGCCTTCAGGTTATATCCAAAGTGGGAATATACATATTTATGATCGTATCCCAGAGGAAGCTCTCCGTACTGTCTGTCAAAACGATGTCCACAGACGTTGTCCTTTCCGGACGGACAGCGGCAGTCGCGTCCCCAGTCGCGAAGAGATCTTACGATCTTGTGGAGCAGCGGATTTCTGGTATAAACAGCGCCGCCCTCTCCCATAGTCATATGATGAGGCGGATAAAAACTGGAGGTTCCAATATCACCGATCGTTCCGGTCAGTTTTTTCTCGCCGTTGATCTCATACTCAGAGCCCAGAGCATCACAGTTATCCTCGATCAGCCACAGCTGATGAGCCTGACAGAAATCTGTCAGTGCTTTCAGATCAAAAGGATTTCCCAGTGTATGCGCGATCATCACTGCCTTTGTTTTTGGAGAAAGCGCTTCTTCCAGACGGGTCACATCGATATTATACTGAGGAATGGTCACATCCACGAACACCGGAACCGCTCCGTACTGAATCATAGGTGCTACTGTTGTTGGAAATCCTGCAGCCACAGTAATAACCTCATCTCCCGGAAGCACCTGACGTTCTCCAAGAAGAGGGGAGGTCAGCGCCATAAATGCAAGAAGGTTTGCGGAAGAGCCGGAATTTACCAGAGAGCAGAAACGTACTCCCAGATATTTCGCAAAGTTCTCCTCAAACTGATCTGCATATCTTCCTGCCGTCAGCCAGAACTCCAGTGCGCTGTCCACCAGATTCACCATCTCTCTGGAATCGTAAACTCTGGAAGCATAAGGGAGCCTGTCTCCTTCTTCAAAAGGCTTCTGCTGATTATGATATTTGCGGCAGTAATCATCTACCATACCAAGGATTTCTTCCCTGGCCTGCTGTTCTGTCATATTTTCAAACATAGTCTGTCTCCTCTTTTATTCTATTTCATCTGATCCAGAAAGCTTTGGATCTGTTTTTTCATAATAAGATTGATGTCTTCTCCGGACTGCCATGCCTTCGTCCATTCTACTGTCTTTTCCACCGCCTGACGAACACCCCATGCCGGTTTCCACCCGAGGACGTTCCGCAGCCGGGAACAGTCCAGTTTCAGGAAGTTTGCCTCATGAGGACCGCCTGCAAAATGATTTTCCCAGGTCTGTCCCTCTCCCCATACCTCACAGAACAGCTCCACCAGCTCTCCTGTGGTAACACAGTCCTCATCTCCCGGTCCTACGTTGTAATATCCTTCATACTTCTGATCTTCATACTGCAAGGCAGCGATCATAAGATATGCGTACAAAGGCTCCAGTACATGCTGAAAAGGTCTTGTAGAATGGGGATTCCTTACCTGTACAGGCTTTCCTTCCATTGCCGCACGGATGCAGTCCGGGATGATCCTGTCTGCGGCAAAGTCTCCGCCTCCGATCACATTTCCGGCCCTGGCTGTTGAAATTCTTGTATCCCGGTCTCCGAAAAACGAATTTTTGTAGCTGTGTGTCACAAGCTCAGAACAGGATTTGCTGTTAGAATACGGATCGAAGCCATCCAGCGGGTCGTTTTCACGATATCCCCACTCCCATTCCCGGTTATGGTATACCTTGTCTGTAGTCACATTCAGAAAAGATTTTACTGTTTCTGTCTGACGGACACATTCCAGAATATTCACCGTTCCCATTACATTTGTTTCGTAAGTATATACAGGATTTTTGTAAGACTCCCGCACGATCGGCTGCGCTGCCAGATGAAGCACAATCTCCGGCTCTGTTTCCCGGAATACTTCCATCAGCTTATCCAAATCGCGAATATCCCCGATCACAGAATGCATCTGATTTCCCATATCTGTCAGATTAAAAATCGATGGTTCTGTAGGCGGTTCAAGGGAATATCCGGTCACTTCTGCCCCGGCATCCAGAAGCAGACGGCACAGCCAGGTTCCCTTAAAGCCTGTATGTCCTGTTATCAGGACTTTTTTTCCATTATAAAAACTGAGATCAAAATTTTTCATAAATAACTGAAATCTCCTGTAAGCTTAATCTGTCGGTAACTTTTCATAATTATGAGTATTATACTATTCTTTAGGCAGTGTGGCAAGGTTTCCTTAGCGGTAAAACAGGGCAACCGCATAAAAAATATTAATACCAAAATCATCACTTTTCCGTTATAAATAAAAGAAAAGGGTGATTTTTATGATGGAAATGAAAAAGTATTTTTCAGATTTGGTAGATAGCAGAGATAATCGAGGATTGAGACATACTCTCGTGGATATCGTAGTTATGAGTATTTATGCTGTCTTATGCGGTTATA
>JAPFCU010000063.1 GCA_026169535.1 Blautia sp.
ACCTGATATATACTAATCAAGTCGGTTGACGCAGGAGCGTTAAACACAGCAGAGATAAGGCCAGTTGGTCAAGGGGTTAAGACGCCGCCCTCTCACGGCGGAAACACGGGTTCGATTCCCGTACTGGCTGCTCTTAATAAAACCGATAAAACAACAGAATAAGGCCAGTTGGTCAAGGGGTTAAGACGCCGCCCTCTCACGGCGGAAACACGGGTTCGATTCCCGTACTGGCTGCTGAAAGTGCAATCAAGCGAATTGGTTGCACTTTTTCTTTTGTCCGGAAAATAAAAGATGCCGATGTTTTTCTGGCTTCAACAGAAAAATCGATTTAGTCTTGCAAAAAAACCGGAAGATGGTTATTATAGAGAACGAATGTTTGAAATGGTAATAAGTGAAAGAAAGGAAATAGAACAGTCATGGCAAAGAAGGAAACGTATGATGCCGGAAGTATCTCTGTCCTGGAAGGGCTGGAGGCAGTGCGGAAGCGCCCGGGTATGTATATCGGAAGTGTGTCGAGAAAAGGTCTGAACCATCTGATCTATGAGATTGTAGATAATGCAGTAGATGAGCATCTTGCAGGATATTGCAGCAATATCCATGTGGTTCTGGAAAAAGACGGCTCCTGTACGGTCACAGACAACGGAAGAGGTATTCCAGTGGATATGCATGAAAAGGGTGTATCAGCAGAGCGCCTTGTGTTTACAACGCTTCATGCAGGCGGTAAGTTTGATAATTCTGCATATAAGACCAGCGGTGGTCTTCATGGTGTGGGATCTTCCGTGGTAAATGCTCTTTCTACGTACCTGGATATCAGGATCAGCAGAGACGGCTATGTACACCATGACCGTTATGAAAGAGGAATTCCGGTGATAGAACTGGAAGAGGGTCTTCTTCCTAAGCTGGGCAGGACAAGAGGGACAGGAACCTGTGTCAATTTTCTGCCGGATCCGGAGATTTTTGAAAAAACAAGATTTTCTGCAACAGAAGTAAAAAGCCGTCTCCATGAAACTGCATATCTGAATCCGGAGCTGACGATTCTGTTTGAGGATAAAAGAGGAGAAGAACCGGAGGCGGAAGAATATCATGAGCCTGAGGGGATCGTTGGTTATATCCGGGATCTGAACCATAAAACAGAAGTTCTTCATGAACCGATCCTTTTGAAAGGAGAGGCTGACGGGATACAGGTAGAAGCTGCATTTCAGTACACCAATGAGTTTCGGGAGAATGTGCTGGGATTCTGCAACAATATCTACAATGCAGAAGGCGGAACTCATCTAACAGGATTTAAGACTACCTTTACTACGGTAATGAACACCTATGCCCGTGAGATCGGAGTGCTGAAGGATAAAGATGCCAATTTTACCGGTGCAGATATCAGAAATGGCATGACTGCTGTAGTGTCTATCAAACATCCGGCTCCCCGTTTTGAGGGACAGACCAAAACAAAGCTGGATAATCAGGACGCTGCCAAGGCCACAGGAAAGGTATTGGGAGAACAGCTGGTACTTTATTTTGACCGTAATCTGGAAACACTGAAAACGATTCTTTCCTGTGCAGAAAAAGCGGCAAAGATCCGTAAGACAGAAGAGCGGGCAAAGACAAATCTTCTTACGAAGCAAAAATATTCTTTTGACTCTAATGGAAAGCTTGCAAACTGTGAAAAAAAGGATCCTTCTCAGTGCGAGATTTTTATTGTGGAGGGAGATTCTGCGGGCGGATCTGCAAAAACAGCAAGAAACCGGAATTATCAGGCAATCCTTCCTATCCGCGGCAAGATTCTGAATGTAGAAAAGGCTACCATTGATAAAGTGCTTGCCAATGCAGAAATCAAAACCATGATCAATGCGTTTGGGTGTGGTTTTTCGGAAGGCTATGGAAATGATTTTGATATCAGCAAGCTTCGATATGATAAGATTGTGATCATGGCAGATGCGGATGTGGACGGCGCACATATCTCCACGCTGCTTCTGACTCTTTTTTATCGGTTTATGCCGGATCTTATTTATGAAGGACATGTATATATTGCCATGCCGCCGCTTTATAAGGCTATGCCGAAGAAGGGACCGGAGGAATATCTTTATGATGACAAGGCTCTGGAAAAATACCGTAAAACCCATAAACCGGGCAGTTTTACTCTGCAGAGATACAAAGGTCTGGGAGAAATGGATGCGGATCAGCTTTGGGAAACCACTTTAAATCCGGAAACAAGGAGAATGAAACGAGTGGAGATCGAGGATGCCCGTCTGGCTTCCAGTGTTACCGAAATCCTCATGGGAAGTGATGTTCCGCCGCGAAAAGCATTTATTTATGAACATGCGGCAGATGCAGAACTGGATGTGTAAAAGGCAGGAATGGGAACAGGAACGGATGCAGGAATCCGTTTTGACAGGGAAACAGCGGTGCAGAACTGCTGTAATGGAACGACTGAAAGGACGATCAAATGGAAACAAAGCAGGAAAATATCATCCGTACGGATTATTCAGAGATCATGCAGAAGTCATATATCGATTATGCAATGAGTGTGATCATTTCCCGTGCACTTCCGGATGTGCGGGATGGTCTGAAGCCGGTACAGAGAAGAACTTTATATGATATGTATGAACTGGGGATCCGCTATGACAGGCCTTACCGAAAATGTGCCCGTATTGTGGGAGATACCATGGGTAAATATCATCCTCACGGCGACAGTTCTATTTATGAAGCGCTTGTAGTCATGGCACAGGAATTTAAAAAGGGAAAAACTCTTGTGGATGGTCACGGAAACTTTGGTTCCATCGAAGGAGATGGGGCGGCGGCTATGCGATATACAGAAGCCCGCCTGGAAAAACTGACACAGGAAGTATTTCTGGCAGATCTTGATAAGAACGTAGTAGATTTTGTGCCGAACTTTGATGAGACAGAAAAAGAACCTTCGGTACTGCCGGTAAAAATCCCCAATATCCTTGTGAACGGAGCGGAGGGAATCGCGGTTGGAATGGCTACCAGTATTCCTCCGCACAATCTGGCAGAGGTGATCGATGGAGTCAAGGCCTACATGAAAGACAATGAGATCAGTGTCAGAGGGCTGATGCGCTACATCAAAGGTCCGGATTTTCCAACAGGAGGAATCGTTGTAAATAAGGATGACCTTCGGAAAATTTATGAGACAGGCTCCGGAAAGCTGCGTATCAGAGGGCGTGTGACAACCGAAAAGCTGAAAGGCGGTAAAAAACAGCTTGTGATCACAGAAATCCCATATACCATGCTGGGCGCAAATATTGGTAAATTCCTTAATGATGTTGCTTCTCTTGTGGAGACAAAAAAAACCACAGATATCGTGGATATTTCCAATCAGTCTTCCAAGGAAGGGATCCGTATCGTTCTGGAACTGAAAAAAGATACAGACGTAGAAAATCTTACCAATATGCTGTACAAAAAAACCCGTCTGGAAGACACATTCGGGGTGAATATGCTTGCAGTTGCAGATGGAAGACCGGAAACATTAAGCCTGAAGCAGATCATAGAGCACCATGTGGATTTTCTTTTTGAAGTAACGACCAGAAAGTATAATACGCTTCTTGGGCGGGAACTGGAAAAACAGGAGATCCAGGAAGGTCTGATCAAAGCCTGCGATGTGATTGATCTGATCATTGAGATCCTCCGTGGAAGCAAGAACAGAGATCAGGTGAAAAAATGTCTGGTAGAAGGCGTGACAGAAGGAATACGTTTTAAGACAAAGACCAGTGAGAAGGCAGCATCAAAACTGCATTTTACAGAAAAACAGGCATCAGCAATACTGGATATGCGTCTCTACAAACTGATTGGACTGGAGATTGAAGCGCTTCAGGCAGAGTATGAGCAGACCATGAAAAATATTGCCCTTTACAAAGATATCCTGGACCATTATGATTCTATGGCTGCAGTGATTATGAAGGAACTGGACGCCATCAAAAAGGAATATGGAACGAAACGTCATACCTCCATCGAAAATGCAGAGGAAGCAGTCTATGAAGAAAAGAAAATGGAAGAGACTGAGGTTTGTTTCCTGATGGATCGTTTCGGATATATGAAGCTGATTGATAAAAATGCATATGAGAGAAATAAAGAGGCTGCTCATAGTGAAAACCGTTATGTGCTGAGCTGTATGAACACAGATAAGATATGTCTTTTTACTGACACGGGAAAAATGCATACAATCAAGGCGGTAGATATCCCTCTGGTCAGATTCCGTGATAAGGGGGTCCCGGCAGATAATCTGAGTAATTATGACAGCAGCATGGAGCAGATCCTTTATGTGGCGCCGGTAAGCCAGATCAGAAATGATAGTATTCTGTTTGTGACAAAAGCATCTATGTGCAAGCTGGTAGACGGAGCGGAATTTGATGTGACAAAGAGGACTATCGCATCCACGAAGCTTGGAGAGGATGACAGTCTGATCTTTGTGGGAGGTTCCGCTGAGATGGAACAGGTGGTTCTTCAGAGTGTGGGAGGATGTTTCCTGAGATTCCTGAAACAGGAGATTTCTGTTATGAAGAAAACCGCTGTGGGAGTCCGCGGAATGAGGCTTGCAGATGGAGATTACCTGGAATCTGCATATCTTCTTGGCGGACATCAGGAGTACACGATCACCTATCATGATAAGCCATATGCTCTGAATAAAGTGCGCCTGGCGAAGAGAGACACCCGAGGTGTAAAGCCCAGGGTTTAAAATAATCCTTGCTTTTCCTTATAGATGGTGCTATGATAAATACAACATGATAACGGATAGCATAAGAGTGGACTTCGGTCCACTCTTTTTGCGACAGGAGTCCGTATGTGCGAAAGGCAGGTGGAAAATATGAGCAGACGGGAAGAATATGAACAGAAAGCAGAAGCACTGCTTGCTCCTATTGTTGAAGAGCAGGGATTTGAACTGGTAGATGTAGAGTATGTAAAGGAAGCCGGAAACTGGTACCTTCGCGGCTATATTGATAAACCGGGCGGAATCACTGTAAACGATTGTGAGGCAGTGAGCCGTAAGTTCAGCGACAGGCTTGATGAGGATGATTTTATTGAAGACAGCTATATTATGGAAATCAGCTCTCCCGGGCTTGACAGACCGCTGAAAAAGGAAAAGGATTTTGCAAGAAGTATGGGAAAGGCAGTAGAGATACGTACCTACCGTCCAATAGAAAAACAAAAGGAATTCAGCGGGATCCTTACTGCATATGATGATAACAGTGTGACGATCGATGAGGACGGCGCTTTGCGCACATTTGATAAAAAGGAAATTGCCCTGATCCGTTTAAAAATCGAATTCTGACAGTGTCTGAAAAAAATAGGAGGAAAGAAGAAAAATGAACAGAGAGTTAATGGAAGCGCTGGATATTCTTGAAAAAGAAAAGAATATCAGTAAAGATACACTGCTGGAGGCTATTGAGCAGTCACTGATCCAGGCTTGCAAGAATCATTTTGGAAAAGCTGATAATGTACATGTGACCATTAATCCGGAAACATGCGACTTCAGTGTTTACGCAGAGCGTATGGTTACGGATTTTGTGGAAGACCCGGCTCTTGAGATCTCACTGGTAGATGCACAGAAGATCAATGCAAATGTAGAAGAGGGAGATACCGTTAAGGTAGAGATACAGTCCAGAGAATTTGGAAGGATCGCTACACAGAATGCAAAAAACGTAATTCTTCAGAAAATCCGTGAGGAGGAACGCAAGGTTCTTTACGATCAGTATTACGGACAGGAAAAAGAAGTAGTTACCGGTATCGTTCAGCGTGTGATGGGCAGAAATGTCAGTGTGAACCTTGGAAAAGCCGATGGTATCTTAAGCGAGAACGAGCAGGTAAAAGGCGAGGAATTCCATCCTACAGAAAGAATCAAGGTTTATATCCTTGAGGTTAAGGATACTCCGAAGGGACCGCGCATCCTCTGTTCCAGAACTCATCCGGGACTTGTGAAGAGACTCTTTGAATCTGAGGTTGCCGAGGTAAGAGACGGCACAGTTGAAATTAAGAGTATTGCCAGAGAAGCAGGTTCCCGTACAAAGATCGCAGTATGGAGCAATGATCCTGATGTAGATCCGGTAGGTGCATGTGTAGGTATGAATGGTGCCAGAGTCAATGCTATTGTAGAAGAACTTCGCGGAGAAAAAATCGACATCATCAATTGGGATGAAAATCCGGCAATCCTTATTGAAAATGCACTGAGCCCTGCAAAGGTTATTGCAGTTATGGCTGATCCGGATGAAAAAACAGCCCTTGTGGTGGTACCGGATTACCAGCTTTCTCTTGCAATCGGTAAAGAAGGTCAGAATGCCCGTCTTGCGGCACGCCTTACCGGCTTTAAGATCGATATTAAGAGTGAGACCCAGGCAAAAGAATCCGGAGAGCTGTATGATTATGAAGAGGAAGAGTATTCTGAAGAGGAATATTTTGATGAAGAACATGTCAGTGAAACAGCTGAAAATGAAGAAACTGAGATAGCCGAAGAAACTGAAACAGCAGAAGAGATAAATGCTGCTGAAGACGGCGAAGAAGCATATGAAAACGAAAACTAAGATTCCCATGCGCCAGTGTACCGGCTGCAGGGAAATGAAAAACAAAAAAGAAATGATGAGGGTCCTGAGGACTCCGGAGAATGAGATTATTCTTGATGCTACCGGAAGGAAGAACGGAAGAGGTGCATATATCTGTAGATCCATGGAATGTCTGGACAAGGCGGTTAAAAATCATGGATTAGAACGTTCTTTAAAAACAGGAATCCCGCAGGAGGTCTACGAAGACCTGAAAAAGGAGTTTGAAGAGCTTGACAAATAAAAGCAATCCAAAGGTGTTGTCTCTTGTAGGACTTGCAACAAGGGCAGGCAAAACTGTCAGCGGAGAATTCTCTACTGAAAAGTCTGTGAAATCAGGAAAGGGTTATCTGGTACTGGTGGCAGGAGACGCATCAGAAAATACACGGAAGAAATTTCAGAACATGTGCGAATTTTATGAAGTGCCGTGTTATGTCTATGGTGACAAAGCGGAACTGGGAAAATACTGCGGAAAGGAATTCCGTGCAAGCCTTGCCGTGCAGGATGAAAATTTTGCAAAAGCGATATTAAAGGAGCTTGGAAAATCATCAGCCTGAAGGAGGAAATTGCATGGCAGATCATAAATTGACAGAAAAAATAACAAAAAGGGGAAAGGAGCAGATTACCAAGGTGGATAATTCCAGAACAGAAGAAAAGATGGTAACAGCGAAGCCAGAAGCAGAGAAAGCGGAGGCTCCCAAGAAGAAAAAAAATATAATCCGCGTTTATCATGCGCAGAATGCAAGTGATGGAGGCAAAAACAGAACAAAACGTCCGGTTCAGGAGAAAAAGCCAGGCGCAAGACCGCAGGCACCAAAAACTCCCAGAAATGCGGAGACAGTATCTAAGAAGCCTGAAAATCAGGTGAGAAAGCCGGCAGAGACAAAAGCAGCAGAAACATCTGTACAGAAAAGTGCAGAAGCACCAAAACGCCAGGCTGACAATCAGAACAGAAACAGCCAGCGTCCGGCAGACGGAAATCAGGGAAGACTTCAGAATCGTCAGCCAAGAGAGCAGAGAGACGGTGCAAGAGACAATGGCAGAGGCCGTGATTTCCGAGGCGGAGACAGAAGAACTGATAACAGAAATCAGGGAGACAGAAGACCTTCTGACAATAGAGGACAGGGCAGACCGGCTAGAAATAATGAGGGGCGTCCATTCAGAAACGACGGTGAGGGAAGACCTGCAAGAAATAATCAGGGAGACAGAAGACCTGATAATAGAAACCAGGGAGACAGAAGACCTTCCGACAACAGAGGTCAGGGAAGACCGGATGGAAATAACCGCTTCGGCGGCGGACGTTCAGGACAGCGCCCGGGAGCAGGAAGAAGAAACGACAGTGATGCAGTATTTACTCCGGAACTGACAAAAACTTCTAAAGACAGCAAGAGAGAACGAGACAGAGAAAATAAAAACAAGAAAAAAGATTTTGATAAATCTCAGGGCGGCGGACACAGACCAAACCAGAGCGGAAGAAGAAATATGTCCAGACTGCCGAAGGCTCTTCAGAAGCCGGCACCGCAGCCGAAGCAGGAAGAAAAGAAACCTGAGGTTAAGGAGATCACACTTCCTGAGAAGATGACGATCCGTGAACTGGCAGAGGCTATGAAGATGCAGCCTTCAGTGATCGTGAAAAAACTTTTCATGGAAGGTACTATGGTAACAGTAAACCATGAGATCGACTTTGAAAAAGCACAGGAGATCGCTCTTGGATATGATATTATTGCAGAACCGGAAGAAAAAGTGGATGTGATCGGAGAACTTCTGAAAGAGGAAGAGGAAAATGAGGACGATATGGTTGCCAGACCTCCGGTAGTCTGTGTTATGGGTCATGTTGACCATGGTAAAACTTCTCTTCTGGATGCTATCCGAAATACCAGTGTTACAAGAGGAGAAGCCGGCGGTATCACACAGCATATCGGTGCATATGTAGTTGAATGCAGCGGTCAGAAGATTACTTTCCTGGATACACCGGGTCATGAGGCATTTACGGCTATGCGTATGCGTGGCGCCAATGCTACAGATATTGCAGTCCTTGTTGTTGCGGCAGACGATGGTGTTATGCCTCAGACAGTAGAAGCGATCAGTCATGCCAAGGCTGCTGGCGTAGAGATCATTGTTGCTATCAACAAGATTGATAAGCCAAGTGCAAATGTGGAAAGAGTAAAACAGGAACTTTCTGAATATGAACTGATCCCGGAGGATTGGGGCGGAAGTACTATTTTTGTACCGGTTTCAGCACATACCGGAGAGGGAATCGACAGCCTTCTGGAAATGATCCTTCTTTCAGCAGAAGTCTGTGAACTGAAAGCAAATCCGAACCGTGCGGCAAGAGGTCTTGTTATTGAGGCACAGCTTGATAAAGGCAAAGGACCGGTGGCGACTATTCTTGTACAGAAGGGAACACTTCATGTAGGTGACTTTATTGCAGCAGGTGCATGCAGCGGTAAAGTGCGTGCCATGATGGATGACAAGGGACGCAGAGTAAAAGAAGCTGGTCCGTCTACTCCGGTTGAAATCCTGGGACTTGGAGATGTGCCAAATGCAGGAGAGATCCTGATGTCCTTCCCAAGTGATAAAGAAGCGAAAAACTTTGCAGGTGCATTTGTATCTGAGAATAAGAACCGTCTTCTTGAGGAGACTAAAGGTAAGCTTTCTCTGGATAATCTTTTTGATCAGATCCAGGCAAGCGATCTGAAAGAACTTCCTCTTATTATTAAGGCAGATGTACAGGGATCTGTAGAGGCAGTGAAACAGAGTCTTACAAAACTGTCCAATGAAGAAGTTGTAGTCCGTGTGATCCACGGCGGAGTAGGTGCAGTCAATGAATCTGACGTATCTCTTGCGGCTACTTCCAATGCTATTATCATTGGATTTAATGTACGTCCGGATGCAATGGCAAAACAGCTTGCAGATCAGGAAGGGGTAGATCTTCGTCTGTACAGAGTTATCTATCAGGCAATCGAAGATGTAGAAGCAGCTATGAAGGGTATGCTTGATCCGGTTTATGAAGAAAAAGTTATCGGACACGCAGAAGTACGTCAGCTGTTCAAGGCATCCGGTGTGGGAACTATTGCAGGAAGCTATGTGCTTGATGGTATGTTCCAGAGAAACTGCAAAGTTCGTATCACAAGAGAAGGCAATCAGATCTTTGAGGGCGAGCTGGCATCCCTTAAGAGATTTAAAGACGATGTAAAAGAAGTTAAGGCAGGCTACGAGTGTGGTCTTGTATTTGACGGTTTCAATGACATTAAAGAAGAAGACCACGTTGAAGCCTATATCATGGTGGAGGTACCAAGATAGGAGTGAGGCATAAATGAGAAAAAACAGCATAAAGAATACAAGGATCAACGGAGAAGTTTTGAAGGAATTAAGCGCTATTATCCGAGGCGAGATCAAAGACCCGCGTATTCATCCCATGACATCTGTCATGGCTGTGGAAGTGGCTCCTGATTTAAAAACATGTAAAGCATATATCAGTGTGCTTGGTAATGACGAGGCAAAAAAAGCAACCATCACAGGTCTTAAAAGTGCAGAGGGCTATATCCGGCGTCAGCTTGCAAAGAACCTGAATCTCAGAAATACACCGGAGATCCGTTTCATTCTGGATGAATCCATAGAATATGGTGTAAATATGTCGAGAATGATCGATGAAGTAACCAGGAAAGAGGCTTCTAACGAGATGCCGGAGGAAGAATAAGAGGGATGGATCATGAATAATATTTCTGAAGTACTGGATGGTGTAAAAAAAGTAGGAATCGGCGGACATATAAGACCTGACGGTGACTGTGTTGGTTCCTGTATGGCTTTGTACCTGTATATAAAAAATAATTATCCGGAAATCAGCGTTAAGGTATATCTGGATTCTCCAAAACCTGTTTTTGATCACATTGACAGAATTGGAGAAATCCATACAGAGGCAGATGGTGATCAGGAATTTGACCTTTTTGTCACATGTGATGTAAGTGCCAGAGATCGTTTAGCTATCGTCGACAGATATTTTGACACGGCTAAAAAGACCGTTTGCATCGATCATCATGTAAGCAATACAGGATTTGCAGATGTCAACTATATAAAAGGTGACATCAGCTCCTGCTGTGAAGTACTTTATGGTCTTATGGATAAGGATAAGGTGGATCAGTCAGTGGCTGCAGCAGTTTACACAGGTATGATCCACGATACAGGAGTGTTCCAGTACTCATCTACTTCTCCGGAGACTATGAGGATAGCCGGGGAACTGATGAAGACCGGTTTCGAATTTAACCGGATCATTGATCAGTCCTTTTATGAAAAAACATATCTGCAAAACCAGGTCATGGGAAGGGTGCTGGCAGAAAGCATCCTTCTCATGAATGGAACCTGTATTATCGGATATTTGAGAAAACGAGATATGGAGTTCTATGGTGTAGATGGAAAAGACCTGGATGGAATTGTAAGTCAGCTTCGCCTCACAAAGGGGGTAGAGGTTGCGATGTTTCTCTATGAAATGGAGACACAGACCTTTAAGGTGTCCCTCAGATCTAATGGAAACGTGGATGTAAGCAAGGTGGCTGTATACTTTGGCGGAGGAGGACACACAAGAGCCGCAGGCTGTGATCTTCAAGGTTCTATGTATGATGTGATCAATAACGTGACACGGGAGATATGCCGTCAGATATGTCTGGAGAAGGAAAAATGATGGATGGGGTTTTAGTCGTCAGGAAAGAAAAGGGGTTCACCTCTCATGATGTGGTGGCAAAACTCCGTGGTATCCTTCATATGAAAAAAATTGGTCATACAGGAACTCTGGATCCAGAGGCAGAAGGTGTCCTTCCTGTTGTTCTGGGAAAGGCCACCCGCCTTGTGGATATGCTTACAGAAAAAGAGAAAACATATGAGACAGTTCTTCGGCTTGGAATAGAGACAGATACTCAGGATATGACAGGACAGGTTCTGAAGGAACTTCCGGTTCAGATTTCAGAAGAAAAGTTTAAAGAAACGGTAGAGAGTTTTTTAGGTGAGCAGCAGCAGATTCCCCCGATGTATTCAGCTTTGAAAGTAAATGGAAAAAAACTTTATGAGCTTGCCAGAGAGGGAAAAACTGTAGAACGCAAAGCACGGCCTGTAACGTTTTATAAGATTCAGATCATGGAGATGGATTTTCCGCTGATCAAACTGGAGGTAACCTGCAGCAAAGGAACATATATCCGCACACTTTGTCACGATATCGGACAAGAACTTGGCTGCGGAGGGTGTATGGAAGAACTTCTCCGTACACGCTCCGGTCAGTTTACTTTAGAAGACAGTCTGACTTTGGATGAAATTCAGAAACTGATGCAGCAGGGTAAGCTGGAAGAACATTTGTCAGGGATTGAGGAAATTCTTGAAAACTATCCGATAGTTCGCTGTACCGAAATGGCAGACAGACTTCTGGAAAATGGAAATCCTGTAGGGGAAAACTTGACAGAAGCTGGATGCAGAGAAGGATGGGTCAGGATGTATACCAGTAGGGAAAAGTTTATCGGTATTTATCAGTGGCATGGATCCAGCGCCTCTTATCGTCCGGTAAAGATGTTTTTATAAAACAGAACGTCAGGAGCAGATCATGGAATACATGACAATAGAAGGCCAGTTTCCAAGATTATGCGGCAGTGCAGTGACTTTGGGAAAATTTGATGGAGTACACAAAGGACACAGAAAGCTGATCAGCAGGATTCTGGATCAAAAAAAAGAAACAGGGGCAGCAGCAGTTGTGATTGCTTTTGTTTCAGACAGAAAAACAATTTTTACAAAAGCAGAGCGCAGGGATCTTTTGGAACATTTGGGAGTAGACGTGCTTTTAGAATGTCCGCTGAACAGTGAAATCAGGCATATGAAGGCGGAGAGCTTTATACGCCAGGTACTTGTGGGAGCACTTCAGGCATCCTATGTTGCAGTAGGAGAGGACTTTCGGTTTGGTTTTGAGCGAAAAGGAACTCCGGATCTTCTGGTAAACGCTGGAGCCAGATATGGTTTCAAGGCAGATATTCTGTCCAAGGAAATGGAAGGAACCAGAAAGATAAGCAGTACCTATATCAGGGAAGAGCTTGCAAAAGGAAATATGGAAAAAGTTGCTTCTCTTCTGGGCAGAGATTATTTCATATCCGGGGTAGTAGAGCATGGACGCGGAATGGGACACAGAGATTTCTTTCCTACAGCAAATCTTATCCCAATGCCGGAAAAGCTGTTGCCCCCAAATGGTGTTTATGTTACTTTGTCCAGCTTTGGTCAGGAAATCTATCCTGGCATTACAAATGTAGGATACAAGCCTACCATAGGGGAAACCTTTGTAGGAGTGGAATCATATTTATTTGACTGTGAAAAAAATCTTTATGGAAAGACATGTACCGTGGAATTTCGGAAATACTTGAGAGAAGAGCACAAGTTTTCTTCTTTTGAGGCTTTAAAAAAGCAGATTCAGGAAGATATCCGTAAAGGAAAAGATTATTTCAGCAGATGATATTCTGCGATAAGGTCAGTAAATATACATTTTCTTTAATAGAAAGATCATTGATAAAGGAAGAATATACAAGGGAGAACAGAGAATGGCAGGGATTATTCTTGGTTTAATGGGCGGCCTTGGCATGTTTTTGTATGGCATGAAGCTTATGAGCGATGGCCTGGAAAAAGCAGCAGGGGCTAAAATGAGAAGTATTCTGGAGTTTTTTACAAAAACTCCATTGAGAGGAATCCTCGTCGGAACATTTTTTACGGCGGTGATCCAGTCTTCAAGTGCGTCTACGGTTATGGTAGTCAGTTTTGTAAATTCCGGACTGATGAATCTTTATCAGGCGGCAGGCGTGATCATGGGTGCCAATATCGGTACCACGGTAACTTCGCAGCTGATTTCTTTAAATCTGTCTGCACTTGCACCGGCTATTGTTATGGCAGGTGTGGTCATGGTAATGTTCTGTAATAAAACAAAAATCCAGAGAGCAGGAGAAGTTCTTCTGGGATTTGGTATTCTTTTTATGGGACTTTCCGGAATGTCAGATTCTATGTCTGTACTTCGTGAATCACCGCAGGTAGTAGAGATCATGAGCTCGCTGACCAGCCATTTTCTGGCTGTTATTGTGGGTATTGTAGTGACTACTGTGCTTCAGAGCTCCTCTGCAACAGTAGGTATCGTCCTTCTTCTTGCACAGCAGGGACTTCTGGATATCCGTATCTGCTACTTTATAATTTTTGGATGTAATATCGGATCCTGTGTATCTGCACTTCTTGCATCCATCAATGGCAAGAAGATTGCCAAGCGTGCAGCGCTTATCCATTTGTTCTTTAACATCATTGGTACAGCAGTCATGTATTTAGTATTCAGCTTTGCGCTGGAACCTATCACACATATGCTCAGTGTTATGTCTCATGGAAATGTTGCAAGAGAAGTTGCCAATGCTCATACATTGATCAAAGTTGCGGAAGTGTTGCTTCTGTTTCCGTTTATTAAACAAATCGTTAAGCTTACAGGTTTATTTGTGCGGGAAGAGGAGAAATCGGCAGCACAGGAATTCCAGCTTCAGTATATTGGTGAAAAATCTGTATTTTCTCCTACAACAGCAGTATTTGAGGCTACCAGAGAGATGGAGCGTATGGGAAATATCGCTATCCGCAACCTGAAAGCTTCTATGGATGCATTTTTCACAATGAATGAGAGGGAAATCCAGGAGGTTTATGAGACAGAAGATCAGATCAATCTTTTGAACCATGCCATAACAGATTATCTTGTAAAAGTAAACCAGACTACCATTCCTACAGACGATAAAAAGAGCATCGGCGGACTTTTCCATGTGGTCAATGATATTGAGCGTATCGGCGATCATGCGGAGAATGTAGCAGATGCAGCAAAACAGAGAATGGAAAATCAGGTAGAATTCAGTCCTCAGGCAAAGAGAGAGCTGAATGAAATGCTTGATATGGTAGTGAAGATCACTACTTACGCACTGGATATGTTCTCCCATAACAATCAGGAGCATATGCAGGAAATCCTGGATCTGGAAGACCGGATCGACCGAATGGAAAGAGAACTTCAGGAATCTCATATCCAGCGTCTTACAAGAAATGAATGTACGGCATCTGCAGGTATGATGTTCTCAGATATTCTGTCCGGCCTGGAACGTGTGGCTGACCATGCGACAAACATTGCCTTTTCACTTACAGATGAAGAAGGACAGGATTTTGCAAAAAAATAAATTATTATTTACACACAATATCTTTTGTGCTATACTATTTGAGGTGTAAATCAGCCCGTATTCAGAGACAGGAATCTCCAACCATTTCTTAATGCGTGGCGGTTATAGACGGCTTTATATCAGGCCGGACTAAATAATATTATATAATAAGGAGGAAATCATAATGATTTCAAAAGAAAAAAAACAGGCAATCATGAAAGAATATGCAAGATGTGAGGGTGACACAGGTTCACCGGAGGTACAGGTTGCAGTTCTTACAGCAAGAATTCAGGAGCTTACAGAGCATTTACAGAGCCATCACAAAGATCATCATTCCAGAAGAGGTCTTCTGAAAATGGTAGGTCAGAGAAGAGGTCTGCTTGCATACCTGAAGAAAACAGACATCGAAAGATACCGTGCACTGATTGAAAAATTAGGTTTAAGAAAATAATTAGTTTGCGGAAGGGCGGATTTCCATCCGCCCTGTTTTACTACATACAGGTATTTACAGCCTTTTTGGAAAAACAGAAGTATTTTCCGAGACTTCTGAAAAGCCCGTGTGGTGCCTGCTGTCGACGGTTTTTTCAGTTGTTTCGGACTTCTGTCCGCTTAGAAGGCGATACCAGCCTGTAGAATTTTATGAAAAGGAGATCAACTATGTACAAAAGTTATTCTATGGAATTAGCCGGAAGAACACTTACAGTAGATGTAGGCCGTGTTGCAAAGCAGGCCAATGGTGCGGCTTTGATGCATTATGGTGATACAACTGTACTTTCAACAGCAACAGCTTCTAAAGAGCCGAGAGAAGGAATTGATTTCTTTCCTTTAAGTGTTGAATATGAAGAAAAAATGTATGCAGTAGGAAAAATTCCAGGTGGATTTAATAAGAGGGAAGGAAAAGCAAGTGAGCATGCCATTCTTACTTCCCGTGTAATCGACCGTCCTATGCGTCCTCTGTTTCCGAAGGATTACAGAAATGATGTAACACTCGTAAACATGGTAATGTCAGTAGATCCGGAATGCAATCCGGAGATTCCGGCGATGCTGGGTTCTTCTATTGCTACCTGTATTTCTGATATTCCATTTGACGGACCATGTGCAACGACTCAGGTAGGTCTTATCGATGGAGAATTCGTGATCAATCCTTCACTGGCACAGAAAGAGATTTCTGATCTTCAGCTTACAGTGGCTTCTACCAGGGAAAAGGTGATTATGATCGAGGCCGGAGCAAATGAAGTTCCTGAGGACAAAATGATCGAAGCTATCTATAAAGCACATGAAGTAAATCAGGAGATCATCCGTTTTATTGACAAGATTGTAGCAGAATGTGGAAAAGAAAAACATCTTTATGCGTCCTGTGCAGTTCCGGAAGAACTTTTTGCTGCCATCCGTGAAATTGTTCCGCCAGAAGAAATGGAAGAAGCAGTATTTACAGATGATAAGCAGACAAGAGAAGAAAACATTCGTGAGATCACAGCAAGACTTCAGGATAAATTTGCAGATAATGAGGAGTGGCTCAACGTTCTGGGAGAAGCAGTTTATCAGTACCAGAAGAAGACTGTACGTAAGATGATCCTGAGAGACCATAAACGTCCGGACGGACGTAAGATCGATCAGATTCGTCCTCTTGCAGCAGAAGTAGATATCATCCCGAGAGTACATGGATCTGCAATGTTTACTCGTGGACAGACTCAGATCTGTACATTAACTACTCTTGCACCTCTTTCTGAAGCTCAGAGACTGGATGGACTGGATGAATTTGAAACTTCCAAGAGATATATGCATCATTATAACTTCCCGTCCTACTCTGTTGGTGAGACGAAACCTTCCAGAGGACCGGGACGTCGTGAAATCGGTCATGGAGCCCTGGCTGAGAGAGCGCTTGTTCCTGTACTTCCGTCAGCAGAAGAGTTTCCATATGCCATTCGTACCGTGTCTGAGACATTTGAGTCCAATGGATCTACTTCTCAGGCAAGTATCTGTGCATCTACCATGTCTCTTATGGCAGCAGGCGTACCGATCAGCAAACCTGTAGCTGGTATTTCCTGTGGCCTTGTTACTGGTGCGACAGATGATGATTATATTGTTCTTACAGATATTCAGGGTCTGGAAGACTTCTTTGGCGATATGGACTTTAAGGTTGCCGGAACACATGACGGTATTACTGCAATCCAGATGGATATTAAGATTCATGGTCTCACCAGACCTATCGTTGAGGAGGCAATCCGCAGAACAAAAGAGGCAAGAGAGTATATCCTCACAGAGGTTATGGAAAAATGTATTGCAGAACCTCGTAATCATGTAAATAAATATGCGCCGAAAATCATCCAGATTCAGATTGATCCTCAGAAGATTGGCGATGTTGTAGGTCAGAGAGGAAAAACAATCAATACCATCATTGAACGTACTGGGGTACAGATTGATATCAGTGATGAGGGTGCAGTATCCATTTGTGGTGTAGACCAGAGAGGAATGGATGAGGCGGCTCATATGATCGAAGTGATCGCTACTGATTTTGAAGCGGGACAGATCTTTACCGGAAAGGTAGTCAGCATTAAGGAATTTGGTGCATTTGTTGAATTTGCACCGGGAAAAGAGGGAATGGTTCATATTTCCAAGATTGCCAAGGAAAGAATTGACCGTGTTGAGGACGTATTAAGTCTTGGAGATCAGGTAAAAGTGATCTGCCTTGGAAAAGATAAGATGGGAAGAATCAGTTTCAGTATGAAAGATGTGCCGGAAGAGGCATAAGAGATAAAAGAGTATGAGATATCATAATATAACAAAAGATGATATGCTGAATGGAGACGGACTCCGTGTGGTCCTTTGGGTGGCTGGATGCAATCATTGCTGTAAATCATGTCAGAATCCGGTTACCTGGGACCCCAATGGAGGGCTCCCTTTTACAGAAGCGGAGATAAATGAAATTTTTGCGGAGCTTGACAAGGATTATGTAAGCGGGATTACTTTTTCAGGGGGAGATCCTCTGCATCCGGCAAATATAACCGGCATTACAGATCTTGCAAGAAAGATCCGTCAAAAATATCCAAATAAGACCATTTGGCTTTATACAGGTTCTCTTTGGGAAGAAATCCAGAACGAAGAGATTATTCATTATCTTGACGTATGTGTAGATGGAGAATTTTTTGTAGAACGAAGAGATCCTTCTTTAAAATGGAAAGGATCAGATAACCAGCGGGTGATCAATGTTCCGGAGACTCTTCGTCAGGGAAAGATCATCCTCCATGCAGAATAACTTCAGGAGAACAGCATGAAGAGAATTGCAAAATTTCATAAAGTAAGTGAAGCACGTTTTTTGGAAGACTGGAAAGATAACTTTCCGGAAGCTTCTGATGAAGAAATAAAGGAAATCTACAAAAATATAGCTCTTCCTCAAAGAGCAACAGCAGGAAGTGCCGGCTATGATTTTTATTCTCCTGCAGATTTTTCTATCGCGCCGGGAGAAAGTATTAAGATCCCTACAGGTATCCGGGTAGAAATGGATCAGGAGTGGGTGCTGAAATGCTATCCCAGAAGCGGGTTGGGCTTTAAATACCGCCTTCAGCTGAACAATACAGTTGGGATCATTGATAGTGATTATTTTTATTCTGACAATGAAGGGCATATGTTTGCAAAGCTGACCAATGATGGAAGAGAAGGAAAAACGGTAGAACTGGCAAAAGGAACCGGATTTATGCAGGGGATTTTTGTAGAATATGGAATCACCGTAGACGACGATGCAACAGGCGTCCGTAATGGTGGATTTGGAAGTACCACAAATAAATAAATCAACAAAAAAGGAGAGCCTGGAATTATTCCAGAGACTCTCCTTTTTCTTCTGTATATTCTCCATGATCTTCTGCCTTGCGTGCATTTTCGAGAATTGTGTTAAAGGCTTCTGCAGCAGAAGCATATTCTTCATCACTTTCAATGTTTGCAAGCATAGGATCTCCCTGTTCTGTCCGGGAAAATACATAAAGATAAACCTCTCCGTCCTGATTCTGGCCGTTTTCATCTAAAGGAAGAAGCGCAATATACTCCTTTTCTTTTACAGGAAAAATAGTCAGAATGGCACACTCTACTTCTGTGTTATCATCCAGTGTAAGAGAAATGGTATTCGGAATCTGATTTTGTCCGGATCCACAGCTTTCACAGCAGGATGAGCAGTCACTGGCACTGCAGCCTGCATTTTTGAATTCTTCACTCATGGTGTTTTCCTCACTTTAACGTATTTGTCCGGGCATTTCTGCCAGACTGTATCCTATATTTTATCAGATAAAGAGGTTATTGTAAAATGATTTCTTTTGGCATAACAAATACAGAATTGAATAAGGCAAAGAGAAATCATAATAGTAAAAAAATATCCTGCTAATTACAAAACTTGTTTTGAATCATAGGTTAAATATGATATACTGTAAATACAGTAAGACAAAAAATTCATCAGGAGGAAAAAATTGAAGCTAATTTCATGGAATGTAAATGGGATCAGAGCCTGTATCACCAAAGGCTTTGAAGAGAGTTTTCATAAACTGGATGCAGATATCTTTTGCCTTCAGGAAACAAAATGTCAGGAAAATCAGGTTAAACTGGAGCTTCCGGGATACCATCAGTATTGGAATTATGCCAACCGTAAGGGATATTCCGGTACAGCTGTTTTTTCAAAACAGGAGCCTCTTTCTGTTTCTTATGGGATCGGGATCCAGGAGCACGATAAAGAAGGCCGTGTGATCACTTTGGAATTCGAGGAATTTTATCTTGTAACCGTTTATACACCCAATTCTCAGAGTGAGCTGAGGCGTCTGGAATACCGGATGGAATGGGAGAGAGATTTTCTTGCCTACCTACTGAAACTTCAGGAGAAAAGATCTGTGATCTGTTGTGGAGATCTGAATGTGGCACACCAGGAGATCGATCTGAAAAATCCTAAGACCAATCGAAAAAATGCAGGGTTTACCGATGAAGAGAGAGCCTGCTTTACAAAAATTCTGGAAAGTGGTTTTATAGATACGTTCCGTTATTTCTATCCGGATCAGGAGGGGATGTATTCCTGGTGGTCTTATCGGTTTAAGGCAAGAGAAAAAAATGCCGGATGGAGGATCGATTATTTTATCACCTCTCCATCATTAAAGGACAGGCTTGAAGATGCCAGAATCCATACAGAAATCTTTGGCTCGGATCATTGCCCTGTGGAGTTGGATCTGAAACTCTGAAAACAGAGGGGCAGAAAGAGTGATTCAGAAAGAAACTACAAAAAGGAGAACAGATCATGGAAAAACAGAGCGGGTTATTTATCCGAAATGGGAATCCGGTGATGCTTGGTGCCAATAAAAATGCAGAAGGGTTGAATTTTGCGGCTGAAATTCCCTGTGGGGCAAATGCTTCTCTGGTACTTTACCGTAAAGGTTCCTTACACCCGAGAAAAGAAATCCCTTTTACGGAAGAGAACCGGACAGGAAAAGTATGTACTCTTCTTGTTTCAGGACTGGATACAGAAAAATATGAATATAATTTTCGGATAAATGAAAAAATCTGCCAGGATCCTTATGCCCATGGAATCTGCGGCAGAGAACATTTTGGTGTGCCTTCCAGAAATGAAGACGAAAACAGTGTACGCTGTACGTTTCTGCCTGAGACAGAATACGACTGGGAGGGAGACAAAGCGCCAGAAATCCCCTATCATGAAATGATATTGTATAAGCTTCATGTAAGGGGATATACGAAACAGCAGAAGCTGCCTCAGAAGATGCGAGGAACCTTTGCCGGATTAAAGGAAATGATCCCGTACTGGCAGGAGCTTGGAATTAACGCAGTGGAACTGATGCCTGCTTATGAATTTCAGGAAATGGCTTCCGATATCTGGGGAGACGGACTGATCACAGAGAAGCGCAGTGAAGGAAAAGTAAATTACTGGGGGTATCAGAGCGGCTGGTATTTTGCACCAAAAAGATCTTATTGTGCTACAAAAGAACCGGAAAATGAATTTCGTGATATGATAAAAGCCATGCACAAAGCAGGTATCCAGTGCATTATGGAATTCTATTTTCCAAAGGGAACCAATCCGCTTATGGCTCTTCAGGCATCCTGGTTCTGGAAAACATATTATCATGTGGATGGATTTCACTTTATTGGAGAAGGTGTGCCGGTGGAGCTGCTGGCAAAGGATCACATCCTTTATGGAACAAAGAAGCTTTTTCAGTCGGTTCCGGATTATATGGAAACAGACGGGATGGCAGCAGAATATCAGGGCGGTTTCCAGCAGGATATGCGCCGGTATCTGAAAAGTGATGAAGGGATGATTCCTTCGGCGGAATACCATATCCGTCATGTGCGTTCTCTGGGAGGAAACATTAATTATATGGCAAGTCAGGATGGCTTTACCCTTTATGATACCGTGTCTTATAATTACCGGCATAATGAGCTGAACGGTGAAGGCAATCAGGATGGCAGCGATTATAATTATTCCTGGAACTGTGGGATCGAGGGACCTACCAGAAAGCTTGCGGTAAAGAGGATGAGAGAGCAGCAGATCAGAAACGCTTTTCTGATGCTTCTGTTAAGTCAGGGTACACCGATGATCTATGCCGGTGACGAGTTTGGCAATTCGCAGGAGGGCAATAATAATGCATGGTGCCAGGATAATCCTTATGGCTGGACAGACTGGAAAGCGCTGCGCAAAAATTCAAGAATTTTTGATTTTGTAAAAGAAGCTGTAGCCTTTCGGAAAAGCCATCCGGTGCTTCATATGAAAAATGAGCCAAAAGGAGTGGATTATCTGGCAAAAGGTTTTCCGGATATGTCCTTCCATGGGGAAAGGGCATGGTATCTCAATCAGGAAAATACCTGTCGTCTTATGGGAGTTATGTATTGCGGAGCTTATGCAGAAAAATCAGATGGTACAGAAGATGACTTTATTTATGTGGGATATAATTTCCATTGGGAAAACCGTACCATTGCTCTTCCGAACCTTCCGGATGGTCTGCACTGGAAAAAGATTGCAGATACTGCAGATCCGGGAGAAACGAGATTTTTCCAGGAAAGAGAAGAGGCGTATGAAAAAAATATCGGAATCAGTCCCCGCAGCATCGTGGTCCTGATCGGCAAAAAGGAGGTGTAGCCGGTGCATCCCTGGCTTCATTTTAAAACCATAACCAGACATAAGTTTCTGGTTATGAAATATTGTTTTCGGATAGGTCTTTACAAACAGGGTCTTCTTCATGATCTGTCTAAATATTCTCCTGCAGAATTTCTTGTAGGATGCAGATATTATCAGGGAACAAGAAGTCCTAATAATGCGGAAAGGGAAGATATTGGAGTTTCTACTTCCTGGCTTCATCACAAAGGACGGAATAAACATCATTTTGAACACTGGGTAGATTATTCTCTGGATAAAGATCATGTGATAATGGGAGCGCAGATGCCCAGGAAATATGTGGCGGAAATGGTTATGGATCGGATCAGTGCATCCAGAAACTATCTTGGTGACGCATATACACAAAGTCAGCCGCTGGAATATTTTCTGAAAAGCAAGGATGAGCTCTGGTTTATTCATCCGCAGACAAAAAAGGAACTGGAGGCTCTTCTTCGAATTCTTAACGATCATGGAGAAAAAAAACTCCTTCATTATATCAAGCATGTATATTTGAAAAAAGATCCCCGGAGTCTGAGATATTAAGCTATAAGATAAGAAAAGAAGATAACCTGTATTGCTTGTCAGGAAGGCGGCACAGGTTATCTTTTTTATTAAAAATAGATAAATAAAATAAAAATAAGTAAAAAAATTATAAAAAAATCACGGATTGTTAGAAATACATGGGAAGAAAAATTGTATATAATGTATGTATTGAAAATAAAGAGAACGAAAAGGAGGAACTATGGAAAAGAAATTACTTGATATGAAAGATATTAGTAAAACCTTTGGAAGCGTGCAGGCGCTGAAAGGCGTTTCCCTGGACCTCTATGCTGGTGAAGTCCTGGCTCTGATGGGCGAAAATGGGGCAGGTAAATCAACCCTCATGAATATTTTGAGCGGATCCCTTCAGCCTACAGAAGGAGAGATTTATCTGAAAGGCGAAAAGGTGCATGTCTCAGATCCTATTACCGCTAAGAAACTTGGAATTGCAAAGATCCATCAGGAACTGCAGATTGTGCCGGAGCTTAGTGTGGCAGAGAATATTTTTCTTGGCAGATGGAAATCCAAGGCTGGACCGGCGGTGGATTTTAAGGGTATGATCGAAGAATCAAGGAAGTATCTTGAAATGCTGGACGTAAAGGTAGATCCGGCAAAGAAGCTGAAGGACTTGCGTATTGGTGAACAGCAGCTGGTGGAAATCAGCAGAAAGTTGTTCTTGCAAAATGGCTGATGACCGAGCCAAAGATTCTTCTGCTGGATGAGCCTACCAGAGGTATTGATGTAGGTGCAAAAGCGGAAATATATCAGCTGATCAATAATCTGGCAAAACAGGGAATGGCTATTATTGTGGTATCTTCAGAGCTTCCTGAGGTCATTGGAATTTCTGACAGGATCGTTACCTTCTGTGAAGGAGAACTGACGGGAGAATTCCTGCAGAAGGATGCAACGCAGGAAAAGCTGCTTGAAAGTGCAACAAAATAGAGGGAGGAAATGTAATGGAAAACAAAGCAAAAGTAAAAGCTGTGCTGAAACAGATGCAGAGCGTGATCGCATTGGTAATTATCTTTGTGGTAGCTTCTACAATCTGTGTAAAAGACGGAAGAAATAACTTTCTTGATATCCGGAATCTGATGAATGTGCTTCGTGCTGTATCGGAAAACGGTATTATTGCTATTGGTATGACACTGATCCTGATTCTTGGAGATATTGAGCTTTCTGTAGGTTCTGTTGTAGGACTTATTTCTACTGGATGTGCCTATCTGATGGTTATGAGCGGATTTGGTTTTATACCGGCTGTACTGACAAGCCTTGTAATCGGCGGTCTTTTTGGACTGTTTAATGGTCTGTGTATTACGAAACTTCATCTTCAGGCATTTATCGTAACTCTGGCATCTATGAATATTGCCCGTGGTCTTGCCAGATTCTGGGCAAATGGTATTGGTATTCCTCTGGCATACGGGGAAGGCGAGGGAATGGCTCCTCCGGCATTTGAGGTCCTTCAGATGCGTATTGGTGGTGTGGTTCCGGTACCTGCAGTAATATTCATACAGACAGCTATCAATATCTGCTCGGAGTAAGTCTAACAAATGTTATGGAACCCTGACTGAACAATCTGGTACAGGTATTGTCGGAAAGACAAAAAGAGGACGTGGCAGTTAACATGATTTTCCGTGATGCAGCAGGCAGTCCGGAAAAACAAATCCAGGATATTCAGTCTTTGATGGATAATGGAATCGATCTTCTGATTATATCTCCGGATGGGAGCGGGTCGTTAGATAAAACTCTGGAACAGGTCAGGGAAAAGATACCTGTTGTAATGGTAGGAGTAGGCTCGGAGAAAGACTGTTATACAAGTTTGATCCAGGCAGATGATGAAAAAATCGGAAGACTTGCAGGAGAATATATCCTTGAACATCTGTATGAGGAAGGCGACAGGATTGTGGTAATAGAAGGGGTAAAAGGTTCTCCTATTTCTGAAAAAAGACACAGAGGAATTCTGGATGCTACGATCCAGAGTCCGGATTTTGGCTCTATGGCATATGATGCTGCTCTTGCACTTCTTTATGGAGAAGAGGCTGATCATAATTTAACCATAGAGCCTCAGCTGATCACGGAAAATAAATAGAAAACGGAAAAGCCGGAAAGAGCATCCTCTTTCTGGCTTTTTGATAAACAGGATATAACACTTGACAACAGTAACATGCTGTTATATACTGTTTGCGTAGAGGAGGAAGAGATATGCATATCATCATCAACCATACTTCCATGACCCCGATTTATGAACAGATTGTATCGCAGATCAAAGAGAACATCATAAGCGGGAAACTGACTCCCGGAACAGCTCTGCCTTCTGTGAGGGCTTTTTCCAGAGAGCTGAAGATCAGCGCCCTTACGGTAAAAAAGGCATATGACTACCTGGAAGAAGAAGGTCTGGTCAATACGGTTCACGGCAAAGGAAGCTTTATTGCACAGGCAAATCAGGGGCTTCTCATGGAGGAACGAAGAAAAGAACTGGAAAACGATCTGGATCAGGCTGTCCGTAAAGCCCGCGCAGGGGGACTGACAGACGAAGAAATCTGTGAATTGTTTCAGTTGATAATGGAGGAATAAATTATGCTTGCAGAACTGGATCATGTAAAAAAACAATATGGTGACTTCAAACTGGATTGCACTATAGAAATTCCGGAAGATTGTGTTACAGGTCTGATCGGGGCCAACGGAGCTGGAAAGAGCACTACCTTTAAAACAATCCTGGGGCTTTTGAAGCCGGATTCCGGAAACATAAAGATATTTGGAAAGAACAGTGATGAACTGGGAGAAAAGGAAAAAAGACAGATTGGAGCAGTTCTTTCAGACAGCTTTTTTTCCGGTTATCTGACAGTGAAGCAGATTGTAGGCTTTATGGGAGATCTTTATCCGGATTTTCGGAAAAAAGAGTTTCAGGACAGATGCGGCAGGTTTCAGATCCCTATGGACAAAAAGATAAAGGATTTTTCTACTGGTATGAAAGCAAAGCTGAAGGTATTGACTGCCATGAGCTATGGTGCCAGATTTCTGATCCTTGATGAGCCTACAGCCGGTCTGGATGTAATGGCAAGAGAGGCTGTTCTGGATCTTCTGAGAGAATATATGGAAGTTCCCGGACGGGGGATCCTGATCAGCTCTCATATTTCCTCAGATCTGGAACAGTTCTGTGATGAAATCTATATGATCCACCAGGGAAAGATCATCCTCAGAGAAGAAACCGATGTAATCCTGGAAAATTACGGTGTGCTGAAGATGGATGCCCATGCTTTTCAGGAACTTGACAAAACATATATCCTGAAAGTAAAAAAAGAAGCCTTTGGCTGCAGCTGCCTGACAGACCGGAGACAGTTTTATCAAGAGAATTATCCTTCTCTGGCTGTAGAAAAAGGCTCTGTGGATGAGGTGCTGACCATGATGGCGAAAGGAGAGACATTATGAAGGGACTGTTAAAAAAAGATCTGGCGCTTCTTGCAAATACAGGAAAGATCTATGTAGGAGTGAGCTTGTTCTGCATGGTGCTGGGACTGGTCAATGAAGATATGAGGGATTTTTCTCTGAGTTTTCTGGTGATCATGTTTTCTCTTGCGGCGCCTTCCACACTTTCTTATGATGAGTTTGATAATGGAATGCCGTGGCTGATGACACTTTCTGCTGACAGAAGCGTTTATGCAAAAGAAAAATATCTTCTGAGTATCCTGCTGGGACTGGCAGGTGCTGTTGTGGCTGTGATTCTGGGAGTCCTGGTATTTCAGATCAATCCGTTTCAGGGAGGATCTGATTCTCAGATAGCAATACTGGTAGCATTTTTCTTTACGTCAGGACTGATGCTGGCAGTTATGATCCCGGCCAAACTGAAATTCGGGTCGGAAAAGTCACGGGTCATTGTCATGGGCCTGGTGATTGCAGTGTGGATAGTTGTTTTTGCCGGAAAATATTTGCTGGAAAGTTTGGGTATAAATCTGAGCGGAACCATAGAAAGTCTGGAAGAAATTCCAAATGCAGCAGTAATTCTGGGATTGCTGGATTTTTATGGGATTTGTATGTCTGTTTCTTATTTTTGCAGCGCAAGAATTCTGGAAAAAAAGGAGTTTTGAGTTTCTTTTTGGCGAAAAATATGATATACTGAACACCATATCCGGATTGTTCGGAGGAAAGGTGTGAGGATTATAATTTTATCAGTATTAAAAGAAATACAGGCAGCAGTCTGGGGAATACCAACCATGGCACTGCTGCTTTTTACAGGACTTTATCTGACTGTCCGTCTGAAGGGGCTGCAGTTTACTCAGCTTCCGCGGGCAATTCGATATATTTTTGAAAAAGAAGAGGGAAAAGGAGATGTTTCTGCTTTTGGATCTCTTTGTACAGCGCTTGCTGCTACCATTGGCACAGGAAGCATTGTAGGTGTGGCAACAGCTCTTCGTGCAGGCGGTCCCGGAGCCCTTTTCTGGATGTGGATCTCAGCTCTTTTGGGCATGGCAACTAAATATGCAGAAGGGCTTCTGGCAGTCCGGTTCCGTACCACAGATGAAAATGGACAGATTGCAGGAGGGCCAATGTATTATATTGAAAGAGGAATGGGACGAAACTGGGTCTGGCTTGCGAAAATGTTTGCATTTTTCGGAGTAGTGACAGCTCTGCTGGGGTGTGGAACCTTTCCGCAGGTAAACGCTATCACAGAATCTGTGGAATCTGCTTTTGGTGTTCCGGCATGGCTGGTTGGAGTGATTGTTACGGTGGCAGTAACTGCCGTGATCCTCGGGGGAATCCAGTCGATTTCCAAGGTGGCGGAAGCTGTGGTTCCGTTTATGGCTATTGCTTATGTGATCGGCTCTCTGGCAGTGCTGGCTTTTAATCATGAAGCAATACCAGGAGCCTTTCGGGCTATTTTTGTCAGCGCGTTTACACCTAATGCCGCTTTTGGAGGGGCAGTAGGAACTGCTTCGGCGGCAGCAGTGATCACTGCTATGCGGACAGGTATTGCCAGAGGTGTATATACAAACGAGGCAGGCCTTGGAAGTTCCCCTATCGTTGTAGCGGCGGCAAAGACAAAATCCTGTGTGCGTCAGGGATTGATTTCTATGACCAGTGTGTTTTTTACCACCATTATTATTTGTACTATGACAGGAATCGTGGTGATTTCTTCCGGACTTCTGGAAACACCGGTGGGCGGTGTTCTGCTGGACGGCGGCAAACTTTCCAATGCAGCGTTTAATCAGGGACTTCCGGGAAATATCGGAATGTATATGGTGACTATTGGGCTGATTTTTTTCTCTTTCACTACTATCATCGGATGGAATTATTACGGAGAACGCTGTCTGGTATATCTTACCGGAGGAGTGCAGTGGAATAGGCAGTACAAGCTGCTGTATATCGGATGTATTGCAGCGTCCCCGTTTCTTTCTCTGGAGCCTATCTGGATTCTGGCAGATATCACAAATGCGCTGATGGCATTTCCAAATCTGATAGGTATTCTGGGGCTAAGTCCGGTGGTGATATATGAAACAAAGAAATTTTTTAAAGAGATGAAAGAAAACAGATAATTGATTATATAAGGTTACTGAGAACAGAAATGAAAGTGGAAACCGGCAACTGCCTGCTTCCACTTTTTGCTTGCTTTATAAACAAAAATCGTGTATATTTCATGTTATATATTTTTAGAAAAAGGAGTGAATTTATTTGGATTCGGGCGACGTCATACAATTGATCGTACTTTTGATCCTGCTGCTGCTTTCTGCTTTTTTTTCATCAGCAGAAACAGCAATGACAACTGTTAATAAAATTTATATTATGTCTTTGGTAAATGAGGGAAATAAGAGGGCAAAGATCCTGCAGAAGATCATTGAAAATCCGGGAAAGCTTCTCAGCACAATCCTGATTGGAAATAATATTGTAAATCTTTCGGCATCTTCTCTTGCTACTACCTGGACAACACGGGTATTGGGAAATGCCTTTGTAGGAGTTGCAACTGGTATTCTGACTTTGCTGGTCCTGCTTTTTGGAGAGATCACACCTAAGACTATGGCTACTTTATATGCAGAAAAGCTGTCCATGTCTTATGCCCCGATCATTTATTTCCTTATGAAAGTGCTTACTCCTGTAATCTTTATTGTGAACAGGCTGTCCAATGGTATTTTGTACATGTTGGGAGTCGATCCAAAGGGAAAACAGAGTACAATGACAGAGCAGGAACTGAGAACCATCGTGGATGTAAGCCACGAGGATGGTGTTATTGAGTCAGAAGAGAAAAAGATGATCTACAATGTGTTTGATTTTGGTGATTCAAGGGCAAAAGATGTGATGGTTCCCAGAATTGATATGTCTTTTATTGATGTAAATGCCACCTATGAGGAACTTCTTGACAGTTTTAAGGAGGATGGATACACACGTTATCCGGTATATGAAGACAGTACGGACAATATTATTGGAACCATTAATATGAAGGACCTTCTTCTCTGGAATCCGAAAGAGAAATTTTCTATTCGTGATATTCTTCGTAAACCGTATTTCACATACGAGCATAAAAGTACAGCTGCTCTTCTGATGGAAATGAAGCAGTATTCTGTTAATTTTGTGATTGTTCTGGACGAATACGGTGCTACGGCAGGTATGATCACAATGGAAGACCTTCTGGAAGAAATTGTAGGTGAGATCCGTGATGAGTATGATGCAGATGAAGTGGAGGATATGCAGGAAATTATTCCCGACAGGGAATATACAGCACAGGGATCAGCGAAGCTGGATGACCTGAATGAAGCGCTTGGTCTGAAACTGGATTCAGAAGATTATGATTCCATTGGCGGATATATCATTGAAAAATTAGATTATTTCCCGAAAGAGGGAGAGTCTTATATAACAGAAGATGGTGTGAAGCTGGTGGTAGATGCGACAGAAAAAAATCGTATAGAGGCCGTCCATATTTATATTCCAGAAGACTATTATGATTCCGGGAATAACAGGGATGAATAACAGGGAGAATTTCAGAATGGAAAGAAATCAGATCTTTATCAAATATGGAACAGATTATAAAGAAATGACAAAGGAACTATTGGAGGAAAGTAAGCTGGCAGACCTGATCGGAGACAAAAAACTTCGAATTGGGATTAAACCTAATATGGTTTCTGCTTCTGATCCTTCCAACGGAGCTACTACTCACAGAGAAATTCTGGCTGGAATTGCAGAATACCTGAAAGAAAAAGATTTTCATGATCTGACCATGATCGAAGGATCCTGGGTAGGAGAACGTACCATGGATGTTTTTTATGCCTGTGGTTATGATGAGATTTGTGATACATATAAAATTAAATTTCATGATACACAGAAGGATAAAGGCTATGCAGAAGACTGCTGTGGTATGGAACTGAATATCTGTGCCGGGGTGAAAGATATTGACTTTCTTATTAATGTTCCGGTGCTGAAAGGACACTGTCAGACAAAGATCACCTGCGCTCTTAAGAATATGAAAGGATTGATACCTAATTCTGAGAAAAGGCGTTTTCATTCCTTGGGGCTTCATAAGCCTATTGCCCATTTGAACGCAGGGATTCATCAGGATTTTATTGTGGTGGATAATATTTGCGGGGATCTGGATTTTGAGGACGGAGGAAATCCGGTAGAGATGAACCGGGTACTCGTTGGCAGAGATCCGGTATTGATCGATGCCTATGTATGTCATATGATGCATTATGAGATTGCCGATGTTCCTTATGTAGAGATGGCAGGAAAACTTGGAATTGGCTGCTCTGATATTACCAGGGCGGATATTCGTGTCTGTGGATCAGATATGGAGAAACAGCTTCCCAGGTCCAGAAAAGTGATAGAGGTTGCAGATGCAGTAGAAGAAGTGGAATCCTGCAGTGCCTGCTACGGATATCTGATTCCGGCTCTGGATATGCTGAAACAGGAGGGGCTTCTGGACAGGCTTCATGAAAAAATCCATATCGGACAGGGATTTCGGGGAAAAACGGGAGAACTTGGAATTGGCAGCTGTACCAGGAATTTCTGTCATCATCTGGATGGATGTCCTCCGGTGGAAGACCAGGTATATCAGTTTTTGAAGGATTATATTGAAAATCATCAAAAATAAGTAAAAAAAGGATCATGAAAAGTCAGTTTTTGATAAAATTGCTTTTCACGATCCTTTTTCTTAAAGTTTAAAAATATTCTTTGAACATATCGTTCAATATAATTCAGCAGTCTCGGGCAGCTTCTGTAAGGATTTCAAGAATCTGATCTTCTGTAAAGCGGCTGCTGTCAATGCAAAGATCATACTGACTTAAATCGGTCCATTTTGCATCTGTAAAAAATTCATAATACGCGCGGCGTTCCTTATCCATTCGTTTTACCATTTTTCGGGCGCTTTTTTCCTCGCGACCGGTTCGTGCCTGTACATTGCGGACGCGGAGATCAAAAGGCGCGTGGATATAAACGCTGAGACACCGTTCTTTCAGGATATAGTTGGCACATCGGCCAACAATGACGCAGTTTCCTTTTTCTGCAAGTGAAAGAATGATTTCCTTTTGTGCATCATACAGCACATCATTCATGGGCAGTGTATAAAAATCAGGAGTGATCTGGACATCATGGTCACCGGAAAAACGCCATTGGTGAGGTTTTTTTTCATCTACCTTTGCCAGTTCAGCGAAAGGAATCTGTTTTTCTTTTCCCGCCAGCTCGATCAGTTCTTTATCATAAAAGTCAAATCCAAGTTTTTCTGCCAGAGCTTTGCCGATGACACGACCACCGCTGCCGTACATTCGATTGATTGTGATAATACGTTTACTCATAAGTAGTCCTCCCTCCTAATATCTATGTCTTTATCATATCATAATTGTTAGATAATATCCATAAAAAATATTGAAAATTTAAAAAATATATAGTCAAAACATACATATGAAAAAAGTATAAATAAAAAGAAAAGACGAAAATTGTTAGAATAATTGGATGGGAATTTCTTGACCGGAGAACTAAAATCTGTTTATAATAAATTTAATGGCATGTAATCTTTTGTTAAAAAAATTGTGCAAACCGCAGAAAATACTTATGAAATAAGCGTGTTTTATATCAAAAAACTGGTAAAATAGCACAAAAATGAAAAAGATGGCTTGACATCCACATGCTTATTAAATATAATTTTCTTATGCATTACGAAAATGTTACAAAAGAAATAAAATATGACATAAAGAAAATGCAAGGAATGTAGGACTATGAGAAACAGGAAATTATCACAAAATCATCAATCACAGGTAGAAAGAAAAAAGACAGGAAATTCTTCGGTACGTGCAGTAATCTCTGTCAGCGTATGTGCCTTGGCAGCGCTGGCAGTTTCCGCAGGCGGTCGTTTTGTCGGAAGTGAAAGAGACAGTGAGGTTTATGCTGCTTCGGAGGAAGAACCCGGATATGTTCTGGAAGGTGGGAGTGAATATGATCTTCCCACCGGAATCGCAGGGATTGCTTCTGGGATCAGTGCAACTCCCGCTGAAGGCTCAGAAATCTACAGGATCGGTACCTCCTGTGAGCATGTAGTGGTGGGACAGCGTGTTCAGAAAGTGCGTAAACCTGCAGAGGAAATAGATCTTAGTATACCTATGGCAGCTGCTGTCAATGATCTGGATTCTAAAATGGTCTCCATGTCATCTTCTGCAAAAATGATGTCTGATGAGGATTACGAGAATCTTCTTAAGATTGTAGAGGCAGAGGCGGGAACTGAGGATATCAAGGGACGTGTACTGATTGCCAATGTGATCATGAACCGTGTAAGACATTCGGAATTTCCTGATAATATAACAGACGTTATCTGGGAATATGATAACGGGGTACCGCAGTTTTCTCCGGTGGCAGATGGACGGATTGGTGAAGTAACAGTTACTGATGAGACAAGAGAAGCTGTGAAACAGGCACTTCAAGGAACTGATTATTCAGAGGGAGCCTTGTTTTTTATCCAGAAGTCAGCTGCAGAGAAACATAATATTGCCTGGTTTGAAAAAGACCTGACAAAACTCTTCAAACATGGTGTTCATGAATTTTATACTTATCCGGAGGAAGCTCCGGAAGATAAGAAATCAGAAAAAAAGTCTCAGAAAAAGGCAGGAAAAAAATCAGATCAGGATTCCGAGACTGAACTTGTTCAGATGGTTAAGGCAGAATAGGGAAATGAAAAATGTGGAGAGCTGCACGTATCTGTGCAGCTTCTTTTTTATTTTCTTGGCAGGTTCATGATCTTTCGGCGATTTTACTATGGTATTTTGTTAAAGTTCATGTTACAATGTTGCAAAAATAACTGATAAAGAAGAAAGGCAGGAACGATGATGCAGGTATTATACAAAAGCACCAGAGGTAAAGAAGAAACGGTAACCGCCTCCATGGCTATTCTTAAAGGACTTTCAGAGGACGGAGGTTTATTTGTCCCCACTACGGTTCCTAAACTTGATATACCGATGGAGCATCTTTCAAAGATGACATACCAGGAAACTGCCTATGAGGTCATGAGCCGTTTCCTTACAGATTTTACAGAAGAAGAGTTGAAGGACTGCATTGCCAGAGCTTATGATTCTAAATTTGATACAAATGAGATTGCACCTTTGCATAAAGCGGATCAGGCATATTTTCTGGAACTGTTTCATGGAGCGACAATAGCTTTTAAAGATATGGCACTTTCTATTCTTCCTCATCTTATGACAACAGCGGCCAAAAAAAATCATGTAAAAAATGAGATCGTGATTCTTACAGCAACATCTGGAGATACCGGGAAGGCAGCTATGGCAGGTTTTGCAGATGTTCCGGGAACTAAGATCATTGTCTTTTATCCAAAACATGGTGTCAGTCCTATCCAGGAAAAACAGATGGTGACCCAGAAGGGAAACAATACTTATGTGGTAGGCATCACAGGTAATTTTGATGATGCTCAGACTGCAGTAAAAAAGATGTTCAATGATCAGCAGCTGGCTCAGGAGCTTGACAGTGCAGGCTATCAGTTCTCTTCTGCAAATTCTATCAATATAGGACGTCTGGTACCGCAGATCGTATATTATGTGTATGCTTATGGAAAACTGGTGAAGTCCGGAGAGATACAGTCAGGAGACAAGATCAATGTTGTTGTTCCTACAGGAAACTTTGGAAATATTCTTGCGGCTTATTATGCTAAAGAAATGGGACTTCCAATTGGAAAACTGATTTGTGCGTCCAATGAAAACAAAGTTCTTTTTGATTTTTTCCGTACCGGAACTTATGATAGAAAGAGAGAATTTATACTGACGACATCTCCATCTATGGATATTCTGATTTCCAGTAATCTGGAGCGTCTGATCTACCGTCTGACAGGCGAAAATGCACAGCAGTGTGCAGAGCTTATGAAGGCTTTGAGCGAGGGTGGAGAATACACTATTTCAGAGGAAATGAAAAAAGGGCTTGGAGACTTTTATGGAAATTTCTGCAGCGAAGGAGAAACAAGGGAGGCTATCAGTGCGACCTGGTATGGAAGCGGTTATATGATCGATCCTCATACTGCGGTAGCGGCAGGAGTTTATCAGAAGTATCTTCGCGATACAGAAGACCACACCCCTACAGTGATCGCGTCAACAGCAAGCCCGTATAAGTTTACCAGAAGTGTTATGGATGCAATTTCTGACCGCTATCAGGGTCTGGATGATTTTGCTCTTTGCGATGCACTTTCTGCATTAAGCGGTGTGCAGATTCCGAAGGCAGTGGAAGAGATCCGTACAGCGCCGGTTCTTCACGATACGGTTGTAGATGCGCAGGATATGCCGGACACTGTAAAGAAAATCCTGGGAATATGTTAAAGGAACTGCAGTTTTTGTAAGCTGTAAGGGTCCTGCTTGCATGGTGCTGGCCGGTCCGGTGTTCTGGCATATATGCCAAAATATTTTGCTTCAGCACAAATATTGTATTGAAAAAAAACACATAATAGAGTACAATAGTAATAACAGAAAAGAGAAAGTATCCTGGAATGTGCGAGGCCCCTTTTTATTTTGAACCTACATTGACATGAAGGGACTCCAACATCGCAGATTGTGATGTCAGACCTCTCGTTGTGGTAGGCAGATCATCTGTTGAGGACACCCACCTGGCTTCGGCTAGGCGTCAAAAGGAAGGGAACGGCATTCCGGGACTTTCAGAAAAGAATGAGCCTTTGCAGAGGCTCTTTTTTATTTATTAAGAAAGCAGTATGTTCTGCACTAACTTTTCTAATAAACAAAACACTTTGGGAGGGATATTTATGGTAACAGAAAAAATCTTTGATAAACTGCCGACGGGCGAGGAAGTAAAGGTATTTCATCTGGAAAATAAATCTGGTGCTTATGCGGAAGTGCTTCAGTATGGTGCAATCCTGGTTAAACTATGTGTACCGGACAGAGATGGAAAACTGACAGATGTTGTGCTTGGTTATGATGATCTTACAGGGTATCAGAAGAATGGCTGTTTCTTCGGAGCATGTATCGGACGTAGCGGAAATAGAATTGCGGGAGCACGATTCATGCTGGATGGGAAAGAAGTGATCCTTGAAAAAAATGAAGGAGAAAATAATCTCCACAGCGGACCGGATGGCTTTGAAAAAAAATTCTGGAAAGTGAAACATATTGATCAGGATAACAACAGTGTGACCCTGGGAAGAATCAGCCCTGACGGTGAAAATGGATTTCCGGGAGAATTTAATATCACTGTTACCTATGAATTTACTGAAGAAAACGCCATTCGTATTGTATATAGCGGAGTCAGTGACAAGACAACCATTGCCAATATGACGAATCATTCTTATTTTAACCTTTCCGGAGAAGGCAGTGGAAGTATACTGGATCAGTATCTTACAATCCATGCACAGGAATATACTCCTGTGGGAGAAGGTTCGATTCCCCTTGGAGAAAATGTTTCCGTGGAAGGAACTCCTATGGATTTCCGCAGAGAAAAACAGATCGGACAGGAGATAGATGCAGATTTTGAGCAGCTGAAGATCACGGGAGGCTATGATCATAATTATGTGACAGATGGTTACACACAGGCTGAAATCCGTGAGATCGCCTGTGCCCGTTCTGAGAAAACAGGAATTTTTATGGAAGCGCTTACAGATTGTCCTTGTGTGCAGTTTTATGCGGGCAATTTTATAGAGGATGAAAAGGGAAAGAACGGACATATTTACCAGAAACGTGATGGATTCTGTCTGGAAACTCAGGTAGAACCCAATGCAGTAAATGTGGAAACTTTCCATTCACCGATACTGGAAAAGGGAGAACGTTATTATTCTGAAACTGTTTATCGTTTTTCTGTAAAAGACTGATCATGAAATCTGGTCTTCTTCATATAATGGATATATGAGGAAGATCAGATTTTTTTTCAGGTATCAGTTGATTCTTGCAGGTACTTTGCTTGTGACGGCAACTTTGGATCAGGCGGCACTGGCCTGTTTGAAAGAAAAAGAAGAATACTTCAGATTAATGGAAGAAAGCGGTAAAGAGGCAGAACTAAAGGAACCCCGTTATATGGATCAAAAGATAAGAGTTCTTTTAATGACCACAGATTATCAGTCGTATTTTCATCCTTCTGTTACCGTGGTACGCAATGGAAAAGAGCATATTTATACACAGGAAACTTTCAAAGTTCCTGGAGAAAAAACAAAGATTCCCGCTCATAAGGACGGACTCCAGGTCAGCTCTGTTCAGCGCCAATGCGGAAATCCTGTATATCAGGGAAATTTGGAGGTTGTAAGGTATCCGGAAGGACTGCTGCTTATTAATGAGGTGCCTCTGGAAACGTATCTGGAAGCGGTAGTTCCCAGTGAAATGCCGGCCTCTTATGAAAAAGAAGCTTTGAAAGCACAGGCTGTTTGTGCCAGAACATATGCCTGGAAGCAGATGCAGGAAGGACGTTTGAAAGAACTGGGGGCGGATGTAGATGACAGTGTGAATTTTCAGGTATATCAGAATATTTCTCCCCAGAAGGCCTCTTCAGAGGCGATACATGAAACACAGGGAAAAATCCTATGCCAGAATGGGGAGCCGATACAGGCATATTATTTTTCTACTTCGGCAGGGGTAACCAGTACAGATGAAATATGGGGAGCTCAGCAGCCGGCCCCATATTTGAAAAGTGTAATCTGCAGATTTGACTCAAAAGAGCCCTGGAGTTACTGGGAGACTGTAATTCCGTGGGAGAATCTGGAAAAAAGAGCACAGGAGATGGCCGGCACAGCGGGGAAACTGATTTCGGCAGCCGTTACAGAAAAAAGTGAAAGCGGTGCAGTGACAGGCCTTCAGGTTGTTACAGAAGAGGATTCTTTTATGCTTGAGGAAGAATATGAGATCCGACAGTTTCTTTCTCCTGCCGGATGTGTGATCACAGAAAGGGATGGGACGAAGACACAGGGAGGCACTCTTCTTCCAAGTGCTTACATTACACTGGACACAGAGCAGGGGAATTATGTGCGGATCTCAGGAGGCGGATACGGGCATGGTGTGGGCATGAGCCAGAATGGCGCAAATGAGATGGCAAAGGAAGGATATTCTTTTGAGGAGATACTGGATTATTTTTTTTACAAAGTAGAAATAACGGACTGCTCTTTGCAGGAAAAAGGGCAATGCTTGTCACAGTAATGTTTTCATGGTATGATGATACTATAAATATAGTTTAAGATATGAGAAATCGTGCATAAAAATGCCAAACTCTGGATAACAGGAGAAGTAATTATGGGAAAGAAAAAAGAGAAGGGGGCGTTTCATCTGGCATTGGGCTTCATGGAGCGTATGAGGATGGATCATATCAGTGCATATGCGGCGCAGGCGGCATATTTTCTGATCATGTCTTTTATCCCCTTTGTTTTGTTTCTGACTGCTATCGTTCAGTATACACCTCTTACTTACAGAGAAGTACGTCAGGCGATCGTTGGAGTAGTACCTGAAAATTTACAGGGATTTGTGCTTAATATTGTGGCAGAGGTTTTTTCAAAAAGCGCAGCAGTGCTTCCGATTTCTGCTCTTATGGCTTTATGGTCCTCGGGAAAAGGAATGCAGGCCCTGATCAATGGGCTGAATACTATTTATCATGTGAGAGAAACACGAAACTGGCTTATAAACAGGATTTATTCCATGTTTTATATGCTGCTGTTTGTTCTGGCACTGATCGCCAGCCTTCTGCTTCTGGTTATGGGAAGCAGGATACATATGCTGATTTCAGATTATATTCCTTTTCTGGGAAATATTATTGGCAGGATCCTGAATGCTAAGACTTTTTTGGTTTTTGTAATGCAGTTTCTGGTATTTCTGGTATTGTACCGGTATCTGCCGAACAGAAAGGCATCTCTGAAAAGTCAGGTGCCGGGAGCTTTTTTTACAGCGGCTGCCTGGTCGGTCTTTTCTTATTTGTTTTCGCTGTATTTTACATTTTTTCCGGATTTCAGCATTATGTACGGAAGTCTTTCAACTTTAATTCTTGTAATGGTGTGGCTTTATTTCTGTATGAACCTGCTTCTTTATGGTGCAGAGGTAAATGCATACTTTGAAAAACAGTTCCGTCAGGCAAAAATGTCCGTTGGCCAGCTGATCTCCAGAAAAGAACATGAATGGAAGCAGAACTTTCAAAAGAGAAAAGAAGAGAAAAAAGAAAAAATAAATGAAAAATCTTGACAGAAAAATTTTCCTGTGGCATAGTAAATAAAGATAAAAAGCAATGAAGGCGTATCAGGGAGTTGTTTCCTTTCAGAGAGAAGAAGTCACCGGCTGTAAGCTTCTTTAAGTTCAGGCAATTCCTCAAATTCCCGCCGGAGCTGCATTTCTGAAAGCATAAAGTCAGTAGGAAATGACGTTGCTGCGCGTTAAGCAGAATCGAGTGCCTGTATTTTTATACAGGAATCAGGGTGGTACCGCGGATATCCCGTCCCTATTTTTGGGGAGTGGATATCCTTTTTTTATGAAAATTTCAGCAAAGGAGATTATGATCATGGATATGAAGGAAAGACTTCAGGAACTGGCCGAGGCAGCCAGAAAACGGATTGAAGAATCTGACGTGCCGGAGAAGCTCAATGAAGTAAAGGTAGCGTACCTTGGAAAAAAAGGTGAACTTACTGCTATTTTAAAAAGTATGAAGGATGTTGCTCCGGAGGATCGTCCGAAAGTCGGACAGCTGGTAAATGAGACAAGAGCAAAGATTGAAGAGCTTCTTGAAACATCCAGAAAGAAACTGGAGGAAGCAGCCCGTGAGGAACAGATGAAGGCAGAAGTTATTGACGTAACACTTCCTGCTAAAAAAGCAAAGATCGGACATCGTCATCCAAATACGATCGCTCTTGAAGAAGTGGAGCGCATTTTTATTGGAATGGGATATGAAGTGGTAGAAGGTCCGGAGGTGGAATACGCTGATTATAACTTTACAAAATTAAATATTCCGGAGGATCATCCGGCCAGAGATGAGCAGGATACCTTTTTTATTAATAGTTCTATTCTGCTTCGCTCTCAGACATCTCCGGTACAGGCCCGTACGATGGAAGAGGGCAAGCTTCCTATCCGCATGATCGCACCGGGAAGAGTATTCCGTTCTGATGAGGTGGATGCAACTCATTCTCCATCTTTCCATCAGATTGAAGGTCTGGTTATTGATAAAAATATTACTTTTGCAGATCTTAAGGGAACTCTTCAGGAATTTGCAAGAGAATTGTTCGGACCGGAAACAAAAACAAAATTCCGTCCGCATCATTTCCCGTTTACAGAGCCAAGTGCAGAGGTTGATGTGTCCTGCTTTAAGTGCGGCGGAAAAGGTTGCCGTTTCTGTAAAGGTTCAGGATGGATCGAGATCCTTGGCTGTGGAACTGTTCATCCAAATGTACTTCGCATGTGCGGTATTGACCCGGAGGAATACACAGGCTTTGCGTTTGGTGTAGGACTTGAAAGAATTGCACTTTTGAAGTATGAGATTGATGACATGAGACTTCTTTATGAAAACGATATTCGCTTCCTGAAACAGTTTTAACCGACACAGAAAGGAAGCACTATTTTAAACAACAAGCAGAAAGGTGGATATAAACATGAATACATCAATGTCCTGGATTAAAATGTACGTGCCGGATCTGGATGTAACAGCTCAGGAATATACAGATGCCATGACCCTGTCAGGAACTAAGGTTGAGGGATATGAGGAGCTGGATGCAGATCTGGAAAAAATCGTCATTGGGCAGATTGAAAAAATAGAGAGACATCCTGATGCAGATAAGCTGATCATCTGCCAGGTAAATGTAGGTACAGAAACTGTACAGATCGTAACAGGTGCGCCAAATGTAAAAGAAGGCGATAAGATTCCGGTAGTACTGGACGGGGGACGTGTAGCCGGCGGTCATGACGGAAAGAAGACACCAGGCGGTGTGAAGATCAAAAAAGGAAAACTTCGCGGTGTGGAATCTTTTGGTATGATGTGTTCTATCGAGGAACTGGGAAGCACCAGAGAAATGTATCCGGAGGCTCCGGAGTACGGAATCTATATTTTTCCGGAAGATGCGGTTGTAGGCGAAAGCGCTGTTAAGGCTCTGGGCCTGGAGGATGTTGTGTTTGAGTATGAAATCACATCCAACCGTGTTGACTGTTACGGTGTGCTGGGAATTGCCAGAGAAGCAGCAGCTACTTTCCATAAAAAATTCTGTCCTCCAGTGGTAAAGGAGACAGGTAATGGAGAAAATGCTTCTGATTACATCAAAGTAACAGTGGAGGATCCGGATCTTTGTCCGCGTTATACAGCAAGAGTGGTAAAGAATGTAAAGATCGGACCGTCTCCTAAGTGGATGCAGAGATGTCTGGCGGCAAATGGTATCCGACCGATCAATAATCTGGTAGATATTACCAATTACGTTATGGAAGAATACGGACAGCCTATGCATGCCTATGATCTGGATCTGATCGAAGGAAATGAGATTGTTGTGCGCCGTGCATCAGAAGGCGAAAAATTTGTAACCCTTGATGGCCAGGAACGTACTATGGATGAAAATGTGCTGATGATCTGCGATGGAAAGAAACCGGTTGGCATTGCAGGTATCATGGGCGGAGAGAATTCCATGATCACAGATCAGGTAAAAACAGTACTGTTTGAAGCAGCCTGCTTTGACGGAACAAACATCCGTCTTTCCTCCAAACGTATCGGACTTCGTACAGATGCGTCTGGAAAGTTTGAAAAGGGACTGGATCCCAATAATGCACAGGCAGCCATCGACAGAGCATGCCAGCTGATGGAGGAACTTGGCGCCGGAGAAGTTGTAGGCGGCATTGTGGACGTATGCAATGAGGACAGAAAACCATCCAGAGTACCTTTTGAACCGGAAAGAATCAATGCCCTTCTTGGAACCGATCTTACAACAGAGGAGATGCTGGAGTATTTGGGAAGAGTAGAACTGACGTTAGATCCTGAGACAAATGAGATCGTAGCACCTACTTTCCGTCAGGATATCCATTGTATGGCTGATGTAGCAGAAGAAGTAGCAAGATTTTTTGGATATGACAAAATTCCGACAACTCTTCCTACGGGAGAGGCAACAACAGGAAGACTTCCGTTTAAACTCAGAATTGAGCAGATTGCAAGGGATATTGCAGAATACTGTGGTTTTTCTGAGGCGATGACATATTCCTTTGAAAGTCCTAAGGTCTTTGATAAACTCAGGATTGCAGAAGACAGTGAGCTGAGAAAAGTGATTACGATCAGCAACCCTCTGGGTGAGGACTACAGTATCATGCGGACTACTACACTTCATGGAATGCTTACTTCGCTTGCGACCAATTACAACAGAAGAAATAAAAATGTACGTCTTTATGAGATCGGAAAAGTTTATCTTCCAAAATCTCTGCCTCTGACAGAGCTTCCGGAGGAGCGGGTACATTTCACACTGGGTATGTACGGTGCAGGAGACTTTTTCGACATGAAAGGTGTCTGTGAGGAATTTTTCGAAAAAGCAGGCATGAAGAAAAAGGTACACTATACTCCGGACAGCAATAAGACATATCTGCATCCGGGCAGACAGGCAAACATTATTTATGAAGGCAAGGTGGTAGGATACCTGGGTGAAGTGCATCCGGTCGTTGCAGATAACTATGGTATTGGTGAAAAAACCTATATTGCAGTGATCGATATTCTGGATATTCTTGAATTTGCGGGATTTGCTCATAAATTCAACGGAATTGCCAAATACCCGGCAGTTACCCGTGACCTGAGTATGGTGGTTCCGAAAAATGTTCTGGCCGGACAGATTGAAAATGTTCTGGAACAGCGGGGCGGAAAAATCCTGGAGTCTTATGAGCTCTTTGACATTTATGAAGGAACACAGATTAAAGAAGGATATAAGTCCATGGCATATTCTGTGGTATTCCGTGATCATGATAAGACACTGGAAGAAGCAGAGATCACAGCTGCTATGAAGAAAATCCTTAACGGTCTTACTGACCTTGGAATCGAGCTGAGAAGCTGATGAAACTTTATATTTTAAGACATGGAAAGACGCAGTGGAATGCTCTTCGAAAGGTTCAGGGTGCTGCAGATATCCCTCTTGCAGAGGAGGGAATATCTCTTGCCCGTAAAGTGGGAGAAACTTTGAAAGATGTTCCCTTTGATCTGTGTTTTTCCAGTCCTCTGAAAAGAGCCACACAGACAGCAGAGCTTGTTCTTGGACAGAAGGCAGACAGGATACCTGTAATCCTGGATAAAAGGATCCAGGAGATAGATTTCGGGGCACTGGAGGGAACGCAGTTTAAAGATGAAAAAGGAAATATGATCAACAGGGAAATGGAAGTATTTTTTACAGATCCCAACCATTTTTCCAGACCGGAAAATGGAGAAAATATTTCTGATGTCCTTGCCCGCACCAGAGAATTCTGGATGGAAAAGACTGCTGATCCGGAACTCCGGGACAAAACAATACTGATCGCCTCTCATGGCTGTGCGGTTCGTGCTCTTCTCCAGAATGTCTATCAGGATCCGGAGAATTTCTGGCATGGCTGCGTACCGCCAAACTGCAGTATCAGTGTGGTTGAGGTGAAAGATGGAAAAGCAGTGCTTCTGGAAGATGATAAAGTATATGCATAAATACAGATCCATAGGATAAAAATTGCCGTCAGAGGTTTGAAAAGAACTTCTGGCGGTATTTTTTGCGCGTTTTTAACACTTTGAAAGAAGAATAAATGTAGTGTTAAAACTGGTTACTGTTCACACGGCATTGTTGCTGTGAACGGAGAGAACAGTAACTAAAACTATACGGTCAGTTTCAGATTACGGCTTGTGTGTGTATTTATGATATGATATTATGATGAAAAGAGCAAATTATGTGTTAATTTAGGGGCTTCTGCAGAAGAAGTCTTGAGATTATGACCAATGAGGAGGCGCAATATGAGGAAAAAAATTGTAAATGTAATTTTATTTCTGGCAGTACTGGCGGCAGCCGTGGCGATGACGGTGTATATAGGTAAGGGAGCTCCCGGTGTCATGCTGTACAATTTTATCTTTCTTGCTGTGATGAGTGCAATTTATGTGGCAGGGCTGTTTGGCGGGATGTTTCGGATGGATAATCTGGCGCAGGCCTTCCAGGAGGCTGCTGCGGAAATAGGCAGTATTTTTCAGAAACCGGGTAAGATCGGAGCAGATAAGATCCAGACATTGAACGGGATCTTTCACCATAAATATCTTGATAAGGTGATGAATTCTTTTACAGACAGTATTGTTCAAAGTGAAGAAGGGATTGGAGATGTAGAGGATTATCTGAATGAAGAGGAAATGGATAATCATATACATAAACGTCTTCTGGAAATGGTTCCGGATATTTTCACCAGTCTTGGTATCCTTGGTACTTTTGTAGGGCTTGTATGGGGACTTAAGAATTTTGATCCGGCTAATTATGAAGTAATGACCAATTCGGTATCTGCTCTGGTAGACGGCATCAAGGTTGCGTTTTTGACATCTATTTACGGCATTGCACTTTCTATTGTGTATACTTATGGAATGAAAAGTGAGTACTCTTTTATGGCAGAAGAGCTTCAGGGATTTCTGGCCAGATTTCACAGTCATGTGATGCCTTCAGCGGAAAATGAATCCAGAAATCTTCTGGTTTCCAGCCAGAAGATCCAGACAGCGGCCATGAATCAGATGGCAGAGCAGTTTTCCGTGCAGATGGCAGACAGCTTTGAAAAGGTGATTACGCCTACTTTTAAGAAAATGAACGATTCTCTTGATACACTTGTATCTTCCGTAACCCAGTGTCAGGAAGATGCGATACGTCAGATTTTGGATACGTTCTTAAAAGAGATGAATGATTCTTTTGGGGTACAGTTTTCCGATTTTGGAAAAACTCTTTCTCAGCTAAAGGATGCACAGGCAGATAATGTGAATTATACTACAAATCTTTACCAGGCAATGAGCCGCCAGCTCAGTGACTCTTATACTCAGCATGAGCAGGCGATGAAACGGATCATGGAGGATACAGGAGCTTCCCAGAAGGAATATATTGACATGGCAAAAAGGATCATCCAGGATAATCAGACGATCCAGAAGCAGCAGCAGGCAGACTATCATCATCTGGCAGATTATCTGAAAGAAGCAGAAACCTCATCAGCTAAATTCTGGGTAGCCTGCAACCAGACCATGCAGAAATATGTAGAAGCTGCAGCCCAGGGAATGGAAAAAATATCTGCAGCAGGAAAAGCCGGCGGAAGTGTGATGGAGGCCAATAAACGGGTTGTGGAAGAGTTTGATGAGAAAATGCAGGAGTTTGCAGAATATCAGAAAAAGTCTTACAGGACAATGGAACAGGTACGCAGACTTCTGGCAGACATTTCTGTTTCCAGAAGCAACGGAGAGATTCATCTGAGTGCAGGGAAGACCGCAAGGGATGAGAATCTGGAGGAACTGAAGGAGATTCTGGCTGCTCAGGCGGAACAGCAGCAGGAGCTGATGGAAGATATGGCAAAAAACATGAGAGAACTTTCAAAAGCAGCCCAGAAAGGAAAATTTGGTTTATTCAGATAAAAGGAGAGACAGATGCGCAGAAGAAAAAAATCAGAAAACGGAGGATTTAATGTCTGGAGATCATATTCAGATATGATGGCAGGCGTTCTGCTGCTGTTTGTGCTGCTGATGTGTGTGACTTTGTTTCAGGCGCAGAAAAGCTACGACGAGAGTATTGAGGAGCGCGATGAAAAAATAGCTCTCCAGGAACAATATACTCTGGAAATCCTTGCTCAGCAGAATGAACTGGATGAAAAGGAAGGTCAGCTGAAGGATCAGAATCAGCAGCTTAAGACGCAGGATGAGAAACTGAAGGATCAGGAAGAACTTCTTGCTCAGCTGGCGGCCAAGCTGAAGGATCAGGAGGCAACTCTGAATTCGCAGCAGGCAGCGCTGAATGAAAAGACTGCTCTTCTTAAGGACCAGCAGGCTCAGATCGATCAGATCATAGGAGTGAAGGCAGATGTAATTGAAGCGTTAAAAAAAGAATTTGCGAAAAATAATATCAATGTGGATATTGATACGCAGACAGGAGCCATGACTCTGGAATCCAGTGTTCTCTTTGCTTATGATGAGGCAGAACTGACAGAGGAAGGAAAGCAGGCACTGGAACAGGTGCTTCCTATTTACTGTAAAGTGCTCCTTCAGAAAGATTATATGAAATACCTTGCAGAGATCATTATTGACGGATATACAGATACGGATGGAGACTACAGCTACAATCTTCAGCTGTCTCAGCAGCGTTCGCTGGCAGTTGCCCAGTATCTTTTGGATATCCAGGGTAATTTTTTGAATTCTGATCAGAGTCAGAATCTGCAGGAATATTTGACGGTGAATGGCCATTCTATGGCGAATCCTGTTCTGGATGCCAATGGAAATGTGGATAAAGATGCCTCCAGACGTGTGGAAGTAAAGTTCCGTCTGAAGGATGAGGAGATGATCAGTGAGCTGAACAAGATCATGAGTGCCCAGGGAGAAAAAACAGCAGATACAGACAGTGCTTCATAAACATAAAAAAGAAAAAGCCGGTAAAAATAAAAAGAGATTTCAATAGAGACATCGATAAAGCATCTGCATATAATAAAAATAACCGGGTTTATTTTAATGAAAAAAGGAAGGCAGCCAGATGAGTATATTTTTTGGATTGATGATCCCTTTTTTAGGAACAGCGCTGGGAGCAGCCTGTGTGTTTTTTATGAAAAGAGAACTGAAGCCGCAGATACAGAAAGGATTTCTGGGATTTGCTTCCGGGGTGATGGTAGCGGCCTCTGTGTGGTCTCTTCTTATACCGGCTATGGATATGTGTGAAAGTATGGGGAGATTTTCCTTTGTTCCGGCGGCAGCAGGATTTCTTCTTGGAATAGGATTTCTTTTGCTTATGGACCGGGCTGTCCCGCATCTCCATCTTGGAAGTGATGAGTCAGAGGGACCGAAGACAGAGTTAAAAAAAACGACTATGCTTGTCCTGGCAGTAACACTGCATAATATTCCGGAGGGGCTTTCTGCAGGAGCTGTTTTTGCAGGTGTTATTTCAGGTAATGAAACGGTAACTATGGCAGGAGCTTTTGCACTGGCGATTGGGATAGCTATACAGAATTTTCCGGAGGGAGCTATTATTTCCATGCCCTTGCGGGGAGCCGGATGTTCAAGAACCAAATCTTTTATTTATGGTGCGGCTTCCGGTATTGTAGAGCCGTTAGCCGGAGGACTTACTCTTATTCTGGCTTCTTATATACAGCCTCTTTTGCCGTATTTCCTTGCTTTTGCGGCAGGGGCTATGATATATGTTGTAGTGGAAGAACTGATCCCGGAAGCCAGTGAAGGGAAACATAGTAATGTTGGAACGGTGACTTTTGCACTGGGATTTGTTTTGATGATGATCCTGGATGTAGCGCTGGGATGATCGTGACACACCCGGCTTTTCTCTTTTTTTCAAAAACTTCTTGCAATGGGGTTTATTCTATAGTATAATCAAGTCTGTTGTAAAAAAGATGGTCCTCTGTTACAGAAATCATGTATTAAGAACATCCAGAAGAATAGGAGAGAAAAAAATGAACGACATTATCAGAAACATCGAAGCTGCTCAGTTAAAAGCAGAAGTACCGGAATTCCGCGTAGGTGATACTGTAAGAGTACACGCAATGATCAAAGAGGGAAACCGTGAGAGAATCCAGATTTTTGAAGGAACTGTTCTCAAGAGACAGGGCGGAAGCACAAGAGAGACTTTCACAGTAAGAAAGAGCTCTAATGGAGTAGGCGTTGAGAAAACATGGCCGCTGCATTCCCCACACGTAATAAAAGTAGAAGTAATCCGTTACGGTAAAGTACGTCGTGCGAAACTGAACTACCTGAGAGATCGTGTAGGTAAAGCTGCTAAGGTTAAAGAGCGCGTTAGATAATGACAATTTAAGAAGTGATAAAAGCAGGGACAATAACGACAGCTATTGTCCCTCTTTTTGCAAAAATATGTATTTGATTGGAAATTCTGAAAACTTATAAGCTTGTGTATGGAGAATTTATATGGATATCAGAAATTTGAAAAACTGGAAGGAACACCCCAAAATATTGGAGCTGAAGGTGAAATTGGAAAATGAAAAGCTGAGAAGCTCTATGCGCCGGGTATTTGAGATTGCTGTAACATTAGTGTTTGCAGTACTTACAGCAATCCTTATGTTTCAGACTGTTACGATGCAGGAAAGCTCGATGGAACCAACTATTGAGGTGGGAGACAGGTTCTTCATGAACCAGCTTATCTATAAATTTACTTCTCCGAAAAGAGGGGATATGATCGTTTTTCGCACAAATGCCAGTGATGATGCTGCACTGCATATACGTCGCGTGATCGGTCTTCCGGGAGAAACGGTTCGGATCCGGAATGGAGTTATTTACATTGATGGAGAGGTATATGATGAAGCGGCTGATTATCCGGAGATCATAAATGCGGGTCTGGCTGAAAATGGTGTGAATTTAAAATCTGGAGAATATTTTGTTTTGGGAGACAATAGAAACAACAGTGAAGACAGCAGATATGCAGATATCGGAACGGTAAAAAAACGTTATATTGTCGGAAAGCTTTGGTTTACCTGCTCTCCCAGAGAAAAATTAGGAATTTTGAAAGGTTAGGTATATATGAACGTACAATGGTATCCTGGTCATATGACCAAGGCAAAAAGACAGATGCAGGAAGATCTTAAACTGATCGATCTGATCATTGAACTGGTTGATGCAAGGGTTCCTATGTCCAGCAGGAATCCGGATATTGATAAACTTGGACAGAATAAATCAAGATTAATCCTTCTGAATAAGGCGGATTTGGCAGATGAGAGACAGAATGAAGCCTGGAAGGAGTTTTTTCAGTCGAAAGGCTTTCATGTAGTGAAAGTGGATTCGAGAAACGGATCCGGAATGAAAGCTATCCAGAATGTAATCCAGGAGGCGTGCAAAGAAAAAATCGAGAGAGACCGAAGAAGAGGAATCAAAAATCGACCAATACGTGCTATGGTTGCCGGTATTCCGAATGTAGGAAAATCTACATTTATTAATACTTTTGCCGGAAAAGCCTGTGCCAAAACCGGAAATCGTCCAGGTGTAACAAAGGGAAAACAGTGGATACGCCTGAACAAAAATGTAGAGCTCCTTGATACGCCAGGGATTCTCTGGCCTAAATTTGAAGACCAGGAGGTTGGAATCCGCCTTGCTTATGTAGGCTCCATCAAAGATGATATTTTGAATATGGAAGAGCTTGCTCTTTCTCTTATTGGTTATCTGAAAGAACGCTATCCGGGAGTTCTTCAGAAGCGTTATGAAACAGACGAGGCAGGGGAACTGCTTGAGATTTTACAGGGTATTGCAAGAGCAAGGGGCTGCCTGAAAAAGGGCGAAGAGCTGGATTATGCAAAAGCATCCGGTCTTTTCTTTGATGATTTCAGAGGCGGAAAGCTTGGTCGTATTACTCTGGAATGGGCTCCAAAGGAGTGAACCAATGAAAAAAATAGCAGAAATCAAAGCAGAGTTTGAATCTCTTTCTTTGGAAGAACAGAAAAGGCTTTGGGAATTGTATCAGGAAGACGCCAGGGCAGGGGTTCAGAAGCTGATCGAAAAAAGCAGAAAAACAGCAGAAGCTGTTCAGAAAGAAAAACTCCGTATGGAACAGATGATGGAGTATGAACATAAATATGAGCACCTGGGTTATCTTTGTGGGATTGACGAGGTAGGAAGAGGACCGCTGGCTGGACCGGTAGTGGCCTGTGCTGTGATTCTGCCAAAGGACCATGAGATTCTGTATCTGAATGACTCCAAGAAGCTGTCTGCGAAAAAACGTGAGGAGCTTTATGAAGTGATTCTGAAAGAAGCTGTCGGTGTGGGAATAGGAATGTCATCTCCGGCACGTATTGATGAAATTAATATCCTTCAGGCAACATATGAAGCAATGCGCCAAGCTGTGTCTAAGCTTGCTGTGCGCCCGCAGCTTCTTTTAAATGATGCAGTAACGATTCCTCAGGTAGAGATTCCTCAGGTCCCTATTATCAAAGGCGATGCCAAAAGTGCCTCTATTGCAGCGGCCAGTATTGTGGCGAAGGTTACCCGGGACAGACTTATGGCAGAGTATGATAAGGCGATGCCTGGATATGGGTTTGCTTCCAATAAGGGATACGGATCTTCGGAACATATTGAGGCTCTGAAAAAATATGGGCCATCGCCAATTCACAGGGCAAGCTTTATTACACATTTTGTATAAAGAGGTAAATATCAGAAAAAATTGAAAAATACATAAGATACCTACACGTACAGGAAAAGAGCGAGAAATATCAATAAACGTAAAGTGGGCGGTTATTACGAACAGAAAGCAGCGGTTTTTTTGGAAAAACAGGGATTGTTTATCCTGGAAAAAAATTTTCGCTGTAAATTTGGTGAAATTGATCTGATTGCAGGAGATGGGAAATACCTGGTTTTTGTGGAAGTGAAATACAGAAATTCAGGAGGATGTGGATGGGCTTCGGCGGCAGTTGACTGGCGGAAACAAAGGACAGTCAGCGCTATTGCAGAGTTTTATCTTCTAAAACGTGGATATGGACTGGATATCCCCTGCAGATTTGATGTAGTCGCTATTGATGGTGAACATATACAATGGATACAGAACGCTTTTGATCATCGCCGATGAAAAGGAGGAACTCTATGAAGATCATATGGAAACAGGAAGATAAGCCTCATATGAAGGTTTGTGAAAAAGAAGGAGTTACTTTTCTCACTTATCCGGAATTTGATAAACTGCCGGGAGTTGTTCATGGCTTCAGCACACGTCTGGGCGGCTGCAGCGAGGGAATTTATGCATCTATGAATTTGAGCTTTACCAGAGGAGATAAAGAGGACGCGGTAAAGGAGAATTACAGGAGAATTTCTGCAGCTCTGGGATTTTTGCCGGAAGATATCGTTACTTCTGATCAGACTCATACTGCAAATGTCCGAGTTGTTACGGAGGAGGACAGAGGAAACGGAATTACAAAATCCCGTCCATATACAGACGTGGATGGGATGGTGACCAATGTTCCGGGGCTGGTGCTGGCAACTTTTTATGCAGATTGTGTTCCTCTTTACCTGGTGGATCCGGTGCATAAGGCAATTGGACTTTCTCATTCGGGATGGAGAGGTACGGCTGCAGGAATCGGAGAGGTGACGGTGGAAGCACTCCGAAAAAACTATGGATCAGATCCGGCAGATATATATGCGGCAGTGGGACCTTCCATCTGTCAGGAGTGCTACGAGGTCAGTGAAGATGTGATCGTGGAGTTTCGGAAGGCATTTTCTGCGGAATTATGGCCGAAACTGTTTTATAAAAAACAAAATGGAAAGTATCAGCTGAATCTATGGGAGGCTAACCGACAGATATTTTTACGGGCAGGAATCCTTCCGGAGCATATTTCCATGCCGGGAATATGTACCTGCTGCAATCCGGACTTTTTGTTTTCTCACAGGGCATCAAAAGGAAAAAGAGGAAATCTGGGAGCCTTTCTTGGTATCAGAAAGTGAAAAATGGCTGTGGTTTTCAGACCACAGCCATTATGTTTATTTGGATTTATTCACTCTGTCCATGAGATCCATGATCTTTTCGTTGCTGGAACGAACTTTTTCTACAGAAACGTCATGATTAATGATGTCAATGATACTTGCAAGGTATTTGCTCATGTTTGCTTCAATGTAATATGGTTTGGTAAGAAGTTCAGGAATACGATAATTCAGGTTGGTAGTGATAACTTTGTCAATCCAGCCTTTTTCATAATATTCATCAAACTTATCAAGACCATCTGTAAACAGACCATAGGTGGTACAGATGAATACACGTCTTGCGTGGCGCTCTTTGATCTGTTTTGCAACATCCAGCATACTTTCGCCGGAAGAGATCATATCGTCGATGATAACAACATCCTTGCCCTCTACAGAGTCTCCAAGGAATTCGTGGGCTACGATAGGATTCTTTCCGTTTACGATAGTAGAATAGTCTCTTCTCTTGTAGAACATACCCATGTCCACACCAAGGATATTAGAGAAGTAAACGGCTCTTGACATTGCACCTTCATCGGGACTGATGATCATAAGATGATCGTTATCCATTTTGAAATCAGGTACATTTTTAACCAGTGCTTTCAGGAACTGGTATGTAGGGAAGAAGTTATCAAAGCCATTCAGCGGAATGGAGTTCTGAACACGAGGATCGTGAGCGTCGAAAGTAATGAAGTTTGCAACTCCCATGTCGCTTAATTCTTTCAGAGCCAGAGCACAGTCAAGAGATTCTCTTTTGGAACGGCGGTGCTGGCGTCCTTCGTAAAGGAATGGCATGATCACATTAATTCTGTGAGCCTTGCCTGTTGCGGCGGAAATGATTCGCTTCAGATCCTGGAAATGATTATCCGGAGACATATGGTTCTCATGTCCGCATACCGTATAAGTTTCAGTATAATTTGTTACATCTACCATAATAAAGAGGTCTGTACCGCGGACAGATTCCTTGATGTAGCCTTTTCCCTCTCCGGTGCCGAAACGGACACATTCACATTCTACAAGGAATGACGGTTCACAATATCCCTGAGGGATGCTGTTAGAATTTTTCTTGGCAACCAGCTCTTTACGGAATTTTACAAGCTTTTTATCAACCTCCTTGGCAAGTTCCTGACAGCCGGAAAGGGCTGCGATACGGATCGGTGCAACGGGAAGTGACTTTTCAAGTAACTCTATATTCGGCATAATTTTCCTCCTGAGTTTAAATAATAAAATATTGAGTACTACTACATTTATAACATTTGCCCTAAATCCAGTCAAGGAATTTATTGATTTTTACATATAAAATTGTTATTATGGTTACAGTGCCAGGGTACTGCAAGAAATCCTGGCAGTGCGTGTCCGAATGGAGACGGGCGCGCGGTACAAGCAGCAGAAAGGAATTTTATGAAAAAAAGGAAACATGTGATCTCCAGAATTCTGCCTGGCAGTATCGCTCAGGAACTGGAGCTGGAGCCGGGAGATATCCTGGAAGCGATCAATGACACACCGGTAGAGGATGTTTTTGATTACCGCTACCTTATGAATGATGAATTTGTAACACTTCAGATCCAGAAAGCAGATGGAGAGCTGTGGGAGCTGGAGGTGGAAAAGGAATATGAAGACGATCTGGGGATTGAATTTGAGAACGGACTGATGGACGAATATCGTTCCTGCACCAATCACTGTATGTTCTGTTTTATCGACCAGATGCCTCCGGGAATGCGGGAAACTCTTTATTTTAAGGACGATGATTCCAGGCTTTCTTTCCTGCAGGGGAATTATGTAACACTGACAAATATGAGTCAGCATGATGTTGAGCGCATTATACGTTATCGTCTGGAGCCAATCAATATTTCTTTTCAGACGATGAATCCTGAGCTTCGATGCAAAATGCTTCACAACCGTTTTGCCGGAGATGCTCTTAAGAAAGCAGATCAGCTGTTTGAGGCGGGAATTACCATGAACGGTCAGATTGTTCTGTGCAAGGGCGTTAATGACGGCGAGGAGCTGGAGTACAGTCTGCAAAAGCTTTCGGCATATGCGCCTGTACTTCAAAGCGTGTCAGTTGTTCCGGTAGGACTTTCAAAATTCCGGGATGGTCTTTATCCGCTGGAGCCTTTTGAAAAGGAAGATGCCAGGAAAGTTCTGGAGCAGATCCATCGCTGGCAGAAAAAAATGTATGCAGAATATGGAATACATTTTATCCATGCTTCGGATGAATGGTATATTCTTGCAGGGGAGGAGCTTCCTGAAGAGGAAAGCTATGATGGTTATCTGCAGCTGGAAAACGGCGTGGGGATGCTGAGGCTTCTGGAAACAGAAGTGAGTAAGGCTGTGGCAGAACGTACCGGAGATATGCGTTCTATGGAAATGACCATTGCAACAGGGAAACTTGCAGCTCCATATATCAGAAAATGTGTGGATAAAGTGCAGGAAAAGTTTCCGAATGTCAGAGTTAATGTCAGCATGATCGCCAACCACTTTTTTGGAGAGATGATCACGGTTTCAGGTCTGATCACAGGTACGGATCTTCGCCAGCAGCTGAAAGGAAAGGACCTGGGGGAAAAACTTCTTCTGCCGTGCAATATGTTGAGAAGCGGCGAGAATATATTCCTTGATGATGTTTCAGTGGAAGAGCTTGAAAAAGAACTTGAAACAGAAATTGTAATTGTAGATGAAGACGGGGCCGATCTGGTAGCTTCCATACTGGATTCGCCTGAGCATAATAAACAGATAAGGAGACAGATGTATGAGCAAGCCAGTAGTTGCGATCGTGGGGAGGCCTAATGTAGGCAAATCCACGTTGTTTAATGCCCTTGCAGGAGAGATGATCTCGATTGTCAAGGATACACCGGGAGTTACCAGAGACAGGATTTATGCGGATGTTACATGGCTGGATAAATCGTTTACGCTGATCGATACAGGTGGAATCGAGCCGGAGAGCGGTGATATCATTCTTTCACAGATGAGAGAACAGGCTCAGATCGCTATTGATACAGCGGATGTGATCATCTTTATTACAGACGTAAAACAGGGTCTGGTGGATTCTGATGCGAAGGTGGCAGATATGCTTCGCCGCAGCCGTAAACCGGTTGTGCTTGTGGTGAATAAAGTTGACAGTATTCATAAATATATGATGGATGTTTATGAATTTTATAACCTGGGAATTGGAGAACCTCATGCAATTTCTGCAGCAAACCGTACGGGAATCGGCGACATGCTGGATGAGGTTGTAAAAGAATTTCCCGAGGGAGCAGATACCGGAGAAGAAGAGGATATTCCAAGGATTGCAGTGGTAGGAAAGCCAAATGTTGGAAAATCTTCTCTTATCAATAAGCTTTTGGGTGAAGACCGTGTGATCGTTTCGGATATCGCGGGAACCACCAGAGATGCTGTAGATGCAAGAGTAAAGTGGCAGGGGAAAGATTATATCTTTATTGATACGGCAGGTCTGAGACGAAAAGGCAAAGTGAAAGAAGAAATTGAGCGTTACAGTGTGATCCGTACGGTGACGGCGGTAGAACGTGCTCATGTTGTAGTGATTGTGATCGATGCAACAGAAGGCGTTACAGAACAGGATGCCAAGATTGCCGGAATTGCTCATGAAAAAGGTAAAGGTGTGATCATTGCAGTAAATAAATGGGATGCCATTGAAAAGGATGACAAGACAATTTACAAACATACAAACCGCATCCGTGATGTCCTGGCATATATGCCGTATGCGGAACTTGTGTTTATTTCTGCAAAAACCGGTCAGAGATTTAACCGTCTTTTTGAGACCATTGATGCCGTGATCGAAAATCAGACGCTTCGTATCCAGACGGGTGTGCTCAACGAAATCCTTTCTGAGGCTATTGCTATGCAGCAGCCGCCATCTGACAGAGGAAAGCGCCTGAAGATCTATTATATGACTCAGGTAGGAGTGCGTCCGCCTACATTTGTGATTTTTGTAAATGATAAAGAACTGATGCATTTCTCTTATACAAGATATATTGAAAATAAAATCAGGGAGGCTTTTGGCTTCAGAGGAACATCTCTGAAGTTTATTATCCGTCAGCGCGGAGAAAAGGAATGAGAGTAATATGGAACGATTGATTTGTTTGGCAATCGGGTATGTGTGCGGTCTTTTTCAGACCTCATACATTATCGGCAGGCTTTATAAGACTGATATCAGAGAACATGGCAGCGGAAATGCAGGCACAACAAATGCTCTTCGTACATTTGGAAAAAAAGCCGGTGCAATGACTCTTCTTGGAGACTGCCTGAAATGTGTGGCTGCAATTTTCTTGGTGAAACTTTTCCTGGGAAAAACATACGGTGATATTTTGCCGCTTTTGACAGTCTATGCAGCGGCGGGCTGTATACTGGGGCATAATTTCCCTTTTTATCTGAATTTTAGAGGGGGGAAGGGAATTGCAGCATCGGTGGGATTTATTCTTGCTTTTGACTGGAGGATCTTTTTGATCTGTGCAGTGCTCTTTTTCGCATTGTTTTTTACAACGCACTATGTATCAGTCTGCTCTTTGAGTGCATACCTGGCAGCGTTTCTGGCTATGATTTTTTTTGGTCAGCAAGGAGCCTATGGAATGGATTCTGCTCATATGACAGAAATGTATGTGGTCATGGGACTGATGACAGCTCTTGCTTTTTTCAGACACAGGGCTAATGTGGTACGCCTTTTGAATGGAACAGAAAATCGTATATATCTGGGAAAAACAAAGAACAAGAAAGGTTAAAAGGTGGAGAAAATGGCAAAAATCAGTGTGCTGGGAGCCGGAAGCTGGGGAACGGCTCTTGCTGTGCTGCTTTATAACAACGGTCATGAAGTGATGCTTTGGTCTGCTCTTGCGGATGAGGTGAAGATGCTTTGTGACAAAAGAGAGCATGAGACGAAGCTTCCGGGAGTCCGCCTTCCGGATAATATGGAGATCACAACAGATCTGGAAAAAAGTCTTTTGGATCCGGATGTGGCTGTTCTTGCTGTGCCTTCTCCGTTTACCAGAAGTACGGCGCATCAGATGTCTTCCTTTACCAGAAATGGTCAGATCATTGTTAATGTGGCAAAGGGTGTGGAAGAGAATACGCTGATGACTTTAAGCGAGATCATCAGTGAGGAAATACCTCAGGCGGATGTGTGTGTGCTTTCTGGTCCAAGTCATGCGGAGGAAGTTGGAAAAGGGATTCCCACGACCTGTGTGGTAAGTGCAGAGAAGAGAGAGACTGCAGAGTTTCTTCAGGGGATTTTTATGAGCCCGGTATTCCGTGTTTATACTACACCGGATATTCTTGGGGTAGAACTTGGCGGCGCCCTGAAAAATGTGATCGCCCTTGCGGCAGGTACTGCAGACGGTCTGGGATACGGAGACAATACAAAGGCAGCATTGATCACACGTGGAATTGCGGAAATTGCCCGTCTTGGCATCAAAATGGGAGCAAAGACAGAAACGTTTTACGGGTTATCGGGAATGGGCGATCTGATCGTTACCTGTGCCAGTGTTCATAGCCGCAACAGGAAGGCCGGATATCTCATGGGAAAAGGTTATACCATGAAGGAGGCTATGGATGAGGTAAAAATGGTAGTGGAGGGAGTTTATTCTGCCAAAGCTGCAAAAAGTCTTGCGGAGAAATACCAGGTAGAAATGCCGATTATTGAAGAAGTGAATAAGGTTCTGTTTGAAGACAAGCCTGCTGCTGAAGCAGTGCAGGATCTGATGCTCAGGGATAAAAAGGTGGAGACGCCTATGCTTCCCTGGTAAAACAGAAAAAACACACCCCGCGTAAAAACGCGGGGTGTAATCAAATACGCAGGTGTTTAAAGTGAAATACCTCTCAGGTCTTCGGGGACACTGGCACTGTGGTAATCCTGATTCAGGGTATCCAGAAGATCCATGTCTTCCTGGTCGATAGTAAAATCAAAAATCCTTGCATTAGACTCTATGCGTTCGGGATTCGTGGATTTGGGAATGACGGAAATTCCTTTTTGTACTGCCCAGCGCAAACCGACCTGGGCTGGAGTATGGGCATATTTTGTGCCCAGAACGCATAATACGTCATGATCCAGGTATGCACCTCTGGCCAGAGGGGCGTAAGCCTGAACCTGGATGCCGTTTTCCTGGCAATATTCAATCAGCTCTTTGGGATAGCAGAGAGGATGGCATTCGATCTGATTGACAGCAGGTATGATGCCGGATACTTTTTTCAGCTCTTCGAGATTATGGATCCCGAAATTACTGACTCCGATAGAATGTGCTCTGCCGGAACTGAGGATTTTTTCCAGTTCCTTCCAGGTACTGAGATAGCATCCCGGAACTGGCCAGTGAATCAGGTAAAGATCAATGTAATCCAGGCCAAGCCGATCAAGACTTCGCTGAAAAGCTCCGTCTATATCTCCGAGCCGCTGTGCGTTGTTCCAGATTTTTGTGGTGACAAAAAGATCTTTTCTGGGGATGCCGCATTTTGCAATACCCCTTCCGACCCCTTCTTCGTTCTTGTATGCGGAAGCGGTATCGATCAGCCGGTATCCGCATTTTACAGCGTGGATGATCGCATTTTCGGCTTCGTTTTCTTTGGTTGCTTTATATACACCCAGCCCCAGAAGAGGCATTTTTTTATCATTGTTTAAAAATACGGCAGTTGTCAAAATGTATCCTCCTTGCTTTTGGCCTGCTTTTTGGCCGTCTACCGGTTATTTCCTTACTCACATGCGTGCTATTATAACATAAAAATGTGAAAGAAGAACATCAAATTTATTAAATATTTACTACGAAGACATGTGTATATATTATGTTAATAAAAAAACATGATTGTTAGAGAAATGTCAATAAAAGCGTAAAAGAAGAAAAAGTAGAAAAAGTGTTAAAAACAGTGAAATGAATACAGGTGTTTTTTATATATTTTTAAGGGAATTTTATTAAGAATACCTTGCTTATCTACAGGGAAAGATGTATAATATACGTAATTGATAAATTCTTGTCAGAAGTCTGCACTTTTTTAAAAAGTGAAGGCTCTGTTCTATGCTATAAAGCAATAAGAAAGGAGTAAAAATGCATCTTATCAAAGACGAAAACGGTAATCTGATCCAGCATGGACATGAACATACACACGAACATACCCATGAGCATACACATGCAGACGGGGTAACGCATTCTCATGCGCATACTCATGAGGCAGGCGGAGAACATGCCCATTCTCATGAGGGAGAGTGCCAGAATCATACACATGAGCACTGCGGTACCTGCCAGGGCGGAGACTGCGGAAAGGAAACGGTAGCTCTTCTTACTTACATGCTCCAGCATAATGAACATCATGCGCAGGAACTTGACCAGATGGCAGATAACCTGGATAAAATGGAACTGCATGCATCTGCCAAAGCTATCAGGGACGCAGTTGCGGATTTCCAGAAAAGCAATATGCGTCTGGGACTTGCCCTGACACTTGTAAAAGAAGAACTGAAGTAAAAACTGACATCAGGAGGTAACAGATATGTGTCTTGCAACCGTATATAAAAACAGCGATGATTCCGTGATCTTTAAGAATGTAAGCCGCATTGATGTGGATGGAGAAAAGGTGATTCTTCGCGATATCATGGGTGATGAGAGAGTTGTAGAAGGAAAGATCCTTATGGTGGATCTGGCCAACAGTATTGTGAAACTCAGCTGTGAATAAGACAGCGCAGATTTAATTTTGACAGAAATCAGGAGGCAGCTATTATATGGCACATGTGATTGCCGTTGCAGGTAAAGGCGGCGTAGGAAAGACAACCTTATGCGGAATGTTGATCCAGTATCTCTGTGAGAAGGGCAAGGGACCGATTCTCGCAGTAGATGCAGATGCGAATTCCAATTTAAATGAAGTCCTTGGTGTGAAAGTGGATACTACATTAGGAGATGTCCGCGAAGAAATCGCTCAGGCGGAGCTTGCGGCAAAAAGCCCGATCCCCACAGGAATGTCCAAGGCAGACTATGCAGAACTCAGATTTGAGGACGCACTGATTGAAGACGATGACTTTGATCTGCTTGTTATGGGCAGAACACAGGGCAAGGGATGCTACTGCTATGTAAATGGACTTCTTCAGGCACAGCTTGCAAAATACCAGAACAATTATCCATATTTTGTAGTAGATAATGAAGCAGGCATGGAACATATCAGCCGCGGCGTTCTTCCGGGAATGCAGACAGCAATTCTGGTAAGTGACTGTTCCAGACGAGGGATTCAGGCAGTAGGAAGAATTGCAAAGCTGATCGAGGAATGTAATATGCATCCGACTACGGTAGGCCTGATCGTCAATCGTGCTCCTAAGGGAGAACTGAATCCGGGAGTTGTGGAAGAGATTGAAAATCAGGGACTGAAGCTCCTGGGTGTGGTTCCTCAGGACGATGCGGTTTATGAATATGACTGTGAGGGACGCCCGACAGCATCACTTCCGGAGGATAATCCTGTGAAACAGGCACTTCGCAAAATCGTGGATAACCTGGAACTGTAATATATTGTATGTCTCTGCTCTTGGTGAGCAGAGATGTTATGCCGGGGAGGAAAAGCCCTGGTCGCTTTTTACATGAAATAACCCATGGGCGGGGATGGGTTCTGTTCCATGGTTTATTAAAAAAATACAAAGAAAGAAAAATATACATGAAATATCATGTATCATTAAAGGAGGTCTATAATGAGTGAATTCAAATTAACGACAGTGGAAGAATTTGAAGCTGCCACCAACAGACTGTTAGAGACCGGAGCCAAGGTTGGCGCGGATTCCTGGCAGATGCGTGTAAAAAACCAGACTCCACACTGTAAATTCGGTGAAAAGGGAATCTGCTGCCGTATCTGTTCCATGGGACCATGCCGTATTACTGCAAAAGCTCCAAGAGGAATCTGCGGTTGTGATGCACATGGTATCGTAGGACGTAATTTCCTGAAATTTACAGCTGGCGGAGCTGCAACACATTCTGACCATGGTCGTGAGATCTGTCACACACTTCACTGTGTAAAACCGGATGGAAACTATAAGGTAAAGGATTCTGAGAAGCTGATCCGCATTGCAAAAGAGTGGGGAGTAGAAACAGAAGGCAAAGATATCTACGATCTGGCTCATGAGATGGCTGAGGTTGGTCTTATGGAGTATGGTAAACCATTTGGCTACCAGAGATTCCTTGACAGAATGCCAGCAGGACAGAAAGAAAGACTCATTGAAAATGAAATCGCACCGCGTGCAATTGACCGTGAGGTAGCTTCCTCTATGCATATGACACATATGGGATGTTCTTCTCTTCCGGAAGCACTTGTAAAACAGTCTATCCGCTGTGGTCTTGCTGATGGATGGGGCGGTTCCATGATGGGAACAGAATTCTCCGACGTTCTTTTCGGAACACCGAAGCCGATCGATACCGAAGCAAACCTTGGTGTTATGGTTGAGGAAAACGTAAACATCGTAGTTCACGGACATGACCCGAGTCTTTCTGAGATGATCTGCGAGTATGCAGACAGCAAGGAAATGATCGATTACGCAAAATCTGTTGGTGCAAAAGGAATTACCGTATCAGGTGTCTGTTGTACATCCAACGAAGTTGCTATGCGCCGCGGAATTCCGATGGCAGGTAACTTCCTGCAGCAGGAAAACGTAGTTCTTACAGGTGCATGTGAGGCTATCGTAGTAGACGTTCAGTGTATTTTCCCGGCATTAGGACCACTGAGCAAATGCTTCCATACTAAATTTATTACAACTTCTCCGATCGCTCAGATGCCGGATTCTGATTTTATCAGATTCGATGCGGAAACAGCAGGAGAAAATGCAAAAGCAATCGTTAAGCTTGCTATTGACAACTTCAAGAACAGAAAACCGGAGCTTGTACATATTCCGCAGCTGAAACAGAAAGCTACTGTTGGTTATTCTGTAGAAGCAATCGTAAAAACTCTGGACGGCGTTACCAACTCTCAGGTAGATGAGCTTGGAACAACCAAACCGCTTCTTGAGTGTATTACATCCGGTGTTATCCGTGGTGCAGTTGCCATGGTTGGATGTAACAACCCGAAAATCCGTCCTGACTATGCACATATCGAGCTGATGAAGAAATGTATCGCAAACGATATCGTGATCATCGCTTCCGGATGTTCTGCACAGGCTGCTGCAAAAGCAGGTCTTATGGACAAATCCGCAAAAGATCTCTGCGGCGCAGGTCTGAAACGTGTCTGTGAGCTGGCAGATATCCCGCCGGTACTTCACATGGGATCCTGTGTAGATATTTCCCGTATGCTGAACCTTGCTGCAGAGCTTGCAAAAGATGCGGGTCTTCAGATCCATCAGCTTCCGGTTGTAGGATGTGCTCCTGAGTGGATGTCCGAAAAGGCAGTATCTATCGGTAACTATGTAATCGGTACAGGTATTGACACATTCCTTGGCGTTGATCCATATGTTTCCGGTTCTGACCAGATGTGCCAGCTTCTTACAGAAGGTACCAGAAAATGGGTGGATGCAGCTTATACAGTAGAAACAGATATCGAAAAATTAGTTGACCTGATGATCGAAAGAATTGAAGAAAAGAGAACAGCACTGGGAATCTGATAAATACAGATAACTGTGCAGAAATTATGACAAAGGTGGATGACGTAAAATGAAAATAGCAGTTACAGGCAAAGGCGGCGTGGGAAAAACTACATTTGCGGCTACGCTGGCCCGTTTATATGCAGAGGAGGGAAGACCTGTCCTTGCGGCAGACGTGGATCCTGATGCAAATCTGGGACTTGCTCTTGGGTTTGATGAGGAAACACTGGACTCCATAACTCCCATTTCAAAAATGAGGAAACTGGTAGAAGAACGGACCGGTGCATCGGCAGACAATCAGTTTTACCATCTGAATCCAAAAGTAGACGATATTCCGGAGAAATACGGAAAGGTCTGCAACGGAGTCAGACTGCTGGTTCTTGGAACTGTTGAGACAGGCGGCGGCGGATGTGTGTGTCCGGAACATGTGATGCTGAAGCGCATCATCAGCAATATGGTCCTCAGAAGAGAGGATGTAGTAATCCTTGATATGGAGGCCGGCCTTGAACATCTGGGCAGAGGAACAACGGAAGGAGTAGATGCCTTTATTGTTGTGATCGAGCCTGGAGCCAGAAGTGTACAGACATACAAAAATGTAAAGCGTCTGGCAAAAGATCTGGGAGTAGCCCAGGTTAAGGTTGTGGCCAATAAGGTTCGCAACGAGGAGGATGAAGCTTTTATCCTCGGACGGATTCCACAGGAAGATCTTTTAGGTATGATCCACTATAATACAGAGGTGATCGATGCTGACAGACAGGGCAAATCCCCTTATGACTTCAGTGAAACCGTCACCGGTGAGATCAGAAGCATCAAAGATAAGATTGATCGTCAGTGATCGTTAAATTAGGAGGTATAACAGTGACTTTATTTGAAAGCGTTTTCGCGGGAAATGATGCCGTATATGGACTCACTGAGAGCGCCATTGACCAGGCAATTGCAACACACGGAGCAGACAAAGCTGTCAGCTTCCCGAATACAGCATATTCTCTTCCCTGCTACTATGCAGTAACAGGAACAAAAGTTGGCACTCTTGCAGAGTTAAAAGAAGCTCTTGGCGTTGTAAAAACTCTTATGACAAGAGAAAAAAGAACACATGACGTATTTATGTCAGGTGTGGCTACAGCACTTTGCGCTGAGTTTATCGAGGTTCTGAAATATCTGGACGGAGCAGTTCCTTACGAGGAGCCATGCTACGGACATCTTGCAGATGCAGTGATCCGTGAACTTGGTGTTCCGCTTGTTACAGGCGATATCCCGGGCGTAGCAGTTATTCTTGGAAAAGCAGCTTCTCCGGAAGAAGCCGCAGCTCTTGTAAAATCCTATCAGGCACAGGGTATCCTGGTAACACTGGTAGGCGATGTGATCGACCAGCTTGCTGAGATCAACTACAAGACAGGCGCAAATGTACGTGTGATTCCGCTTGGAAAAGATGTTACAGCAGTAATTCACGTAGTTTCCGTAGCACTTCGTGCAGCTTTGATCTTTGGTAACGTAAAACCAGGCGATGCTGCAACACTTATGGAATACACCATGAAACGTGTACCTGCATTTGTAAATGCATTTGCACCGCTCAATGACGTTATCGTTGCATGTGGAGCAGGCGCTATCGCTCTTGGATTCCCGGTTATCACAAACCAGGAAGACGTTGCAAGAGTTCCGAAGAGCCTGATCTGCCAGACAGATGTTTCCAAATGGAACGCAACTTCTCTGGAAGCACGCGATATCAAGATTAAGATTACAAATATCGACATTCCTGTTGCGTTTGCATCTGCATTCGAGGGTGAGATCATCCGTCGTAAAGACATGCAGGTAGAGTTTGACGGTTCCCGTGTAGACTGTGCCGAGCTTGTACAGACATGTGATGCAAGTGAGATCGAAGATCATAAGATTACAGTGATCGGACCGGAAGCTGATGAGATGGAACTTGGAAGCAAGAACAGTATCGCATATGTTGTTAAAGTTGCAGGCAAGAACATGCAGGCTGACTTTGAACCGGTTATCGAGCGTAAGTTCCATAACTACATTAACTGCATCGAGGGTGTATATCATACAGGCCAGAGAGATATGCAGCGTATCCGTATCAGCATTGACGCTTTTAACGCAGGCTTCCGTATCAAACACCTTGGAGAGGTTCTTTATGCACAGGTTAAGAATGAGTTTGATGCTGTTGTTGACAAGTGTGAAGTTGTAATCTATACAGATCCGGCAGAATGTACAAGAGTACGTCATGAGGTTGCTATCCCGACATTTGAGAAACGTGACGAGCGTCTTGACAACCTTACTGATGAATCTGTAGATGTTTACTACAGCTGTATTCTCTGCCAGGCATTCTCCCCAAGCCACGTATGCGTGGTAACACCAGAGAGACTTGGTCTTTGCGGAGCTGTTTCATGGCTGGATGCAAAAGCTACCAACGAGCTTGATCCGGCAGGTCCTTGTCAGGTAATTACCAAAGAAAGACCGATCGACGAAAACCTTGGCGCTTATGAAGACGTAGATGAAGCAGTACAGAAATTCTCCCAGGGCGCACTGGAGCATGTAACTCTGTACTCCATTATGCAGGATCCTATGACTTCCTGCGGATGCTTCGAGTGTATCTGCGGTATCGAGCCGTTCTCCAATGGTGTTGTTATTGCTAACCGTGAGTATGCAGGAATGACTCCTCTTGGAATGACCTTCCCAGAGATGGCTTCCATGACAGGCGGCGGTGTACAGACACCAGGCTTTATGGGACATGGTAAACACTTCATTTCTTCTAAGAAGTTCATGAAGGCAGAAGGCGGTATCGAGCGTATCGTATGGATGCCGAAGGAGCTGAAGGAGTTTGTTGCAGACAGACTGAATGCAACAGCAAAAGAGCTTTACGGAATCGAAAACTTCACAGATATGATCGGTGATGAAACTATAGCAGAAGATCCTGAGACACTGGTAGCGTTCCTTACAGAAAAGGGACATCCGGCGCTTGGACTGGATCCGATGATGTAATTTTTTCGATATACAGGAAAGTTAAGAAAATATCTCTTCCGGTCTCCTGTAAGGGAGACCGGAAGAGATGAATAAAAAAATTAGAAAAAGGGCTGACTGGCTTGTCAACGCCCTTTAAAGTGTTGTATAATAATAAATAGATCATGAATTAACATGTATTTAAATTTTTAAGAGGAGGCTAATGTAAAATGCCGTTTAATCAGAAACCACAAAAGTTTAATGCAAAGATCAACTCTGTCACAATCGGAAGCGGAGATAAGACTGTGACATTTGGTGGAGACAGCACATTTCCATTTTATACCTTTGATGCTCCGTCAGAAAACTGCGCTAAAGTAGGCGTAGAGATTTCTGATATGGGCCTTGAAGGAATGTCTGAAGGAGTTAAGGCATATTATGACGGAGCTTCCACAATAGGTGAGATCGCTAAAAAAGCAGCAGCTATGGAAGGCGCTGACTTTGTTGCCCTGATTCTGGAAGGCGGCGATCCGAACGGTGAAAACAAACCTATTGAGGATCTGATCGCAGTTGTAAAAGAGGTTGCAGAAGCAGTAGACTGTCCGCTTGTTGTAGAAGGCTGCAAAAACGTAGAGAAGGATGCGGAACTTCTTCCGAAGGTTGCAGAAGCTCTTCAGGGAAGAAATGCCCTGATCCTTTCCGAAAAAGAAGAAAACTACAAAGCAATCGGTGCAGCAGCAGGTCTGGCATACAATCAGATCGTTGGTGCTGAGTCTGCCGTTGATATCAACCTTGCAAAACAGCTGAACGTTGTTACTACACAGCTTGGTGTTGATGCAAAAAAAATCGTTATGAATATTGGTAGTGCAGCAGCAGGTTACGGATACGAGTATGTAGTATCTACTATGGACCGTATCAAAGGCGCTGCTCTTGGTCAGAATGACAATATGCTGCAGATGCCTATTATCACACCTGTTTCCGCTGAGACATGGGGAGTAAAAGAAGCAACTGCTTCTGAAGCTGACATGCCGGAGTGGGGACCGCAGGATGATCGTGGAATTGATATGGAAGTTATGACAGCAGCTGCAGACCTTGCAGCAGGTTCTGATGCCGTTATCTTAAGACATCCGGAATCCGTAAAGACAATTTCCAAGATGATCAAAGCACTTGCGTAACGAATAGGAGGATAAAAGAGCTATGGCACTGAATGGTATTCAGATCTTTAAATTAACACCAAAGAAAAACTGTAAGGAATGTGGATGCCCGACATGTATGGCTTTCGCTATGAAAGTTGCACAGGGCGCTATGCAGATTGAACAGTGTCCGCATATGTCTGACGAGGCACTGGCATCTCTGTCTGAGGCTACTGCACCGCCAATGAAGACTATTAAGATTGGTACAGGTGAAGGCGAGTTTACTCTCGGCGGAGAAACTGTTCTTTTCAGACATGAAAAAACATTCGTAAGCAAAACAAGATATGCAGTTGCACTTTGCACAGATATGAGCGACGCAGAAGTAGAAGCAAAGCTTGCTGAGATCCCGACTGTTGATTACGAACGTATCGGTGAGAGAATGCATGTTGAGCTTGTATATGTAAACTGTGGTGAAAGCGCTGATGCTGCAGCATATACAGCACTTGTAGAAAAAGCAAAAGGACTTGGAAGAACTCTGATTCTCGGATGTTCAGATCCTGAGATCGCAAAGGCTGCTCTTGAAGTATGCAAGGACGGCAAACCGGTTCTGAACGGTGCAAACGCTTCCAACTATGAGGCTATGAATGCAGTTGCAACAGAAGCAGGCGTTGTTCTGGGTGTATCCGGAAATGATATCAACGAGCTCTATGATACAGTAGCTGCTCTTGAAAAACTTGGAAACAAGAACCTTGTTCTTGACACTACAGGTGCAGATGTAAAAGAGACATTTAAGAATACTGTACTGGTTCGCCGTGCAGCACTGAAAGATCAGGACAGAACTTTCGGATATCCGTCTCTTGTTAACCTTGTTAAGCTTGCAAAAGGTGACAAACATTTACAGGCAGCATATGCTTCCCTGTTTACTATGAAATATGGTTCTATCGTTGTTATGGAGCAGATGACCTATGCAGAAGCACTTCCGCTGTTTGGTCTGCGCCAGAACGTATTTACAGACCCGCAGAAGCCAATGAAAGTTGAGCCGGGTATCTACCCGCTGAATGGAGCAGACGAGAACTCTCTGGTAGTTACCACTGTAGACTTTGCTCTTACATATTTCGTTGTATCCGGCGAGCTGGAGCGCTCCGGTGTTCCGCTTAACCTTGTGATCAACGATGCAGGCGGACTTTCCGTACTTACTTCCTGGGCTGCAGGTAAGTTCTCCGGAACAAGTATCGCCAACTATATCAAAGAAAACGTTGAGCCGAAGGTAAAATGCCGTAAGCTTGTGATTCCTGGTAAGGTTGCTGTTCTTAAGGGTGATCTGGAATCCAAACTTCCGGGATGGGAGATTATTGTAGGACCAAGAGAAGCAGTACAGCTTGTGAAATTCTTAAAAGATATGCAGGCATAAGCCACATAAATATTTTATGGACGGGGAGTTATTGAACCTCCCCGTACCGCTACCAATTCACGTAAAGGAGAACACAGGTATGTCAAAATTTATTACAATTGGAGAAAGACTTTCAACAACTGCACCGGCAGTAAATAAAGCATTTACTGCAAGAGATCCGGAGCCGATCCTTATGAGAGCAAAACAGCAGCTCGATGCAGGTGCAACTTACCTGGACGTAAACATCGGACCTGCTGAGAACGATGGACCAGAGCTTATGAAATGGGCTGTAGAGCTTCTTCAGAGCAATTTCGATAATGTTCCGCTTGCACTGGATACTTCCAATGTAGCAGCAATCGAGGCTGGTATTTCTGTATACAACCGTTCCAAGGGAAAACCGATCGTTAACTCTGCAGATGCAGCAGGAAGAATCGAGTACATCGATCTTGCAGCAGCTAACGATGCTATCGTTATCGCTCTTTGCAACGGCGAGGGAATCGCAAAAGACAATGACGAGCGTATGATGTTCATGCAGACCATGATGGAGCGTGGTATGGAGCATGGCATGGACGTTGAAAACGATATGTGGTTTGACCCGCTGTTCCTGGTTATCAAAGGAATGCAGGACAAACAGATGCAGGTTCTTGAATTCATCAAAATGATCTCTGATATGGGTATGAAGAGTACCGGAGGACTTTCAAATAACTCCAACGGTATGCCGAAACATATCCGTCCGATCATGGACTCTGCTATGGTAGCAATGGCTATGATGCAGGGACTTACCTCCGCGATCGTTAACCCTAACGATCTTCGTCTGATGGAGACTATTAAATCCTGCGATATCATCAAGAATAACAATCTGTACGCAGATTCTTATCTGGAGATCTAATTACAGACGGACCATGATGAGGGCTGGAGACTTCGGTCTTCAGCCCTTTCTTTATATTATAAGAAAGGTGGTTGCCTGATGTTTAAGGTAACATTTGCATTTGAAGATGGCAGTGTGGTAGAGACGTATGCCAACGAAGGGGATAATCTTCTGGAAATTGCCAGAGAAGCCAATGTAGCAATTGACGCCCCCTGTTCCGGAAACGGAGCCTGCGGAAAATGCCGTGTACAGCTGAAAAGCGGAGAGCTGGACACAAAAAAGACGTTACATATTTCTGATGAGGAGTTTCAGGACGGATGGCGTCTTGCATGTATGAGCAAGATTATCGCGGATGTAAAAGTGCTTGTACCGGATATTGCTTCTGCATATAAGAGCAGAATGAAGGTTGCAGATCTGAGTTCAAAAGAAGAGATTGCAATTTTTGAAAATGCCAAAAGAGAAATTCAGCTGGCGGGCATAGACCTGCGGAACAGCCTGGATGTGATCGAGGTAAAAATGGCGCCTCCATCTCTGGATGATACTATGCCGGATGTGGAGAGACTGAGCCGTGCATTACGCAAATTTATGAATTTGAAGAGAGTGAGGATTCCTTATACCGTTCTCAGAAAACTTCCGGATGTACTCAGAAACAGTGATTTTGCTGTGAAATGTGTTGTCCGTACAACTCCGGACGATATGTTTGTGTATGATATTTTTGAAAATAAAGAAGATGTGGTAATTGGTGGTCTTGCTGTAGATATAGGAACCACAACAGTTTCCGCAGTTCTTATCAATATGGAAAATGGAGAAATCCTTGCCAAAAGTTCTGCCGGAAACGGTCAGATCCGTTTTGGAGCAGATGTAATCAACCGTATTATTGAAGCGGTGAAACCGGGTGGAAGAGAAAAGCTTCAGGATGCAGTGATCAAAGAAACAATCAATCCTATGATTCACGAAATGTGCAGAAGCATCAGCTTCCCGGAACAGCAGATCTACAGGATGTGTGTTGCATCTAATACTACAATGAATCATCTGTTTGCAGGGATTAATGCAGATCCGCTTCGTATGGAACCTTATATTCCGGCATTCTTTAAGACAAATTCTCTGTTCGCTTCAGATATTGGCGTAGAGATTAATCAGGATGCCCATATCATCATTGCACCGAATATCGGAAGCTATGTAGGCGGAGATATTACAGCCGGAACTCTGGTGAGTATGATCTGGAACAGACCGGAATTTTCTCTGTTTATCGATCTTGGTACCAATGGAGAGCTGGTATTTGGAAATTCCGACTTTATGATGAGCTGTGCATGTTCAGCAGGACCGGCTTTTGAAGGCGGAGATATCAGCTGTGGTATGCGTGCAACAGATGGAGCTATTGAAGCATGTACCATTGATAAGGAAACCATGGAACCTTCTTACCAGGTGGTTGGAGAACCGGGAACAAAGCCGGTAGGTCTTTGCGGCTCCGGTATCATTGATGTGATCAGTGAACTGTTTTCCGCAGGTATTATCAATCCAAAGGGCAAATTTGTCCGTGAGGGAGAACGTATCCGCCATGACAAATATGGTATGGGAAGCTATGTGATCGCTTTTGAAAGTGAAGCGGGAAGTTCCAAAGATGTGGAGATCACAGAGGTAGATATTGATAACTTTATCCGTGCAAAAGGAGCTATTTTCTCTGCTATCCGTACTATGCTCACATCGTTGGATTTTGATGTTTCCATGATTGATGATGTATATGTGGCAGGCGGTATCGGAAGTGGAATCAATATGCGTAATGCAGTGAAAATAGGTATGCTTCCGGATATTCCTCTGGAAAAATTCCATTATATCGGAAATTCATCCCTTACAGGTGCATATCTGATGCTTCTTTCCACTCCGGCGGAGAAAAAGACCTACGAGCTGGCGGCAAATATGACTTATATGGAGCTTTCTACAGTTCCAAGCTACATGGATGAGTTTGTAGGGGCATGCTTCATTCCTCATACAGACAGCTCTCTGTTTCCTTCAGTAGAGTAGAACAGAAAATAATGGATCCGGCAAAATAGCCGGATTCATTGAAAAAAATGAACTTAGATTTTACAGAGGTGTGCGATGAGTTCTGACTTAAATAAAGTAAAATCCAGCGGCATTCAAATGAACCCGGAATCAGTGGGCGATAAACTTGGATATGAAAAAGACAGCAAGGAGAGAATGCCCTGGGAGCATTATCTTGAGGAATATAAAAATGCAGATCCTTATGAGATTTCAGAAAGACTTTCAATCTCCTATAATGAAACAGAGAAATCCTTTGAACTTCCGTTTCTGGGAAGCATTTATCAGATTTCCTGGCCGGAATTTCATGTGACACATAAAGAGGATGGAATTGGCTTTTATCCTTTAGAGGAAATGATCTATGCCAGAATACTGACCATACGTTTTCTTCTGGGCGGTTCCGCTACAAAGGGAACCGGAAAGATGAAAACTTACAGAGAGATGCCCTGGGGAGAGGTCTATTTAAGACAGTTTGACGGACGCTGTATCAAACGTCTTGCCTTTTCTTATGGAAATCGTCTGAAGGATTTTAACAGGGTTATGGAGCATATCCATGCAGTTCCTGTAAAGCATGGAGATACTGCCTATGAGATTGAAATTTATCCGGGATATCAGGTACAGATGATCCTGTGGGAAGGGGATGAGGAATTCCCTCCGTCTTCACAGATCCTGTTTTCTGATAACTTCCCTGTTTCTTTTCAGGCGGAAGACATGGCAGTTATGGGAGATGTAATCATTGGGTCACTGAAAGGCTTTGTAAAAGCAATGCAATAAAAAGATAAAACATGATCAGGAGGATAAAATTATGGGATTTTCAACAAGTACATGTACAGAATTTGTTGAAGTACTGGCTTCCAAAGCGCCGGTTCCAGGCGGCGGAGGAGCATCTGCTCTTGTTGCAGCAGTAGGAACCGCTCTGGGCAATATGGTAGGAAGCCTGACAGTGGGCAAGAAAAAATACGCAGATGTAGAGGATGAAATGTGGGAGCTGAAAGCAAAATGCGATCAGCTTCAGAAAGATTTCCTTCGTCTCATCGAGAGAGACGCAGAGGTTTTTGAGCCTCTTTCCAAAGCATATGGAATGCCAAGAGAAACAGAGGAAGAAAAAGCTGAAAAAGCAAGAGTTATGGAAATTGTCCTGAAAGATGCATGCTCAGTTCCTATGGAAATTATGGAGAAGTGCTGTGAAGCTATTGAACTGATCGTAGAATTTGGTGCAAAGGGCTCCAAACTTGCAATCAGCGATGCTGGAGTTGGCGCTGCGTTCTGCAAAGCTGCTCTGAAAGGCGCCAGCCTGAACGTATACATCAATACAAAATCCATGGCGGACAGAGAATATGCAGAAGAGCTGAACAAAAAAGCAGATGCAATGCTGGAAAAATATACAAAGATCGCAGACGAGACCTTTGACAGTGTGCTTGGAAGACTGAAATAACAGCAGGATTTTTTATAAAAAACAGCAGTTTTATTTAGGAGGAATCATAAAATGGCAAAACAGTTATTAGGAAAAGAAGTAACAGCAGCGCTGAACGAAAAGATCAAAGCAAATGTAGCAGAGCTTCAGGCAAAGGGTGTGAATCCAACTCTGTGCATTATCCGCGTAGGAGAGAACCCGAGCGACATTTCTTATGAAAAAGGTGCAACCAAACGCTGCGAAACACTTGGTGTAGCATGTGAAAAAATCCTTCTTCCGGGAGACGTTTCTCAGGAGGAGCTTCTTGCCACAATCGACAAAGTAAACAAAGACGACCATATCCATGGCGTTCTTCTGTTCCGTCCGCTTCCGAAGCATCTGGATCAGGCAGTGATCGAAAATGCTCTTGCAGCAGAAAAAGACGTTGACTGCATGACAGACCTTTCTATGTCCGGTGTATTTACCGGCAAAAAGATCGGTTTCCCGCCATGTACACCACAGGCATGTATGGAGATCCTGGATCATTACGGAATCGACTGCACAGGCAAAAAAGCAGTTGTTATCGGAAGAAGCCTTGTAGTAGGCAAACCGGCAGCCATGATGCTGGTTAAGAAAAATGCAACAGTTACCATCTGTCATACAAGAACTGTTGATATGCCGTCTGTAGCCCGTGAGGCTGATATCGTGATTGTTGCTGCTGGCCGTGCAGGTGTTGTTGGCGCTGACTATGTAAGAGAAGGACAGACCATCATCGATGTAGGTATCAACGTAAACGCAGAAGGCAAGCTTTGCGGAGATGTTGATTATGCAGCAGTAGAGCCGATCGTAGATGCGATCACACCGGTTCCTGGCGGAGTAGGAAGCGTTACCACTTCTGTTCTTGTGGGACATGTGGTAGAAGCTGCAATGAGAAAGGTAAATGGATGATTTTTTCTCGGAAGAATAAGCTCTTCTGGGTAAATCTGACCCTGACGGGCGCTCTGATCTTCGGAGCGCCTGTTTTTGTACAGGGAGCAGCAGATCATTCCGGAGAAGGGCAGATACATAAGCCGGCTTACGATATCACTACCGGACCGGGAACAGAAGGATTTATAGACGATTCCACAGACAATACCTATGGCTATTATACGATCATGGGAACAACAACTGTGACTCTGGAAGAGATGACCGACCTATATGAGACGCAGGGAGCGGAGTATCCCCGGTCTTTAAAGGAAGGCGGCGCAGAAACCATTGAGGATTTCTGCAGCATCATTCTGGAAGAGGCAGAGGAGGAAGGTGTCCGGGCAGAAGTGGTCTATGTACAGGCAATGCTGGAAACAGGATGGCTTCAGTTTGGTGGAGATGCAGTGGAATCCCAGTTTAATTTTTCCGGTCTCGGAACAACGGGAGGAGGCGTTCAGGGAAACTCTTATCCGGATGTTCGCACCGGTATCCGCGCTCAGGTACAGCATCTGAAAGCTTATGCAAGTACAGAAGAGCTTTCCGGAAACTGTGTGGATTCCCGATTTGATATGGTAAAAAGAGGATCCGCTCCTTATGTGGAATGGCTGGGAATCCAGGAAAATCCAAATGGAGGCGGCTGGGCGGCAGGAGCCGGATACGGAGAAAAACTGCGAAAGCTTCTTACGGATTTGAAGGAAGAGTAAAAGAGAAAGATATATTGTGAAGCGTAAAAAAGGTACCGCTTGTGCGGTACCTTTTTGCTTTAATCCAGCTGGATGTCTTCCAGCTCTTTGTCCGGAAGCTTTCTGGAGGATTGCGCCAGATATTTCTTTAATTCTTTCGAAGATTTGGTATAAGGAACATTGGTGCCGGCGCCGCCCATACAGCCGCCCGGACAGGCCATGCCTTCGATCATACAGCCTTTCAGCTTGCCTGCTTTGGCAAGTGTCAGCATTTTTTTGCAGTCGACAAGAGTTTCTGCGTGTTCGATGTGTACCGGCACATCAGGATAATATTCTTTCAGACAGGCTTCGATGGCGCCTGCAACACCGCCTGCAACTGCATAGCCGCGTCCTGCTGCAGTGGCATTATGAAGAGAATCTTCTCCCTCAAAGGATGCAGGATCAATCTCTCTTGCATCAAAAAGCGCGTCAAGCTCTTCAAAGGTAACAACAAAATCCACATCACTGCGGACGGTTGTGCGCATGGCCTCCAGTTTTTTGGAAGCACAGGGTCCGATAAATACTACCTTTGCGTCGGGATGCTCCTGTTTTACCTTTCGGGCAGTAGCCACCATAGGAGTAAGCTCCTGAGAAAGATTTCCAATCATATCCGGGAAGAATTTCTTTGCCATCATGGACCAGGACGGGCAGCAGGAAGTCAGAAGGAATGGAAGATTTCCGGTAGCAACTTCCTTTGCATAGTGGTGTGCCTCGGAGATCGCGCCGATATCTGCACCAAGAGCCACCTCATAAACATTTGAAAATCCAAGGATTTCAAGGGCGGTTTTAAACTTGCCGGGAGTTACTGCGTCACCGAACTGGCTGATGTATGCCGGAGCTACAATGGCAATGATCTTGTTTCCGTCGCGGAGAGAATGCGCCAGCTGGAAAATCTGGGATTTATCAGAGATTGCGCCAAAAGGACAGCTTACCATACACATGCCGCAGGAAACACATTTGTCATCCAGGATTTTAGCACGGCCCTGTTCGTCGCTTCCGATGGCTTTCACCCCGCATGCCTGCTCGCAGGGACGGGTGTTGTGGGAAATCGCGTCATAAGGACAGACAGCCTTGCATTTTCCGCATTTAATGCACTTGTCCTGATCGATATAAGATTTTCCGTTGATCATGGAAATGGCGCCTTTGGGGCAGGCCTGCATACATGGATGTGCCACACAGCCTCTGCACATGTCGCTGACAATATATTTGTTAGGAGGACAGGCTGCACAGGCAGACGGGATCACCTGCATAAGAGGTGGTTCATAATATTTTTCATCAATGTTGCTGGCCTCCAGACCGGAGGTAAGGTGAACAGCTCTGTTTTCAGGACGGAGAGAAAGTCCCATGGCAAGACGCACACGTTCACTGGCAACTGCACGTTCCCGGTAAATACTTTCACGGTACTGGGCACGTTCTTCCACAATGTTATAAGGGATGGCTTCGATATCATGGATCAGGGATTCGTCTGTGGAATCGAATCCGATTTTAGCCACTTCTGTAAAGATTTTGTGTCGTATCTGTTTTACAGGGGTATCGAGATTTCGCATAGTTATTTTCTCCTCTGTTTTATATTTGTCTACCGATACCTGTTATATTATAGGAAAAAAATCGGATAATCAATATGAATCCAGTATTTTTACAGGCACACATAAAATGTTTTGCAGAAAGTACAAAACAAGACAGGGATATTTCCGCAGCCCTTTAAAAATTGAAGAAAAAATAACAAACACGTTTAAAGAGTAACAAAGTTTTTGGTTATTTCTGAAAATTCCAGAAAAATCTGAAATATATCTTGTAGAAAATGCTGGTATCATGTATAATTACAGCATAAGTCACTGGCAAAAAGTGACAGAAATAGTGGGGATTAAGCAAACAACCGTTAAGGAGGGAAATGCATGTTAGATCAGTCTTATTACAGGAAGACGGACGAGATTATTGAGCATTATGGGCGCAAAGCAGCGTCCCTGATTCCGATTATGCAGGATATTCAGGCTGAATACCGTTATCTTCCGGGAGAACTTCTCACCTATGTGGCTTCAGAGATCGGTGTAACAGAAGCCAAAGCATTCAGTGTAGCAACTTTTTATGAAAATTTTTCTTTTGAACCAAAGGGAAAATATATCATCAAAGTATGTGACGGAACAGCATGTCATGTTCGTAAGTCTATGCCTGTAAAAGAAGCGTTGATGAAAGAACTGGGATTAACTCATAAGAAGCATACAACAGACGATATGATGTTTACTGTGGAAACTGTTTCCTGTCTCGGCGCATGCGGGCTGGCGCCGACACTTACCGTTAACGATGAGGTACACCCGAAGATGACACCGGAAAAAGCGGTGGAGCTTCTGGAAGAATTGAGAGGTGAGAAGGCATGAGTATTATTTCAAAAGAAGATCTGCTCAATAAGCAGAAAGAAGTTCAGGATACGATCGATACCTATACCTGCCGTGTTCTTGTCTGTTCCGGTACCGGCTGTATGGCTTCCGGCGCACAGAAGATCTATGATGAAATGGTAAAGCTCTGCGCAGATCTGGATGGAGTTCAGGTGGAGATGCAGAAAGATATCCCTCATCTCGGTGTTGTAAAAACAGGATGCCAGGGTTTGTGTGAACTTGGGCCTCTTATGAGGATCCAGCCTTATGATTATCAGTATGTACATGTACAGGTTGAGGACTGCAGGGAGATTGTGGATCGAACTGTACTTGGAGGCCAGCCGGTAGAACGTCTTTTCTACAGAGACCATGACGAGGTCTGTCCGCATCCGGACGATATTCCGTTCTTAAATCAGCAGACCCGTATCGTTCTGGAAAACTGCGGCAAGATCGATGCAGAATCTATCGACGAATATATTGCAGCAGGCGGTTTTCAGGCAATGGCAAAGGCATTCTTTGACATGACTCCCCAGGATGTAATTGATGAAGTGACGAAATCCGGTCTTCGGGGTCGCGGCGGCGCAGGTTTCCCGGCAGGCAAGAAATGGGGACAGGTAGCCCGCCAGAAAGAAACCACAAGATATGTGGTGTGTAATGGCGACGAGGGCGACCCAGGAGCATTTATGGACGGTTCCGTAATGGAAGGTGATCCGTATAAAATGATCGAGGGTATGGTCATTGCCGCTTATGCGGTAGGCGCTGAGAACGGATATATCTATGTAAGAGCGGAATATCCGCTTTCTGTACAGAGACTGCGCATGGCTATCGAACAGGCGGAAGCATACGGACTTCTGGGAACTAATATTCTGGGTTCCGGTGTAAACTTCTACCTGCATATCAACAGAGGCGCAGGCGCGTTTGTCTGCGGAGAGGGTTCTGCCCTGACTGCATCTATCGAAGGCAACAGAGGCATGCCTCGAGTGAAGCCGCCCCGTACTGTAGAAAAGGGACTGTGGGAAAAACCTACTGTTCTGAATAACGTGGAAACTTATGCAAACGTTCCGAAGATCATCCTTCAGGGTGCAGACTGGTTCCGTACCATCGGAACAGAGAGCAGTCCGGGAACAAAAACCTTCTCTTTGACAGGAGCTATTGAAAATACAGGTTTGATCGAGGTTCCTATGGGAACAAATCTCCGCCATATTATTTATGATATCGGCGGCGGGCTGAAAAGCGGCGCTGCGTTTAAGGGTGTTCAGATCGGCGGACCTTCCGGCGGATGTCTGATTGACGAGCAGCTGGATCAGCCGCTTGATTTCGATTCTGTAAAAAAACTGGATGCTATCATGGGCTCCGGTGGACTTGTTGTAATGGATGAAAATACCTGTATGGTAGAGGTGGCACGTTTCTTTATGAGCTTTACCCAGAGAGAAAGCTGCGGTAAATGTGTTCCATGCCGTGAAGGTACCAAACGTATGCTGGAAATCCTGGAACGGATCGTTGCCGGTAAGGGAGAAATGTCAGATCTTGACGAACTGGAAGAGCTTGCGACAATGGTACAGAGTATGGCTCTCTGTGGTCTTGGAAAGAGTGCGCCTCTCCCGGTCATCAGTACACTGAAGCGGTTCCGCAGTGAGTACGAGGAGCATATCAGAGATAAGAAGTGCCGTGCAAAGGTTTGTACAGCCCTTCGTCAGTTCCACATTAATGAAGAATTCTGTATCGGATGCGGCAAATGTGCCAAGAACTGTCCGGCAGGAGCAATCAGCGGAAAGATCAAACATCCGTATCACATTAATAATGATCTTTGTATCAAGTGCGGTGCATGTAAGGATAACTGTAACTTTGATGCAATTTATGTGGAAGCTTAAAAGGGAGGAACAATTATGGGTACAATGACCATTGACGGTAGAAAAGTTGAATTTACCGATGAAAAAAATGTCCTGACCGTTATCCGCAAGGCAGGCATTAATATACCGACACTGTGCTATCATTCCGAGGTTTCCACCTTCGGCGCATGCCGTCTGTGTACAGTGGAGGATGACAGAGGCAGAACTTTTGCTTCCTGTTCAGAAGAACCAAGAGATGGAATGGTGATTTACACCAATTCCGGAAGGATTAAAAAATATCGTAAGCTGATCGTAGAGCTTCTTCTTGCAGCACACTGCAGAGACTGTACCACCTGTATCAAAAGCGGCGAGTGTATCCTTCAGGAACTGGCGCACCGTCTTGGAGTAAGAGACATTCGTTTTGAAAATACAAGAGAAATTCATGAGATTGACACAAGCTCACCGTCCCTTGTAAGGGATCCCAATAAATGCATTCTTTGCGGAGACTGTGTACGTGCCTGTGAAGAACTTCAGGGAATCGGCGCTCTGGGATTCGCATACCGTGGAACAGAAGCCATGGTTATGCCGGCATTTAATAAAAAGATTGCGGAGACAGACTGCGTAAACTGCGGTCAGTGCCGTGTATTCTGCCCGACAGGCGCTATCTCCATTAAAAATCATATGGATGAGGCCTGGGAAGCCCTTGCAGATCCGAATGTGCGGGTGGTTGCTCAGATTGCTCCGGCGGTTCGTGTGGCAGTAGGAGACCATTATGGACAGCCTAAGGGCCGCAGCGTAATGGGCAAGATCGTCAACGCGCTTCACAGAATGGGATTTGATGAGGTTTATGATACGACCTTCAGCGCCGATCTTACCATTATGGAAGAATCTGCAGAATTTCTGAAAAGAATAGAAAAGGGAGAAAATCTTCCTCTTCTGACTTCCTGTTGTCCGGCATGGGTGAAATTTGTTACTGATCAGTACAAGGATTTTATCCCGAATATTTCTACCTGCAGATCACCGCAGCAGATGATGTCTGCCGTGATCAAAGAATATTTCCGTGAACCGGAACATGCACAGGGCAAAAAGACAGTGATGGTTTCCATTATGCCATGTACCGCCAAGAAAGCGGAAGCCATCCGTCCGAACAGCTTTACCAAAGGCGAGCAGGATACAGATATTGTTATTACCACTACAGAGCTGATCCGTATGATCGATAACTTTGGTCTGGACTTTGCTTCTCTTGATCCGGAAGCCTGTGATATGCCGTTTGGGTTTGGTTCCGGCGGAGGTGTGATCTTTGGAGTGACCGGCGGTGTTACAGAGGCAGTTTTAAGACGTCTTACAGATGACCACAGCAAAGAAGCGATGAGAGAGATTTCCGAATGCGGTGTCCGCGGCGAAGAGGGCATTAAAGAGTTCAGTGTTCCTTATAAGGGAATGGATGTAAAGATCTGTGTAGTCAGCGGTCTTGCAAATGCAAGAAAAGTTATGGATCGCGTGAAAAACGGCGAAGCAGAATATCATCTCATTGAGGTAATGGCATGCAGACGAGGCTGTATCATGGGTGGAGGACAGCCTACCAGAGCCGGTGACAGGACCAAGGCTGCAAGGGCTAAAGGCCTGTACAATGCAGATAACACCATGATCATTAAGAAATCAGATGAGAATCCACTTGTGATCGAGCTTTATGATACCCTTCTGAAAGGAAAAGAGCACGAACTGCTTCACAATGAATTTTATTAAAAGGTGTGAATAAAAGGGCGGGGATGACTGTTAAAAGCAGAGCATCCCCGCTCGTTTGAGGTTCTTTTATTACCTTTTTGTTTTGGAATCTTATCTTGCATAACCATGTTTTTTGCGTTAAAATATTTTCAGAAATTTATTCCAAAATATATAATAAAGAGGTGCAAATATGCGTGAAATACAAGCATCACAGATTACAGATGTGATCGAACGTCTCTGCATAGAGGCCAACACAGTTTTGCCGGAGGATATGAAGCAGGCCATTCAGACCTGCAGGGCATGTGAAGACGGTGAGATTGCCAGGGGAGTTCTTGACAACATTATCGAAAACTATCAGATTGCAGAAAATGAATGTGTTCCTATCTGTCAGGATACGGGAATGGCATGTGTATTTCTGGAAATCGGTCAGGATGTTCATGTTTCCGGCGGAGATCTGACAGAAGCAGTTAATGAAGGGGTACGCAGAGGCTATGATAAAGGATATCTGCGTAAATCTGTAGTAAAGGATCCTGTCCGAAGAGGAAATACAGGAGATAACACACCGGCTATGCTGTATACGGAGATTGTGCCTGGTGAGCATATAAAGATCACTGTGGGACCCAAGGGCTTCGGAAGTGAAAACATGAGCGCCATTCGCATGTTCAAGCCGTCTGCAGGTCTGCAGGGCATCAAGGATTTTATCCTGGAAACAGTAGAAACAGCAGGCCCGAACCCCTGTCCTCCTATGGTTGTGGGAGTGGGAATCGGAGGAACTTTTGACAAGGCGGCTCTTCTGGCGAAAAAGGCATTGATGCGTCCGGTAGATTCCGAGAATCCGGATCCGTACTATGCAGATCTGGAAAAAGAAATGCTTCAGAAGATCAATGAACTGGGTATCGGTCCACAGGGATTTGGCGGAAGGACAACAGCAGTAGGATTAAATATTGAGACCATGCCTACTCATATTGCCGGAATGCCCTGTGCTATTAATATAAGCTGCCATGTAACACGACATAAAACGGAGGTGCTTTAAGATGGAACGACATATTACTTTGCCCCTGACAGAAGAAGTGGCAAGAAGCCTTCATGCAGGAGATTCTGTTTATCTTACGGGCGAGATCTATACCTCCAGGGATGCAGGACATAAAAGAATGTGTGAAGCGCTTTCAAGAGGAGAAGAGCTTCCTTTTGATCCAAAAGATGCAACGATTTATTATGTGGGTCCAACCCCTGCCAAACCGGGTCAGGTGATTGGTTCAGCAGGTCCAACCACCAGCGGAAGGATGGATGCCTATGCTCCGACGATGATGTCTGTGGGAGCCAGGGGAATGATCGGGAAAGGTGCAAGACTTCCGGAAGTTGTTGATGCCATGAAAAAGTACGGCGGAGTATATTTTGGAGCCATTGGCGGAGCCGGAGCTCTTCTTGCAAAATGCATTAAAAAGGCAGAGCTTGTGGCGTATGAGGACCTTCAGTCGGAAGCTTTGAGACGTCTTTATGTGGAGGATATGCCCCTTGTGGTGATTATTGACAGCGAGGGCAGAAACCTTTATGAAGAGGGCAGGGAAGCTTATCTTCAGAACCATAAAACAGTAAAATAATCCGGTTTCCTGTCAGCGATATGGAGCGTGCTTAAAAATAGAGAAAAAAACTCCAAAATAGGTTGACACAGAGGAAGAAAAAGGATTATACTGAAAACATAAACGGGAATGGAGAATATCCCGGCAGAAATGAAAAAGGAGGAATTGCCGATGTCAGTAATGGATGGATGCGAAAGCCAGCACAGAACTTCCGTGATCGAAGAGAAGGTCTGTCCGAAATGTGGAAAGGAAGTGGAGGTATTTACTTCCCGTGGAAAGCTTACAGAGGATACTGTCTGCGACTGCGGATATGTATTTAAAGCAGAAGATGCAGTTCCGCTGAAAACAGAGCCGAAAGAGAAATAAAATCAGGTTCTGTGCAGAAATTTTTTTAAAGGTAACATGAACGAAAATCCCCCTGCATATAAATATAACAATACATGGGATTGTTTGAATATATGCAAGGGGGAATTTTTATGGAAAATTTTCAGGTTTACCGGGATATTCAGGCGCGTACCGGCGGTGATATATACATAGGTGTTGTTGGTCCAGTCCGTACAGGAAAGTCAACTTTTATCAGGCGTTTTATGGAGCAGACAGCACTGCCTGTGATAGACAGCGAAAAGCAGGGAGAAATCCGGGATCAGCTGCCTTTGAGCGGTTCCGGAAAACTGATCACGACTGTAGAACCGAAATTTATTCCAAAAGAAGCGGTTCCCGTCACGTTGGGAGACGATCAGAAAGTCAAGATACGTCTGATTGATTGTGTGGGGTATCTGGTAAAAGATGCTTCCGGTCATGTGGAAGAGGGAAAAGAAAGAATGGTAAAAACTCCCTGGTTTTCTAAAGCAGTCCCTTTTCATGAAGCTGCATCTATAGGAACCAGAAAGGTGATTCGCGAGCATTCCACAATAGGGCTTGTTGTTACCACTGACGGCAGCTTTGGGGAGATTCCCGGAGAAAACTTCCGGGAGGCAGAGGAGATCACAGTAAATGAATTGAAAAGTCAGGGAAAACCGTTTCTAGTCCTTATAAATTCTCAGTTTCCTTATAAGGAAGAAACTTTGCAGCTTGCCGGGAAACTGCAGGAAAAATATGGAGTCTCGGTAATGACGGCTAACTGTGAACAGCTGCGAAAAGAAGATATCACCAGGATACTGGAAAAGATTCTTTATGAGTTTCCTGTCAGCGAGATTCACTACTATATTCCGAAATGGACAGAAATGCTTCCGGCGGATCATGAACTGAAAGCCCAGATCATGGAACAGATCAGGAACAGAATGGTTCATTTGGCCCATATCCGCGATATTACAAAAGATTCTGTGAAACTGGAAGGTCCTTTTGTACAGGATACACTTCTGGAGGATGTAAATCTTTCTGACGGGATTGTAAAAATCCGGATCCAGATTAAAGATGAGTATTATTACAGTATATTAAGTGAGCTTTGCGGAATTTCCATGAAGAGTGAATATGAGCTGATCCATACAATGAAAGAGCTTTCTGAGATGAAAGCGCAATATGTAAAAGTACAGGATGCCATTGAGTCTGTACGGGGAACCGGCTATGGAGTGGTAGTACCGGAACTGTCGGAAATTGAGATAGAGGAACCATCTGTGATACGGCAGGGGAATAAATTTGGTGTAAAGATCCGTTCTAAAAGTCCGTCCATCCACATGATACGTGCCAACATCGAAACGGAGATTGCTCCGATTGTAGGTACAGAGCAGCAGGCAAAGGATCTGATTCAGTATATCGGAGAAAGCGGACAAAGGGGAGAAAGTATCTGGGAGACAAATATTTTTGGAAAATCTATCGAACAGCTGGTTCAGGATGGGATACGCAGTAAGATAACTGCTATTGGAGAAGAAAGTCAGGCAAAGCTTCAGGATACCATGCAGAAGATTGTGAATGACAGCAAGGGAGGTCTGGTCTGCATTATTATTTAAAAAACAGAATTTAGAGAAAAAGACTGATGCGGGATTCTGTATTATAAACAGACGGCATCAGTCCTTTTTTTATTCACTTATATTATTAATAGCATTCTGGACATGTTCAACAAAAAGTTCCCGTATTTTCTGGTAAGCCCCCAGACCTTTTAATATAGATTCTGCTTCGTAACCGGCGCTTTGGAATCTGGAAGCCCAGGATTCCGGATGGTCTCCGGCCATATCATTATGGGCGTGGTCTCCGGCAACGATCATAAAAGGAGCTAGAACTACTTTTTCTATAGATAGATCATTGCTTGTGGAATCGCAGCTCTGGGCTGAAATCCCATAATTGCTGATCTCCTGGATCAGTTCCTGCACAGAAGGACTGGCCTCTACCGTACCGAGAAAAATATGAGGATATCCCATATCCTTAAAAAGCTGATCCAGCTCTTCGTAAACAGCATTTACCTGATGGGGAGTGCCATGACCCATCAGCACCAAAGCAGTATTTTTATCCAGATATTCAAATCGTTTTCCGATGGCATGGACAATTGTTTCCGCATCCTTTTGACCGGAGAGAAGAGGTGAGCCAAAAGAAATGGATTGAAAATAGTTTTTATAAGAGAGAACTTCATCTTTCATGATATGGTTTTCAATGCCGTCCAGAATATGGGTAGGCTGAACGATAACCTCAGTAATGCCGTCATCGATCATCTGCTCCATAGCTTCGCAGACATTGGGGATGATGATCTGATCCCGTTTTTTTAAGATTGAAAGAATCATGCGGCTTGTCCAGGCACGATAAATCCGGTATTCGGGAAAAGCGGCAATGATATCGTTTTCAATTCGTTCTATAGTTGCTTTTCTGGCATCCTCATAGCTTGTGCCGAAGCTGACTACCAGAATGGCCTTGTGACTGTGTTCCATGGAAATACCCTCCGTAAGCTGCATTTGCAGTTTTATGCTTTTTATGTAACATATTATACTATAAAATCCTACTTGAGAAAACAAAAATACGGTAAAAAATAAAAATCATATTGACTTTTTGGTAAGTCAATAATATCATACCAACATATGAAATAAATATGTAAATTAAGACACAGAAGGAAAGGTGGAATGAGATATGGCAAAGATTTATAAGAGCACAGAAGACCTGATAGGTAATACGCCTTTAATACAGGTGTCTAATATAAAAAAAGAACTGGGATTTCAGGCGGAGATTCTGGCAAAGCTGGAATATCTGAATCCTGCGGGCAGTGTGAAAGACCGGGCTGCCCGGGAAATGATCCGGGATGCAGAAGAACGTGGGATCCTGAAAGAAGGATCTGTGATCATTGAGCCCACTTCGGGCAACACAGGCATCGGTCTGGCGGCTCTGGCAGCAGTGAAGGGATATCGTGTGGTTCTTACCATGCCGGAGACTATGAGTGTGGAGAGACAGAATATTCTGAAGGCTTATGGTGCGGAGATCGTTCTAACAGAGGGAGCGCGGGGGATGCAGGGAGCCATCGACCGGGCAGAGGAGCTGGCAAAAGAAATTCCGGGAAGCTTTATTGCCGGGCAGTTTGTCAATCAGGCCAATGCAGAGGCACACAGAAAAACTACCGGACCGGAGATCTGGAGAGATACAGACGGGAAGGTAGATATTTTTGTAGCCGGTGTAGGTACAGGCGGGACGATCACCGGTACAGGAGAATATCTGAAATCACAGAATCCAAAGATTCAGATTGTGGCAGTGGAGCCGTCAGATTCGCCGGTGCTTTCCCGGGGAACGGCAGGTGCCCATAAACTTCAGGGAATTGGAGCTGGCTTTGTACCGGAGGTGCTGAATACAGAAATTTATGATGAAGTGATGACTGTGGAGGCAGAGGAGGCTTATTCGGCAGCCAGACTTCTTGCCAGAAAAGAAGGATTTCTTGTGGGGATTTCTTCCGGTGCAGCTTTTCACGCAGCGACAGTGCTTGCCTGCCGTCCGGAAAACAAAGGAAAGACGATCGTGGTCCTTCTTCCGGATTCCGGAGATCGATATTATTCCACACCGCTGTTTCAGAAACAGTAATAAAAAATAATCAGCAGAACGGAGAAGAACATGGAAAAAACCATTACAGAGGACAGACAGAAAGAAATAGAAAGAAGTATCATAAAGAAATTCCGGAAACCTGTCTGGAGAAGATTTACGAAAGCCATTAATGAGTATGAACTGATCAAGGATGGAGATAAGATCGCTGTATGCATTTCCGGCGGAAAAGATTCTATGCTGATGGCAAAGCTGTTCCAGGAGCTTGCCCGTCATGGAAAGAAGAACTTTGAGGTGGTTTTTCTTGTGATGAATCCAGGCTATAACGATGCTAATTATCAGCTGATCCTCAGTAATGCCCGGATTCTTGGTATTCCTATTACTGTTTTTGAATCAGAAATTTTTGATATTGTGAAGGATGAAAAAAGTTCTCCCTGTTATCTTTGTGCCCGGATGCGCAGAGGCTATCTTTACAGCAGAGCTAAGGAACTGGGCTGCAACAAGATCGCTCTGGGACATCATTACGACGATGTGATTGAGACGATTTTGATGGGAATGCTTTACGGTGCCCAGGTGCAGACTATGATGCCAAAGCTGCACAGTACGAATTTTGAGGGCATGGAACTGATACGCCCTATGTATCTGATCCGTGAGGAGGATATCATCCATTGGGCAAACTATAACGGACTTCGTTTTCTAAGATGTGCCTGCCGTTTTACTGAACAGTGTGCAAATAAAGAGGAGACCGATAAAAGCTCCAAGAGAGCTGAGGTAAAGGAACTGATTCATACTCTTGCTCAGAAGGACCCGGTAATTGAATTCAATATTTTTAAAAGCGTGGAGAATGTAAACCTGAATACAGTAGTGGCCTATAAGAAAGATGGTGTGAAGCATCATTTTCTGGAAACCTATGATGAACAGTAAAGGAAGAGACTGAAAAGATGAAAATTTCCACAAGAGGACGATATGCCATCCGGGTAATGCTGGATTTGGCAGAACATGATAAAGGACAATATATCCCCCTGATGGATATCGCAAAACGACAGGGAGTTTCTGAGAAATACCTGGAATCTATCGTATCTGTATTAAGTAAAAATAAGTTTGTCCATGCACTCAGAGGAAAAGGAGGCGGCTACCGTCTGTCAAAAGCCCCGGGAGAATATACGGTGGGCAGTATCCTGCGGCTGACAGAGGGGTCTCTGGCTCCTATTACCTGTCTTGAAGATGAGCCGAATCTTTGCGAAAGAGCCGGGGAATGCAGAACTCTCGGTATGTGGCAGGGATTTTATAAGCTGATCAATGAGTATTTTGACGGAATCACACTGGAAGATCTTATGGGAGAAGGCTGTCTTTATATAAAGTGATCCGATATATGGATTTAACATGTATTTTATTGAACTTTTCTTTTTTATATGCTATAGTAAAAACAGTTCCAGAGGAAAGACAGGATGAGACAGATGGACCAGAGATTTTTTGATGCAGTAGAAGACAATCCAATTATTGCGGCAATAAAAGGCCCGGAAGATTTGAAGGAATGCTGCAGTATTCCGGAAATACGGATTGTTTTTATTCTGTATGGAGACATCTGTTCTCTGAAAGAAATCGTAAAGACAATAAAGGATGCCGGTAAGATTGCCATGGTCCATGTGGATCTGATCAGTGGTCTCAGTACAAGAGAGATTGCGGTCGATTTTGTCCATACAGACACAGAGGCAGACGGGATCATCACCACCAGACCGGCGCTGATCAAACGGGCAAAAGAGTTGTCCATGTATACAGTCCTTAGGGTATTCCTTCTGGATTCTATGGCATATGAAAATATCTGCAGTCAGCAGTACAGTGTAAAGCCGGATTTTATGGAGGTGCTTCCCGGGGTGATGCCAAAGATCATCAGGAAGCTGAGTTATTCCGTAAAGACCAGGATCATTGCAGGAGGACTAATCTCAGACAGAGAGTCGGTAATGGCGGCACTGGATGCAGGAGCCTGCGGGGTTTCCTCTACCTGTCATCAGGTGTGGAGGATGTAGGAAGCGGCTGCGAAATGATAAAACTGAATTATTGAGGCAAGAGAGAAGAGAGCCTGACAGATAGCGCACAGAACAGCTGCGTTTATTTGTCAGGCTTTTTGAATTAGGTGAAAAGGAGAGAGGACATGATGTATGACGTAGTGATTATTGGCGCAGGTGTGACGAGCACTGCCTGTGCAAGAGAATTATCCAGATATCAGGCAAAGATCTGTGTGCTGGAAAAAGAAGAGGATCTTTGCTGCGGAACTTCCAAAGCAAACAGTGCTATTGTCCATGCCGGTTATGATGCAAGAGAAGGTTCTCTGAAAGCAAAGCTCAATGTAAGAGGCAATGAAATGATGGAAAAACTGGCACAGGAACTGGATTTTCCATTTAAGAGAAACGGATCGCTGGTGATCTGTCTCCATGAAGAGGATTTTCCGCGTCTCAAGGAGCTTTATGACAGGGGAATCAAAAACGGGGTCAGAGATCTCAGAATTCTTGATGGAGAACAGGTGAAAGAGATAGAGCCGAATATTTCAGATCAGGTATACGCGGCTCTGTATGCACCTACGGCAGGAATTGTATGTCCTTTTGGTATGAATATTGCCTTTGGAGAAAATGCGGCGGCCAACGGAGTGGAATTTTATTTTGACACGGAAGTAAATGGAATCATCAGAACGGAGGAAGGCTGGGAAATCTCTACCTCCAGAGGAACCTTTCAGACTAGATGGATCATAAATGGAGCAGGTGTTTATGCAGACAGGATACATAACATGGTCAGTGGGAAAAATTTGCATATTACAGCCAGACGAGGCGAATACTGCCTTTTGGATCACAGTGCAGGAGATCATGTTTCTCATACTGTTTTTGCTCTTCCGGGAAAATATGGAAAAGGAATTCTTGTGGCGCCTACCGTACATGGAAATCTGTTGTTGGGACCTACGGCCATAGATACGGAGAATAAGGAGGGTACCTGTACTACCAGAGAAGGTCTGGATCAGGTTCTGGAAAAAGCCGGAATGAATGTGAAAAATCTTCCCATGCGCCAGGTGATCACATCTTTTGCAGGGCTGCGTGCTCATGAGGACGGAGATGATTTCATTATAGGAGAGCCGGAGGATGCACCGGGATTTCTGGACTGCGCCGGTATTGAATCACCGGGGCTGACGGCAGCTCCTGCTATCGGAGAAATGGCAGCAGGAATCCTGAAAGAAAAAATGGGGCTGAAAGAAAAAGCAGATTTTATTTCTGAAAGAAAGGGGATCCTTGATCCAAAAACTCTTGATAAAGATGCGTACCGGAAGCTGATAAAGGAACAGCCTGCTTATGGAAATATCATCTGTCGCTGCGAAAAGATCACAGAGGGAGAAATCCTGGATGCGATCCACCGACCTCTGGGAGCAAAGTCTCTGGATGGGATCAAGCGAAGGACAAGAGCCGGTATGGGAAGGTGTCAGTCCGGTTTCTGTGCACCCAGGACCATGGAGATCCTGGCCAGAGAATTACAGGTGGATATGGCAGATATTACCAAGTCCGGAGGACATTCCGGGATTATAGAAGGTGTGAATAAGGATTCATTGTGAAGAATACAGAAAGCGGGAGGAAAAATCATGGAAAACTATGAGATAGTGGTTATTGGAGGCGGTCCGGCAGGACTGGCGGCAGCCATATCCGCAAAGAAGAGTGGAATGAGAAAGGTTCTTATCCTGGAAAGAGACCGGGAGCTGGGTGGAATCTTAAATCAGTGTATACATAATGGTTTCGGTCTTCATACCTTTAAAGAAGAGCTTACAGGACCGGAATATGCAGAAAGATTTATCCGCATGGCACAGGAAGCAGAGGTGGAGTATCGGCTGAATACTATGGTTATGGATATCAGCGGGGATAAAAAAATCACCGCACTGAACAAAGAAGAAGGGCTTCTGGAGATTCAGGCAGAGGCAGTGATCCTTGCTATGGGGTGCAGGGAACGGTCAAGGGGAGCGCTGAACATACCCGGATACCGTCCGGCCGGAATTTTTTCAGCAGGTACAGCACAGAGGCTTGTAAATATGGAAGGTTATCTTCCGGGACGGGAGGTAGTGATTCTTGGTTCCGGAGATATTGGTCTGATCATGGCAAGGAGGATGACTCTGGAAGGAGCAAATGTTAAGGTTGTGGCAGAGCTTATGCCTTATTCAGGAGGACTGAAAAGAAATATTGTACAGTGTCTGGATGATTTTGGTATCCCGCTGAAGCTTAGCCATACAGTGGTAGATATCAAAGGCAAAGAACGGGTAGAGGGAGTGACTCTTGCACAGGTGGATGAAAAAGGAAAGCCGATACCGGGAACGGAGGAAGAATATAGATGTGATACGCTTTTGCTTTCTGTAGGTTTGATTCCGGAAAATGAGCTTTCCAGAGAGATGGGAGTAAAATTGAATCCTGTCACTTCCGGTCCGCAGGTCAGTGAAAGCCTGGAAACAAGTGTAGACGGAGTGTTTGCCTGCGGAAATGTACTTCATGTTCATGATCTGGTGGATTTTGTATCAGAGGAGGCAGAGGCGGCAGGAAGACATGCGGCAGAATACATCAAAGCCAAAAGAGAAGACCGGCGAGAACCGGAAGCCGGATCCGCACAGGAACAGATACCGCTGGAAACCGGAGAGGGTGTCCGCTATACGGTTCCGTCTTTTGTCCGTCCGGAATACATGGAAGATAGTCTGAAAGTACGCTTCCGTGTAGGAAAAGTATATCGAAACTGTTATGTTAATGTCCGGTTTGATGAGGAGCAGGTGATCCATAAAAAACGTTTATATGCAGCTCCGGGAGAAATGGAGGAGCTGACACTGAAAAAAGAACAGCTGGCAGAATTTCCACAGCTGAAAAAGATCACCATAAGCATGGAGGAGGCATAAACATGGAAAAAAGATATCTTACCTGTATTGGCTGTCCTATGGGATGTGCTCTGACTGTAAATCTCAGTGGACAGGAAGTTGTCTCAGTGGAAGGAAATACCTGTAAAAAGGGAAAAATCTACGGGGAACAGGAGGTTATATCTCCGGTAAGAACCGTAACAACAACTGTTGCAGTAGAAGGAGGAAAGCTTCCTGCGGTTTCTGTTAAAACAAGAGCAGATATCCCGAAAGAAAAGATCTTTGACTGTGTCAGGGCATTGAAAGGAATCCGGATTTCGGCTCCTGTCCGTATGGGACAGACCATCCTTTTCAACGTGGCAGAAACCGGAGTGGACATCATTGCCACAAAGACAGTGGACGCCCGGTAAATTTGTGGAAAAACCCCTGTCAGCATTGACATTGTGCGTTGTAATGTTTATCATAAGGAATGGTGGTGTTGGTGTACAGGGAACGAGTTTCTCCTTGTACACCGACGCTGTGTTTTGTACAAAGGAGAAGCATTATGACGATTTCCATGATTGGAATAGACCACGGCCGTGCGCCGGTTGACATACGGGCATTATTTGCCTTTACAAAAAAGAATGCAGGGGAAGCAATGGAGCTGCTGAAAGAAAAAGCAGGAATCCATGGCTGTGTGATTCTTTCTACCTGCAACCGCCTTGAAATCTGGGCGAGTCATGAAGAGGAAAAGGAGCTTTCTCTGTACCAGTGCCTTTGTGAACTGAAGGGCATTGAGGATAGTTCCTATGAAGATTATTTTATTACAAGAAGGGACAGGGAGGCAGTCAGCCACCTGTTTCATCTGGCAGGCGGGCTGAAATCCCAGATCCTGGGGGAAGATCAGATTCTTACCCAGATCAAGGAAGCCCTGAATTTCGCCAGAGAACATTTTGCCTCGGACAGTGTGTTGGAGGTTCTTTTTCGTATGGCTGCAACAGTTGGCAAAAGGATTAAGACAGAAGCACCGCTGGCTCATGGAAATCCTTCTGTGATCCATCAGGCTTTAAGTTCACTGAAAGAACAGGGGTATGAAGTAAAGGGAAAAACCTGCATGGTTATCGGAAATGGAGAAATGGGCAAGGTAGCCGCACAAACTCTTCGTGAAAACGGAGGTGATGTGACCGTGACTGTACGTCAGTACAGAAGCGGTATCGTAGAAATTCCGGCGGGCTGTAAACGGATTCATTACGGAGAACGGATGGAGTACCTTCCTCAGTGTGATCTTGTGGTCAGTGCAACGGCAAGCCCGAATTTTACGCTGAAGGCGGAAGATTTTGCCCAGCTGACACTGGAACGGCCGATGATCCTTCTGGATCTGGCAGTACCCAGGGATATTGACCCTGCGCTTTCCGATGTTGAGGGGATCGCACTTTATGATATGGACAGCTTTCATTCAGCCGGAGTTTCTCCGGAGCAGAAAAAAAGCATCGAAAAGGCAGACAGAATCGTCCAGGAGCAGCTGGAGGAGTTTTACCAGTGGCTGGAGGGAAGAGATGTGATCCCGAGAATACAGGAAATTCGGGATGATGCAGTGGAGGATCTGAACCTCCGCATTGAAAAAATACTGAAAAAAACGCCAATGGAACAGGAAGACAGGCAAAAACTCCTTGAAGCAGTAGATACAGCTGCCGGCAAGGTGGTAAACAAGCTGATCTTCGGGCTGCGTGACTGCCTGAATCAGGAAACCTTCCTGGAATGTGTGGCAGGATTGGAGAAACTCTATGAAGAATAAACGGTATTTTCCCATGTTTGTGGATCTTTCAGATAAAAAGATCGTAGTGGTAGGCGGAGGAAATATTGCCACACGAAGAGTAAAAACCTTACTTCAGTTTACAAGAAACGTAACTGCCATTGCTCCGAAATGCACAGCGGAACTTCAGGAACTGGGCAAGACAGGATACGTAAACCTGATTACCCGTCCTGTAAAAAGAACGGATTTTCAGATGGCATATATGGTTATCGCAGCCACCAATGACTGGAAATTAAATGATGAAATCTATCGTGTCTGTAAGGAAGAGGGTATTTATGTAAACATTGCAGACGATAAAAATAAATGTGATTTTTATTTCCCGGGAATTTATATGAAGGATGAGCTGGTAGTAGGCGTGACAGCCAGCGGTCTGGATCATAAACGGGCAAAAAAAGTCAGGGTCGCTATTCAGGAGGCTATGGAGGAAAGTGCAGAAAATGACGGAGAATAAGATCATTATCGGAAGCCGGGAAAGTAAGCTTGCTGTTCTTCAAAGCGAAATGGTACAGAGCTTTCTTAATGAAAAGCATCCGGAAATACATACAGAGATCCTGACGATGAAAACAACAGGAGACAAGATCCTTGACAGGACTTTGGATAAAGTTGGAGGAAAAGGACTTTTTGTAAAAGAACTGGATCTTGCCCTTATGGAAAAAAGATCGGATCTTTCGGTACACAGCCTGAAAGATATGCCCATGGAGGTTCCGGAAGAGCTTCCCCTTCTGGCTTTTTCCGGAAGAGAAGATCCAAGGGATGTTCTGGTGCTTCCGGAAGGAACAGAAGAATTAGATAAAACAAAACCTCTGGGCTGCTCCAGCCTTCGGAGAACCCTGCAGCTGAAAAAGCTTTATCCGGATATGGAGGTAAAAAGCATCCGCGGAAACCTTCAGACAAGGCTTCGCAAGCTGGATGCCGGAGAATATTCCGGACTGATCCTTGCGGCGGCGGGACTGAAGCGACTGGGTCTGGAAGAACGGATCAACAGGTACTTTACAGTAGAAGAGATCCTTCCGGCAGCAGGTCAGGGAATTCTGGCGGTTCAGGGAAGAAAGGGAGAAGATTATTCCTGCCTGGAGGGATATTGTGATAAAGAGGCATGGATCTGTGGTACTGCGGAACGGGCTTACGTCCGGTACCTGGACGGAGGATGTTCCTCTCCGGTGGCTGCCTATGGTGAGATTCGTGAAGGAAAATTGCTGCTTCGGGGGTTGTACTACCGGGAAGCAGACGGAACCTATATCAAAGGAGAAGCAGAAGGCGAGCTTACCCAGGCAGAGAAACTGGGAACAGAGCTGGCAAAACGTCTGAAAGAATCCATGGAAAAAGGAGAGACAGCATGAGCGTTGGAAAGGTTTGGCTGGTAGGTGCAGGTCCGGGAGATGCCGGACTTTTTACACTGAAAGGTCTTGAGGTTTTGAATCAGGCAGAGGTAGTGGTCTATGACAGTCTGGTAGGACAGGGTGTCCTGACAAAGATTCCGGATTCCGCCCGTTTGATCTATGTAGGCAAACGTGCGGATAAGCATACGCTTCCACAGGAGGAGATTAATCAGGTGCTTCTTCAGGAAGCGCAGAAGGGATACCGGGTGGTACGTCTGAAAGGAGGGGATCCTTTCCTTTTCGGAAGAGGCGGCGAGGAGCTAGAGCTTCTGACAGAGCATGGAATCCCTTATGAGGTAGTTCCAGGTGTGACCTCCTCTCTGGCAGTTCCGGCATATAACGGAATCCCTGTGACACATCGGGATTTCTGCTCTTCTCTTCACATTATTACCGGACACAGAAGAGCAGGAAAAGAGTATGACATTAATTTTCGTGCACTGGCAGAAACCAGGGGAACACTGGTATTTCTTATGGGAGTAGCTGCTCTTCACGATATTTGTCAGGGACTTCTGAATGCAGGAATGGATCCGCAGATGCCGGCAGCCATTCTCCAGAAGGGAACCACGGCAGGTCAGAAAAAGATCGTTGCCACAGTAAGCACGCTGGAGGACGAAGTAAAGCGTCAGGGAATTGAAACACCGGCGATCATTGTGGTTGGAAAGGTCTGTGCCCTGGCAGATGAGTTTGGATGGTATGAAAGACTTCCCCTTATGGGCTGGAAGGTGCTGGTTACAAGGCCGAAAAACAGAAGCTCCCGTACTACAGAACTTCTCAGGGAAAAAGGGGCGGAGGTTCTGGAGCTTCCTTCTATACGGACTGTGGCGCTGGAAGATCAGAGCAGACTTTATCAGGCGCTGGAAGATATCCGGAAATATCAGTGGGCAGTGTTTACCAGTCCTACCGGTGCAGAGATCTTTTTTGAAGAGCTGAAAAGGCACCACACAGATATCCGCAGTCTTTTTGGACTGAAGCTTGCAGCTATCGGACAGGGTACCCGGAAGGTTCTGGAGGACAGAGGACTTCTGGTAGACTTAATGCCGGAGGTATATGACGGGGATTCCCTTGGAGAAGTACTGGCGGCACAGCTTCAGGGAGGAGAGCACATTCTTCTTCCAAGAGCACAGAAGGGAAATGAAAATCTTGTAAAGCTTATGGAAAAAGCAGGGGGTATTGTAGATGATATCCCCACTTATGAGACTGTTTATGAAAGTAGCCGGATCATTGATATTCAGAAAGAAATTGAAAAAAATCAGATCGACTGTGTGGTATTTACCAGTGCATCTACAGTAAAGGGCTTCGTAGAAAGTGTGGGAAGTACCGACTATGCCGGACTTACTGCAGCCTGCATCGGAAAGCAGACAAAAGCGGCAGCAGATGCTTTTGGCATGGAAACTTATATGGCTGAAAAGGCCACCATTGAGGAACTGATCCGACTGGTGGAAGAAATAAAAGAGAAAAAGGAAAGAGAGTGAGAAACATGGATTTAATCCAGAGACCAAGAAGACTGAGAGGCAGTGAGACACTGAGAAAAATGGTGAGAGAGACAAGGATCGACAAATCCTCGCTGATCTATCCTTTATTTGTCCGCGAAGGACACAACATTAAGGAAGAAATCCCGTCTATGGAAGGACAGTTCCGCTACAGTGTGGATCAGCTTCCTTATGAACTGGAAAATCTTTCAAAAGCAGGTGTGTCCAGTGTGATGCTGTTTGGAATTCCGGATCATAAAGATGAGGTGGGAAGCGGTGCTTATGCGCAGGACGGCATTGTCCAGAAGGCACTTCGTGAGGCGAAAAAACAGTTTCCTGATATGTATTATATTACAGACGTCTGCATGTGCGAGTATACTTCCCATGGCCACTGCGGTGTGCTCTGCGGCCATGAGGTAGAAAATGATGCGACTTTGGAGCTTCTGGCAAAGGCTGCTCTTTCTCACGTGGAGGCAGGAGCAGATATGGTGGCTCCTTCTGATATGATGGACGGTCGTGTCCGCGCCATCCGGGAGTGTCTGGATCAGGCAGGTCATAAGGAAATTCCGATCATGTCCTATGCAGTTAAATATGCGTCTGCCTTTTACGGTCCTTTCCGCGATGCTGCGGGCTCTGCTCCGGCATTCGGCGATCGTAAGAGCTACCAGATGGATTACCATAACCGCAGAGAAGGTATGAAGGAAGCCTTGACAGATATTGAAGAAGGTGCGGATATCATTATGATCAAACCTGCCATGTCTTATCTGGATATGGTTTCCGAAGTTCACAAAGCGACCAACGTACCCATCGCAGCCTACAGTGTCAGCGGCGAGTATGCTATGGTAAAAGCGGCTGCAAAAATGGGCTGGATCGAAGAAGATAAGATTGTATGCGAGATGGCAGCAAGTGCTTACCGTGCAGGTGTACAGATTTATCTGACTTATTATGCAAAAGAGCTTGCAGGGTTTATTCAGGAAGGGAGGATCGGCTGATGACCAGATCAGAAGAATTATTTCAGAGAGCAGTAAAAAGAATCCCGGGCGGTGTCAACAGTCCGGTCCGTGCTTATGGAGCCATTGGTGAAGCTCCCAGATTTATCGACCACGCAGACGGCTGTCATATTTATGATGCAGACGGAAAAGAATATATCGACTATATAGATTCCTGGGGACCCATGATCCTGGGTCATAATTTCCCGGAGATCCGCGAAGCGGTGGTAAAGGCCTGTGAAAAAGGATTAAGCTTTGGCTGTGCCACAGCAGTAGAGGTGGAGATGGCAGAATTTATCTGCGACCATCTTCCCCATGTGGAAATGGTGCGTATGGTAAACTCCGGCACAGAGGCAGTAATGAGCGCTGTCCGTGCGGCAAGAGGCTTTACCGGAAGAAACAAGATCATTAAATTTGCAGGCTGCTATCACGGACACAGCGATGCTCTTCTGGTAAGCGCCGGATCCGGTGTGATGACAAGCGGCGTTCCGGACAGCGCCGGTGTTCCGGCAGGCTGTACCCAGGATACTATGACAGCAGTTTATAATGATCTGGACAGCGTGCGTACGCTTCTGGAAAGTGCTCCTGATCAGGTGGCGGCTGTGATCGTAGAGCCGGTGGCAGCCAATATGGGAGTTGTCCTTCCAAAAGAAGGATTCCTTCAGGGACTTAGAGAGCTTTGCGATAAATTTGGAACGGTCCTTATCTTTGACGAGGTGATCACAGGCTTCCGCCTTGCCTTTGGAGGAGCGGCAGAATATTTTGGCGTAACACCGGATATGGTTACTTATGGAAAGATTATCGGTGCAGGTATGCCGGTAGGCGCTTACGGCGGCAGAAAAGAGATCATGGAAATGGTTTCTCCTTCCGGTCCTGTTTATCAGGCAGGAACCTTAAGCGGAAATCCGGTTGCCATGGCGGCAGGACTGACTCAGCTGAAATATCTTTATACTCATCCTGAGGTTTATACAGGACTTGAGAAAAAGGGCGAAAAGCTTTATGAGGGAATGAAAAAGATCGCAGAAAAAGCAGGGCTTACCTGTCACCTGAACCATATATCCTCCCTTGGAAGCATTTTCTTTACCAAAGAAGAGGTCTGCGATTATACTTCCGCAAAAACCTCTGATACAAAAGCTTTTGCTAATTATTTCCTGTCTATGCTGAACAGAGGTGTTCATCTGGCTCCGTCCCAGTTTGAGGCAATGTTCTTATCAGACGCTCATTCAGACGAAGTGATCCAACAGACACTGAAGGTATTTGAAGAGGTTGTGGCAAAAGGAGAAATTTATGAATAAATCCACATTCGGAAGGCATTTTACCGTAACCACCTGGGGGGAATCCCATGGAAAGGCTCTGGGTGCAGTTGTAGACGGCTGCCCGGCAGGACTTCCTCTTTCCGAAGAGGATATCCAGAAACAGCTGGACAGGCGTAAACCGGGACAGAGCCGCTATACAACAGCCCGGAAAGAGGGAGATCAGGTGGAGATCCTGTCAGGAGTCTTTGAAGGCAGGACAACAGGAACTCCTGTTTCCCTTATGGTCAGAAATATGGATCAGAGATCCCGGGATTACGGGAATATTGCATATTCCTACCGTCCGGGTCACGCGGATTTTACCTTTGATTCCAAGTATGGATTCCGGGATTACCGGGGCGGCGGACGCTCTTCCGGAAGAGAAACGCTGGGAAGGGTGGCGGCAGGAGCCATTGCCCTTAAGATTCTGGAATCTATGGGGATTTCCTTCTGCACTTATACAAAGTCCATTGGTCCGATAGAGATTCAGGAATTTCATCCTGAAGAGATTAACAATAATGCCTTTTATATGCCGGATGCAGCCGCAGCAAAAAAAGCAGGTGAATTTCTGGAAGAGTGCATGAAGAATCTGGACAGTGCAGGCGGCATCATTGAGTGCCGGATTCAGGGCGTACCGGCAGGTCTTGGTACTCCGGTTTTTGAGAAGCTGGACGCTGTGCTGGCACAGGCAGTCATGTCTATTGGAGCCGTAAAGGGCGTGGAGATTGGGGAAGGCTTCCATGCGGCAGAAATGAAAGGCTCCCAGGATAACGACGGATTTACCTCTGCTGACGGCGCAATTGCCAAAACATCCAACCATGCAGGGGGAATTATGGGTGGAATCAGTGATGGAAGCGAAATCCTTCTCCGGACTGCCATTAAGCCAACCCCATCCATCAGCCAGCCTCAGGATACCGTAACAGATCAGGGAGAAAACATATCTCTGGAGATCCACGGTCGTCACGATCCGGTGATCGTGCCAAGGGCAGTGGTAGTGGTGGAATCTATGTGCGCTCTGGCGATTGTGGATGCGCTTTTTGGAAATATGTATGCACGGATGGATAAAGTTCAGGAGTTTTACAAAAAATAAAAAGCAGGAAAGGGAGCAGAATAAAACATGTTCCCTTTTCTTCATATGCAAAGGAGGATGCCATGAAAACATTTTATATAAATGGAACTATTCTCGCCATGGAAGAAAAGAACCTGTATGCAGAAGCGGTATGTGTGGAAAACGGCCGCATCACAGCAGTGGGAAGCAGGGAAGAGATTTTAAGTTTTCGTACAGGGGAAGACGAGATTGTGGATTTGAAGGGAGCGGTTATGCTTCCGGGCTTTATTGACGGGCATTCTCATTTTGTGGGAACGGCAAACTCCATGACCCAGTGTGAATTGTCAGGCTGTAAGGATTTCGCAGATATTGTAGATACCATGAAAGCCTTTAAGGAAAAAAGACATATTTCGGAAGATGCCTGGATTGTAGGCTGCAATTACGACCATAATTTCCTTGCAGAAGAAAGACATCCGGACAGATATGTGCTGGACAAGATCAGTCCCACAAATCCGGTGCTTCTGATCCATGCATCCTCTCATATGGGAGTGACAAACAGTAAGGGACTGGAGCTTCAGGGTATTGACGAACACACGGAAGACCGTCCGGATGGAAAATACGGCAGGATTCCGGGAGCCAGAACCCCCGATGGCTATATGGAAGAAAAAGCTTTTCTGGAGTTCCAGGCAGGACTTCCCATGACCTCTGTGGAAGAACTGATGAAGCTGATGGGGGAAGCCCAGAACCTGTATGCATCTTACGGAATCACCACGGTACAGGATGGAATGGTAGGAAGACCCCTGTTTCAGCTTTTGAAGGCGGCGTCTAAAATGGGAATCTTGAAGCTGGATATCGTAGGCTATTTGGATATTATGACAGCAGCAGATCTGATCGAAGAGGAACCGGAATATGCCGGAACCTACCAGGATCATCTGAAAATAGGCGGATATAAGATTTTTCTGGACGGTTCTCCTCAGGGCAAAACCGCCTGGATGCTGGAGCCTTATGAGGGAGAAGGGGAATACAGGGGATATCCTATTCACAGCGATGAAAAGCTTCAGGAATATATTGCCCTTGCACTGGATAAGAAACAGCAGCTTCTTGCCCACTGTAATGGAGATGCGGCTGCAGAACAGTATGTTTCACAGTTTGAAAAGGAACTGAAAAAAAGAGAGGATCGGGATGTTTTTCGGGCGGTGATGGTACATGCTCAGCTGGTGAAAAAAGATCAGCTGAAAAGAATGGCGGATATAGGAATGATGCCCAGCTTCTTTATAGCCCACACTTATTACTGGGGCGATATCCATATGAAAAACTTCGGACCGGTAAGAGGAGGGCATATTTCTCCGGCCGGAGATGCCGTGGATTATGGGATGAAGTTCACTTTCCATCAGGATACACCGGTGGTGCCACCGGATATGATGCGGACAGTTTCCTGTGCAGTAAACCGTGTGTCAAAAACAGGACAGAGCATTGGTGCAGATGAAAAAATATCGATTCTGGAGGCGTTGAAGGCTATTACTGTTTACGGCGCATACCAGTATCATGAAGAAACGGAAAAGGGAACTATTGCACCGGGAAAAATTGCGGATTTTGTTATTCTTGACAGGGACCCTCTGAAAACAGACAAAGATCAGTTGGCAGAGATACAAGTGCTGCAGACTATAAAAGAAAATCAGGTAGTTTTCAGGAAGGAAGCATAAAATAAAAGGACTGATAAACGATGGAAATTTTATTCCATGGGATTTATCAGTCTTCTTTTATTTAAAGATTATTCTGCTGTTTCCGTCTTTGGCATCTTTTTTTTCTCCGGTTTTTCCGGTACAGGCCAGATATGGATGCTGTTGGGGGTTTCTATCTTATGCGGTCTGTCATTCATGACGATGATATTTTTTTCATAATCTACCCGGAACACGGTAATGGTATTGCTTGCATGATTTGCAATGGCAATATGCTGGTTATCCGGGAAGATCACCAGATCCTTGGGATAGTCGCCGCTGATGGGAAGATTAAATTTCTTTTCCAGAAGACCGGTTTTCTGATCAATCTCGTACATGGAAACGGAATTTTCTCCTGCTGTGGTGCAGAAAAGATGTTTTCCATCAGGTGCAAGTGCAAGACCAGATGCTGCATTATGAATGGCATCTTTATCATTTTCCTTTCGGAGAGTGGAAACACTCTGGATCAGTTCGAATTCCGGAAGATGACCGCTTCCGTCATAGCTGTATACCTTGATCTCATTGCTCAGCTCAAAGAGAATATAAGCAAAGCGGCCGTCTGCGCTGAAACGGATGATTCTGGGCCCGCTTTCTCTCGGGCAGCGGAGAATATCAACAAGTTCCAGTTTATGACGTCTTTTGTTAATACGGTAGATTTTAACCTGGTCGATTCCGTTATCTACTGCACAGAGATATTTGTTGTCCGGAGTGGGGCGCACGCAGTTTACATGAGGTCGGAAATTCCGCTCAGCCACGCTGCCGAGACCTTTGTGGAACACGCCGTCCATCAGACTTCCCAGACGTCCGTCTCTGTGTGTGTGAACAACGGTTACTTTACCGTCGTGGTAACCGGCTACATAAAGATACTTACCGTCTACGTCAGTAGCAAGAAAACATCCTCTCATTCCGTCAATACTCACACTGTTGATCCTGGTAAGATCACCATTTTCATCACGTTTAAAAACAGCTACACCTTCATCTTCAATAGAATAGAGGAAAAGACCGTTTTTGGAAAGTGCTGTGTGGGAGGAGTTACTGACTTCTACTTCGTTTCGTTCAGTTAAAGTTCCTTTTTCAACGTCAACATCATAAACCTGGATTCCTTTACTGGATCCGTGGGTATAAGTTCCCACATATGCAACATATTTTTTGTTGTCCATTCTGATTGCCTCCTGATTCTGCAAATTCAGTTTGTTTGTCATTGCTGCTATTCCGTTCACAGTAACTGTCTGTCGTACTGTCTGAATTTATTAAGTGTTCTTATTATAGCACAAACAAAATCCAAGGACAAGTTTTCAGTCTTTCTGAAAATGTATTTTATGATGTACGAAATGTTGTGGTAATATGAAATTCCTGTTAATGTCAAGCTATAAGAATTGACAAAGGACACTGCACAACTTATAATGTAAATTATATTTGTTTGAGGGTGTTCCGAAGCATGACTCCGGGACATAACAGAGAGTGGAAAGGGGAGCAGAATCGTGATAAGAATGTTTCGGACATCTGACGGGGCTATTCATGAAATACAGGAACCGCAGGATGGCTGTTGGATTGCATTGACAAATCCCACGGCAACAGAAATCTTTGAGATTTCAGAGCAGTTTCAGATAGAGGTAGACGATCTCAGAGCCCCTCTGGATGAGGAGGAGCGTTCCCGTATTGAAGTGGAGGATGACTATACTCTGATACTGGTGGATGTGCCTATGATCGAAGAGAGAAATGACAAGGACTGGTATGGAACCATTCCTTTGGGTATTATTGTGACAGACAAGATGATCTTTACTATCTGTCTGGAGGATACCCAGGTATTGACCCGATTTATGGAAGGTCGTGTCAGAAACTTTTTTACCTATATGAAAACGCGTTTTATCCTGCAGATCCTTTATCGGAATGCAAGTATGTATCTGCGTTATCTTCGTATTATCGATAAGAAAAGTGAACAGGTAGAGGAAAAGCTTCATCTTTCGCCCAGAAATCAGGAATTGATCGAACTTCTGGAACTGGAGAAATCACTGGTGTATTTTACAACCTCTCTGAGGTCAAATGAAGCGGTGCTTGAGAAACTGATCAAGATTGAGAGCATCAAGAAATATCCGGAGGATACAGAACTTCTGGAGGATGTTATCATTGAGAATACCCAGGCCATTGAGATGGCGAATATCTACAGCGGTATTTTAAGAAGTATGATGGATGCTTTTGCATCTGTAATATCCAACAATCTGAACGATGTTATGAAGATTCTTTCTGTGATCACCATCGTAATGAGTATCCCGACAATTATCTTCAGCGCCTACGGAATGAACTTAAGTGCAGCAGGAATGCCGTTTTCCAAAACACCCTGGGGATTTCTGATCGTTATTCTGATATCCATTGCACTCAGCGTGATCGCTGCGATCGTACTGTCAAAGAAGAAATATTTCTGACAGTCATTTAATGATGAAAAGGAGCTCAAGTGATTTTATGAATTGGATTGACAAGCTGGAACGTAAATATGGAAGATATGGGATCCCAAATCTGACGATGTATATGGTGATCTGCTATGTACTGGGATATCTGCTTATGGTTATAAATCCTGGTATGCTGAATATACTGAGCCTTGAGCCGGCAATGATCCTGAAAGGACAGATTTGGAGACTGGTCACATGGGTGATCTATCCCCCTCAGACAGGAAGCTTTTTACTGTTTGTGATCTCCATTTTCTTTTTCTATTATCCCATTGGAAATTCCCTGGAACGTACCTGGGGAACCTTCCGTTATAATCTGTATATTTTTTCAGGACTGCTGTTTGTGATGGCAGCGGCCTTCCTGACTTACTTTTTTACAGGCCGGGTATATCTGGTGGGAGCAGTATTTACTACGTATTATGTAAGTATGTCTGTTTTTCTGGCTTATGCAGCCTGCTATCCCAATATGCAGATCCTTCTGTGGTTTGTGATCCCGATCAAGATGAAATGGATGGGATGGGTATACGGAGCGATCATCCTGTATAATATCATATCTTATATACGTATCGGCGCATGGGTAATGACCGTGCCTATTATAGCATCATTTTTGAATTTTATTCTGTTTTTCTTCAGCGGGATCAGTATGTACCGGTTCCGTCCAAAGGAAGTGAAGCGGAGAAGGGAATTCAAAAAAGCCATGGCCCAGAGCCGTGTGGATCCTGCAACGGGAACCAGTGTTGCCAAGCATAAATGTGCCATCTGCGGACGTACAGAGCTGGATGATCCGAATCTGGAATTCCGTTTTTGTTCCAAATGCAACGGCAATTATGAATACTGTCAGGATCATCTGTTTACTCACGAGCATGTGAAGTAGACAAGCGAGGAGAAAAACCAGAGACGAGGAGACAGGATTATTATGAAAAAAGTACCATTTGTTACGCTGGAAAAGTTGAAAGAAATTGAAGCACAGTTTCCAACCCCTTTTCATCTTTATGATGAGAAAGGAATCCGCGAAAATGCGAAAGCGCTGAAAGAGGCGTTTGCATGGAATAAAGGATTTAAGGAGTTTTTTGCAGTAAAAGCTACTCCGAATCCCTATCTGATCCAGATTCTTCAGGAATATGGCTGCGGCTGCGACTGTTCTTCCATGACGGAGCTTATGATGGCTAAGGCACTGGGCTGCAAAGACGGAGATGTTATGTTTTCTTCCAATGATACTCCGGAAGAGGAATTCCGCTATGCAGACGAGATTGGCGGAATTATCAATCTTGATGATATTACCCACATTGAGGCTGTGGAACGATCTGTAGGAAGGATCCCCAAAACCATCAGCTGCCGTTACAATCCAGGCGGGCTTTTTAAGATCAGCAATGATATTATGGATAATCCGGGAGATTCCAAGTACGGCATGACAACAGAGCAGATTTTTGACGCATTCCGTATCCTGAAAGAAAAAGGAGCAGAAAACTTTGGTATCCATGCGTTTCTTGCCAGCAATACCGTAACAAACGAGTATTATCCCATGCTTGCAAAGATCATGTTTGAGCTTGCTGTAAAACTTCAGAAAGAAACAGGAGCACATATCAGTTTTATCAATCTTTCCGGAGGTATCGGTATTCCATACAGCCCGGATCAGAAACCAAATGATATCCGCGTGATCGGAGAGGGCGTCCGCAAAGTTTATGAAGAGGTTCTTGTTCCGGAGGGAATGGGAGACGTTGCCATTTATACGGAACTGGGACGTTTTATGATGGGACCATACGGTTGTCTTGTTACAAAGGCTATTCATGAAAAGCATACACATAAAGAATATATCGGTGTGGATGCCTGCGCAGTAAACCTGATGCGTCCGGCCATGTATGGTGCTTATCATCATATTACTGTTATGGGAAAAGAGCATGAGGTGTGCGACCATTTGTATGACGTGACAGGATCTCTTTGTGAAAATAATGATAAATTTGCTATTGACCGTTATCTTCCAAAGATCGACAAAGGCGATCTGTTGGTGATCCATGATACAGGAGCACATGGTTTTGCCATGGGTTATAATTATAATGGCAAGTTGAAATCTGCGGAGATCCTTCTTCGCGAAGACGGAAGTTTCCAGCTGATTCGAAGAGCGGAAACACCGAAGGATTATTTTGCTACTTTTGATTGTTTTCCAGTTTACGAAAAACTTCTTGAGGATGCAGACAAACTGAAATAAACAAAAAAGACCGGGTGGATATCCGGTCTTTTTCAGAATAAAAAAGACTGCTGAGAAACTCAACAGTCTGATAGTCATGCCGCTGGCCGGACTCGAACCGGCACGGTGTTACCCGCTTGATTTTGAGTCAAGTGCGTCTGCCAATTCCGCCACAGCGGCACATGAACCGTAAATTATAATAACATATTCTAATAAATTGTGCAAGACAAAATTTGTCTTTCTTTTGCATTCTTTATGAAAAATTTATAATATTTCACAGGAAGAACATTGAATTTCAAGGAAAAAGGTGGTATGTTACATTTGGTAAATAACTTTATGCACATAAGGATATGATGATAAGTAAACATATCTGAAATGATGCTGCAGGGATGGAGGATAGACAATATATGAACTTAGGCGACAAAAAACCTGATAAGACGCCTACAAAACGACCGCTTTATGTGTATTATATCATTGTAGGTGTGATCATCGTTCTTTTGAACATTCTGGTTGTTCCGGCGATCCAGGAACGCAGTGTTGAAAAGACTGATTATTCCACTTTTATCAAAAGTGTGGAAAAAGGAAACGTAACAAAGGCAACTATAGAAGAAGGCTATATTTATTATGAGGTGATTTCACCGAAGACCGGAAATAAGCTTACCTGCAAGACTGTTCAGATGGATGATCCGGATCTGGTAAACCGTCTTCTGGAGGCGAATGTGGTAATGGATGAAGTGCTTCCGGAAAGTCCTTCCATTTTTCTGACACTGATCCTCAGTTATATCATTCCTATTGGAATTTTTATTTTCCTGGGACGCTGGCTCAGCAAAAAAATGATGTCATCTATGGGCAACGGGGGACCGGGAGGTGCTATGTCTTTTGGCAAAAGCAATGCCAAGGTATATGTGAAATCTTCGACAGGAATCAAATTTTCTGATGTTGCAGGAGAGGATGAGGCGAAAGAGCTTCTGACAGAAATTGTAGATTATCTTCATAACCCGCAGAAGTATACAGAAATCGGTGCGTCCATGCCGAAAGGAGCCCTTCTTGTAGGGCCTCCGGGAACAGGAAAAACTCTTCTTGCAAAGGCAGTTGCAGGAGAAGCAGATGTTCCTTTCTTCTCTATTTCCGGATCAGAGTTTGTGGAAATGTTTGTAGGTATGGGTGCGGCCAAGGTCCGTGACCTTTTTAAACAGGCCAATGAAAAGGCACCTTGTATTGTATTTATTGATGAGATTGATACCATTGGTAAAAAACGTGACGGCGCAGGCTTTTCAGGCGGAAATGATGAGCGTGAACAGACTTTGAACCAGCTTCTGACAGAGATGGATGGTTTTGACGGTTCCAAGGGCGTAGTGATCCTGGCGGCCACCAACCGACCGGATTCTCTTGACCCGGCGCTCCTCCGTCCGGGACGTTTTGACAGAAGAATTCCTGTGGAGCTTCCGGATCTGCTTGGTCGTGAGGAAATCTTAAAAGTTCATGCCAAAAAGATTAAAATTGCGGATACAGTACGTTTTGATGAGATTGCAAAAGCAGCAGCAGGAGCTTCCGGTGCAGAGCTTGCGAACATTGTCAATGAGGCTGCGCTGCGTGCAGTTCGTGACGGACGTAAGTTTGCTACTCAGGCTGATTTTGAGGAGAGCATCGAGGTTGTTATCGCAGGTTATCAGAAGAAGAACCGAGTACTGTCCAATAAAGAAAAACTCATTGTATCCTATCATGAGATCGGTCATGCTCTTGTTGCAGCGAAGCAGACAGAATCTGCACCTGTACACAAGATCACGATCATTCCGCGTACTTCCGGTGCACTTGGATATACTATGCAGGTAGACGAGAAGGAGCATTTCCTGATGTCAAAGGAGGAACTTGAGAACAAGATTGCAACCTTCACCGGAGGACGTGCGGCAGAGGAACTGGTTTTCCAGTCTATTACCACAGGAGCTTCTAATGATATTGAGCAGGCAACCAAGATTGCACGGGGAATGATCTCACGTTTTGGTATGAGTGACGATTTTGATATGGTTGCAATGGAAAACATCAGCAATCAGTATCTTGGAGGAGATGCGGCTCTTGCATGTTCCTTTGAGACACAGACCCTGATTGATAAAAAGGTTGTAGAGCTTGTTAAGACACAGCATGATAAGGCTCTTAAGATCCTGCAGGATAATATAGGCAAACTTCATGAACTTGCACAGTACCTGTATGAGCATGAGACGATTACAGGTGAAGAGTTTATGCATATCCTGGAAACTCCTCCTGCAGCAGTAACAACATCTGCAGGACAGGAAGATTTGTAACTAAATAATCAGAGGTGAAAGGTGATTCCAGCGAAATACGTTGAGGATCACCTTTTTTTATGATATGATAAAAAGAACGGATCAGGAGGGAATTATATGACCAGAAAAGCACCAATCACAGAACTGGACTGCCGGACGGCAGAGAGCATGGTAGCCAGATATATCAATCACACACTGAAAACAGATGAACTGGAGGAATTTCTGGATCATATTGAACATTGTTCCTCCTGTTATGATGAGCTTGAGACATATTTTATTGTAAACAAAGTGACACAGCAGCTGGTGGAGCAGGAGGACGGCTGTGTTCTGGATTTTCAGAATCTTCTGGAACAGGATATCCGAAAGTCCAGAAGATATATCCATCACAAAAGATATATGCAGCTGGTCGGGGGAATATTGACGCTTCTCCTTTCCGGCGCTTTAATTATTTTTCTTATTTTTGTATTTTTTGAAATGAAAAGATTTTGGTAAAAAGACAACAGCAGGAGGACATGGATTTGAGCGAAAAAATTTTACTGATCGACGGACACAGTATTTTGAACCGTGCATTTTACGGACTTCCGGATTTGACGAATTCGGAGGGCCGGCATACGGGAGCTGTATACGGGTTTTTGAATATTATGTTCCGCATACTGGAGGAGGAAAGACCGGATTATCTGACTGTGGCTTTTGATCTGCATGAGCCTACTTTCCGGCATAAAATATTTGACGCTTATAAAGGAACCCGTAAAGGAATGCCTTCTGAACTGGTAGAGCAGGTTCCTCTGATGAGAGAAATGCTGACTGCTATGGGAGTAAAAACCGTTTCCATGGGTGGATATGAGGCAGATGATCTTCTTGGTACTCTTGCCCGAAGGAGCGAGGCTCAGGGAATGGATGTAACCATTCTTTCCGGAGACAGGGACCTTCTCCAGCTTGCTACAGATAAGGTTCTGATCCGCCTTCCAAAAACTTCACGGGGGAAGACCACCATTGAGGATTTTCATACAAAAGAAGTGATTGAGAAATATCAGGTGACGCCGCCCCAGATCATTGAACTGAAGGCTTTGATGGGAGATTCCTCTGACAATATCCCAGGTATTCCAGGCGTGGGAGAAAAAACAGCCACCAAACTGATCGTCCAGTATGGTTCTATCGAAAATGCTCATGACCATCTGGAGGAGGTTAAGCCAAATAAAGCACGGGAATCCCTGAGGGATCATTACGATATGGCAGTTCTCAGCAAAACTTTGGCAACCATTAATACAGAAAGTCCTCTGGAATACTCCTATGAGGAGGCAAGACTTGGAAATCTTTATACACCGGAGGCTTACGAGCTTTGCAGGCGTCTGGAATTTAAAAATCTTCTGGGACGTTTTGACACAGAGGCAGCGCCTGAAAGCACTATGGAACAGAGCTTTTTTACCTGTGCTGACCTGAGCGGGGCAGAGAAGCTTTTTGCCAAAGCGGCAGAAAAAACATATATTGGCACATCTCTGATCGCGGACAGAGACCAGGTGTATGGTCTGGGGCTGGCGCTGGAAAAAGATGAGATCTATTACCTTCCGGCAGAAGGGCTTATGACCGGAGACTACCTTTGCGGAAAGTTGTCAGATCTTGGGAATCATGTCAGGATCTCTGCTATGGATATAAAAGCTTTGTTAAAACATACAGATCTTAAAGATACTTTGCAGGTGTTTGATATGGGGATTGGGGCGTATCTTTTGAATCCCCTGAAATCCTCGTATACTTATGAGGATATTGCCAGAGAGTACCTGAATGGAATAAGCCTTCCTTCCAGAGAAGAACTACTGGGAAAAATGACCTTTGCAAAGGCATGGGAAGCCTCTTCAGAAAAACTGGGAATCTTTGCCTGTTATGAGGCTTTTACAGTTTTAGCTGCCAGAGAACCGGTACAGGATGCTCTTCAGGAAAGCGGTATGTGGAAGGTTTATACAGAGATTGAGCTTCCTCTGGTATTTACGTTGGACTCTATGGAAAAATGGGGTATCCGGGTAAAAGGAGAAGAATTAAAGGCTTATGGAGAAAAACTCAGCATCAGGATACAGGAACTGGAGCAACTGATTTATGAGAAAGCGGGAGAAGAATTTAATATCAACTCTCCCAAACAGCTGGGGGTGATCCTGTTTGAAAAAATGGGAATTCCCGGAGGCAGGAAGACAAAAACCGGTTATTCGACAGCGGCAGATATTCTGGAGAAGCTTGCGCCGGAGCAGCCGATTGTCAGCGATATCCTGGAATACAGACAGCTTACAAAGCTGAAATCCACTTATGCAGACGGTCTGAGTGCTGTGATCGAAAAGGATGGAAGAATTCATTCAACCTTTAATCAGACCATTACAGCAACAGGCCGTATCAGCAGTACAGAGCCGAATCTGCAGAATATCCCTGTCCGTATGGAACTTGGGCGTCTGATCCGTAAGGTGTTTGTGCCGGAGGATGGATATGTATTTCTGGATGCGGACTATTCACAGATTGAACTCCGCGTGCTGGCTCATATGTCCGGGGATGAAAAACTGATTCAGGCATACAGGGAGGCGCAGGATATCCACAGACTTACTGCCTCTCAGGTATTCCATATTCCTTTTGACCAGGTGACAGATCTTCAGAGAAGAAATGCAAAGGCAGTAAACTTTGGTATTGTTTACGGAATCAGCTCTTTTGGGCTGAGCCAGGATTTGAGCATCACCCGCAAAGAAGCTGCCGACTATATCGAAAAATATTTTGAGTCTTATCCCCGGATCAAGGGATTCCTTGACGGAATGGTAGAGGAAGGCAGGGAAAAAGGCTATGTTTCCACTATGTTTGGAAGAAGACGCCCGGTTCCGGAACTGAAATCCAGTAATTTTATGCAGAGATCTTTTGGAGAACGTGTGGCCATGAATTCCCCGATCCAGGGAACTGCTGCAGATATCATTAAGATTGCCATGAACCGCGTTTACGAAAGGCTGAACAGAGAAGGACTGCAGTCCCGTCTTGTGCTTCAGGTTCATGATGAGCTTCTTATAGAAACCAAAAAGGAGGAGATCCCGGAGGTTTCCAGGATTCTTCAGGAAGAAATGAAAGGCGCGGCACAGCTTGCCGTAGAACTTGAGGTAGATATGCATCAGGGAGAAAGCTGGTACGAGGCAAAATGACAGGAGAACGGGATCATATGAAAGTTATTGGACTGACCGGCGGTGTAGGCGCAGGAAAAAGTACAGTCCTGAATTATCTGGAAGAGCATTTGTCCGCCTGTGTCGTACAGGCGGACCGGGTTGGCCATCTGGTCATGGAGCCTGGAGAGAGGTGTTATGCTCAGATAGTGGAGCTGTTTGGAAAAAAAGTGACAAAAAACGACAAAACCATTGACCGGAAGAGGGTTTCTGATGTAGTATTCTGTAATGAGGAAATGCGTCAGAAATTAAACGGGATCGTCCATCCGGCAGTAAAGTCCCGGATACTGGAAAAAATACAGGAAGAAAGGGAAAAAGGCTGTAAACTCTTTGTTGTTGAGGCTGCACTTCTTCTGGAAGATCATTATGATGCATTTTGTGATAAGATCTGGTATGTGCATACAGACAAAGAAATCCGGATCAGCCGTCTCATGGCCAGCAGAGGCTACAGCCGTGAGAAAGCAGAGAATATCATTGCCAGTCAGGCATCAGAAGAATTCTTTTTTTCTCATGCAGACTATGTGATAGAAAACAACGGATGTCCGCAGAACACGTACAGACAGATAGAAGAAGGGATAAATAAACTATGAGACTTTGCAGCATAGCCAGCGGAAGCAGCGGTAACTGCATTTATGTAGGTTCAGAATGCGCCCATGTTCTGGTGGACATCGGCATCAGCGGAAAAAAGATGGAAACCGGTCTGAACAGTCTGGAGCTTACGGGAAGAGATATTGATGGAATTCTGATCACACATGAACATTCCGATCATATCAAAGGACTTGGGGTGATCGCACGGAGATACGGGATTCCTATATATGCCACTGGAGGAACTGTGGACGCTATGGTCCGCTCCGGATCTCTGGGAAAGATTCCGGAAGGAATCTTCCATGAAATACGAGAAGACGAACCTTTCCTTATCAAGGATCTGAAGGTGAAGCCCTTTACCATATCTCATGACGCAGCCCAGCCGGTGGGATATCGCCTGGAATGCGGATCACATTCCGTGGGGATCGCTACAGACCTTGGAAAATATAATGACTATATTATCGAAAATCTGCAGGATCTGGATGCTCTGCTTCTGGAGGCAAATCATGATATCCGCATGCTTCAGGTGGGAAAATATCCATATTATCTGAAACAGAGGATCCTGGGAGACAGGGGACACCTTTCCAATGAAAATGCAGGAAGACTTCTGTGCAGACTCCTTCATGACAATATGAAAGCAATCTTCCTGGGGCATTTAAGCAGAGAAAACAACTACGAGGAGCTGGCTTATGAAACAGTTTGCTCAGAGGTAACACTGGGAGACAACCCTTATAAATCAAATGATTTTAAAATTCAGGTGGCGAAACGGGACTTTGCTTCCGAGGCAGTTACCGTATAGAAAGGATCAAATACCATGAAAAAAACAATCATCACAGTAGTAGGAAATGACACAGTAGGAATTATTGCAAAGGTATGTACCTATCTGGCCGACAACAACGTAAACATTCTTGATATTACCCAGACTATCATACAGGGTTATTTCAATATGATGATGGTAACAGATACCAGCGCATCTGCAAAAGACAGCGCGTCTCTTGCAAAAGAGCTGAACGACCTAGGGGAGAGTATCGGAGTCGTGATCCACTGCCAGCATGAGGACATCTTTAACAAGATGCACAGAATCTAAAAAAGACTTGTTAAGAACTACTGAAAGTATAAGGAGACATGAACTTATGATTAATATGTTTGAAGTAAATGAGACCAATAAGATGATCGAACAGGAAAACCTTGACGTTCGTACCATCACTATGGGAATCAGCCTTCTGGACTGTATTGACAGCAATCTGGAAAAGGTAAACGAAAATATTTATAATAAGATCACAAAATACGCAGAGAAACTGGTGGAAACGGGTGATAAGATTGCAATGGAATATGGGATCCCCATTGTGAATAAACGAATTTCCGTAACACCAATTGCCCTGATAGGCGGCGCTGCCTGTCGTTCCACTGAGGATTTTGTCTCCATTGCAAAAACTCTGGACAAAGCGGCAAAAACAGTAGGCGTAAACTTTATCGGAGGCTATTCTGCTCTGGTAAGCAAAGGAATGACTCCGGCAGAAGAGCTTCTGATCCGTTCCATCCCGCAGGCTCTTGCCGTTACCGAGCGTGTGTGCAGTTCTGTAAATGTGGGTTCCACAAGAACCGGTATCAATATGGATGCAGTAAAGCTTATGGGAGAGATCGTTCTGGAAACTGCAAAGGCAAGCAGAGACCAGGATTCCCTTGGCTGCGCCAAGCTGGTAGTATTCTGTAATGCGCCGGATGACAACCCGTTTATGGCAGGTGCTTTCCATGGAGTGACAGAAGCTGACTGTATTATTAATGTAGGCGTCAGCGGACCGGGCGTTGTAAAGACGGCACTTCAGAAAGTGCGCGGCAAGGATTTTGAAACTCTTTGTGAGACGATCAAGAGAACGGCCTTTAAAGTTACCCGCGTAGGTCAGCTGGTAGCCCGGGAAGCTTCTAAACGTCTTGGTGTTCCATTTGGTATCGTAGACCTTTCCCTTGCGCCTACACCTGCTGTTGGAGACAGTGTGGCAGAGATCCTTGAGGAGATCGGTCTTGAGAGAGTGGGAGCCCCGGGAACAACAGCAGCTCTTGCACTCCTGAACGATCAGGTGAAAAAAGGCGGCGTTATGGCCTCTGCAGCAGTAGGTGGATTAAGCGGTGCGTTTATTCCGGTCAGTGAAGATCAGGGAATGATCGATGCGGTAAATCTTGGGGCACTTTCTCTGGAAAAACTGGAAGCAATGACCTGTGTCTGCTCCGTAGGACTGGATATGATCGCTATTCCGGGTGATACAAAGGCGTCTACCATCTCCGGTCTCATTGCAGACGAGGCGGCTATTGGTATGATCAATCAGAAGACAACGGCTGTGCGTGTGATCCCTGTGATCGGCAAAGGTGTTGGTGAAACTGTAGAATTCGGCGGACTTCTGGGATATGCGCCGATCATGCCGGTGAACTCTTTCTCCTGTGAGGCATTTGTTGACCGAGGCGGAAGAATTCCTGCTCCGATCCACAGCTTTAAAAATTAAAATACTAGGTTGACAACAATGATTTCATGTGCTAAAGTATAAAACAACAAAACCGATGAGGAAGAAGAGTAAACATTTTTTGTATCATTACAGAGAGCGGGGGGATGGTGGAATCCCGTATGAAACAGAATGTTGAATGGCCTTCCGAGGGCAGCCCGAAATTATTTTATCTGAGAGTAGGCGCTGACGGGAACCGAACCCGTTACCAATCAGGAGTGTATGTTTGTACATGAGAAAGTGGACATTTTGTCAATTTGAGTGGTACCGCGATAATAAGTAATTATTACCGTCTCAAGCATTAGCTTGAGGCGGTTTTTTGTTTATCAGGAAAAATCCTGGATAAGGTATCACAGCTTTCTTTCTCACAGACAGATATCGGAAATTGGCGTATATTTCCGGTGAAGCAAAATCAAAAGTAGAGAGAGGAGACAACACAATGAAAACAAAAACAACAGCGAAGGTATTAGGAGCAGCATTACTGACCATGGCACTTGCAGGAATCACAACAGTTTATGCGGAGGATCAGTATACCATAGGAATTGAACAGTTTGCAGAGCATGGATCTCTGGATAACTGCAGAGAGGGATTTCTGGAGGGGCTTAAAGAAGAAGGAATAGAGGAAGGAAAGAATCTTACCGTGGATTATAAAAATGCAGCTGCAGATATGGGAACCTGCGGGCAGATTTCTGATAAATTCGCATCTGATAAAGTTGATCTCATGGTAGGGATTGCCACACCAAGCGCTCAGAGCCTCTATAATGCGGCACTGGAAAAAGAAATCCCGGTGATCTACACAGCAGTGACAGATCCTGTGACTGCGGAACTTGCAGATAAAGATGGAAATCCGGTAGGAGAGATTACCGGAACCAGCGATAAACTTCCGGTAAAACAGCAGCTGGAGATGATTCGCCAGATACTTCCGGAAGCAGAGAGCATTGGTATCATGTATACAACAAGTGAAGCTAATTCTGAATCCGCTGTCAAAGAGTACGAAGCTCTTGCTGAAGACTATGATTTCAAGATTGAAACAGCCGGAATTACCACCACAGCAGACATTCCGCTGGCAGCCCAGACTTTGATGGAAAAAGTGGACTGTATGACTAATTTAACAGATAACACAGTAGTTTCTTCTCTTCCAACCATTCTTGAAATGGCAAATGAAGCCGGGATTCCGGTATTCGGAAGCGAGATTGAACAGGTGAAGCTTGGATGTCTGGCGGCTGAGGGACTGGATTATGTTGAGCTTGGCAGACAGACAGGAAAAATGGCGGCTCAGGTACTTAAAGGTGAGAAAAAAGCCTCTGAGTTTCCTTTTGAGACAATTGAGGAAGCGGCTTTTTATGTAAATACAGCGGCAGCAGAAAATCTGGGAATCGAAATTCCGGAAGAAATGACAGATTCCGCAGCAGAAGTATTTGAGGAAATTGCAGAAGCGAAATAAAAAGTATGGAGGTTGACTGGTGATGGACTTTTTTATCACGATTATAGAGCAGGGTCTGATCTATGGTATTCTTGCCCTGGGTGTGTACATTACATATAAAATACTGGATTTTCCGGATCTGACTACAGATGGGAGCTTTCCGCTGGGAGCAGCGGTAACGGCTGCGCTTATTTCCCGGGGAGTAAATCCTTATATGACCCTTCCAATAGCATTTGCGGCAGGGGCACTGGCAGGCGTCTGTACAGGGCTGATCCATGTGAAAGGACGTGTCAGAGATCTCTTGTCCGGCATTATTATGATGACGGCTCTTTGGACCATCAACCTCCGGATTGCAGGGACCTCCAATGTTCCTCTGTTTTCCAAGGAGACGATTTTTAAAAACAGTTTTCTTGAAAAGCTTCTTCCCGAGGCGGTGCAGCCTTATGGAACGCTGATTGTGATCGTGATTCTGGCTGCGGTTACGAAGCTGATTCTTGATTTTTATATGAAAAGTAAATCAGGTTTCCTTCTGCGGGCAGTAGGTGATAATGAGAAACTGGTAACTGCCCTTGCCAGGGATCAGGGAAATGTAAAGATCCTTGGACTTGCCATTGCCAACGGGCTGGTAGCGCTGTCCGGATGTATCTTTTGTCAGGAAGAACGAGTGTTTGAAATTTCCATGGGAACAGGAGCGGTGGTGATCGGTCTGGCAAGCGTGATCATTGGAACCAGCCTTTTCCGAAATATGACCTTTATGAAAGCAACCACCGCAGTGGTGATCGGTTCTGTTCTTTATAAGGCATGTACGGCAGTTGCCATGAGAAATTTTGAGCCTCAGGATATGAAGCTGATCACAGCTGCACTGTTTCTGATCGTGCTGCTGATCAGTATGGAAAGAAGGAAGAAGGTGAAGATTGATGCTTGAGCTGAAAAACATCTATAAATATTATAATCCTGGTACTGTTAATGAAATGTGTCTGTTTAAAGATTTTAACCTTACGGTAAAGGACGGGGAATTTCTTTCTGTGGTAGGAAGCAACGGTTCAGGGAAAACTTCTATGCTGAATATTATATGCGGCAGCATTCCGATAGAATCCGGGAATATTGTTCTGGATGGAAAAGACATTACTAATGCAAAAGAATTTCGCCGGAATGAAAAAATAGGCAGGGTTTATCAGAATCCTTCTCTGGGAACCTGTCCTTCAATGACAATCCTGGAAAACATGTCTCTGGCGGACAATAAAGGAAAACGTTTTGGACTGGGAAGAGGAGTGAACAAACAGCGGATCGAATATTACAGAGAACTTCTTCGTCCGTTGAATCTGGGGCTGGAAGATAAAATGCATGTAAAGGTAGGTTCTCTTTCCGGCGGTCAGCGGCAGGCAATGGCGCTTCTCATGTCCACTATGACGCCTATTGAATTTCTTATTCTGGATGAGCATACGGCAGCCCTTGATCCAAAGACGGCAGAGATCATCATGGAACTGACAGATAAGATTGTGAAGGAAAAAAAGCTGACAACGATCATGGTGACGCATAATCTCCGCTATGCGGTGGAATACGGAAACCGGCTCCTGATGATGCATCAGGGAGAAAGCGTCATGGACTGTGCCGGCGAAAAAAAGGCTGGCCTGAATATCGATGATATTCTGGAGAAGTTTAATGAGATCAGTATAGAGTGCGGAAATTAAAAGCAGGTGCGGTTCCCTATGGGAACTGCACCTGTTTGACTATAAAATTACGATCTGTTTCTGGTATTCATGCCGGAAGGCTCGTCCTGTTTTATGACAGAGAATACTTTCGTATATATTGGATGCCTCGGTATTGGTGTCCAGAAGCTTCAGATCCTCTGAGGAAAGTATTTTTTTTGCATCTGCTGTTTTGGTAAGCAGAGGAAGAGAACTGTTCTTTTTCATTTCTGAAAGCAGGAGAGCAGAATCCTTTCTGAATCCAAGAATCTTGCAATAGCCTGCCTCTCTGGGCGTTTCCTTTATATTCAGAAGCAAATGCAGCAGGGCCCGCTGGATTCTTGTTCTGGTGAGTTCTTTTGTTTTGAGAAGCTCCGCGAACTGGGCAAAACCCTGATAATAGTTCAGCTGATTGCGGATACGGTCTGCAAGCTGAGGTGAAAGGTCTGCACAGGAAGCAAGGTCTTCTGCAGAAGAAGACAAAAGTCTGTAATGGAGCAGCAGATCCAGATCGTCCTCTGTGACATATTCACCGTGGAGAAAAGCCTGCTGAAGAAGTGCAAAAGCAGGTTCCGGAAGCATTTCGCGAGCAGGGGAAAGGTCTTCTGCTTTCTGGAGAAAACGGCGGATGGCAGATGCGGAGGGGAGTTGTCCCTCTGATAAAGTATTTTCGTGGTAGCCGCTTCCTTTTCTTTTCAGGGTAACCGGTTTTATATGTGAATTCAGAGAAAGGATCGCCCGACAGTATTCAATTCCCAGAATATTATTAGGGGAGGATAGAAGCTCCGGGGAAACTGTCTGCTGTGTGCTGCCGGGAAGCAGGCTGAGATAGCCGTTTAATGCCTTGCTTCTTGCAGCGGGAAAAGACATGCCTTTTTTTAAGTATGCCTGAAGAAGTTCCTGATATTCTGCCGGTTCCTGGTTCAGGATTTTGGCAGCAAGAAGCATTCCCTCAGTGTCTCCCTCCTCGCTTCCAAAACAAATCTGATCGACTATGCCAAGTCCGTTTAAAAGAGAGACGCCTCCGTGAGCAAAAAATTCGGCGCTTGCAGAGGAGAACTGGACCGGAAGCTCCAGAACCAGGTCTGCACCGCAGCGCAGAGCCATTTCTGCCCGAATATGTTTGGGCAGCAGCCCGGGAGCACCTCTCTGTACAAAATCACCGCTCATGGCAATGACAATGTAATCGGACTGAAGCTTTTCCTTTATATATTTGATCTGATGCAGGTGTCCCATGTGAAAGGGATTGTATTCTGCAATGATGCCGGTGACGTTCATAAGTGTTTTTCCTTTAAATTTTTCTCTATCATATCATAAATTTTCTTTTTTGACAGCAGATTATTTTCTGTCTTTTTTGATAAAAATAGAAAATATGCCAGAATGGCAAAATTGCACGTTAAAAAATACTGTACTTTGCCTTTTTATAGGGTGGAAATGCTTGAAATAAAAAATTCCAGGGGTTATAATAAAGGTATCTATGAGATGCTTTTTATGATCTCATCAGGCCGTTAGGCCAAATAATGAAAGGAGCCATTTTAATCATGGGATTTGTTGAACTGCTCAAAAAAAGAGCGAAAGAAAACATTAAAACAATTGTACTGCCGGAGACAGAGGATATGAGAACTCTTGAGGCAACTGACAAGATTCTGAAAGAGGGTGTTGCCAAGATCGTTCTGATCGGTAACGAAGAGACTATCAAGGCAAAAGCAGCAGAGGGCGGCTTTGATATTTCCGGTGCTACTATCGTTGACCCGGAGACTTCTGACAGAACTCAGGCCTACATCGACAAATTTGTTGAGTTAAGAGCAAAAAAAGGAATGACACCGGAGAAGGCAAAAGAAATCCTTCATACACAGTATCCGTACTACGGTGTTATGATGGTTAAGATGGGCGATGCAGACGGAATGGTATCCGGCGCATGTCACTCCACAGCAGACACACTTCGTCCATGTCTCCAGATCCTGAAGACAAAACCGGGAACCAAACTGGTATCCGCATTCTTCCTGATCGTAGTTCCGAACTGTGAGTATGGTGCAAACGGCGCGTTTGTATTTGCTGATTCCGGTCTGAACCAGAACCCGACTCCGGAAGAGCTTTCTGCTATTGCAGCATCTTCTGCAGAATCTTTCCAGCTTCTGGTACAGGAAGAGCCGATCGTTGCAATGCTTTCCCATTCCACAAAGGGCAGCGCAAAGCATGCAGACGTAGACAAGATGGTAGAGGCTACCAGAATCGCAAAAGAAGAGCATCCGGAACTGAAACTGGACGGAGAATTCCAGCTTGACGCAGCTATCGTTCCAAGTGTAGGTGCTTCCAAAGCTCCTGGTAGCGAGGTTGCAGGTAAAGCAAACGTACTGGTATTCCCGGATCTTGATGCAGGAAACATTGGTTATAAGCTTGCTCAGCGTCTTGCAAAAGCAGAAGCTTATGGACCTGTTACCCAGGGTATCGCTAAACCAGTCAATGACCTTTCCCGTGGCTGCTCTGCAGATGATATCGTTGGTGTCGTTGCTATTACAGCAGTACAGTGCCAGGCAGAGGACAAATAAGAAATATCGAACGGTACATAAAAGAATAGGAGAGTAAAAACATGAATGTATTGGTAATCAATTGTGGAAGTTCTTCATTAAAATATCAGCTTATCAACTCTGATACAGAGGCTGTTCTTGCAAAAGGTCTTTGCGAGAGAATCGGAATCGACGGAAGACTGGTTTACAAAAAAGCCGGCGGAGAAAAAGAAATTACAGAAGCTCCGATGCCTACACATAAAGAGGCAATCCAGATGGTTCTGGACGCTCTTACAAACGAAAAAACAGGTGCAATCCAGAGCCTGAAAGAAGTTGATGCTATCGGTCATCGTGTTGTACATGGCGGTGAGAAATTTGCTTCCTCTGCAGTGATCACAGAAGAGATGATCAAAGCGGTAGAAGAGTGCAATGACCTTGCTCCGCTTCACAATCCGGCAAACCTCATCGGTATCCGTGTATGTGCAGAGCTGATGCCGGGTGTACCTCAGGTTGGTGTATTTGATACTGCATTCCATCAGACAATGCCTGCAAAAGCATATCTTTATGGTCTGCCGTTAGATTATTACAAAAACTACAAAATCAGAAGATACGGTTTCCACGGAACATCTCACAGCTTTGTTTCCAAACGTGCTGTTGAGTTCCTTGGTCTTGACAAAGAAAATTCCAAAGTTATCGTTTGCCACCTTGGAAACGGTTCTTCCATCAGCGCAGTAGTAAACGGCAAATGTATTGATACAACCATGGGTCTCACTCCTCTTGAAGGTTTGATCATGGGAACACGTTCCGGAAGCATTGATCCTGCTATTATGGAATTCATTGCTAAGAAAGAAAATCTGGATATCGCAGGCGTTATGGATGTTCTGAATAAGAAATCCGGTCTTCTTGGAATGTCCGGTATCTCCAGCGATATGCGTGACCTGGAAGATGCTGCCGCAGAAGGAAATGTAGATGCTAAGAATGCAAGAGAAGCTCTTGGATACGGCATCGCAAAATATATTGGTGGTTATGTAGCAGCTATGAACGGTGTAGATGCTATTGTGTTCACAGCAGGTATTGGTGAGAATGATAATCTCGTTCGTGAGGATGCATGCTCTTACCTTGGCTATCTTGGAATTACTATTGATAAAGAAGTAAATAAGGCTCGTGGTGAAGAAGTGGTAATTTCTACACCGGATTCCAAGGTTAAAGTTGCAGTTATTCCGACAAACGAAGAGCTGGCTATCTGCCGTGAAACTGTAGCGTTAGTTTAATTGTTTTGATGTAAATTCTATAAAAGAAGGTTTCCGTTATGGAAGCCTTCTTTTTTTATGCCATATTGACAAAAATTATACAAACTATTAGCAAATACTTGTTTCTTCTTTCCCAAAACAGTACTGTGATTTCTTTTCTGGTAATTTCCTGGGATTTATCCCCAGAAGACTGATCGTCTTTATTGTCGTTGCTCTTCTTATCTGGCTTATGCTGGAAAAGAGCACCTATGGAACAAAGCTCCGTCTTTATGGAACCAATGCACATGTTGCAAAGTTTTCGGGTATTAACACAACAGGTCTTCTGTTTCGTACCTATATCACATCTTCAATCTGTGCGGCACTGGGAGGTCTGATGATGCTTGCTACCTATTCTTCTGCAAGAGCAGATTATGGAAGCAATTATACGATGCAGGCAATCCTTCTGATTGTTCTTGGCGGTGTCAGCCCAAATGGAGGAAAAGGGAAAATTTCCGGAGTGATCACGGCAATCGTTCTTCTGAAGATGATCGAAGCAGGTATCAACCGCTTCAGAAGTGTATCTACTTATTATGTAACACTGATCTGGGGTGCAGTTCTGATTCTGGCACTTGTGATCGATTATTTCAGTCAGAAGCCTAAGAAAGCAAAATAAACAGAGAGGAGACAATTTATGGCAAAAAAAGTTTTATTTGCAGGTGAATCCTGGATGGCAGTCCAGACAGAAACAAAAGGATTTAACAGCTTTTCAGCAGCAAAATATGAAACAGGACTTGGCTGGATTGATAAGGCTATTGAAAAAGCCGGATATGAGCTGACCTATATGCCGAATCACATTGCAAATGACAGCTTTCCTTTTACCATAGAAGAACTGCAGGAATATGACTGCATAGTCCTGTCAGATATTGGCGCAGATACGCTGCTCATTCCCTCCGAAACATTTTCTTCCGGAAAGATGTTTCCAAATCGCTGTCAGCTGCTGAAAGAATATGTCCTTCAGGGTGGAGCGCTTCTGATGTTTGGCGGTTATATGACATTTAACGGAATCGGCGGACAGGGAAAATGGTGGGCAACACCAGTACAGGATGTACTTCCGGTACAGCTTCTTCCGTATGATGACAGAATGGAACATTGTGAAGGGGCTGTCCCGGAAACAATTCTGGCAGATCATCCGGTTCTGAATGGAATCCGGGGAGAATGGCCGCGGCTTCTGGGATATAATAAAAGTACTGTAAAACCGGAACCGGAATGGGAATCCACATTGCAGCAAGCAAATGCCCGGGTGTATTTTCGGGAGTGGTAGAAAGTGTCCCGGCAGCTCTTCGTGCCATTACAGGAAATGGAGTAAATGTTCTTGCCATGGGTGCATTTTATGTGGCTCCTCAGATGGGCTGTGATATTGCGGATGCATATCTGACTCATAATCTGGGAGACGGGTATGAATACTGGCCGAATTTCTATGAATTTCATAAGCTTGCCTGTGATGAACTGAATGCCTTTGATTATGAAAAATATAAAGCGAACGGATTTAAACTGGAACATCTGGGAGATTATCCTTTAGAGCTTATGAGCCGTCCTGACATTTTTGACAAAAAATAACAGAATTGTTGTAACAGTTGGAAAAATCCTTGACAAAGGGTTGCCTCCTATGTATAATTGACTAAGTGTGAATAGGAGATAATTATGCAGATTCATTTATCAGATGTTACATCCTGTGAGGGAAAAACCATACAGGTCAGCGCAGAGCTGGAACTTGAAAAAATAAAATTTCAGCTTGGGCAGTTCCCTGTACTGGAGAAAAAACCGGTAGAACTGACCATTACCAATACTGGCAATAAGGTCCTTGAGCTTAAAGGCAGCACTACGGTGACTGTTGGGATGCCCTGTGACCGTTGTCTTGAGCAGGTGGCAGTGGAGATACCGTGTCATATTGAGCGAAAGCTGGATATGAAGCTTACAGATGAAGAAAGAGTTAATGATCTGGATGAGAGCAACTATCTCACAGGAATGGACCTGGATGTGGACCGGTTGGTCTATCTTGAGGTACTGATGAGCTGGCCTTTGAAGGTACTCTGCAGAGAAGACTGCAAAGGCATCTGCAGCCAGTGTGGGAAAAACCTCAACGACGGTCCCTGCGGATGTGCAGAGGAGCCGAAGGATCCCCGCATGGCAGCTATCAGTGATATATTTAGTAAATTTAAGGAGGTGTAACCTATGTCCATA